>NZ_CP107836.1:3619617-4222886 GCF_036346615.1 Streptomyces sp. NBC_00523 | reverse complement strand
CGCAGTTGACGCCGATCGGGTTGAGGAGGTCCTGCTCGCCCCGGCTGAGGCGGAGTTCGAGGTCGAGCGCGCCCCGGATGACCTCGTTGGCGGGCGCCTTGTGCACCCCGCGCTCGCCGTCGCTGCGAGCCCAGACACCGGCGACGTGGCCGCTCGGGGGCATCAGGGTCTGGCGGCCGGTGGCCGGGTCGAGGACCTTGAGCCAGGGGTAGTACACGGTCGCGTAGCGCGAGTCGTAGCCGGCGTCGTCGTTGCGCCAGGTGCGGACGCGCTGGGCGTTCATGCCGGGCGGGGTGTCCAGGACGGCGACCCGGTCGCCCATCTGCTCGCAGTGCGCGATGAGGGCGAGCTGTACGGCGCGGACGCCCTCGTCGTCGATGTCGCCGCGCTGGTGGGCGCTCATCAGGTCGGGGACGGCGACCATGGTGATCTCGTCGATCGCCTCGAGGGCCGCGATGCCGGTACGCGCCGACGCGTCGCCCACGTACTCGGTGGGGCCGGTCCGGCCGGTGGTGGACGCGTCCGGGGTGGCGGGCGCGAGGGTGAGGCTCTGCTTCTCCGGGCGGGACTGCGCCGTGCCGGGCTGCTCGGTGACCTCGATGAGCTTCGACTGGCGGGCCTGGGTGACCAGGTAGCCCTTGACGTTCTTGCGTACGGAGGTGTCGAAGGTCTCCACGACCTTGCCGCCCTGACGGACCAGCAGGCGGAAGCGGTCCTCCGGCGGGTTCTCGCCCTCGGCGTCGGCGACCTCGATGGAGATCCCGTCGCCGGCGCCCGGCCGGGCCGAGACCAGGAAGCCGCCGACGGCCACGGAGGGGGCCGTCGCGGGAGCGTCGCCCTGCGGCGCGTCCTCGGCGGGGCCGCCGATGCGCACGATGTACGCGGCGCCGCCGCCGTTGCTGAAGAACCCGTGGACGGCGAGCGTCAGATACGTGTCCGGGGTGAAGGTGCCGAACGACGAAACGTACTGGTCCCAGCTGGTCACCAGCGTCGGCCGGTGGAAGGGACCGGTCTCCGCGAAGCCGACGAAGGCGGCGACCGCGGTGCCGACACCCTCGATGGGCCGTGCTCCGGACTGCACCTCCTCCACGTATACACCTGGGGTGAGGTACGACGGCATGCTCGCTCCTTCGGCTGGTCAGACGTTCGCCCGCCCAGTCTTGCCCGCACGTACGCACGGGCAGTAGGCCCCAAAGTCCTGGCCCGGGGGCAGGGCCACTGCCTTTCCGGGCCCGCCCGGGCACGTCTCACGCCGCCGATTAATTTCAGCCAGAAACTACCCGGGCTCCCAGCGGATTCGGCTGGATTTCCACGGTCGCCCGGGGCAACCCGAGGCGGCCCGATCCACTCCGCCCGGCCGGACCGGAAGTGGTCCAGTCCATTCGCCGTTTCCGGAAATGCCCGGGAATCACCCGGGTGTCACCCCGATTCACCGGCTGCCCGCACTCCGCACATTTACGCGTCCAGTCGCTCCGGGCGTGTCAAGGTGTGTGGAGGGACACATCCGAATGAACGCCAGGTGGCGCATCCACGCAGGTGGGAAACCCGTCTGTTCACACGTCCGGAATGAATGGAAGAGGACCCGGCGCTATCGTTCGTCCGGTGAGACATCGGTCAGCTCACCGCTGACATTGAGCACTTGGTGACATCCGGAAGCCTGCTTACCGGTGGCCGGAGTCCCAGGCTTTGCGCAGGTCACAGAAACGGTGACTGCGGCCTTCTCCTGAATCTGAATGGGGGTGACCCAGTGATAGTCCTGGTTCCTGAACGTCTCCAGGGCAATGGTGGTGATCTTCCGCTGCCCGAAGGAGATCGTCAGCAGCCCCTCGTCGCCCTGGAAATTCGCGACGACGATGTCCGTGACCCCGAAAGTCTTGCCTTCCGGAACCACATAGGTACCGGTCTTCCGGCCCCCGGGAGCGGTCTGCACGTCGATGGTCTCGGACATCTGCTGCGGGTTCCCGCCGCCGCCCGAGCCGCCGCCGCTGCCACCGGTCGAGCCGGAGCCGCCCGTCGCACCGCCGGACCCGTCGGCGCCGCCCGACGCCTCCCCCTTGCCCTGGGGGTCCTGCTGCCCGCCGCCCGAAGCCGAACCGCCCTGCCGGGGCTGCCGGTTCTCCTCCTGGGCGGCCTTGGCGCCCGCCTCCTTGGCGGTGGAGCGGACGGCCGGGCGCACCAGCGCGAACCAGGCGAGCAGCAGCGCGAGGATCGCCGCGAGCAGGATCAGCAGCCACTTCGGGAACACCGGGATCTGGGCGAACTCGCCCTGAAGCGGCTCCGGTCCGCCCTGCCGGGGGTTCTCGGCCCCGGCGTCCTCCGGCTCCCCGGCCACCACCTCGAACGGCCAGGCGGCCGGCGCGCCGAACCAGATCAGCTTGCGGGCCCGGACCTTGAGCCCCGCCTCGGCGGACTCGCCCGGCTCCAGCTTCCGGCGCTCCGGGGTGAACGCGAGGCGCAGTTCCTCGCCCTGCTGCCGGCCCGCGAGCGCGACCTCCGTGGGAGCGTTCCCCAGGTTCTGCACGACGGTACGGAAGCGGGCCCCCAGCCAGCCGCGGCGGCGCCCCGGTTCCAGGCGGGCGCGCAGCTCGTGGAACGGCTCGACCACCACCGTCATCTCGGGGACGGTCACCGACTCGGGGTGCTCGGCGGGCAACACCCGTATACCCAAAGGCTTCTCACCGGCGCGGACCTCGTGGGACCGGGGCGGCGCGAAGCGCACCGTGACGGTCTCGGAGGTGCCGGGGTAGAGGGAGACCCGGGCCGGCTCCACCGTGGTCCACGCCGCACAGTCGCCGACCACGTCGAGGGTGTACGCCTCGACGATGTCGCCGTCGTTGCGCACGGTGAGCGTGGTCGTCGCTTCGGCGCCGGGCGTCACCGTCACCGTGGGCATTGCGAGTTCGGCAGATGTGGTCACCCTGCGACGTTAGGCCGCACCGTGTCCCCGGCAGCAGGGGCGCGAGGGCAATGTGCGGGCAGGGGCGGTGCCCCGGGGGCACACCCGCGCCGGATGCCCGCACCGCATCCCCGGGCCAGGTCGCCCTGCCCGCGCGTGACGTACGCGTACGGCACCGGATGTTGCGGAATTCGGCGGAAGCGGCCCAGAAGGACGAGCACATGACCACGATCACGACAGACATGACGACGACGGGGGCGGCGGCACACCGCGCCCTCTCCCCGCCCGAGCAGCCCGCGCCGGGCATACCCGCCCCGGCGTCCGGCCGGGTCTCGGTGGCGGTGTACGCGGAGGACCTGATCCTCCGGACCGGGGTGGTGCAACAGCTGCGCCTGCGACCGGAGATCGACCTGATCCCGGAGGCGGAGGCGGACCGGGCCCAGGTCTCCCTGGTGGTGGTGGACATGGTGAACGAGCCCGCCGTCCAGCTCCTGCACCGCCTCCAGCGCAACACGGCGACCCGGACCGGCCTGGTCGTCGGCTACTTCGAGGCGGGCGCCCTCCAGACGCTCATCGAATACGGGGTGGCCGCCGTGCTGCGGCGCGGGGAGGCCGACCAGGACCGGCTGGTCCATCTGGTGACGGCCATCGCGAAGGGCGAGGGGGTCCTTCCCGGGGACCTCCTCGGCAAGCTCATCGACCACGTCAGCAGCCTGCACCGCTCGGTCCTGGACCCGCGGGGCCTCTCGCTGTCCACGCTCACGACCCGGGAGGCGGAGATGATCCGGCTGGTGTCGGAGGGCTACGGCACGGCGGAGATCGCGCAGAAGACCTCGTACTCCGAGCGCACCGTCAAGAACGTGCTGCACGAGGTCGCGACCCGCCTCAACCTGCGCAACCGGGCACACGCGGTGGGGTACGCGATGCGGCACGGCCTCATCTGACGCACCGTCCGGTACCGGGAGGGCAGCTGCGGTTGCCCCCTCGGTGCCTGGCGGCGGCCGTCCGGCCGGGGCCCCCGTCCCGGGGTCTGCCCCGGTGCCCCTTGCCCCGGACCGGGGCGGACCGGTCTGGTGGCGGTGAACCGTTCGTGGAAAGGCAGACCATTGTCCCAGCGTGAGCACCGTACCGACCGGACCGCCGAGACCAGGTCCGCCCCAGCGCGCGGCCCGGCGCCCGTCGAACGGGCCGAACTCCTGGAGGTCCAGCGGACCCTGGGCAACGCGGCCGCCCTGCACCTGCTGCGGCGGGCCGGACAGGCGCAGGGGGCGGCCCCGGAGCAGCCCGCCGTGCAGCGCTCGGCCGTCCACGACGTGCTGAACGGCAGCGGCAGGCCGCTGGAGGCCTCGCTGCGCGCGGA
Source organism: Streptomyces sp. NBC_00523 (assembly GCF_036346615.1). Lineage (NCBI taxonomy): Bacteria > Bacillati > Actinomycetota > Actinomycetes > Kitasatosporales > Streptomycetaceae > Streptomyces > Streptomyces sp. NBC_00523. Next base: position 4,218,630 of record NZ_CP107836.1, on the reverse strand, counting down.
GATGGAGTCCCGGCTCGGCGCGGACTTCTCGGACGTACGCGTCCACGACGACGCGGCGGCCCGCGCGTCCGCCGCCGGGGTCGGGGCCCGCGCCTACACCAGCGGCCACCACGTCGTCATCGGCGAGGGCGGCGCCGACAAGCACACGCTGGCCCATGAGCTGACCCACGTCATCCAGCAGCGGCAGGGGCCCGTCTCCGGCAGCGACAACGGCTCCGGACTGCGGGTCTCCGACCCCTCCGACCGCTTCGAGCGGGCGGCCGAGGCCAACGCGCACCGGGTGATGCGGGGCGCGGCCCCGGCCGCGCACGAGGGCCACGCGCACGAGCACGCCCACACGGCCGGGGACGGCGTCGTCCAGCGGGCGCCGCAGCAGACCATGGGCCGGAACATCGCGGCGGGCCTCGGCCAGTACGGGGCGCAGATCGGTGAACTGGCCGCCAGGATCGGCACGACGAGCGAGAACGTGATCAACGCCCTGCTCGATCCCGCCTACGACCCGATGGGCGCGCACGACATCGCGCCCGAGATCCTGGACAGCAACCTCAAGGACCCGATCGAGTACGCGGCGTGCTTCCCCACCGCACACGATCTCTTCCCGGTGCTGACCGACCCCGCCGTGAACCCGCCCCGGCAGGGGCCCAACCCGGAGAAGGCCGCCGACATCCAGGAGTTCCAGGCGGCGGTGCACACCCTGACGGACTCGATCCGGGAGGCATGGTCGGAGGGCCTGCAGTCGGTGTTCCGCATCGAGTACGCGGGGCACGGATTCACCCTGGTCATCCGGATCGCCGAAGACGGGCAGCCGCACATCGAGCTCATCGAGAGCCTGGCCCACGCGGCCGGGATCACCACGTCGCTGAGCAACGCGCCGGGTATGACGGTGGAGCATGTCCTCGACGCCCTGACCGCGATGTCCTCCGGTGACGTCGCCGAGCGGGTGCGGGGTGCGCACATGCTCGGCTGGAACGCCCACGCGCTCTACCTCGGTGACCCCCAGCCGACCGAGCAGGAGCGTTTCCCGCAGACCCGGATGAAGTGGTGGCGGCAGCCGCTGTCCCCGCAGGCCGGCGACAACTGGTTCGCCCAGTTCAAGCTGCGCTTCAACTTCGTCGCCCAGACCTACGGCACGACGCAGCTGACCTGACGGGACCGCGGCAGCCCCAAAGGGCACCCGGGCTTCCCCGTTTCCGGTACTCCGGGCCCTGTCCGGGCGCGCCCTTCGGCGGGATGCTCGTGGTGGAGAGCCATCGACCCAGACTGTGAGGTGGACCGTGGGCGGTCCTGCTGGCCCGGCGAGGGGTGCCCGGCTGCGCCGGATGTGCGGTGCCGTGGTGCTGCTGACGCCGTTGCTGGTGGCGGGCTCCGTGTCCGCCCCGCAGGGCGCCCAGCCGGCCGCCGCCGCGTCGAAGGCGGTGACCGACACCGGGCGGATCGCCTTCGCCGGTACGGGGCACCGCAGCCTCGGCCGGGTCACGGCGCAGAATGCCACCGCGGACCTGTTCGGGGGCGGCCCGGCCCACTACGACCAGGACGCCTACGGGCGGGGCGACGCGCTCGTCTTCACCAGCCTCCGGGACGAGATCCGCCCCCAGGTGTACGTGCGCGGCGCGGACGGCACCGTACGGCGGCTGACCACCGGCATGGACGCCGCACATCCCGAACTCTCCCGGGACGGCCGGACCGTGGTCTTCGACGCGCCCGGGAACGGCGGCCGCCGGGACCTGTGGTCGGTGCCCGCCGACGGGTCCGCGAAGCCCCGGCAGCTGACGGACACCCCGGCGGACGAGACGCACCCGACGCTCTCCCCGGACGGCAAGCGCATCGCGTACGCGAGCGACGGCGGCCCCGAGCCCGGCACCCAGATCTACGCACGCGACCTGGACGGCGGTCCGGTGACCTGCCTCAGCGACAGCGCGGAGGGCGACGCGGACGAGCCCGAGTGGAACCCGGTGAACGACGACGTGCACCGGTCCCGCGTCTCGTACACGCTGCACGTCGAGCCCGCCTCCGACACGGACACCGGGCACCGGCTGCGGGTCACCGACGGACCCGGGACCGCCCGGCCCGTGCTGACCGCTCTCGGCAACGACTGGGGCTCCCGCTCCTCGGCCTGGCTGCCCGACGGCGAGGGCCTGCTCTTCCTCAGCCCCAACACGGACTGCGGCTGCTCCGTCTACGACCACGTCTACCGGATCCCGTCGCTCGCCGACCCGGCCCCGCAGATGGTGCTCGACGAGGACCGCGAGGTGGGGCCCCCGGCGGTGCTCGGCACCCCCGGCTCCTGGTCCGTGATCGTCACCCGCAGGACCACGAAGGACGCCGCCCTCGTCACGCTCCAGGACATGCGGCAGGACGGCTCCGACCCGCGCGACCTCCGGATCGACGTCCTGCGCGAGGACCCCGCGGCGAAGACCAACACCAGCGACGACCCCGCCGACGACCCGCTGTTCCACCCGGGCGAGGGCTACGACCCCTGGACCGAGCGGCAGACGTACACACCCGACGGGCGCCGGATCGCCGTGACCCGGTTCGAGACCATCGACGGGCAGCGGGTCCAGCGGATCTGGCTCGCCGACACCGACGGGACGCACCCGTCGGCCATGAAGCTGGACGGGCGCGGCCCCCGGGACCGCGACACCGACCCCTCGTTCTCGCCGGACGGCACGCAGCTCGCGTTCACCCGGTCCACGCCCGGCACGGACGGCTCCTGGAGCAGCCGGGTACTCGTCGCGGACGTGGCCTCCGGGCGCATCACCGGCGAGGTCGTCCCGCCCCAGGGCGAGGTCACCGGCGCCGACGCGCAGCCCGCCTGGTCCTCGGACGGCACCCTGCTGGCGTTCACCCGGGCCGAGGTCATCCGGGGCCTCGGCGGCATCAAGCACGTCTGGACCGCCCCGGTGAAGGCGCTGGAGCAGCAGCGGGACCTCAGCCGCGCCGGCGGCTGCCCGGGCGAGTGCAAGGTCATCGACGACAGCCCCGCCTTCTCGCCCGACGGCAGGTCGGTCGCCTTCAACCGCAAGGACCGCGCGGACCAGATCAACCAGCGCGCCAGCGTCGTCGTCGTCGCGCCGGACGGGACGGACTGCCGGGTCGTCCTGCCGGCCGGCCGGAGCAACGACCCCACCGCGTGCGCCGCGCCGATCCCGGACGTCGAGACGACCGGCCCGTACCAGCCGCGTGACGTGGCCTGGTCGCCGGACGCCTCCCGGCTGGTCCTCAGCCACCGCCGGGGCCGGGCGCCCAGCTCCCCGGAGCAGCTGTCCGAACTCGACCTGGCCACCGGCACCCTGACCCCGCTCACCGCGGAGCTGCCCGGCCGCCAGAAGGAGCCCGCGTTCCAGCAGAAGGTGGACCTGGCCGTCACCGCGCCGCCCACCGCGCCCACCGTCGAGACCGGCTCCTCGGTGACCGTCACGGTCACCGTCACCAACAACGGCCCGGCCTCCTCCCCCGGCACCACCCTGGTCGCCGACCTCCCGCCGGGCGTCCGGCTGGACGGCATGACCACGCCCGCGGGCCCGTGCGCCGAGGACTCCCCGGCCTGCGACCTCGGGGTGCTGGCGCCCGGCGACGAGGTGCCGGTCACCGTGCGGCTCATCGGCGTCACCAACGGCCCCTGGGAGCTCGGCTGGTCGGTCAACGGGGCGGTCGTGGACCCGAACCCCACGGACAACGCCACCGGCACCTCCATACGGGTGCGCACCCTGCCCGACCCGCCCAGCCCGCCGCCCTCCGGACCGGCGACCCCGCCCAAGCTGCCGCCCCCGGCCGCACAGCCGCCCGCGCAGCCGCCGGCGCCCGCGCCCGAGGCCGGTCCCGGTGTCGTCGTCCGCGCGCAGCCCAGCCCGGGCTATGTCGGCGGCCGGGTCGTGGTCACGTACACCGTCCGCAACGGCGAGAACGCCCTCGCCACCGGTCTCCGCCTGCGGCTCGGGCTGCCCTCCGGCATCCCCGTGGCGACGCTCCCGGCGGGCTGCACCGGCGAGGTGTGCGCGCTGCCCGACCTGGCACCGGGCGCCTCCTCGGTCCTGCGGGTCGTGCTCGCCCCCAACCACGCCGTCAGGACCCGGATCACCGCCACGCTGACGACCACCGGCACCGACGCGGACCGGGGCGACAACGTGTCGCGGATCCCGCTGCGCATCCTCCAGCCCCGGATCATCTCCGTGCCGGAGATCGGCAAGCCCGGGTTCGTCACCTCGGTGCGCGGCAAGGACTTCCCGCCCGGGGTGCCCGTGAAGCTGGCCTGGAAGCCCGGGATCACGGCCGCCGCCGCGCCCACCCTGCCGGGCCGTGACGGCACGTTCATCGCCCAGCTTTTGATCCTGGTCAAGGACCGGACCGGGCCGCGCACGATCACCGCGTCGGGCCCCGGCTTCTCGCCGGTGAAGACGGACTTCCTCGTGGTGACGGGCAACCTGGTCCCGCCGGACGAGATGGGGCGCCGGTGATCCACGAAGTGGACGAGGCGCTGCGGCTGTTGCTGGTGGACGCGGGCCTTGAGGACAGCGGCGTGGACCTGGTCTTCGACGCCCCGACGAAGGACTGGTCCGCCCGCCGCAACGCGCCCACGGTCAGCGTCTTCCTGTACGGCATCCGCGAGGACGCGACGCGCCGCCGCAGCGGCACGTCGGAGGAGTACGACGCGGAGGGCCTGGTCACCGGCCGCCGCGAGCCCCCGCGCTGGTTCGAGCTGACGTACCTGGTGACGGCGTGGACCAACCGCCCCCAGGACGAACACCGCCTGCTCTCCGAGGTGTTGCGCTGCCTGATCCGCACCCGCGCGCTGCCCGCGCGGATGCTCACGGGCAGCCTCGCCGACCTCGCCCTCACGGTCGAGATGGAGGCCGCGTCGGCGGGCTCGGGCGACCGCCCGTCCACGGTGGACGTCTGGTCCGCGCTGGGCGGCGAGCTGAAGGCCGCGATCGACGTACGCGTATGGGCCCCGCTATCCGGCGAGGTGGAGCCCGCCGGTCCGCCGGTCACGGAGGGCCTGCTCGTCCGCACGGCCGCCGCCGTGGACGGCAGAGCGACCGACCCGGGCCGCCGCCTGCGCTACGAAGGCCCCACGGACGCGTCCGGCGAGGGCTTCGCGGCGGAACGGGAGCGCCAACTGCCCCCGGGGCGGCGGAAGCGCGGGGGCGGGGTCGCCCGGTGACCACCGCTCAGCAGCTCCCCCTCGCCGAGCTCTGGGAACGGCTCGGGCACGTCGAGCGGCGGGTGCGGGTCGCCGTCGCGCTGCGGCACGAAGGGGACCCCGCGCCGGACGATCCGCTGCGGGGGCAGTACCTCACGCCCGCCGGTGTCGAGCGCGTCCTGGACTCGCGCGACGCGTTCCTCCCCGTACCGGACCTCGGGTCCGAACCACCCGCCGAGCAGGGGCGGATCGCGGAGCTGGCCGCCCGGTTCGGGCTGACCGGGCCCGACGTGGAGCTGCTGCTCGTCGCCATGGCGCCGGACGTCGACGCGCGGTTCGAGCGGCTGTACGGGTATCTCAACGACGACCTGACCCGGCGCCGCGCCACGATCGGGCTGGCCCTCGAACTGTGCGGGCTGCCCGGCGCGGGCCCCGGCCGGTTCCGGTTCGCCCCGTCCGCGCCGCTCGTCGCGGCCGGGCTCGTGGAGGTGCTGGAGCCCGAACGCCCCCTGCTCTCCCGGGTGCTGCGCGTCCCGGACCGGATCACCGCGCATCTCCTCGGCGACGACGGGGTGGACGCCCGGCTGCACGGGCTGGTCCGGGTGGCGGGCCCGGACGGGGAGCCGGACGACGGCCCGGTCACCCGGCGCGTCGCGGCGGCGGCCGGGACCGGGAGCGGGTTCACGCATCTGCTGGACCGGGGCGGCGACCCGGCCCGTCTCGCCGTCGGCGCGCTCGCCGCGTCCGGGCTGCGCCCGCTCGTCGTGGACCCGGCGGCCCTGGCGGCGGCGCCCGAACCGGCGCACGCCGCCCGGATGCTGGCCACCGAGGCCCGGCTGAGCGGCGGCGGGCTGGTCCTCGGCCCGCTGGAGACGCTGGCGCCGGAACAGCCCAAGGGCGCCGCGCTCCTCGGGGCGCTGTGCGCGGCGGTCGGCGGCGGCTCGCCGTTGCTCGTGTACGGGCGGAAGCACTGGGACCCGTTGTGGGCCGGGGAGAGCCCGGTGACGGTCGCGGTCCCGCCGCCGGACCCGGCGGACGCGGTACGGCGGTGGCGCGGCGCGCTCACCGGGGCCGGTGCCGCCGCCGGGCTCGCCGCCGGGACGGAGGAGGCCGACGCCCTGCTCGCGGACGCGACCCGGGCGTACCGGCTGGACTCCGGCCAGATCCGCCGGGCCGCCGACGTGGCCGCCCGGCTGGCCGCGCAGGAGGACCGCCCGGTGGCCGCCGCCGACCTGCGGACCGCCGTCCGGGCGCAGAACGGCGCGGGGCTCGCCCGCCTCGCCCGGCGCATCGAGCCCACCGTCGGCTGGGACGACCTGGTGCTGCCCCCGGCGACCCGCCGCCAGCTCTCCGACCTGGCCCTGCGCGCCCGCCACCGCGACCAGGTGCTCGGGCGGTGGCGGATGCGGCCGGGCGGCGGCCGGGGGCGGGGCATCGTCGCGCTGTTCGCCGGGGAGTCCGGGACGGGCAAGACCATGTCGGCCGAGGTCGTCGCGGCGGACCTGGGCATGGAGCTGTACGTGGTCGACCTGTCGTCCGTGGTCGACAAGTACGTCGGGGAGACCGAGAAGAACCTGGAACGGATCTTCGTGGAGGCGTCCGAGGTCAACGCGGTGCTGCTGTTCGACGAGGCGGACGCCGTCTTCGGGAAGCGCTCGCAGGTCAAGGACGCGCAGGACCGGCACGCGAACGTCGAGTCGGCGTACCTGCTCCAGCGCGTCGAGTCCTTCGACGGCATCGCCGTCCTCACGACCAATCTGCGGGCCAACCTGGACGAGGCGTTCACCCGCCGCCTGGACGTGGTCGCCGACTTCCCCGTACCGGACGCGCAGCAACGCCTGGCCCTCTGGGAACGCTGCCTCGGTACGGAGGTCCCCCGCGCCCCGGACCTCGACCTGCAGACGTGCGCGGACAGGTTCGAGCTGACCGGCGGCTCGATCCGCGCGTGCGCGGTGACCGCCGCGTACCAGGCGGCGGAATCGGGCCGCCCGCTGGACACCGGGCAGCTGGTGGGCGCGGTCCTAGCGGAGTACCGGAAGCTCGGACGCCTGGTCCTGGAGAGCGAGTTCGGCCCGTGGCTGGAGCGCAGGAAGCGCTGAGGGCCCTCAGAGCGGGCGGACCGTCAGGATCTGCTCCGCCCGGCCGACCGGGCCGTGGACGTCGTGCAGGACCGTGCTGGTCAGGCCCTGTCCGGTGGGGCCGAAGACGACCGTGGTGTCGAGCCCGGTCCAGCGGCCCTCGGGCTGGCGGTGCAGATGGATCGTCAGGTCCACGTTGGGGAACATCCACTCGGTGGGCTGCTCGCGTACGGCGATGCCGTTGGCGGTGTCCACGAGCGCCACGTACGAGGCCAGCGGCCCGGCGCTCTCGCCCGCGACCAGGTCGAGCGGGGTGGAGATCCAGGCGGTGGTGCGGCCGGGCAGCGGCGGGGCGAGCGGGCGGACGTCGAGCGAGGCGATGTAGCCGCCGGGCCAGAGATCGGCCATCGGCCAGGGGGCGAGCGCCTCGGGCGGGGTGAGCCGGTCGTCCTCGCCGTCGGCGACCTCGGTGGTGTCGACGGGGGCGAGCGACCAGGCCCTGGCCCGGACGACCGGGCGGCCCGCGATGAGGGCGACGGCCTCCACCAGCTCGATGGTGCGGCCGGGGCGGACGGTCTCGACGCGGATCTCGCACTCGTCCAGGGCGAGCCGCCCGAGGATGTCGAAGCTGATCCGGGACAGCAGCAGCCGCTCGCCGGGCCGCTCCGCGAGGTGCCGCTCGACGGCGTGGACCAGGAGCCCGCCGAACGGGCTGAAGTGCACCTCGTCCGTGCTCCACGCGCCGCTCGCGTGGGCGGTCGGCTTGTAGCGGTGGGCGTCGATGCGCTCGTAGTAGCTGCCGGTGTTCAACGGATCGCTTCCCTCACGGCCGTACGGATCGGGCACCCCCCAGCGTGCCACCGGGGGCGTTCCGGCCCGCGCGCGGGTGCCGCGCCCCGCACCCGCGTTCGAGCGTGATCAATTCGCAATCGATTCCGGTCTTGACCGAGACCCATCAAGCAGTCGCGCGATTACGCTCCGAAGCATGTCCGACAGCGCACCTACCGCCGGTAGCACCTCCCCGGCCCCCACCGACCTCACCGAGGACCGCCCCGTCTACGTCATCGGCGGCGGCCCGGGCGGACTGGCCGCGGCGGCCGCCCTGCGCGCGCGGGGCGTCCGGGCGGTCGTCCTGGAGAAGTCCGGGGCCGTCGGCGCGTCCTGGCGGGGCCACTACGACCGGCTGCACCTGCACACCACCCGGCGCTGGTCCGCGCTGCCGGGGCTCCCGATGCCGAGGAAGTTCGGCCGCTGGGTCGCCCGCGACAACGTCGTGCGGTACCTGGAGAAGTACGCCGAGCACCACGAGCTGGAAGTGATCACCGGCGTCGAGGTCTCCCGGATCGACCGCGCGGCGGACGGCACCGGCTGGCGGCTGAGCGCGAGCGGCGGCCGCGAGCTGACCGGCCGCGCCGTCGTCGTCGCCACCGGCTTCAACCACACCCCGCGGCTGCCGGACTGGCCGGGCCGCGAGACGTTCACCGGGGAGCTGCTGCACGCCTCGGACTACCGCTCCCCGGCCCCGTACGCGGGCAAGGACGTCCTGGTCGTCGGCGTCGGCAACACGGGCGCGGAGATCGCCGTCGACCTCGTGGAGGGCGGCGCCTCGCGCGTACGGCTCGCGGTGCGCACCGTTCCGCACATCGTGCGCCGCTCCACGGCGGGCTGGCCCGCGCAGGCCACCGGCATCCTGGTCCGCAGGCTGCCCGTCGCCCTGGTGGACCGGGCGGGCCGCCTGATGGCCCGCGCCGCCGTGCCGGACCTGTCGGAGCACGGGCTGCCCCGCCCCGACACGGGCCTGTACTCCCGCGTCAAGGAGGGCGCGATCCCGGTCCAGGACGTCGGCCTGATCGACGCGGTGAAGCGCGGCCGGGTGCAACCCGTGGCGGCCGTCGAGTCGTTCGACAAGGACGCGGTGGTCCTCGCGGACGGCACCCGGGCCACCCCGGACGTCGTGATCGCGGCCACCGGCTACGTCCGCGCCCTGGAACCCCTGCTCGGCCACCTCGACGTCCTGGACGACCGCGGCCGCCCGGTGACCCACGGCCCCCGCACCCCGAAGCAGGCCCCCGGCCTGTACTTCACCGGCTTCACGAACCCCATCAGCGGCATGCTCCGCGAACTGGCCCGGGACGCGGAACGGATCGCGAAGCGGGTTGCCCGCAAGGGGCGTTGAGGGTCAGCGGGTGAGGGTGTACACCCCCGGGGCGTCCAGGTCGCCGTACAGGCGGACCAGCTTCGGGTGCTCGGGCGTGCCGCTGATCAGCCAGCCGGAGTCGACGTACTCGTTGAAGTCGTCGAAGCCGCAGCGCTCGATGCTCACGTTCAGGCGCTGGTCCCAGGTCGTGGCATCCCCGGGTTCGTACACCCAGGCGCCCGGGCCCGTGCAGCGGTACTTCGCGCGGTCGGCGTCCGCGTTGTCCGCGTACGCGGATTCGTGGTCCGTCAGGCCCTCGGCGCGGGCCGAGCCGTCGGCGTCCAGCCGCAGGGTGCCACCGTGCCCGTCGGTCCAGGTACCCGCCAGGAGGGCCGCGTTGACCTGCGGCGGGCGGTACTCGGTGAGGAGCCCGATCCGGAACGCCGTCATGCCGATGCCGAACACGACCGCCACCGCCACCGCCCCGTAGCCGAAAATGCGCGGATGGAGCCGCCTCCCGTGCAGCCCTGCCTCCCGTGCCAGGAGGGCGGGCCCGGCGATCAGCGCTTCTCCCGCCAGGCAGGTCAGGGCCAGGGGGGCGGGCCCGGGGTGCAGCGTGACCGCGACGACGATCGTGATCAGGGCGGCCGGAACCACGGCGATCGCCGGCACCCACCACCAGGCGTCCCGCCCGTGCAGCCGGCCGCTCACCCGGCGGGCCGCCCAGACCACGGGCAGCACGACCGCCAGGTTCACCCACAGAGCGACCGGGACACCACAGCACAGGGAGAACGGCAGCATGAGCAAGCCACCCCCGATCCCCTCCGACGGCGCCCAGTTCTCGAAGGTGGCTTCCGCGAAGGCGTACACCTCGAAGGCGAGCATCAGGCCCACGTACAGCGCCGCCGCCCCCGCCACGACCAATCGCTCCGACCACACGGGCGGCGGCCCGACCGGCACCTTCGCCGGTCGCCAGTTCCCCCACGGCCTGCGCGTGTCCCACACGGTGTTCCTCGACATAAGAGCCCCCTCCGGGGCGATTGTCACACCAGCGCCGCAGACACCGGCCCCCGGACCCGCCGGATCACCAGCACCATCAGCGTCGCCACGGCGCACATCGCCCCCGCCGCGTACCAGACCACGTCATACGTACCGAAGTAGTCCCGCGCCACCCCGCCCAGGAAAGCGACCAGTGCCGCGCCCACCTGGTGCGACGCCAGGACCCAGCCGAAGACGATCGCGCTGTCGTCGCCGTACTGCTCGCGGCACAGGGCCAGGGTCGGGGGGACCGTGGCGACCCAGTCCAGGCCGTAGAAGACGATGAAGAAGACCATCGGCGGCTCCACCGTGGCCTGCATCAGGAGCGGCAGGAACAGCAGCGAGATCCCGCGCAGCCCGTAGTACACCGCCAGCAGGCGACGCGCGTCGAAGCGGTCGGTGAGCCAGCCGGAGAACACCGTGCCGATGATGTCGAAGATCCCGATGACCGCGAGGAGCGACGCCGCCGCGGTGATCGGCATGTGGTGGTCGTGCGCCGAGGGCACGAAGTGCGTACGGATCAGGCCGTTGGTGGAGGCGCCGCAGATCGCGAAGGACCCGGCCAGCAGCCAGAACGGCCCCGTGCGCGCCGCGTCGAACAGCACCCGCACGGTCCGGCCCGCCGCCCCCCGCGCGGGCGCCGGCTTCTCGGTGTACTCCCCGCCGTACGGGGCGAGCCCCACGTCGGCCGGGTGGTCGCGCATCAGGAGCCACACGAACGGGACGACGACCAGGGCCGCCAGCGCCACGGTCACCGACGCCGGGCGCCAGCCGTGCCGGTCCACGATCCACGCGCAGAGCGGGAGGAAGACCAGCTGGCCCGAGGCCCCGGCGGCGGTGAGGACACCGGTCACCAGACCGCGCCGGGCGGTGAACCAGCGGTTGGTGACCGTCGCGGAGAACGCCAGCGCCATCGAACCCGTGCCGAGCCCCACGAGGAGGCCCCAGTAGAGCATCAGCTGCCAGGCCGCCGTCATCCACACACTCGCCAGCGCCCCGGCCGCGACCATGGTCAGCGCCACGGCCACCACCCGCCGGATACCGAACCGGTCCATCAGCGCGGCGGCGAACGGCGCGGTGAGCCCGTACAGCGCCATGTCGATCGAGACGGCGAGCCCGATCTGCCCGCGCGACCAGCCGAACTCGTCCTGGAGCGGGTCGAAGAGGAGCCCGGGCAGGGAGTTGAAGGCGGCCCCGCCGATGATCGTCACGAAGGTGACGGCGGCGACGATCCAGGCACGGTGGATACGCCACCGGCCGGGCTTCCCGGGGGCGTTGGGCGCGGGGGCGACGGGAGCGACGCTCTCGGTTGTCGGATTCACCCGCCCAGCATCCGGGCCCGGCGCCCTCCCCCACGAGTGGCCCGATGGCCACGGTTCGCAGGGATCGGGCCACCCTCCAGCCCCGGACCCCGCGCCTCAAACGCCGGCGAGGCTGAAAGTGGCGGCGCGGCGCAATCAAGCCCCTCCGGCGATTGAGGAGCGGGGGCCCGGGGGCGGAGCCCCCGGACCTCAGCCGATCCGTTCCAGGCGGCGGATCGGGCGGGCCGCGAGCAGCACGCCCACCGCCAGGATGTTGACCACCGCACCGGCGAACAGCACCTCCGGCGCCCCCAGTTGGTCCGCGAGCGGGCCCGCAAGGGCACGGCCCGCCGCCACCATGAGCAGCGACCCGGCGACGTCGTACGCGTGCAGGCGGTTGAGGGATTCGGGCGGTACGTGGGTCTGGACCGTGGTGGACCACATCACCAGCCAGAACGCGGAGGCCGCGCCCGCCACGAACTGGCCCGCGCCCAGGGCCGGTACGGAGAGCCCGAGGCCCAGCACCACGAGGTTCGCGCAGACGCCGGTGAGCGCGACGGCGCCCGCCGCGAGGGGGCGGCGCGGGCGCAGGCGCAGGGCGAGCAGCCCGCCGACGACGCTGCCCGCGCCGTTCACCGCCATCATCGCGCCGTACGTCCCCGAGCCGTGCGCCTCGGTGACCCGGACGGCGGTGAGCGGGAGCATCGGGCCGAGCACGGCGAAGCCGTACACCGTCCAGACGGCGATCACGCCCCAGAGCCAGCTGCGCGCGGTGAACTCCCGCCAGCCGTCAACAAGCTCGGCGAGGAACGAACCGCGCGGCGCCTCGTCCGAGGGGGCCGGGGCCAGCCGGAGCAGGAAGAGGCACGCCCCGGAGACCAGGAAGGTCGAGGCGTTGGCGGCGTACACCGCGCCCGCGCTCGCCAGGCCGACGAGGACGCCCGCGAAGGCGGGGCCCGCCATGGTCATCAGCGCCTCGGACACGCGCAGCGTGGCGTTGGCGCGCTGCACGTCCGGGGCGACGCGCGGCACGGTGGACGCGACGCCCGGCTGGAACAGGGCGGCGCCGACACCGGCGACCGAGCTCAGCGCGTACACCGCCCAGAGCGGCGGGTTGCCGGCCGCGAAGGCCACGGCGAGCACGGAGGCGCCGGCGAACCGGAGCACGTCGGCGATGATCATCATGCGGCGCGGCGTGAACCGGTCCGCGAGGACCCCGCCGAAGAGGACGAACACGGCGAGCGGGCCCATCCAGCAGGCCAGCGCGTAACCGACCGAGGAGGCCGGGCGGCCGGCACCGAGGAGCCCCGCGGTGAGGGCGACGGGGATCATGCCGTCGCCGAAGACGGCGGCCGTGCGGGCGACGAAGAACAGCCTGAAGTTACGGTTCCAGAGCTGCCTGCCGGACTCCTCGAACAGAGGCGGCAGGGGCGGGAGAGGGGACGGGCCGCCGAGGGCGGCGGCCTGGGGGTCCGTGGCGGGAATGCACACGGAGTCTGCTGACTTTTCCTTCACACCGATGACATGTATCAGCTTATGGTCTATACCAGCTAGGGGCTTTTCGCGGGCCCTTGCCGGCCGAAGGGAGTCCGCTGTGCCGCACCGGGTCGTCGTTCTCGCCCTCGACGGGCTGCTCCCCTTCGAACTGGGCATCCCCCAGAGGATTTTCGGGCTCGCCCGCCCCGTGGAGCAGCGGGACCGGGCGCGGAAGCTGTACGACGTCGTGACGTGCTCGGTCCGGCCGCCGGGGCCGGTCCACACCGACGCGGACTTCTCGATCATGGTCGGGCACGGGCCCGAGGCGCTCGCCACGGCCGACACGGTCGTCATTCCGGCCAGTTACGAGCTGGGACCCGTCCACAGCGAGGGGCGACTGTCCGACGAGCTGGCCGCCGCGTTCGCGTACATCCGGCCGGGCACCCGGATGGTGTCCATCTGCACCGGCAGCTACGTCCTGGCCGCCGCCGGCTGTCTGGACGGGCGCCCCGCCACCACGCACTGGGCCTCCGCCGACCACTTCCAGCGGCTCTTCCCCCGCGTCCGCGTCGACCCGGACGTCCTGTTCATCGACGACGGGGACGTACTGACGTCCGCCGGAGTCGCCGCCGGGATCGACCTCTGCCTGCACATGGTGCGGCGCGACCACGGGACCGCCGTCGCCAATGACGTCGCCCGGCGCACGGTCGTGCCGCCGCACCGGGACGGGGGCCAGGCGCAGTACATCCAGCGGCCCGTGCCGGACACCCAGTTCGCCACGACGACGACCGCGCGGGCCTGGGCGCTGGCCCGGCTGGAGCAGCCGATCCTGCTGCGGGACATGGCCCAGCAGGAGGCGATGAGCGTACGGACGTTCACCCGGCGGTTCCGCGAGGAGGTCGGCGTCAGCCCCGTGCAGTGGCTCACCCAGCAGCGCGTGGAGCTGGCGCGCCGGCTCCTGGAGTCCACGGACCTGTCCATCGACCAGGTCGCCCGGGACGCCGGCTTCGGCACCTCCACGTCGCTGCGGCAGCACCTCCAGGCGGCGCTGGGCGTCTCACCGACGGTGTACCGCCGCACGTTCCGCTCGACGGCGGGGAACCGGGCCTAGGGCCTAGACCGCGTGGCTCGGCTCGGCGCCGTGCGCGCCGGGCTGGAGCCGGCCCTGGATCAGCGGGACGCTGCGGTCCACCTCGCACCAGATCCGCTTGCCCGCGCCCTCCGGCTGCCAGCCCCAGCGGTCGGCGAGGCCGTCAACCAGCTCCAGGCCCCGGCCGCCGGTGTCCTCACCCCGCGCGTGCCGCTGCTGCGGCGGGCGGCAGCTGGCGTCGGCCACCTCGACGCGCACGGTCCCGGCGCCGCCCGGGGCGCCCGTCGGGCCGAAGAGCATGCGCAGCACGGCCGGACAGCCGGTGTGCACGACCGCGTTGGTCACCAGCTCCGAGATGAGCAGGATGAGGGTCTCGGCCAGCGGCTCGTCGTCCCTCACACCGGAACCGGCGAGCCGTGAGCGCGCCCATCTGCGGGCCCGTCCGACCTCCGCGGGGTCGGGCCCGACCTCCAACTGAACCTGAAGCACCTGCACCGCTCACACCATCCGAACCGGCGGACACATCGCCTCGCGCCTCCAAAGGGTCACGGAACGTGATTCCCTTGCACGACAGCATGGTTGACGTACAGTCACCGCAACAAGCGCTTCGGGCATATTCCAGCGCGAAGGAGTACCCGTAGTGCATACTGTGCGACGCACATTGCGGGGAGTCGAACAGCACCTCACCCGGACCCGACGCGCCTCGGAGGCCGCGTCCGGACCGACAGGTTCCAGAACCACTCGCATCCCACGGAGGGTACCCGAGCCGGGCGCCGACTCCACGCCGTGACGAATCACGCAAAGGACACAAGCCGGTATCGGTGACCGGTCGTAGCGCTGCGTCACGCCCGGGGGCCCGGTGCCCCCGGGCGTCGCGCCCTAGTCCGGCTCGATGACCGTCACGTACGCCGCCAGCGCGGCCACCGCGTCCTCCTCCACGACCCCGCCGTCCCGGTCCGTGTCCAGGCTCTGCGCGGCGAACGCCGCCGCGTCCGGGCTGGCGCCGAGGACTCTCAGGGCCCGCTCCACGGCCGGCACCGGTGCCCGGTTCCCGCCGGACGGCCCGGCCGCCACCGCGAGCGCCGCGCGCAGGAACGGGCGGGCGATCTCCGCGAAGCGCTCCGGGTTGTCGCGCAGCCGCTTGACCGCGCCGCCCACGAACTCCTCACGGGTGACGCGCTGGTCCCCGTCCACGTCGGCGATGCCCGCCATGCCCTGCCAGAACGCCTCGGCGCCGTTGTAGAGCGCCTGGCCCTTGTCGCAGCGGGCCGTCGTACCGAACTCGGTGAGCAGACGGGCCGCGGCGGCGTTGAAATCCGCGCGATCGATGTATCCGTTGCCGTCCTGGTCGAAGGCGGCGAAGCGGAAGGCGATCTTGCGCTCATACTCTGCGCTGTCCATGCGGGGAGCGTACGACGCCTTCGGGCGTCACGTGTCACTTACCGGGCTCAGCCCTGTGACAGCTCCGCACGCACCGATGCGGCGACAACCGTTTCAGGCCGTCAGCGGCTCGGCCTCCTCGTCCACGGCCGCGTCCCAGTCCGGGAAGACATCGAACAAGCGGCGCACGCCGAGGGCCGCGAGCACGCGGTTGACGTGGGAGCCCTCCTCCGCGCCCCGGGCGGGCAGGATCAGCCGCAGCCGGCCGCCGCAGGACCGCATCAGGCGGCGCAGGGCGATGAGCACCCCGACCCCGCTGGAATCGCAGAACTGGACCCCGGACAGGTCGAGGACCACGTCGTGGCGGCCCACGGCCACCACCTCGTGGACGGACTGGCGGACGGTGGCCGAAGTCAGCAGGTCCAGTTCGCCGCCTATGTGCAGCACGGTCCATCCGCCCCGCTCGGTCTCAGAGACTTTCAGGGTCACGCGACTGGGCCTCTCGTTCCGGGGATTCCGGGGCAGCCCGGAGATCCGGAAGTTTGCGTTCCTCCCCTGGCGGCTGCCCCCGTACGTCCCTCGCGAAACACCCGTCTCGCAAAGAGGGCGTGTTCCGGGGGTGTCCGATCAGGGCCGGATCAGGCCGCGGCGTCTGGCGCCTTGCGATGCACCGCGCCAGGCGTCGCGGACCCGGCCATGATCGGCAAGGCACCCCCGGGGACGTACTTGTCGTAAAGGGGCGTGCTTCCGGGGAGGCGGGGACTACATTCGGACAGGACGAGTGGGACAGGGACGCACAGGTCCGACGGCGGAGGGCTGGAGGTCAGATGGCCGAAAACGCACCACCCCGCTGGGACCGCAGGATGCAGCAGCGGCTGTCGCGCGGCGAGGCCGCCGCCCTCGGCGAGATGTACGACCGGTTCGCCGCCCTCGTCCACAGCCAGGCCAACCGGATGCTGGACGACGAGGACGCCGCCGACGCGGTCACCCGCGAGGTCTTCGGCTACGTCTGGGAGAACCCGGACATGTACGACCCGAAGCAGGGCTCCATGCGGGCCTGGCTGGCCTTCCTCACGCACCGCGAGTCCGTACGGCGGCTGCGCGGCGAGGCGGCGGACGGCGAGGCCCCCGATGCCCCCGACGCTTTGGACGAGCGGGTCCGCCGGGCGACCGCCGCCGCCCGGGCCGACTACATCGTCGCCTCGATGCCGGCACCGCTGCGGGCCGCCCTGGAGCTGGCGTACGTACAGCGCCGCGACTACCGGCAGACCGCGGCGGACCTCGGCGTCACGGCGGACGAGGCGCGACGGCGGCTGCGGCTCGGACTCCAGCTGCTGTCCACCGCCCGGACCCGCCCGGTGGAGGGCGCCCCGCCGCCCGGATACGGGAGGGCGCTGTGAGCGGCGGCGCGGGCGGCGACCGGGACGAGGAGGGCCGCGACGAGGTGCGTGGCGCCCGGCGCATACCGGGGCCCAGGCCCGCCGCCGACGACTTCGGCGACCTGGGGCGCATGACGCCGCCCGAGCAGGCGCCCCCGCGACCGGAACCGGAACCCGAAGCGGAACGCGTACCGCGCCCCGCGACGCCCGCCCCGGTCCTCCCCCACCGCGTGCTTCAGGCCCTCCTGGGGGCCTGGGCGCTCGCCGCGTGCTCCGCCGAGGAGACCGAGACCGTCGAGGCGCACCTGACCGAGTGCGCGCCCTGTGCCGACGAGGCGCTGCGGCTGCGGGACGCGGTCGGGCTGCTGCACACGGACCGGAGCCTGGATCTCGATCCGCTGCTGCGGTCCAGGGTGCTGGAGAGCTGCCTGAGCCGGCGCCCCGCGAAGATCCCGGTGCCGGACTGGGCCGCCCCGTACGACGCAGAGACGGCGCGGCTCGACGCGCTGCTGCGGGACATCGACGCCGCCGAGTGGCACGCCCCGGTGCGGCTGAAGTGGTTCGAGGACGAGCGGCAGGCGGGCCGCCGGACCACGGTCGCCGGGGTGATCGGGCACCTGATGAGCGTGGACGGCCTGGTGGGCGCCGCCCTCGGCCTCGACGACCCGCTCCCCGGCGCCCCGCCCACACCGACCGGGCGCACCGAGGCGTACTGGTCGTCCGCCCGGCGCCCGCTCACCCGCGCGGTCCGTGAGCCGTGGCGCGAGCAGAGCCACACGCTGATCAGGACCGTGTCGTTCGCGCGGCGCGGGGCCTCGGAGCTGTCCGTGCCGTACGGGGCGTTCGCGCTGCCGTTGCAGGACGCGATGCTCGACCGGGCCTTCGAGTGCTGGGTGCACGCGCGGGACATCGCGAAGGCGGTGGACTACCCGTACGAGCCGCCGTCCGCCGGGCATCTGCACCGGATGATCGACCTCGCGGCCCGGATGCTGCCGGGGGCGCTGGCGCTGCGGCGCCGGGCGGGGCTCGCGGGCCCGGCCGGGCGGCTGGTGTCGGCCGGGTCCCCGGGGCGCTCGCTGCACCTGGAGATCGAGGGCTCGGGCGGCGGCGACTGGTACATCGCGCTGGACTCCCCGGCCGCCCTCGGGTCCGCCGAGCACGTGGTGGCGCAGGTCGCGCTGGAGGGCGTGGAGTTCTGCCGGCTGGTGGCGGGGCACGTACCGCCCGTGGAGGCGGCGGCCGGGCAGCGCGGGGACCGCGAGGCGATCAGCGACGTGCTGTCCGCGGCCGCCTCGCTCAGCCGCCTGTAGCCCGGCCCCGTACGGCGCTCAGTCGAAGACGACCGTGCGGCGGCCGTTGAGCAGGATGCGGCGTTCCGCGTGCCACTTCACCGCGCGGGCCAGCGCCTGGCACTCCACGTCCCGGCCGATGGCGACCAGCTGGTCCGGGGTCACGTTGTGGCCGACCCGCTCGACCTCCTGCTCGATGATCGGGCCCTCGTCCAGGTCGGCGGTGACGTAGTGGGCGGTGGCGCCGATGAGCTTCACGCCGCGCGCGTGCGCCTGGTGGTAGGGCTTGGCGCCCTTGAAGCTCGGCAGGAAGGAGTGGTGGATGTTGATGATCCGGCCGCTGAGCTGCTTGCACAGGTCGTCCGAGAGGACCTGCATGTAGCGGGCCAGGACGACCAGCTCGACGTTCTCCTCGCGGACCAGGTCCAGCAGCTCCGCCTCGGCCTGCGCCTTGTTGTCGCGGGTCACCGGGATGTGCCGGAAGGGCACGTCGTACGAGGCGACGAGCTCGGCGAAGTCCGGGTGGTTGGAGACGACGGCGGCGATCTCGACCGGCAGCGCGCCGATCCGGGACCGGAAGAGCAGGTCGTTGAGGCAGTGGCCGAACTTGCTGACCATGAGCACGATCCGCATGCGCTCCGAGGCGCGGTGGATCTGCCACTCCATGGCGAAGGAGTCGCCGATCGCGGCAAAGCTGGCCCGCAGCTTCTCCACGGTGACCGGGGTGCCCGCCGAGAAGTGGACGCGCATGAAGAACAGACCGGTGTCGTGGTCCCCGAACTGCTGGCTGTCCTCGATGTTGCAGCCGGTCATGAAGAGGTAGCTCGACACGGCGTGCACGATGCCCTGTTTGTCGGGGCAGGACAGCGTGAGGACGTACTGGTCGGGGGCAGGCTGCGGCGCGGTCATCCCCGTAGCGTGCCACAACCTCGCGGCGTCAGGCGGACCTGGTCAGAATGCGGAGGACGTCCAGGGAACGCGGCGGGGTGTCGGGGTCCTCGCCGTCGTTGGCGGAGAGCAGCACATGCGCCTCGCGGGCGGCGGTGACGGCCTCCGGCCAGCCGGGGTGCTCCAGGTAGACGGAGACGTGGGCGTCCGCTCCGACCTGGTGCAGGATGCGCAGCACCCGGAGTACGGCGGCGTCCACGAGGGCCGCCTCGGCGGCGTCCCGGAAGATCGTGCCGACGTACTTCTCGGCGGACCAGTTGTCGAGCCAGGTGTCCTCGACCAGGCGGTACACGGCGTCGGTGACGTCGCCGTATCCCTCCCGGCCGGCCAGCCAGCAGTCGCGGTGGAAGACGGGGTCGGAGAGCATGTGCAGCGCCGAGCGCACGTTGCTGCGCCAGCGCCACCACGGAAGGTCGTTGAGCGGCATGCCGCCCATGGTGGAGGAGCGACGGCCACGACGGGAAGAGTTCTCGGAACCTTGCTGCACGGTTGTCGATCGTACGTTCCCTTTTCGGTGACCTTGACCGGCCCCTGGCGTTCACGGTGACGTCACCCGCCGTTGACGGGAGCACACCACGGCGTTACCCGGGGCGGGGAAAGGTCTCGGTCCATGACCGGACGGCGACGCCCCCTCCCTTCCCGCCCCTTCGGACTGCTCACCGGTGCGGTGACGGCCGGGGCCCTGCTGCTGTCCGGCTGCGGCGCGCTCCCTGGGGGATCGGGGGACTCCAGGGAGCCCGTCACCGTCGTGACCTGGGCGCCGAGCGGCGCCTCGGCACCGGACGCCGTGAACATGGCCGGGATGACCGCCATGGCGCAGGCGTACGGGCGCTGGACCAACGCGCATGGCGGGATCGACGGGCACGAGCTGCGCGTCGTCACCTGTGACGAACAGGACGCCTGGACCGGGGCCGGGGACTGCGCCCGCAAGGCCGTCGAGGAGAAGGCGGTCGCGGTCGTCGGCTCGTACAGCCGGCACGGGCGGGCGTTCATGGCCCCGCTGGAGGTCGCCGGGATTCCGTACATCGGCGGTTACGGGGCCTCCGAGGAGGAGTTCCGCAGCTACGCGTCCTACCCGGTGACCGGGGGCCAGTCCGCGCTGCTCGCGGGGACCGCCGAGCAGCTGTCGCACGACTGCGCCCGGGTCTCGCTGGTGCGCCCGGACACCCTGTCCGGCGACAGCCAGGCCTGGCTGCTGCGCACCGGTCTCAAGGGAGCCGGGCGACCCGCCCCGCTCGACATACCGGCCGCCGAGGGCGCCACCTCGTACGACGCGGAAGCGGAACGCGCGCTCTCCGGGGCGGGCACCACCGGCGGATGCGTGACGTCCGTGCTGGACGACCGCACGGAGACCTTCTTCGACTCGTTCCGGCGGCTGGAACCGGAGGGCGCCTCGGTGCGCGTGGCCTCCGTGCTCGGCAGTGTGGGGCAGCCGCTCATCGACCGGACCGGCGGCCGGGAGAGCCCGTTCGAGGGGGCGTACGTCACCGGCTGGTACCCGCCCCCGGGCGATGCCAGGTGGAACACGATGCGGAAGGTGATCCGCGAGTACGCCTTCGGCGACAACCGGATCGACCCGGACGACACGGGCGTGCAGACCACCTGGGTCGCGTACACCGCGCTGAAGTCGGTCATCGAGTCGATGCACGAGTCCGGGATCACCGCGGCGAAGCTCACCCACGCCC
The DNA here is from genome assembly GCF_036346615.1 of Streptomyces sp. NBC_00523. NCBI lineage: Bacteria > Bacillati > Actinomycetota > Actinomycetes > Kitasatosporales > Streptomycetaceae > Streptomyces > Streptomyces sp. NBC_00523. Next base: position 4,197,689 of record NZ_CP107836.1, on the reverse strand, counting down.
TCGGCCAGGGGGCGCGCGCGGACACCGGGGGCCTCACGCCCGCGCTGCGCTGGCGCTACGAGGACATGATCGGTTCGCGGTCGTACCCGCGCGTCGTCAACAGCAACGTGACGTTCCAGGTGGTGCGGGACGGGCGGCTGGTCGCCGCGCGGAAGGACTTCGTGGACGTCACGGAGACCATGGCCGAGGCCAGCGCGACCCGCTGAACCGGCGCGGGGGCACCGGTTCAGCGGACCCGGGGAATCAGAGCGCGCGGGAGATCAGAGCGCGGTCGCCTCGCGCTTCGTCAGGCCGTACTTCTCGGCGATCTTGTTCCACAGCGCGGCCGCCTGCCGCTTCGCGGTGCTGGCCTCGCCGCTCTTCACGGTCGCCTGCTGGGTGTGCGAGGTGGTCTTCGCGTGGCCGTGCTTGCAGACCTTCTTGCTCTTGGCCTGCGCCGCCCAGGCCGCGTAGTGGTCGTCGGCGGACGCGGACGCCTGCCACGCCTTGGTGAGCTCGGAGGTGAGCCGCTCGTGGTCCGGCAGCTTGTCGACGGAGAGCGCCTGGAGCCGGGTGACCAGGTCGCGGCGCTGCTTGGCGGCGCCCTTGAGGTCGGCGACGGCCTTGTCCAGGTCGGTGCAGGACTTGGTCTTCTCGACCGCCCCGATCACCGCGGCGCGGCTGTTGTTGCTGTCCGCGAGGAGCTTGTCCAACTCCTCGGCCTGCGGCTTCGCCGGGTCGGCCGCGGGCTGCTCCTCGCCCTTGGACGGATCACCCGCCGCCGGTGAACTCGCGGACGCCACCGGCTGCTTGGCGTCCTTGTCGTCATCGTCGCCGCCGCTCATCAGCGCACCGGCGCCGAGCCCGATCACCGCGCAGCCGACGACGACGGCCGCGATCAGCGGCACCGCGCCGGACTTCTTGCGCCGCCCGCCGTCGCCCTCGTCCAGCCCGGGCCCATCCTGGGGGCCGGTGTACGGGGGCGGCTGCTGGAAGCCCTGCTGCGGCGGCGGGCCCGCCTGGTACGGGGGCTGCTGCGGGCTCTGCTGGTACGGGGGCTGCTGCTGGGCCGGGTCGAACCGGGGCATCTGCTGCGTCGCGCCCTCGGGGGCGTCGCTGCGGAAGAGGTTGTCGAACTCGGCGGGCGGCTGCCGCTCGCCGGGCGTCCCGGGCCGGATGCCGTACGGGGCGCCGCCGGGCACCGGGGGTATGTACTGCGTCGCCTCGGCGTCCCCGCCGCCCTGGGAGGCGTGGCCCAGGAACTGGGTGGACTCCGCGGGGTTCTCCGGCGGCAGCCCGCCGGGTACCGGTGCGATGTACTGCGTGGCGTCGGAGTCCCCGCCCGGGGCGCCCGCCTCGGGCGGCAGCGGCTGCGCGTACGGCTGGGGCTGCTGGGGCTGCGCGGGCGGCAGGGGCGCGGCGCCCCGGCCGTACGCGTCCTGCCCGTACCCGCCCTGCTGCTGTCCGTACGGGCCCGGCTGCTGCGGGTACGACTGCGGCGGCTGCTGCTGCCCGTACGCGTCCTGCCCGCCGCCGTGCTGCGGGCCCCACTCCTGTCCCCACGGCTGACCACCGGCCGGGGCCGCCTGGTCCGCCGCTCTCCCCGGCGTCCAGGGCTCTCCGCCGTCCGAGGGCAGCACGACACCCTCGTGCGCGGGTCGTACAGCAGGGTGCTGCTGCTCGTCGCCCTGTCCGCTCTGTGTCACCGGGACTCCTACGTGCGTGTCAACTATGGAATCGTCGGCTCACGCTATCGGGTGGCGACCGCGGTGTGCCAAGTGCCCGCGGTCCGCAGCACGCCCGTGACACAGGGTGTAACACCGGGGCCCTTTAAGACGCAGTTAAGGGGTTCGCCCGCCGGATCGCCCGCCCCCGCTCAGGCCGCCTGGAGCTCCAGCCGCGTCCCGAACTCCCGTACCGCGGGCTCGTCCCCGTACGGCAGGAGGCGCTGCTGGAGGTCCTCCAGATACTCCGCGCCCCGGGACGAGCGCACCGTGCCGAGGAGCTCCATCGCCCGGGTCCCCGTGTGGCACGCCTGCTCGACCTCCCGCAGCTGCACCTGGGCCGTGGCCAGCAGCGCGAGGCCGATGCCCCGGCGCCGGGCGCGGGACTCCGGGTGGCCGTCCAGGGACTCCTTCGCCCGGCGCGCGGCGGCCTCCGCCTGCCCCAGGTCCCGGTGGCAGTGCGCGAGTTCGTCCGCGAGGTAGGCGTGGTCGAAGTGGGCGATCCAGTCCGGGTCGTCCCCGCTGTCCGGCTCGGCCCGCTCCAGGGCGGCCTCGGCCCGGCCCGCGATCTCCAGGCAGGTGCGCGCGTCCCCGAGCAGCGCGTGGCCGCGCGCCTCCGCCGCGTAGAACATCGCCTCCGCGCGCGGGGTGACCCGGCCGCGCGCGCCCTCCTGCGCGGCGCGCGCCAGCTGGGCGATCTCGCGCGGGTTGCCGAGCTGGGCGGCGAGATGGCTCATCGAGGCGGCCAGCACATAGCCGCCGTAGGCACGGTCGCCCGCCGCCTGCGCGAGGCGCAGGGCCTGGATGTAGTAGCGCTGGGCGAGGCCCGGCTGGCCCGTGTCGATGGCCATGTAGCCGGCGAGTTCGGTGAGCCGGGAGACCGCCGCGAAGAGCTGACGGCCCGTCGATTCGCGGTACGCCCCCGAAAGGAGCCCCGAGACCACGCTGTTGAGGTAGTGCACGAGGACCGGGCGGACATGGCCGCTGCCGAAGCGGTGGTCCAGGTCGACCAGTGCGGCGGTCGTCGCCCGCACCGCCTCCACGTCCGGCATCCCTACCCGGGACCCGGCGGCCCGGGCGACCTGGGGGTCGGCGCCGGTGATCAGCCAGTCGCGGCTGGGCTCCACGAGCGCGGACGAGGCGACCGTCGAGCCGGTGAGGAAGTCGCGGCGGCCGACGTCGCTGCGCCAGAGCTCGCAGACCTGCTCGATCGCCCCAATCACCGTCGGCGCGAACTGGAGGCCGACGCCCGAGGCGAGGTTCTTGCCGTTGGCCATCCCGATCTCGTCGATCGTGACCGTACGGCCGAGCTTGCGGCCCAGCGCCTCGGCGATGGTGCCCGGTGCCCGGCCGCGTGGCTGCTGGCCGCGCAGCCAGCGGGCCACGGAGGTCTTGTCGTAGCGGAGGTCGAGGCCGCGTTCGGCGCCGACCATGTTGACCCGGCGGGCCAGGCCCGCGTTGGAGCATCCGGCTTCCTGGATGAGCGCCTGGAGCCGTTCGTTCGGCTGCCGTGCGACGAGTGGCCTGGCTGCCATGTGTATCCCCCTGAGGCCGCAGTGATAGGTGGCGGGATCACTGCCCGGCATATGTCCGAGAAATGCGCCCATTCATCGTGTTGGTCACTTTCTGCGCGACTTACCTCATTCGTCACGGCCGGTCACTAAAATGCCGCGCCGAACCGGACCGGCCGGACGTCCCGTAACCAGCTACCCGCCCAAGGCCCGTGCCTCTCCCACGCGCCCCCGCCCGTGCACCCGTGCGCCCCGTGTGCGGAACCGTGCGAGAGGCGGCCGTAACTCTTCGTGAAGCCCGTAGTTGAGCTGGACGTGGAAGAGCCCATCGGAGTCATGGAAGCGGCGCAGGTCCCCCGGCAGCGCGTGGAGCAGCTGCTCGACGCCGCCGTGCGGTACACGGAGGAGAGGCACTGGGATGTGTGCCCGGGCACCTGGCTGGAGCCGTCCGGCAGCGGCCGGAGGTGTTCCTGCGGCGAGGAGGCGTGCGCCGCGCCCGGCGCCCACCCCGCCGGGGACGGCTGGGCGGACGGCGCCACCGGCAGCGGCGCGGCGGCCCGCCGGATGTGGAGCCGGCGGCCGGGGGCGGCGGTGCTGCTGCCCACCGGGCGCGCGTTCGACGCCCTCGACGTGCCGGAGTCGGCGGGCTTCCTGGCGCTCGCCCGGATGGAGCGGATGAGCCTGCCGCTCGGCCCGGTCACCCGCACCCCGGACCGCCGCATGCAGTTCTTCGTGCTGCCCGGCGCCGCCGCGAAGGCGGACGACCTGGTCCGCCGGGCCGGGTGGAACGCCGCGTCGATCGGCCTGCGCGGCATCGGCGAGGGCGGTTACGTCGTCGCGCCGCCGACCCGGGTCGGCGGGGTGGGCGCGGTGCAGTGGGCCCGCACCCCCACGACCGCCAACCGCTGGCTGCCCGAGGCCGAGGAGCTGATCGGCCCGCTCGCGTACGCCTGCGGGCGGGCGAAGGCGGACGCGCGCCAATAACGCCTTTCGTAGGGTGGTCCCCACATACGGGGACTTCGAAAGGCGTGCACATGCCGGACCGGGCGGAACGCGAGGGTACGGAAGGGACCGAGGCACCGCGGGCGACACCGCCCGCGGTGCGCGTCCAGGGGCTGTGGAAACGGTTCGGCGAGCAGACCGCCGTCGCCGGCATCGATCTGGAGCTGCCCGCGGGCAAGTTCATCGGCCTGGTGGGGCCCAACGGGGCGGGGAAGACCACCACGCTCTCGATGGTCACCGGTCTGCTCCGGCCCGATCAGGGGCGGATCGAGATCGGCGGGCGCGACGTCTGGGGCGACCCGGTCGAGGTGAAGTCCCGGATCGGTGTCCTGCCCGAGGGGCTGCGCCTCTTCGAGCGGCTGTCCGGCCGCGAACTCCTCGCGTACACCGGCCGGTTGCGCGGGCTGCCCGGCCAGGAGGTGGACAGCAGGGCCACCCAGCTGCTCGACGTGCTGGACCTGGCGGGCTCGCAGCACAAGCTGGTCATCGACTACTCGACCGGGATGCGCAAGAAGATCGGGCTCGCCGCCGCCCTGCTGCACAACCCCGAAGTGCTGTTCCTGGACGAGCCGTTCGAGGGTGTCGACCCCGTATCCGCGCAGACGATCCGCAAGGTCCTGGAGCGCTATACGCGTTCGGGGGCGACCGTCGTCTTCTCCAGCCATGTGATGGAGCTGGTCGAGTCGCTGTGCGACTGGGTGGCCGTCATGGCGGCGGGCACCATCCGCGCCCAGGGCCCCCTGGCCGAGGTGCGCGGCGAGGCGTCCTCCCTCCAGAACGCGTTCCTGGAGCTGGTCGGCGCGGGCGACCGGGACGCCGGCGCCACCCTGGACTGGCTGGGCGGCGACCGATGAGCGTGCTCGACGCCCCCGCCGGAACCGGACCCCGGACCGGGGCCACGGCCGGTGCCCCGGCGCTGATCCCCGTATTCGCCCGGCTCAAGCTGGCCCTGCTCCGCAACGGGCTGCGCCAGTCCTCCGGGCGCAAGGCCGTCTACCTGATCTCGGTGGTGGGCTCCCTGCTGGCCGCGGCCGCGCTGATGCTGGGGCTCGTCCTGCTGCGCGGCCACGACCACGCGGCCTCGCTGGTGGTGCTGCTCGCCGGGGTCCTGGCGCTCGGCTGGGCGGTGATGCCGCTGTTCTTCGCGGCCGGGGACGAGACCCTGGACCCGACCCGGCTGGTGATGCTGCCGCTGCGGCCCCGGCCGCTGATCGTCGCGCTGCTGGTCTCCTCGCTGATCGGGCTCGGCCCGGTGTTCACGCTGTGCCTGGCGGCCGGGTCGGTGGCGGCGCTGGCCGAGGGGGCGGGCGCGGTGGTCTTCGCGGTGCTCGCCGTGCCGCTGACCCTGCTGGTCTGCGTGGCCCTGGCCCGTACGGTCGCCGCCGCCAACACCCGGCTGCTGACCTCCCGCAAGGGCCGGGACCTGGCGGTCCTCAGCGGCCTGCTGATCGCGGTGGGCATCCAGGCCGTCAACTTCGGCGCCCAGCGCCTGGGCCGGAGCGGCGGGCTCGCCCCGCTCGACCCGGCGGCGGACGTGGTGCGCTGGCTGCCGCCCGCCTCGGCCGTGGGGTCCGTGGACTCCGCCGCGGAGGGGGCGTACGGGCGGGCCGTCGCGCAGCTGCTGATCGCGGCGGCCGCGCTGGTGGTGCTGCTGTGGCTGTGGCAGCGCAGCCTGACGAAGCTGATGACCGCGCCGGACGGCTCCACGACCGCCGCCGCCGGGCCGGACCGCGAGAAGTCGGGGCGGATCGGCGCGGGCCTGTGGGCGCTGCTCCCCGAGGACCGCACCGGCACGGCGATCCAGCGGTCCCTGCGGTACGTGGCACGGGACCCGAAGACCAAGGCGGCCTGGGTGACCGCGCTGGCGATCGGGCTGATCGTCCCGCTGATCAACGCCCTCCAGGGCCAGGGCACGGTGTACTTCGCGTGCTTCGCCGCCGGGATGCTCGGCATGCAGATGTACAACCAGTTCGGGCAGGACACCTCCGCGTTCTGGATGGTCGCGCAGACGATCTCCTCGTCCCGGGACGCGTACCTCGAACTGCGCGCCCGGGCGCTGGCGCTGCTGCTGTTCACCCTTCCGTACACCGTGCTCGTGGCGGTGGTGACGGGGGCGCTGCTCGGCGACTGGAAGCTGCTGCCGGGGGTGATCGGGCTGTCGTTCGCGCTGCTGGGCGCGATGCTGGCGACGGGCTCGGTGGCCTCGGTGAGCTTCCCGTACTCGATCCCGCAGGAGGGGGCGTTCAAGAACGTGGCGCCGGGGCAGGCCGGGATCGCCTGGATCTCCATCGTCGGCGGCATGGTCGCGGCGGCCGTGCTGAGCGCCCCGGTGATCGCCCTGACGGTCACCCTGCACGTCACGGACCGCACGGACTGGCTGTGGCTGCTGCTCCCGGTCGGGGCGGTGTACGGGGCACTGATCGCCTGGGGCGGTCTGCGGCTCGCGGCCCCGCGCATGGCCCGGCGGCTGCCGGAGATCCTGTCGGCGGTCAGCAAGGGCTGAGCGCCGTCGGGCTTACGGGGAGGGCTTACGGAGACGGCTTACGGGGACACGGGCTCGCGGTCGTCCCGCGCGTCCTCGGAGAGCTGTTCGAGGAAGGGTTCGACCGCGGCGCGCCAGCCCTCCGGCTGGTCGAAGTGCACGAGGTGGCCGGCGTCCGCCACCTCCGCGTACTGACCGCGCGGCAGGACCCGGACCATCTCCTGGGCCTCCGCCCGGCCGAGCTCGCCGTCCAGGCCGCGCAGCACCAGCGTCGGGCATCTGACCTGGGCCAGCTCCTCCCAGTGCGCGTCGAACACCCAGGTGGCGCGGGACTCCAGCATCTGGCGGCGGGAGAACACGGGCCACCAGCCGCCGTCCCGCTCGGCCATCACCTCGGCGTAGAACGCGCCCCGGGCCGGGCTGGGGCGCTCCACCCAGGGGTCCTCCTCGCCGAACCAGCGCCGCACGGCGTCGGGCGAGGCGAAGGGGAGCGGCCAGCTCCCGAACCAGTCCTCCCACTCGCGCTGCGAGGCCGCGCCGAGCGCGGAGGCCCGCATGTCGCAGACGACCAGCGCGCGGACCAGGTCGGGGCGCTTGGCGGCGAGCTGCCAGGCGGTGAGCGCTCCCATGGAGTGGCCGACGAGGGTGACGGGGGCGAGCCCGAGCTGTTCGATGACCGCCTCGGCGTCCGCCACGTAGGCGTCGCGGGTGTAGGGGCCGTCGGCCGGTTTCCCGCTGTCGCCGTGGCCGCGCTGGTCGAGGCCGACCGGCCGGTGCCGTTCGGCGAGCCAGGCCGCCGTGGGCGCCCAGTGCGAGGCCCGGCCCATCAGGCCGTGCAGCAGTAAGACGGCGGGGGCGTTGTCCGCGCCCGCGCGGGGCGGGTCGGCGAACTCCCAGGCCGCGAGGCGTACGCCGTCCGATCCGGTCACTTCGATGCACCGCGCCATGGCTTCTGGCACCCCCTTCTCTCCCTGAGACTCCGGCTGGGTCACCGGGGTTGTCGTGTCGGCCAGACTATCGAACTCCTATTCGAAAACCGGGATCTGCCGGCCAACACCGCTCGTTCGAGTGACTGCTTCCCAGGATTGACGACGGCGGCTGCGGGGAGATGTTCTGCGGGAGGCGGGCCACTCGGGGATGAGGGCTCGCGGGACCGACCTTGAGAGCTCGGGGCTCCAGGTCGGGCACAGGGAGGGACAGGCCCCGGCGCCTCGCGGCGCCGGGGCCATCCGCTTGTCTGCGGACGACGGGTGCATCGCAGCTCCCCTCCGGCGGCAGGGGCGGCGGCCGACACGCTCAGCCACCCCTCCGCCACAGCCTGGCACGGTCCGCGCCGGAACGCTGCGGTTCCGGACGGAAAAAGAGAAACCGGGCACCGGCGGCTGCCGGTGCCCGGTCTCCCGGAAGGCGGTTCTACCTCTTCGCCACGAAGACGTGCGAGGCGACCTCGGAGTCGAGCTCCGCCGCCTCGCCGCTGCTGCCGACCAGCACTCCGCCGGGCGACTGCGTCACGCTGACCACGGCGCCGGGCTGCACGCCCGCCCGCCGCAGCGTGTACATCAGCTGGGCGTCCGTCTGGATCGGCTCCCCGATCCGGCGGACCACCACCGTCTTGCCGTCGCTGCCCGGGTCGAGATCGGACAGGCTGACCATGCCCTCGTCGAGGAACGGGTCGGCCTCGGCGCTCTCGCCCAGCTCCTCCAGGCCCGGGATCGGATTCCCGTACGGCGACTCCGTCGGGTGCCGCAGCAGCTCCAGCACCCGGCGCTCGACCGCCTCGCTCATCACGTGCTCCCACCGACACGCCTCGGCGTGGACCTGCTCCCACTCCAGGCCGATCACGTCGACCAGCAGGCACTCGGCCAGCCGGTGCTTCCGCATGACGCGGGTCGCCAGGCGGCGGCCCTCCTCCGTCAGTTCCAGATGGCGGTCGCCCGCGACCTGAACCAGGCCGTCGCGCTCCATCCGCGCCACGGTCTGGCTGACGGTCGGACCGCTCTGGTCCAGCCGTTCCGCGATCCGGGCGCGCATGGGGACCACGCCTTCCTCTTCGAGTTCGAGGATGGTGCGGAGATACATCTCCGTGGTGTCGATCAGTCCGGACATTCGTGCCCCTCGATGCAATCGTGCGCTGGCCCTGCACCAATTCTGACGCATCGCGCGTGGAACCGTGCCCCGCCGTCGTCACCGGGGCCGTGCGGTATTGACAGGTCACTGGTCCAGACCGCAACGTGATCGGCGTTACGGACGCCCCATGGACATCCCACCCCGCCGGAAAGGTCCTCCCCGATGAGCGAAAGCAAGCTGGCCGGTCAGTTCTTCGATGCGGCGATCGGCCTGCTGGGGAGGGTACGGGACGAGGAGGCCGGGAACATCGCGGCCGCCGGTGCCGCGATCGCCGACACCGTCGAGGCGGGCGGCCGGCTCTTCGCCTTCGGCGCCGGGCACTCCTCGCTCGCCGCGCAGGACGTCGTCTACCGGGCGGGCGGGCTCGCCCTGATGAACCTCATGGCCGTCCCCGGGGCCCTCGGCGTGGACGTCATGCCCGCCACCCTGGGCTCGGCCCTGGAACGCGTGGACGGCCTCGCGGGCGCGGTGCTCGACTCCAGCCCCGCGAAGTCCGGCGACGTGCTCGTGATCATCTCGCTCTCCGGGCGCAACGCCCTGCCCGTCGAGATGGCGCTCAACGCCCGCGCGCTGGGCCTGAAGGTCATCGGCGTCACCTCGGTCGCGTACGCGGAGAACACCCGGTCCCGGCACAGCTCGGGCGGCTTCCTGCGGGACCACTGCGACATCGTCCTCGACAGCAAGATCGCGATCGGCGACGCGGAGCTGGAGGTGGACGGCATCGAGGCGCCGTTCGCGCCCGCGTCCACGGTGGTCACCAGCGCGATCATGCAGGGCATGATGGCCGCCGCGGCCGAGCGGCTGCTGGAACGGGGCATCGAGCCGCCGCTGCTGCGCTCGGGCAACGTGGACGGCGGCCACGAGTGGAACGGGCGCGTGATGACGCAGTACGCGGACCGGATCTTCTACCGGCACTAGCGGCTTACGGGGCGGCCGGGCCGCCCAGCTGGTGCAGGTCCACCGACGCGGCCACCCGGGCCGCCACGCTCTCCGCGTACATCGCGTCCGGGCGTTCGAACGCGGCGCGGTGGGACGAGCGGAGGAACGTCACCACGCCCAGGGTGCGGCCGCGGCTGCGCAGGACCGTGGAGAGGGCGTGGACCGCGTCCGGGGGCCACTGGCGGCGGCGGGCCCACTCGCCGTCCACCCGGTCCGCCCCCGCCGAGGTGCGCACCGAACCCGTGCGGTCCACCGCCTGGAGCGCCGGGTGGCCCGGCGCGTACCGCAGCGGGATGCCGCCCCCGGCCACCGGGAGGCAGGGGCCAGGCGCGTCGGCCGGGGTGGCCGCGGCCCGGACCAGCCGCTCCCCCGCCATCAGGTCGACCAGCGCGTGATCGGCGAACCCGGCCAGCGCGAAGTCGAGCGACGCCATCGCGGCCTCCATCGGGTCCTCGCACTCCGCGGCGGACCGCGAGGCGCGGTGCAGCTGGTTGGAGCGGAAGCGCAGCCGGTCCGCCTCCTGGGCGGCGAGCCGGGCCTCCGTGACGTCCTGGAAGACCCATCCGGCGCCCAGCGGCACGGGCTCCTCGGTGAGCGGGGACGCCAGCCGCAGAAAGCCGCTGCGCCAGCAGCGACGGCGGGTGCCCTCTCCGCCGCGCAGGGTCACCCACAGCTCGGCGGGCGCGTCCGGCGCCCCCTCCGCGAGGACGTGCTGAAGGGCGCCCTCCAGCTCCTCGACCCCTTGCGCGATCAGCTCGCCGAGGGGCCGCCCCAGCATCGACGTACGACCGCTGCCCAGGGCGCGGGCCGCATGGGCGTTGACGACGGTGGGGCGCAGGTCCACGTCGACCAGGACGACGCCCCAGGAGGCGTCCTCGAACAGGGCCTCGCTCAGCGCGATGGCCCGTTCCAGGTCGATCTGGGCGTGCACCTCGCTGAACGCGCAGTACACCCCGGCCGGCTTGCCGTCGGCGCCCCGGACCCCGGCGGACTGGGTGCGCACCAGGACCCGGCCGCCGTCCTTGCGCAGCAGCGCGAACTCGTGGACCTGGCGCCCCGGCGCGTCCATGACCGCCATCAGCCGCCCCTGCACCTCGTCCGCGTCGGCCCGGCGCACCGCCCAGCCGGCCAGCCCGGGCCGGCCCACGGCCTCGTCGGCGGACCAGCCGAGGACGCGCTCGGCCTCGCGGTTCCAGTGGGTGACGGTGCCGTCCGCACCGAAGGCGCAGAGCGCCGCGTCCATGCCGTCGAGAAGGGCCGCCAGCAGTTCCGCACCGGCCGTCCCCCTGCTCGTGGAAGCACTCATCCCGGTCCCCTTGCGAGAGGTGTCCGCCATAGCCGCACGTCAGACCATTGAACTCGAACGTGACCCGGGACACAGCGACTTTCCCGGAAATCGGCCCGCCGTTAATTCGGTTGTGCGGCCCCGGGGCGCTTCCTAAGCTGTCCGTACACGTTGAAAGGAGGTGATCCGAAAAGTGCAGTCTTATCGGATTCGTGAGGTGGCTGCGGGCTGACAGCCCGTCGTCGCACATCGTGCACCTCGGCGGACTGTCTGCCGAAACCCAAGCAGTCACCGACCCGCAGGCTCGCCGGTAGATCCGGCCGGCTCCTCCGCAAGGAGGGACCAGAGCCTGCGGGTTTCCGCATGTCGGGGGCGGTTTACGGGCACAGGCGCTCGACGCGCCACTTCTCCCCGCCGCCCTCGCGGACGTAACGCAGCCGGTCGTGGAGCCGGTTCTCGTGGCCCTGCCAGAACTCGATCGTCTCGGGGACGACCCGGAAGCCGCCCCAGTGCGGGGGCGCCGGGACCTTCTCGCCCTCCGGGTAGCGGGCCGACAACTCCTCGTAGCGGGCGGTCAGCTCCTCGCGGCTGCCGATCACCGTGGACTGCTCGCTCGCCCAGGCCCCGAGCTGCGAACCGTGCGGGCGGGTGCGGAAGTAGGCGACGGTCTCCTCGCGGGGGACGCGCGCGGCGGTGCCGGTGACGATGACCTGGCGGGCCAGCGGGTGCCAGGGGAAGAGCAGCGAGACGTACGGGTTGGCCGTCAGCTCGCGGCCCTTGCGGGAGCCGTAGTTGGTGAAGAAGACGAAGCCGCGCGCGTCGTACATCTTCAGCAGCACCGTGCGGGAGGAGGGGCGGCCCTCGGGGGTCGCCGTGGAGACCACCATGGCGTTCGGCTCGTGGAGCATGCCACCGGCGGCGACTTGGCGGAACCAGCGCGCGAACTGGTCCATCGGATCGGGCGCGAGCGAGTCCTCGGTGAAGGTCTCGGATCGGTATTGCTCGCGCATCGCGGCCGGATCGGTGGTGGAATCGAAGGAGGAGTCTGAGGAGTCTGGGGTGGGCACGGTGCCATCCTGCCGCAGCGGCCGGACGGGCAGGAGGTCCGCCCGGCGCAACCGTCGAACCGAGGGAGCCGCCTGATGTCCGACTTCGTACCCGGACTCGAAGGAGTCGTCGCGTTCGAGACGGAAATCGCCGAACCCGACAAGGAGGGCGGTTCGCTCCGGTACCGGGGCGTCGACATCGAGGAGCTGGTCGGTCACGTCTCCTTCGGACATGTGTGGGGGCTGCTGGTGGACGGGGCCTTCGAGCCCGGTCTGCCACCCGCCGAACCGTTTCCGCTCCCCGTGCACTCCGGTGACGTCCGGGTCGATGTGCAGGCCGCTCTGGCGATGCTCGCCCCGGTCTGGGGGCTGAAACCGCTGCTCGACATCGACGCGGAGACCGCCCGCGAGAATCTGGCGCGGGCCGCCGTGATGGCGCTGTCGTACGTGGCGCAGTCGGCGCGCGGACAGGGCCTGCCGATGGTCCCGCAGCGGGAGATCGACAAGGCCGATTCCGTGGTGGAGCGGTTCATGATCCGCTGGCGGGGCGAGCCGGATCCCCGGCACGTGAAGGCCGTCGACGCGTACTGGACGTCCGCCGCCGAGCACGGCATGAACGCCTCGACGTTCACCGCCCGGGTCATCGCCTCGACCGGGGCGGACGTGGCGGCCGCGCTGTCCGGCGCGGTGGGCGCCATGTCGGGCCCGCTGCACGGCGGTGCCCCGTCCCGGGTCCTCGGCATGATCGAGGAGATCGAGCGGACCGGGGACGCCACGGCGTACGTGAAGAAGGCGCTGGACAAGGGCGAGCGGCTGATGGGCTTCGGCCACCGCGTCTACCGCGCCGAGGACCCGCGCGCCCGGGTGCTGCGGCGCACCGCCGAGGAGCTGGGCGCACCCCGCTACGAGGTGGCGCGGGCGCTGGAGAAGGCCGCCCTCGAGGAGCTGCACGCGCGCCGCCCGGACCGGGTGCTGGCGACGAACGTGGAGTTCTGGGCGGCGATCATGCTGGACTTCGCCGAGGTGCCGGCGCCCATGTTCACGTCGATGTTCACCTGTGCCCGTACGGCGGGCTGGTCGGCTCACATCCTGGAGCAGAAGCGGACGGGCCGCCTGGTGCGCCCGTCGGCGCGCTACGTGGGCCCGGGCGCGCGGAGCCCGCGCGAGGTCGCGGGGTACGAGGAGCTGAACAGGCCGTAGGGCGGGCCCTGCCCCTGGGCCTCAGTCCCGGTCGAGCGCCCAGGTCTGGAGGGCGTACGGGCGCCCCTTCTCCTCGCCCTCGATGAGCGGTACGCCGAGCAGCCGGAAGCCGTTCGCGGCGGCGACGGCGACGCTGGCCGCGTTCTCCGCCTCCAGTTCCAGGATGACCCGGTCGACGCCCAGCTCCTCGAAGGCGTACGCGGCCATCACCCGCACCGCCCGCCCGGCCAGCCCCTGGCCGCGGTGGGCGGGGCCGACCGCGTAACCCAGCTCCGTGCCCTCGGGGGCGCGCCGCAGCATGACCTCGCCGAGCGGGGCGCCGCCGTCGAGCGTGATGGCGAGCAGCACGGCCGTGCCGTCCGCCCGCAGCTGCCGGGCCTTCGCCAGCCGCGCGCGGGCGGCCTCGGCGTCGAACGGCGAGACGATCGGCGTCCAGTACGCGATGTCCGGGTGGTCGAAGAGCTCCGGCATGGCGGCGAGGTCGTCCTCGGTCCAGTCGCGCAGCACGAGCCCCTCACCGGTGAGTTCGACGTGGCGGGGGAAGGGGGGCGTGGCGCTGCTGGTCATGGTCGGGACCCTATCCGGGCGTTCCGCTGACACCAAGGCGTTTCCTGCGCCATGCTCTGGCTCCCGGAAAGTGACAGAGGTGGGTATGCGCGAGGAAATGCGGCAGTTGACGAAGATCGTCCGAAGACGGGACGCGCTGCGGTACGGGGCGGTCGGCCTCGTCACGGTCGCCCTGGCGGCCTGCGGCAGGAACAAGGACTCCGACGGTGTGCCGGGCCGACCGGCCACGAAGCCGACGGTGGCCGGGGCCGCGCTCGAAGCGTTCGTGAGCGGCACGTGGAAGCTCTCGTACGAGCCGCGGGGCCAGGCCCACGACGAGTGGCGGCGGATCGAGATCAAGGGCGGTCGGTGGAGCCTCGACGGGGGCGACGAGACGGGTACGTACGAGCTGGCCGGGAGTGGCCTGGTGGTCCGGTTCGACGGCCGGGACATGGACGACGTCTGGGCCGCGTCCGGCCTGCCCGCGGCGGTCGGCGACAAGGCCGCGGTCACCCTGGGGTGGGGGCTGAGCGCGGAGTCGGGCGAGGTGGACCCCGGCTCACCGGTGGACACCCGGCAGGCCCCGCTGCCGGTGGTGTGGGACGGCGGGAAGCTGACGATCCGGACCGATCACGGCCTGCGGATCACGGCGGTCCGGGCCTGAGCGGCACCCCTCAGCCCAGGGCCTCGTCCAGCAGCGCGCCCCACTGGGCGACCACCTTGCGGCGGCGGGCGGTGTCGTCGGTGAGGACGTTGGCGAGGCCGAGCCCCCGGGCCATGTCGAGCAGCCCCTGCACGGTCTCGCGCACCCCGGGCCTCGCCTCGTCGGCGCGCAGGAGGTGGACGGCGATGCGGTGGGTCTCGCGGCCCACCCGCGCCTCCAGCTCCGTGACGCGGGGCCGCAGTTGCTCCTCGTTGGACGCGGCGACCCAGAGCTGGAGGGCGGCGCGGAAGAGGGGGCCGGTGTAGAGGTCGACCAGGGCGGCGACGACGGCGGCGCGGTCCTGGTCGGGGACGGCGCGCAGGGCGGCGGAGCGTTCCTCGGCGACGTATTCGACGGCGGCGGTGAACAGGTCCTCGCGAGTGGGGAAGTGGTGCTGCGCCGCGCCCCGCGAGACCCCGGCCCGTTCCGCCACGACGGCGACGGTGGACCCGGCCCAGCCGTGTTCGGCGAGGCAGGCCACCGCGGCCTCCAGGAGGCGGCGGCGGGTGGCACGGCTGCGGTCCTGTTTGGGGCCGGGGCTGCTGCCGCCCGGTGTCACAACGCCCATGCGGGGTCCCGTCGTTCGAGGAAGGCCGTCATCCCCTCCCGGGCCTCCTCGGAGGCGAAGAGCTGGGCGGAGCGGGCGATGAGGTCTTCGGCGTGCTGATCGAAATTCTCCAGCACAGTAGCCGTGACCAGTGCCTTGGACGCCGCCAGCCCCTGCGGCGAGGCCCGCCGCAGATCGTCCAGTACGAGGTCCACCGAGCCGTCCACGTCGGTGGCGGCCATCGTGACGAGGCCGATGCGCTCGGCCTCGTCCGCGGAGAACTTCTCGCCGGTCAGGTAGTAGCGGGCGGCGGCGCGCGGGTCGATGCGCGGGAGCAGCGGCATCGAGATCACGGCGGGCGCGAGGCCGAGCCGTGCCTCGGTGAGGGCGAAGGTCGACCCGGTCCCGGCGACGGAGAGGTCGCAGGCCGCGAGCAGCCCGAGCCCTCCGGCCCGCACGTGCCCGTCGACCCGGGCCACCACGGGCTTCGGCAGCGCGACGATCCGCCGCATCAGGGCCACGAAGTCGTGCGGGTCGGCCGGGGCCCGCAGATCGGCGCCCGCGCAGAAGGTGGTCCCGGTGTGGGTGAGCACGACGGCCCGCACGGAGGCGTCGGCCGCGCACGCGTCCAGCGCCTCCGCGAGAGCGGCGACGAGCCCGGCGCTGAGCGCGTTGCGGTTGGCGGGCGAGTCGAGCGTGAGGGTGGTGACGCCGCGCGTGTGGGCGGGCGGGGCGAGCGGGCTCATCCGCGGTCTCCTTCTCTGCCGGCAGTCGCGTCGAGCGTGGCAGCAGGACCGGGAACAATCAAGCGCGCTTGCATGATTTTACGCGCGTGCGGGGCGGTCCGCCGTGACCAGCCACGAGGTGCTGCGCAGACGGACCGTGCCGTCCGCCGCCTCGTGGCCGCGCAGGTGGTCCGTGAGGACGGCGCGCGCACGGGTGCGGGCTGCCGCGTCGGCCTGCTGCATCAGGTGGCGGCCCGGGCCCGTGCCCAGCAGGAAGTCCGCCGCGTCCCCGGCGTCGGTGCCCCATGTCCCGTACACCTGCGCCTGGTTGACGTCGATACGGGAGAAGCCCGCCGCCGTCAGGATCTCGCGGATGTGGTCCGGGGCGGCCAAAGAGAACATGCCGGGAAGCCCCGGGCGGCCGAAGTCGCCGACCGGGAGGAAGTCACGGAGGGCCGCCATGGCCACGACCCACTCGTTGAGCGCGGCGTCGGCCGGGCAGACGAAGGCGAGCCGCCCGCCGGGGCGCAGTGCGTGGCCGATGTTGCCGAAGGCCGCCACGGGGTCGGCGAAGAACATCACCCCGTAACGGCTGATCGCCGAGTCGTACGCGCCGGGCTCGAAGGGGTGCGTCTGGGCGTCGCCCTGGACGAAGGAGGCGTTGCCGACGCCCTCCCGTTCCGCGCGGGCCCGCGCCTCGGCCAGCATCGGCCCGGACAGGTCGAGGCCCGTGGCGCTCCCCCGGGGCGCCCGGAGCGCGGCGAGGCGCGTGGTCTGCCCGGTGCCGCAGCCGAGGTCGAGGGTGCGGTGGCCGCCCCCGGAGATCCCCGCGGCGTCGAGGAGGGGGTCGTTGAAGCCGCCGTTGACCGCGTTCCAGCGGTCCTGATGGCCGGCCCAGTGGACGCCTTCGGGGCCGTTCCAGGCCTGCTCCTGCTCGGTGTTGACGATCTCGGACACGCGTGCCTCCTGACGTGGGCGCCCAAGAATGGGCGTTCGCCCAAACAGTATGGGCACACGCCCAAACCCGCAATCCCCGCTACCATGCGGAGCGGTCGCGCCCACAAGGGGCGGGGCCGGCAGAACGGAAGAAGGCCCATGTCACCGCGCGGAGTGGCGACGCCGGACGTGCGCGAGCGGCTGTTCGCGGCGGCCGAGCGCATCGTGGAGAAGGACGGGCCCGGCGCGCTCACCAGCCGGGCCGTCACGACGGAGGCGGGCTGCGCGAAGGGCCTCCTGCACACGCACTTCGCGGGGCTCGATGAGTTCGTCGCGGAGCTCTGCCTCGACCGGTTCGCCCGGACGGCCACGAAGGCCCGGGCCCTCTCGGCGCTCGCCGGGCAGGGGACGGTCCGGGAGAACCTGGAGGCCGTGGTCCTCGCCCTCTTCGCCTCCGGCGGCCCCGCGATCTCGGGCCTCGCCATGACCCGCCCGGCGGCCACGGTCCGCGTCCGCGAAGCCCTGGAGGCCGGGGCACCGGGCTTCGCGGCGATCCAGGAGGCCGTCACGGACTACCTGACCGACGAGCAGGAGCGGGGCAGGGTGGCGGCGGAGGTGGACGCACCCGCGGTCGCGCTCGCGCTGGTCGGCACCGCGCACCACCTCCTGATGACGACATGGCCGGGCGCCCCGGACCCACGCCCGGCGATGACCCGGCTGGTGGCGGTGCTGGTGGGGTCCGGAACCTGAGGCCTCGGCGCCCGCCGTCACGCCGCGGGCGCGCTCCAGTGCTCGGCGACCCAGCGCTCCAGGGTGACCGGCGCGGGCAGCGCGCGACGCAGGTCGCTCACCTCGGCCCGGAAGCCCACCTCGTTGAACCAGGCGAACATCGCACCCATCTCCTCGCTGTGCGCCCGGAGTTGCCCGACGGGCATGGGGACGAAGCGCACGGGCCGCCCGGCGGCGCGGGCGAACACCTCGGCCATCTGCGGCCCGGTGAGCGCGTCGCCGGCCATCTCCACGATGCGGCCCAGGTAGTCGGCCGGGGCGGCGAAGGCGGCGGCCGCTAGGGCGCCGATGTCGTCGGGGCTGACCATCCGGAGCCGGGTGTCCGCGTCGAGCGCCAGGGTGAGCGTCAGCTCCTCGCCGTCCCATCGCGGCCCCAGGCCCTCGAAGTTGGAAATGAAGAACGTCGGCCGCAGCACGGTCGCGGGCAGCCCCAGGGCCTCGATGTGCTGCTCGATCTCGCCCTTGCTCGCGAAGTGCCGTACGTCCCCGGCGCGGTCGGCACCGTCCACGGAGCTGTAGACGACATGCGCGACCCCCGCCCGGGCGGCGGCGTCCGCGACCGCCCGGCCCTGCCGGATCTCCCCGTCGAAACCGTCCGGCCCGGCGAAGGTCTGCACGCTGAACACCCCGTACGCCCCCGCCAGGGCCGCGTCCAGGGAGCGTGCATCGTCCAGGTCCCCGCGTACGAGCACCGCACCCGCCTCCTTCAGCGCGAGCGCGGCGGACGCGTCCGGATCGCGCACCAGCGCCCGTACGGTCCAGCCCTGCCCCAGCAGCGCCCGGGCGACGGCCCCGCCCTGCTTCCCCGTCGCGCCGGTGACCACGATGACTCGGTTGTCGGACATGGGTGTTCCTCCTGCGTACGAGGTCCGCCCTCGGTGCGGCGGACCGGCATACCAAGACGGTGAACCCTCAAGCGCGATTGAGGTCAAGGGGAGGCGGTGAGCCGACGCGTCACCGCCCCTCGGAGTACGGCGAAAGCGAGGTGCCGCCTTCCGTGCCGATGCCGTACACGTCGTCCGTGCTGAGGTTCTGCTGGGTGCGGTCGCCCTCGAAGAACAGGACGCGGCGCGACTGCCCCATGCGCTCGAAGCGTTTGATGAGGTCCTGGGCGAGGCCGGGGAGCGATTCGGGCGGTGCCGAGAGGGCGCCGAACGTGCCCTCGTGGAAGTCGCCCGTCCGCGGGTCGCGCAGCGTCGCCCAGCCTCCTCGCAGGGGCAGGATCTGGAGGAGATAGGTGTACGTGCCCGGGCTGGAGACGGCGTGCAGAGCGGTCGGCGTGACGTGCTGGTCGCTCCTCCGGACCGGGACGATCAGATAGTCACCGTCTCCCCCGGGACCGGCCAGGATGTGCATGCGCCGGGAGCGCCCCCAGGAGGCGGGGGCCAGCACGCCTTCGCGTTCCAGGTCGAGCAGCAGGGACTGGGCGAGCCCGTCGCGGGCCGCGCCGTCGCCCATGGTGCCGGGGCGGGCCCTGCGGATGTGGAGGAGGGGCGCGTCGTCGGGGATGAGAGGGAGGAACCTGGTCACCACGGTGAGGGCTTCCTCCGTCGTCGGGCGGATGGGGCCGTCCCGTACGACGACGACGCCCTCGATGGCGTCCGGATCCATGGGCGTCACGTCGGGGCGGCCGGTGGGGAGCACCGGCGCGGACAGCCCCCGGCCGCCGCACTCCCGGTTCGCGCAGGAGGCCGCGACCACCTCCGGCTCGTCGACGGAGAGGGTGTACGAGGTCGGCCGCTGCGCCTTCAGGCAGTCCCTGCACAGCGTGTACCGGCACTTCTGGCATTGCAGCCCGATGGGGTTCGTCGGCTGGATCTCCACGTCGTTGTCGGTGAACATGACCGCGTGCGTCGAGTACCAGCGGCCGTCGCAGGACGAGCACGCCGTCGTGATCGGCGCCAGCAGCGCGTTCCACTGCTGCGTCTCGGTCAGGGGTTCGGGGGACGTCAGCCGCGCCGTACGGCTCTGGGCCAGCACTGTGAGCGCCACGAACAGTCCGTCGGGGTGCTCCGGATCGCGCCGCAGTCCGCGCAGGGCCTCGTCCAGCGCGGTACGGTGCCGCCCTTCCCCGAGCAGCCCCACCACCGTGTTCCGCAGCTCCGTGAGGCGCGGGCTTCGTTTCCATTCCGCCAGTTCGAACCGCCGCATGGAGGTCACCGCCAATCTGCTAGTTCGGTTGCTTCGGCATGCCGCCCGGCTGTGGTCAGCGCCTGGACCGCCGCCTGCCGTGCGGCCTCGAAGAGAGCCGCGGGCAGGGGCGTCGACAGCAAGCGGTTGAGCTCGTTGATGGCCTCGTCCAGCCGGCCGAGCCGGATCAGTACCTGGGCCAGCGAGAGCGATCTGCGCTGCTGGTCGATCTGCGGCAGCGGGGTCGCCAGGGCTTCGACCGGCGGTCTCCGGACCGCCCGGGCC
This sequence comes from Streptomyces sp. NBC_00523, assembly GCF_036346615.1. Classification (NCBI taxonomy): domain Bacteria; kingdom Bacillati; phylum Actinomycetota; class Actinomycetes; order Kitasatosporales; family Streptomycetaceae; genus Streptomyces; species Streptomyces sp. NBC_00523. Next base: position 4,177,733 of record NZ_CP107836.1, on the reverse strand, counting down.
AGCATCTCCGCGAGCATCGTGAACGACTGCGGACGCTCGGACAGGTGTTGCTGCAGGCAGCTCGACAGGAGGACGCTGATGCCCTCACCGGGCGGGGTGACGGGCACCTGGGTCAGCTTGGACTGCCCCCAGTAGTAGAGCTCGCTCTGCCGCTCACCCGGGCCCGAGGACGCGTAGTAGTCCAGCAGTTGCTCCCGCTGGGCGGCCGGGTCGGATGCCAGGGCGAACGGGTAGGGGAGCCTGCCCGTGCACGCCTCGTAGAGGAGCACGCCGAAGGAGAAGATGTCGGCGCGGGTGTCGCAGGGCTCCCGCCGCAGCACCTCGGGCGCGGCGTACGCCCAGGTGCCGCCCCGCGCGCCCGCGAAGCGTCCGTCCTGGATGCGCACCCGTTGGGCCAGGCCGAAGTCGGCGACCTTGGCCTGACCGTTCTCGTCCACGAGGACGTTCGACGGTTTGAGGTCGAGGTGGGCCACCTCTACGACGTGGGACAGGTGGGCCATTCCGGCGCACACCTGCTGAAGGAGTCCGGTAAGTGAAAGCCCGGGCCCCAGTCCGATCAGGTCGGTCAGGGTGGAGGGCGCGTAGTCGAAGACGATGCCCGACCGCCCGCGCACCTCGATGACGCCGAGCGTGGTGACGGTGTGCTGGTGCGGTTCGAGCCGGAGCAGCATTTCGAGTTCGTCGTCGCCGACAAGTGCGCCGGAGAGCGGGACCTTGATCGCGCGGCGGCCGCCGCGTTCGAGGTCATCGACGATGAGGACCCATGCCTGCCCGCCGCGGCGGATCTCCGCCACCGACCAGCGGTCGGACAGCACCTCCCCGATGGCCGCGGGCGCGCCCGCCAGAGGGGGAGGCGGCTCGTAGGGTCCGGCGGCCGTCAGATCGGTGCGGGAATCGGCGTCCAACTGGTTGATCACCCCTTCACTCAGGCGCCTCCGGCGTCATGTGCGCGTTCGGGTCGTACAGGTCGGGCGCGGAGAACTCCACCAGCATCGTTCCGCTCCCGACGCTCAGCCGGTCCTTGTCCCCGACGGAGCAGATGTCCCCCTTGGAGAGCTTCAGCTGGCGTGTGGCGCCTGCCAGGAAGGCCGGGTGCGATCCGAGGTGCTGGTAGGTCAAGGAGGCCCCGACCAGAGCGAGATGGCCGTGGAAGCGACTGTCCCGGTGGTCCGGCAGGTACACCCGGTTGTTGACGTTGCGGCCGAACGAGACCGTGAAGTCATCGGATTCCAGGAAGAGTTCCGTCGAAGCGCCGTGCACCCAGGACAGCCGGAGCGTGCCCCCGGCATGACGGCGTACGGGTGCGGCCGGCCGCAGCCGCTCGGGGGCGAGCGCGACCAGGCTCCCGGCCGGGGCGAGCAGCACGGTGTCGCGGTTCCAGTTCCCCGAGTTGAGACGGGCCGACACGATGCCGATGGCGCTGCCCGTGCCGGTGAGCAGCACCGGTGCGCCGCTCATGCCCGGCTGGGCGTGCCGGCAGCTCACCTTCACCCAGGCCCGGCCGTTCCGCGCCGTGGTGCCGACGTAGTGGCCGACGCCGGAGTCGTAGTCGCGGGACGCGGCGAATCCGCGGAGGTGGACCGGGTCGCCGGGGGTGGCGCCCGTATGCGGGGTGAGCGTCACCGGGTCCCAGTCATCCGCTTCGCGTACCTGGATCAGTGCCACGTCGGCCGCCCCGTCCGAGGGCGGCGAGCAGTCGACGGGGAAGGAAAGCCCCGGCGCGGCGATCGGCTCGAAGGTCCACTGCGCGGCCCGGTGCGACGCGAGGACGTGAGCCGCCGTCGCGGCGAGTCCGTCGGCGGTGAGCACGACCGCCGTCGCCACGGGCTCACCGTCGCGCACCAGTCTTCCGATGGGGTCCACGGCGCCGCCTCAGTCCGGGAACAGCCGGTTGGCCATGTCGAGCAGGGGATCCCGGCCGGACCGGCCGTCCGCCGACAGCTGTTCCGTGTCCGCACCGCCGCCGGGAGCCCGGGAGGCCTGGACCGCCGCCGCCAGCCTATGGCCGTTGAGGGCCGCCGTCTCGTTGGCACTCGCGCGGGACTCGGCGGCCTCGGTGCGGGCCGCCAGATCCGCCACCCGCTGCCGCTGCACCGTCGTGCCGAACAAGGCGCCGATGGCCGCGAACGCGACGGCTTCCACGGAGCCGAGGACGATGAGCAGACGCGACCAGGCGACCTCGGTCGCGTCGGTATGGAACGCCAGCCAGGCGAGCAGCCCGAGCCACAGCACGATGACGGTCACCGCGACGACGAGCGCGGCTCCGACGAGCGGCGTACCCGTCGCCGCCGCGTCCGCCGTCCCGTCGCCCGCGTCGGCGGCCGGATTCTCGGTTTCGGACACATGCCCCCCTGGGTGCTGATCCCTGACCGTCGCCAGTGATTCCTGATCGTCACTATGGTGCGCGAAGTAGCGCTGGGGCGCCCGCAATTCGAGCCACTTGAAGCACGAGGACCGTGCACGAGGCCGACAACGACCGGGGCCTAACGCACCGCCCCTGCGCGCCTATCCTGGACGCCATGGCCCCCACGGACTGGACCAGGCTCACCGAGGCGCGCGGACTGCGGCGGCTGGCGGTGGTCTGCGGGCACATCTTCAGGCGCCCGCACCTGCTCGTCGCCGTCGGCGGCACCGCCTTCCTCGTCAGCCGGTTCGGCAAGGACGTCCCTCTGCTGTACGGCGTGCTGCCCGTGCTCGGAGCCGTCCTGCTCAGCATCAGCATGGGCCGGTTCCGCCCGGCCGACTCGGACGACCCCGGGCCTCAGGCGTAGGGCCCCGTCACATCGCGGCCCGCAGCACGTCCAGTTCGCACCCCGGCGCGGCCGGGTCGAAGCCGTGCTGGATCAGCCAGCGGTACGCGGTGAGGCTGCGCAGCGACCACCAGGCGCGGACGAGGTCCAGGTCGACGTCGGTGCCGTACCCGGCGACGAGGTCACCCAGACGCTCCTCGTGCCCGAGCGTCAGCGTGGCGAGGTCGAACAGCGCGTCCCCACGCGCCGCCTCGGACCAGTCGATGATGCCGGTGACCTCGTCGTCGTCGCCGGTGAACACATGGGTGATCTGCAAGTCGCCGTGCACGAACACCGGCTCCCACGGCCGCAGCGCCGCCTCGGCGATCCGGCGATTACGGGTGACCAGCTCGGCGGGCAGCGCCTCGTGCGCGAGGAGCCAGTCGCACTCCCGCTCCAGCTCGGCCGCCAGGCCGTCCGCGCTCCGCCCGGGCCACGGCGGCAACGGCGCCTCGTGCAGCGTCCGGATCGCGGCCCCCGCCGCGGCCCAGGCCGCCGGTGACGCGGGCGACGGCTCCCCGAGGCGGCCGAGCGCGGTGCCCCGGACGGCGGCGAGCGCCAGCACGGACGGCTTGTGCCACAACACCTCCGGCACCGGGACCGGCGCCAGCGCCAGCGCCTCGGCCTCCACGGCGATCCGCGCCCGATCGGCGTCCACCTTCAGGAACATGTCCCCGACACGCAGCGTCGTCCGCTCGGAGTGGGCTACGACAACCTCGACCTCATCCATGCCGCCCAGTCTCTCCACGAAAGTGCCCCGGGGCGGCGGGCGCCGCTGGGGTCGACCGGATACCAGCCGCCCTCCGGCGCCCGCCACCGCCGGTACCGCGGACCTGCCGTCAGCCGCCAGCCGCCAGCCGTCAGCCGTCAGCCGTCAGCCGTCAGCCGTCAGCCGTCAGCCGTCAGCCGTCAGCCGTCAGCCGTCAGCCCAGGCTCGCCAGGTCCTCCGCGCTCAGCCTCAGCTCGCCCGCCGCGATGTTCTCCTCCAGGTGGGCCGGGGAACCGGTGCCGGGGATGAGCAGGATGTTGGGTGAACGGGCCAGCAGCCAGGCGAGCGCCACCTGCGGGACGGTCGCGTCGTGGCGCTCGGCGACGGCCTCCAGGCGCTCGGCGGTCAGGGGCTGGAAGCCGCCGACCGGATAGAACGGCACGTAGGCGATACCCGCTTCGGCGCAGGCGTCGACCAGGGGATCGTCGTCGCGGCGCGCGATGTTGTACGCGTTCTGCACACAGGCGACCGGCGCCAGCTCGCGCGCCCGCGTGAACTGGTCGAGCGACACGTTGGAGATCCCGATGTGCCGGATCAGGCCCTCGTCGCGCAGGGCCAGCAGCGTCGTGAGGGGGCCGTCGAGCGGGGCGTCCTCATGGCCCCGGTCGCCCATGCGCAGGTTCACCACGTCGAGCCGGTCCAGGCCGAGGGACTTCAGGTTCGCCTCCACCCCGCGTCGCAGCCCGTCCGGGGTGAGACCGTGCTGCTCGCCGGGCGGCAGCGCGATGTCCGGGCCCTCGACCAGCGCGCCGACCTTGGTGACGATCACCAGGTCGTCCGGGTAGGGGTGCAACGCGGACCGGATCAGCTCGTTGGCCGAAACCCCTTCGCGCGCGTAGTAGTTCGAGGTGTCGATGTGGTTGACGCCCAGCTCCACCGCCCGCCGCAGGATGCCGAGGGCCGCGTCGCGGTCGGGCCGCTCGCCCCGTGGCCATCCCGTCAGCTTCATCGCGCCGTAGCCGACCCGGGCGACCCCCAGGTCCCCGCCCAATTCCCACCGTATGGAGTTCATGACCACCAACGTAGGTCACCGGACGCCGACACATCCTCACTGACACGGGGCGCGCCCCGGGGCGCCAACTCCCCACACGTACAACGCTGTACGCGCACACCTCCCGTGGCGGCCGGCTCACCCCACAAGGGCGTGGGCGCGCTCCCGCGGCACCTCGCGCCCCGCGGGAATCGGACGGTATCCCCCCACCCGAGAGGGCGCAGGATGAGCCTCGCGACCGTACGGAAACCGCACCCCACCCGCCCCCGGCTCCGGCACCGGGCCCTGCTCGTGGCCGCCGTGCTCCTGCCCGCGCTGCTGGCGGGGTCCGGGCCGGCCTCCGCCGCCACCGCCACCCGGGCGGCGACGGCGGCGGCCACCGTCCAGAACCCCGTGCCCCGGGCCGTCGTGAACCGCTTCCGGCTCGACACCGGGTGGTACGCGAAGTACGTGGAGGGGCCCAAGGACGTGAACACGGGCGCCTCGATCGCGGTCCTGGGCTCCGCGCAGGTCGCCGACTCCACCCCGCTCAAGGCGGCCCGCCAGCTGGAGGCCCTGGTCCGCACCTGGCCGTACTACCCGGTCGGCGAGCTGGACCGCCGCAACCTCCGCGTGGTGATCACCGCCCGGAACGAGCGGATGAGCTCGGTTCCCGAGGTGCGCGCGGCGTTCGGGACCTCGCTCGACGACCGCTACTGGGCCGAGGGCATCCAGTGCTACTTCGACGTCAACTACGAGGGCCGGCCCGGCGGCGACGGGGTGCACAACGACATCAACACCCGCGCGGAACTGACGCGTTACGACGCCCCGCTGTTCCGCCTGCTCGACCGCGTGCACCGGCGTGCGGCCCTGCCCTCGTAACCCGGCGGGATCACCGCCCGTCCAGCTGCAACGGCGGGTTCGGGTCGGTCTCGTCGCTCATGAAGTCCTTCATGCCCTGCCAGAGCGAGCGGGCCCGGTGGACCGTGGCGCCCCGGGCGTCGGCCAGGACCTCGGCGCGCTCGCCGAAGCCGGCCGGGAGCGGCGGGAGGCCGAGCGCGGTCAGGGTGCGGATCAGGAGTTCCGACGGGTCGCCCGGGTCCCGCAGCATCCGTGCGATCTCCCGGGCGTCGCCCTGGCCCGCCGCCGCGACGAGCAGGTCCGCGTCCTGGCGCGCGGCCTCCTGGGAGGGCGTCGAACCGGGCCCCGCCCAACGGTGCCGGGCGGCCGTCCGGCCCTTGGCGACGACGGACAGCACGCACGCGTCGGCCCCCTCGCGCCGGGCGACCAGCGTGGTCATCCCGGCGGAGTCGAACGCGGTCTCCGCCACCGCCGCCAGACCGTCGAGCCGCAGCACCGTCGCCCGGCGCCCGCGCTTGCCCGGCGTCTCCTGCGAGGGGGCCGGCTCCATCAGCGTCCACCGCCCGGCCGGGGCGAGCCGGACGGTGGCCCCGGACAGCAGCAGCTCCTGCGAGACGCGCTGCGGTGCGCCCGGCACGTACGCGATCTCGTGGGCCGCCTCCGTCCGTACGGACTCCGGCAGGGGGACGCCGGGGGCGGGGACGGTGCCGTTACGGGGGACGGAGGCGGCGAGTCCGGCCCGGGCGCCGTCCCGGAAGTGCCGGAACGCCTCCAGCGGCTCGCCCGCGTAACTCCACGGGTACGTGGTGGCGTACCGCCCGATGGAGCGGTAGACGTCCAGCGATTCGGCCCAGCGTTCGCGCCCGTTCAGCACCCACACCAGGTGGTTGCGGATCAGCCGGGCCGAGTGGTCCTCGGGCGGGCGCGAGGCGGAGTAGGCCTGCGCGGTGGCGATGATCGCCTCGACCCTCTCGGGGCCGGGGATGCCCCGTTTCCGCTCCCGTGGCTCGACCTCGGTCAGGGCCACGACCTCCAGGGCGCGCAGGGGTGAGCCCTCCGGCGCGTCGGCGGCGACGCCGGCCGCGTAGCCGAACATCTCCTCGTGGCTGCCGTGCCACTTGTCGGCGAGGTACTGCACGGCGTGCACATGGGTGGGCAGGTGGTGGGGCGCGCAGGCGAGCGCCTGGCCCAGGCACTCCTCGAAGACGTCGCGCGGGGCCTGGGCGCCGATGCAGTGGGGCAGAGCGGCGGACCACGGCACCGGGTCGCCGGGGCTCGCCGCGACGGCCGCCTCGATGACGGGCAGCGCGTCGTCCAGCAGGGTGCGGAAGGCCCGGTACTGCTCCTCGCTCACGTCCTTGGCCCGCGCGGCCGTGCGGACCGCCCACGCTTCTTCGATACGCCGGAACGCGTCGACGGCGAGCGCGTCGGGGTCCTCCGGCGACCCGTCCAGCCAGGCGCCCACCGGGGCCGCGTCGGCCACGGCGGTCTCGGCGAGCGCGGTGACGACCTCGTGCCGGAGCGTCCAGTCGGCCTCCGCGCGGGTGGCGGCGAGGAGCGCGCGGACCGGCTCGTACGCGCCCCGCCGGGCGGCGGCCAGCGGCTCGACGGCCCGCGCGTCCGGCGCGTCCACGACGACCGCGTGATCCGGGACCAGCCCGACCCCGGTCGCCTCCAGGTTTCTGACCATCCGCCCCACCTTGCCGAACACCCGCACCCCTCCGTAAAACCGTAAGCGTGTACGGGTCATGATCCCCGCCGCACCGCACGCACGGCACCCAGGCTCCCGAGTCGTATCCATACCGCCGCCCCGACGCGACCGGCGGGGCGGTGTCAGTGGTGCCCCATACCGTGCGCCCATGGGATTCTCAGGCCACCTCGTCTTCGCCCGCAGCCAACGCCTCCTGCTGGAGGCACCCTTCTTCGCCGACATCGCCCCGGAACCGGACGTCGAGGCACACGAGTGGCCGTCCCGCCCGGGCGGCTGGCGGACCCTGCAACTCACGAACGGCATCTGGGAGTACGAGATGCTGTCCGGCCTGGTCGAATGGACCGGCGCACCGGCCTGCGTGGCCGACGTCAGCGACAGCTCCGTCGCGTTCGTCGCCGGCCTGGACACCGAGGACCGGCACTGGCATGCCTGGCTCAACCTGGACAACGCCGCGGGCGTACTTCTCGAAACCCCCGAGGACGTGGACGACGACAACCTGTGGTTCGACACCCCGGATTTCGAACTGGCCTTGGCCCGCAAGCGAGCCGAGCTGGACGCCGAGGTCCCCACCAACGCCGAGCTCGCCCTCGCCTGGGCGAGAGCGGCGGGCGTCCGCACGACGGCCGGCCACCACCACATCCAGGAACTGCTGCGCACCCACTCCCCGTTCGCGGAGGACCTGTTCGCCTCACTCCTGGACGAACTGGACTTCCCGGAGGCCCCTCGCTCCTGACCACAACCCGAGTGACCACCGGGAGCCCGCTGCCTAGGGTGTGCGCATGTCGCTCAGCCGCATGGTTCTTCCCTCGGGCCGATCCGTCGATCTCACCGAGATACGTATGTCCTCGACGTACGCCGGATTCCTGGAGGGCTACCCGTGCAGGGCGGCCAACGAGATGGTGGTCCGAGGGCTCCAGTGGCAGGCGGAGCAGGCGTTTCCCGGCACCCCGACCCATCTCGTGCCGCCCCGCCTCACGTACCGGGACGAGGACCGGGGCGAGCCCCCCACGGCGTTCGGTCCCGTCGTGGAGCTGCCTCCCGTGGCCTGCGTCGGCCTTTTCCGCTCGACGGTGATCGCCCCGGCCCTCGACCCGGTCCTGCACCGCTCCTCCCTCGCCGTGGTCTGGTTCCAGACCCCCCTGTCCGTCCCCACGGACGAGTCCGCCGCCCCCGGGCTGCACGACCTGAACTGGGACGAACTGGCCGGGGACTACGAGCTCTAGGGCCTGTCCGGCGTTAGGAGGCCCCGCCCTCCCCCCGCTGCCGCCGATAGTGGCGAGCCGCCCGCGCCCGGTTGCCGCAGGACGGCTTGCACCACTCCTGGCGGCCGTGGCTCTTGATGAAGTAGCGCACGCAGCGCGGGGCCGTGCAGGAGCGGAGCTGCGTACGCTGCGGGCCGCTGAGGAAGTGGATCGCGTCGCGGGCGAGGGCGGCGAGCAGCCGGACGGACGGGGCGGTCTCGTCGGAGAGCAGCCGGACGGCGGGAACTCCCTCGTCGGGCCAGTCGAGTTGGGGCGTGACCGGCTCCCGCGCGGCGGTCGCGTTGAGGCGGGCCGTTGCTTCCTCGGCGGGCATCAGGCGGTGGGCGTCCGCCGGGCTGGCGGGTGCGGGGCTGACCGCTCGGGCGAACAGGGCGCGGACCGCCTGCCGTAGCTCGATGAGGTCGAGCCTGAGGGGTTCGTCCGCGACGAGGTCGGCGGCCGACCGCTCCTGGATCCAGCGCGTCGCGCCCTCGACCGTGGCCAGGTCGTCCGCGACACCGCCGTCTCCGTCGTGGCGGATCGTGCTCGCCAGTTCCAGTGCCGGCCAACGCTCCACAGGGCGCCCCTTCCTCTTCTTCCGACCACTTGAACACACGTCTGCGTACACCCTAAAGTCCCTAACGGAAAAACTGAAAACTACCGTTAGAGGGGACTGCGGCATGACCCTGCTCGCACAGATCAGCGACCTGCACCTGGACGGCAGTACGCGGGCGACCCGGCGCGCCACCCGCGTCATGGACTACCTGCGCGCCCTCCCCCGCCCCGTCGACGCGCTCCTGGTCACCGGGGACATCGCCGACCACGGCACCGAGGCGGAGTACGAGGAGGCGGCCCGGATCCTGGCCGCCCCCTTCCCCGTGCTCATGTGCCCCGGCAATCACGACGCGCGCCCGGCGTACCGCAAGGCCCTCCTCGGGGAGGCGCCTGGCGACGGCCCCGTCAACCGGGCCCACCTCATCGCCGGGACCGCGATCCTGATGTGCGACGCCACCATCCCCGGCCGCGACGAGGGGCGCCTCGACGCCGAGACGCTGGCCTGGATCGACGCCACGCTGACCGCGCTGCCGCGGGACACCCCCGCGCTGATCGCCTTCCACCAGCCGCCGGTCGAGCTCCACCACCCGCTGCCCGACTCCTGCATGCTCGAAAACCGGGAGGACCTGGCCGGGCTGCTCGCCGCGCACCCGCAGGTCGTCGCCGTCCTCACGGGCCACGCCCACACCGCGGCCGCGTCCGCCTTCGCCGGGCGGCCGTTGATCGTCGGGCCGGCGGTCACCTGGACGCTGCGGCTGCCCTGGGAGGGCGACCGGGCCGCCGACCTGGACCAGCCGCCCGGCCTCGCGTTCCACGTCCTGTCCGACGACCGGCGCCTGACCACGCACTACCGGGTCGTGCTCTGATCGTGGTCCACCCCGTCGCCGTCGCCGGGTTCCTGGTGGCGATCCTCCCCCTGATCGCCACCCCCGGCGCCAGCCTGGCGCTGCTGGTCCAGTACGTCACCGAGGGCGGCCGCCGCCGGGCGCTTCCCGTCGTCCTCGGTACGGTCACCGGCCTGTACGTCCACGCCGCGCTCGCCGTGGCCGGCCTGTCGGCCCTGGTCATGCGCTCCAGCGTGGCCTTTACGGTCGTCAGGCTCATCGGCGCGGTCTATCTGATCGGCCTGGGCGTGTGGACCTGGCGCACCGCGACAGCAGCCCCCCGCCGCCGCCCGAGGCGTCGTACGGACTCCGTCTACGTCCAGGCGCTCCTGGCCAACGTCCTCAACCCCAAGGCGGCATCCATCTACCTGACGCTGACCCCCCAGTTCATCGCGCCCGACCACCCCCTCGGCGGCCAGATCCTCACCCTGGCCACCGCCCACGCCCTCCTGATCACCCTCTGGCTCACCGCCTGGACGTTCCTCCTCACACGCGCGACCCGCGTCCTCCGGACCCCCCGCTTCAAACGGACGGCCATCAGGGCCACTTCGGCGGTCCTGATCGCCCTGGGGGTCCGGAGCGCCGTGGCGTAGAGCCTCTTAGGAAGCCCCCGCACCACCCCCGACCGGCCCCACCCCCGTAGCCGCGACGGACAGCTCCCACAGGCGGACCGCCGCGTGGGGGTCGACCGCGTAGGCGCGGACGCCCGCCTCGTCCTCGGGCCCGGTGACGGAGGCGATCTCGCAGTCCTCCAGATACACGCCGCCCCGGTCCGCCAACAGCGGTGACGTGGCTGCCCAGAGGCCGGTGGCGGCGCCCTGCGAGGCGGTTTTGAAGCCCTCGCCGACCACGTTGCCGTGCTCGTCCACCCAGCCGTTGTCCATCTGCTCCTGGAGCGTCATCTCCCGCTGCAGCGCGGTGATGATCTTGCCCGGGTGGAGCGAAAAGGCCCGGACTCCGTCCTCGCGGCCGAGGGCGTCGAGGTGGACGGCGAAGAGGACGTTGGCGGTCTTGGACTGGCCGTACGTCTGCCACTTGTCGTATCCGGTACGGAAATGGGGGTCGTGCCAGCGGATGTCGCTGATGCCGTGGGCAGCGGAGCTGTAGGCGACGACCCGCGCCCCGTCACCGGCGGCCAGGAGCGGGTACAGCTCGCAGGCGAGGGTGAAGTGCCCGAAGTGGTTGACCGCCAACTGGCTCTCCCACCCGGGCCCGACACGTCGCTCCGGGGTGGCCATGATCCCGGCCGTGGCGAAGAGCAAGTCGAGCCCGGTCAGCGTCTCGCGCAGGTGCGCGGCAGCCGCCCGTACGGTTCCGAGGTCGGACAGGTCCATGGCCATGACCTCGACGTCACCGCCCACCCCGTCGAGCGCGGCACGGGCGACGTCGGGCCGCCGCGCGGGTACGATCACCCGCGCCCCGGCGGCGACGAGCGCTCGGGTGGTTTCGAGCCCGAGCCCGGAGTAGCCGCCGGTCACCACGGCGTTCCGGCCGGAGAGGTCGGCGCCCGCGATGACGTCCTGGGCGGTGCTGGCGGCGGAGAAGGGCGAGCCGAGAGGCTGCTGTCCAATGGTGTACATGCGGCGAAGCTACGACCTGGACCGCGCTCTAGATCAAGTCCTACGCTGCGCCGCATGGCAGCAACCACCGACACCCTGGGCATCGGCGAGGTCTCCGCCCGCACCGGCCTCGGCGTCCACGCCCTCCGCTTCTACGAACGCGAGGGCCTGCTCGTGGGCCCGGTGCACCGCACCTCCGGTGGTCGGCGCCGCTACAGCGCGCTCGACGTCGAATGGCTCCTGATCTGCGTGAAGCTGCGCGAATCCGGAATGCCCCTGGCGGACCTGAAACGGTTCGCCGACCTCGTACGCCAGGGCCCGGGCAACGAGGCCGAGCGCTTCCACCTCCTGGACACCCACCGCCAACGCGTCGACGCCCAGATCGCGGCCCTGGAGGAGTGCCGCTCGGTCATCACCTGGAAGGTCGGTATCTACGCGGACCACCTGGCCCGAGGCGCGGCGGACGGCCTCTGGGACCCGACGGGCAGGCCCCAGGACGCCTCTGGAAATATTGAACGATGACTACTGGTGTGCCACATGACGCCGAGTCACTTGCCGCCGGGGCTCTTGAGTGGCTGATGAAGGCCGCCCGAGACGTCGGCCACGGTCTGGCCTGGCCCTACAACCTCGCCGCCGAGCAGGTCACACCGACCCTGTACAGCGGGACGTCGGGGGTGCTGCCCGCTCTCCTCGACGCATGGCGGTACTTCGCCGACGACCGCTACGCGGACGCGGCCTCGCGTGGTGCCCGCAGCGTCGCTGCCGTGGTCGGCGGCTGGGAGAACAGCGGGCTGTACACGGGGGTCGCCGGGATGGCTGTCGCGTTGCGGGGCGTGCACCGGACACTCGGCGACACCGCGGCGGGGGCGGCCGCCGACCGTGCTCTGGGCACCCTCCGGTCCCGCTTCGACGGCGAAGGATGGAACGACCACTACGAACTCATCGTCGGCAACGCCGGTATTGCGCTCGCCGCGCTGCAGTGCGGTGATCTCGATCTGGCCCAACGAGCCGTCGCCCGCTACGCGCGCACCGCCGAAACCACCGCCGCCGGCGTCCAGTGGGAGATCCGGGCCGGCGCCGTCCCGCGTCTGCACCACATATCGCACGGGACCCTGGGCATCGTCTACGCGCTGGCCGCCGTGGGACGCGCCGCCGACCGCCCCGATCTGCTCGACCTCGCACTGGCCGGCGCCGCCGACGTGGTGGCGCGCGATGAGGCGGGCCCGGACGGCTTCCTCGTCGCGCACTCCGATCCGCAGCAGGAACACGAGAAGATCGAACGTCACAGCTACGGCTGGTGCCACGGCACGGCCGGCGACGCACAAGTGTTCCGCCTGCTCAGCCACATCCGGGCCGACGACTCCGCTTGGCCCGCCCTTGTCGACCGCTGTTGGCACACTCTGGTCGACTCCGGCGTTCCCCGACGCATCCGCCCCGGCTTCTGGGACAACAACGGCCGCTGCTGCGGCACCGCCGGTGTCCTCGCCCTCGCCTGCGACCGCCAAGTCGAACGAGGCGACGGCGGCGACTTCGCCGATGTCCTCGTCGCCGACCTCGCGGTCCGCGCGAGGACCGATGAGAACGGCATCTCCTGGTCCAACTTCGAGCACCGTGAGACGCCGAGCGACCTCGCTCCCACCACTGGCTGGTCCATGGGCAACGCCGGCATCATCCGCGAGCTCCTGCGCCACGCCCGCATAACGTCAGGCCGCGACCCGCGGTACGCGGTCCCCTTCCCGGACCACCCACCCACCAACTGACCCCGGCAGCAGAGGAACACGCCGCATCGTCACGGAGGGCGAGGGTCCCTCACGCTCTCCGGCCGGATCACCCCGGCACGGGCAGGCACTCGCCCAGCAGGTCGAGGACGTCGCGCCAGGCGCGCTCCGCGTGCCGGGGGTGGTGGCCGACGCCGGGGAGGGTTGTGTGGTCGACCGGGGGGTGGTGGAAGGCGTGCAGGGCGCCGCCGTAGACCACGAAGCGCCAGTCGACGCCCGACGACCGCATCTCGGCTGTGAACGCGTCCCGTTGCGCGGGCGCCATGATCGGGTCCTCCGAGCCGACCCCGGCCCACACCGGGCAGCGGATGCGCGCGGTCTCGCCCGGGCGGCCGGTGCTCAGTCCGTTGACGGTCCCGATCGCACGCAGGTCGACGCCGTCGCGCCCGAGTTCCAGCGCGATGATGCCGCCGGTGCCGTAGCCGATGGCGGCGATCCGGTCGGGGTCGGCCCTCGGTTCCGCGCGCAGCACGTCGAGCGCCGCGTGGCCGATGCCCCGCATGCGGTCGGGGTCGTCGAGCAGCGGCAGGCAACGGGCCAGCATCTCCCCGGGTTCGCCCAAGTACCGCCCACCGTGGAGGTCGAAGGCCAGGGCTACGTAACCCCGTTCGGCCAGGGCCTCCGCCCGGCGCCGCTCGACGTCGCTGAGCCCCATGCCCTCAGGACCGAGCAACACGGCGGGCCGGCGTCCCGCACCGGCCGGGAGCGCGAGGTGTCCGACCATCGTCAGTCCGTCGGCCGGGTACGCGACCGTGCGCGTGGTAACCGTCGTCATGGAACGGACCGTAGTCCGCGCCGAGGGGCACCGGGCCGGGGTTCACCCCCGGCGCAACGGCGCGGGTGTTCTCTCAGGCGCGCCCTGGAACGCCCCCAGCCGCCTCACCCACGACCTCGGCTGCCCTCACGCCGGGCATCCTGCCGACGTCATCGGGCCCGGCGCACCGTGTTTTCGCCCGTCGGCCGCGTCGGTAGTCTCCCCGGAACAGCCCCGGCGAATTGCGAGAAGCCAGTGGTCCGAGACCTGTACAACGTCCGTGTGCAGTGGCCGGAAGGCGGCCCTGCGCCGCTGACCGAGGAGGAGGAGCAGCGCGCGCGAGCGGTGCTGTTCAGCGACCTCGGCAACACCATCGCCGAACGGGGCTGGGTCCGGTTCCCCGCGTACTCGCCGGAGGAACGCCGCCGACTGGTCGACGTCGCGCACCGCCTCAGCGCCCACTGGGGGCAGCAGGTGTCCGTCGAGGCGGAAGATCAGTGCGCCATGAAGCTCTACCTCGCCGGTCACGGACCGCAGCCGACGAACCCGCCGCTGCCGTAGGCACCCGGGCTATGCCTCCCGGGCCCCCGGCGCCCCCGCGTCGGAAGCGCCGACCGTCCCCGTCATCGGCGAGCTCCGGAAGGACAGCAGCAGGGCCAGCGCGCAGCCGCCGGTGATCGCCCAGTCGGCCAGGTTCATCACGCTGAAGTCCCGGACCGCGATGAAGTCGACCACCGCGCCCTGGAAGTCGCCCGGGGCGCGGAAGACGCGGTCGGTGAGGTTGCCGAGGGCGCCGCCCAGGAGCAGGCCGAAGGCGACGGCCCAGGGGGCGCTCGCCAGGCGGCGCGAGTAGCGGATCACGACGACGACCACGGCCGTGGCGACCAGGGTGAAGACGATCGTCGTCGCCGCACCCATGCCGAAGGCGGCGCCCGGGTTGCGCTGGACCCGGAGCACCAGCCAGTCCCCGAGCACCGACACGGTCGTACGCCCTTCGAGCTTCGCGACCACCGCCAGCTTGGTCCCGAGGTCGACGGCGTACGCGAGGGCCGCGACCGCCCACAGCAGGAAGGCGCGCCTGCGCACACTCGTCGTCACGTCCGGCATGCTCGCCCTCCTGGCCCTCGTCGCACCACGGACGGCACGCTCCCCGCAGGAACGTATCCCGCTCAGGGGCTCCCCGTCATCGTCCGCCCGCCCGTTCCCGCAGCTCACGCCTAAGGATCTTCCCCGACGCCGCCCGCGGCACCGTCTCGATGAACTCCACCTCCCGGACCTTCTTGTACGGGGCCACCCGCTCCGTCACCCACGCCATCAGGTCCTCCGCCGTCACCGGCGCACCCGGGCCCCGGACCACGTAGGCCTTCGGGATCTCGTTGCCGTCGGGGTCCTGGACGCCGATGACCGCCGCGTCCGACACCCCCTCGTGGCCGAGCAGCAGCGCTTCCAGCTCCGCGGGGGCGACCTGGTAGCCCTTGTACTTGATGAGCTCCTTCACGCGGTCGACCACGAAGAGCCAGCCCTCCTCGTCCACCCGGCCGACATCGCCGGTGTGCACCCAGCCGTCGGAGTCGATCATCGCGGCGGTGGCGTCGGGGCGGCCGAGGTAGCCCTTCATGACCTGGGGGCCCCGGATCAGGATCTCGCCGGGCTCCCCGGCCGGGGCGTCGGCGGACGGGTCGTCCAGGGACACGATGCGCATCTCGGTGCTCGGGAGCAGCGTGCCGACGGCCCCCGGCGGCGGGTTCTCGGCGGCGAGCGGGACGACGTGCGTGCCCGGGGACAGCTCCGTCATCCCGTACGCCTGGCGGACCGGCGGCAGCCCCAGGCGGCGGGAGCAGGCGGTGGCCAGGTCCGCGTCCAGCGGGGCGGCGGCGCTGACGATGTACTCCAGCGAGGACAGGTCGTAGCGGTCGACGACCGGGTGCTTCGCGAGGGCCAGGACGATCGGCGGAGCCACGTACAGGCCGTTGATGCGGTGCGTCTCGATCGCCGCCAGGAACTGCGCGAGGTCGAAGCGCGGGAGGACGACGACCGTGGCGCCCAGTCGCAGGGGGGCGTTCATCAGGGCCGTCAGGCCGTAGATGTGGAAGAACGGGAGGACCGCCAGAATGCGGTGGCCCTCGCCCAACGGCACGAACGGGCTCAGCTGTTCCAGGTTCGTCGCCATCGAGCGGTGCGTCAGCATCACACCCTTCGGGGCGCCCGTCGTGCCCGAGGAGTACGGGAGGGCCGCGACGTCCTCCGCCGGGTCCAAGGTCACCATCGGTTCCGGGGCGGTCGTGGTGAGCATGTCCAGGAGCGAGGCGTGCCCCTCGGCGTGGTCGCAGACGAACACCTCCTCGATGCCGCCCACGAGTTCGGCCGCACGGCGCGCGACCGCGAGCAGCGGGGACACCGTGACGATCCAGCGCGCGGAGGAGTCGCGGAGCTGCTTCGCGAACTCCTCCGCCGTGGCCAGCGGGTGCACCGTCGTGACCGTGGCGCCCGCCCGCGTCGCGGCGTAGAAGACGGCCGGGTACGCGATGGTGTTCGGGCTGTGCAGGGCGAGCACGTC
Source organism: Streptomyces sp. NBC_00523 (assembly GCF_036346615.1). Lineage (NCBI taxonomy): Bacteria > Bacillati > Actinomycetota > Actinomycetes > Kitasatosporales > Streptomycetaceae > Streptomyces > Streptomyces sp. NBC_00523. The sequence goes on along the minus strand of NZ_CP107836.1, from coordinate 4,161,305 downwards.
GCCCTTGGCCAGCCCGGCGGCGGCGAGTCCGGCCGCGATCCTGCGGTGGAAGGCGTCGAGCTGCGCGTAGGTGAGGCGGCTGCTCTCGTCGGTGCCGTCGATCAGGGCGACGGTCTCGCCGAACCGCTCGGTGGCGTGCCCGAGCACCGCGTCGTGGATGGCGGCGTCGAGCGGCTGTACGTCGGGGTAATCGCTGCGGAACACGTGCGCCATGCTGGGTCGGTCCCTTCGGTGCGGTGGGGGCGGCGGCCTCTCGCGTGCGTACGGGCAACTGTGCGCCCCTCAGTACGACTTGGGGAGACCCAGGGTCTGGTGGGATATGTAGTTCAGGATCATTTCCCGGCTGACCGGGGCGATCCGCGCCACCCGCGCCCCCGTGATCAGCGAGGCCAGCCCGTACTCGCGGGTCAGCCCGTTGCCGCCCAGCGTGTGCACCGCCTGGTCCACCGCCTTCACGCACGCCTCGCCCGCCGCGTACTTCGCCATGTTCGCCGCCTCGCCCGCGCCGAAGTCGTCGCCCGCGTCGTAGAGCCGGGCGGCCTTCTGCATCATCAGGCGGGCCAGTTCGAGTTCGATGTGGGCCTGGGCCAGCGGGTGGGCGATGGCCTGGTGGGCGCCGATGGGCTCCTTCCAGACCTGGCGCGTCTTCGCGTACTCGACCGCCCGGCCGAGCGCGTAACGCCCCATGCCGATGCCGAAGGCCGCAGTCATGATGCGTTCCGGGTTGAGCCCGGCGAAGAGCTGGAGCAGCCCCGCGTCCTCGTCCCCCACCAGCGCCTCGGCGGGCAGCCGGACGTCGTCCAGGACCAGTTCGAACTGCTTCTCCGGGGCGTGGACCTCCATGTCGATCCGGTTCCGCTGGAAGCCGGGCGTCTCGCGCGGGACGATGAACAGGCAGGCCTTGAGCTTGCCGGTCCGCGCGTCCTCCGTGCGGCCGACGATCAGCGTGGCGTCCGCGATGTCGACGCCGGACACGAACACCTTGCGGCCGGTGAGCAGCCAGTCGCCGCCGTCCCGGCGCGCCGTGGTCGTGATGCGGTGCGAGTTGGAGCCGGCGTCCGGCTCGGTGATGCCGAACGCCATGGTGAGGGAGCCGTCGGCGAGCCCGGGGAGCCACTGCCGCTTCTGCTCCTCCGTGCCGAAGCGGGATATCACCGTGCCGCAGATCGCGGGCGACACGATCATCATCAGGAGCGGCGAGCCGGAGGCGCCCAGCTCTTCGAGGACGATGGACAGTTCCGCCATGCCCGCGCCCCCGCCGCCGTACTCCTCGGGGAGGTTCACGCCGAGGAAGCCCGCCTTCGCGGCCTCGGCCCACAGCTCGCGGGGGTGGGCCCCCTCGCTGACGAGGGACTGCATGTACTCCCGCCCGTACCGCTTCCCGAGGGCGGCGACGGCGGCGCGCAGGGCCTGGTGCTCTTCGGTTTCGAGGACGGTGCTCGTGCTCATGCGTGCTCCTCAGCAGGGTCTGCGGATTCCGTGACTACGGCGAGCAGGGCGCCGACCTCCACCTGGAGGCCGGGCGCGGCGTGCAGGGCGGTGAGGGTGCCGGAGGCGGGGGCGAGGATGCGGTGCTCCATCTTCATCGCCTCCAGCCAGATCAGCGGCTGCCCGGCCACCACGGCGGCCCCCTCCGCGAGGCCGTCCGCGAGGCGGACCACCGTGCCGGGCATGGGCGCGAGCAGCGAGCCGGGTTCGGTGCGGTCGGCCGGGTCGGTGAAGCGGGGCAGGGCGGTGAAGGTGTACGCGCCGGAGGCGGTGTCCACGTAGACCGTGCCGTCGTCCGGGAAGACGTCGAAGTGCCGGGTGACGCCGTCGTGTTCGAGGGTGACGCGGGCGCGGCCCGCCGACACGACGCGTATGCCGTCGGCGCCGGTGCTCAGGCCGTCCCGGGTCGGGCGGTACGTGATCTCGTGCTCGCCGCCGTCCGGTTCGCTGCGGTAGCGCCGGAGCTGGGGCTGTGAGGGGAGGTTGCGCCAGGCGCCGAAGCGGGTGAAGCCGCCCCTGGTGGTGGAGGTGGCGTTACGGGCCGCCTCCACCACGGCGGCGGCGGTGGCCGCGAGCCGGGCGGACGCCTCATCGCCCGGAGCCGTCAGCTCCGGCAGGTGCCGGTCGTAGAACCCCGTGTCCAGCCGCCCGGCCACGAAGTCCGGGTGGCGCAACGACCGGACGAGCAGGTCCCGGTTGGTCACCGGGCCGTGGATGCGTGCCCGCTCCAGCGCATGGGCGAGCAGCCGCACCGCCTCGGCCCTGGTCGGCGCCCGGGCGATCACCTTGGCGATCATCGGGTCGTAGTGCACGCCGATCGTGTCGCCGCCGGTGTACCCGGTGTCGAGCCGCACCCCCGGCACCTCCGGGACCCGGAGCGAGAGCAGTGCTCCGGTCTGCGGCTGCCAGTCTCGCGCCGGGTCCTCCGCGTACAGCCGGGCCTCCACGGCGTGCCCGGACGGCGAAGGGGGCTCGGCAGCGGGCAGCGGCTCGCCCTCCGCGATCCGGAGCTGGAGCGCGACCAGGTCGAGCCCGAACACCTCCTCGGTCACCGGGTGCTCCACCTGGAGCCGCGTGTTCATCTCCAGGAAGTACGGCCGCCCGTCCGAGGCGACCAGGAACTCCACGGTCCCGGCCCCCCGGTAGCCCACGGCCCGGGCCGCCGCCACCGCCGCCTCGTGCAGCCGGTCCCGCAGCGCGTCCGGCAGGCCCGGCGCGGGCGCCTCCTCGATGACCTTCTGGTGCCGCCGCTGGAGCGAGCAGTCCCGGGTCCCCAGCGCCCACACCCCGTCGTGCTCGTCCGCCATCACCTGGACCTCGACGTGCCGGCCGCGCTCCACGTACGGCTCGGCGAACACCTCACCGTCCCCGAACGCGGACAGCGCCTCGGCCCCGGCGGCGGTCAACTCACCCGGGAGGTCCACCAGTTCACGGACGATCCGCATCCCCCGCCCGCCGCCGCCGGCCGCCGCCTTCAGCAGCAGCGGCAGGTCCTCGGCGGTCGCGGCGGCCGGGTCGACCGGCGCGAGGAGCGGCACCCCGGCGGCGGCCATCAGCTCCTTGGCGCGGGTCTTCGACGCCATCAGCTCGATCGCCTTCACGGGCGGCCCGATCCACCGCAGCCCGGCGTCCTGCACGGCGGCGGCGAAGTCCGCGTTCTCGGAGAGGAACCCGTAGCCGGGGTGCACGGCGTCCGCCCCGGCCGCGAGCGCGGCGGCCACGACGAGATCGCCGCGCAGATACGTATCGGCGGGGGCCGCGCCCGGCAGCCGTACGGCGGTGTCGGCCTCCCGGACGTGCAGCGCACCGGCGTCCGCGTCCGAGTACACGGCGACGGTGGCGATGCCGAGGGCCCGGCAGGTGCGGAAGATCCGGCAGGCGATCTCGCCCCGGTTGGCGACGAGCAAACTCTTGATCACGTGGAGCTCCCTCACATCCGGAAGACGCCGAAGCCGCCCCGGGCGCCCTCGACCGGTGCGGTGTGGATGGCGGACAGGCACAGGCCGAGGACGGTCCGGGTGTCGCGCGGGTCGATGACCCCGTCGTCGTACAGCCGCCCGGACAGGAACATCGGCAGGGACTCGGACTCGATCTGCTGCTCGACCATCGCGCGCAGGGCGGCGTCCGCCTCGTCGTCGTACGGGCGTCCCTTCGCGGCGGCCGAGGCGCGGGCGACGATGGAGAGCACCCCGGCGAGCTGCTGCGGGCCCATGACGGCGGACTTGCTGCCGGGCCAGGCGAAGAGGAAGCGCGGGTCGTACGCCCTGCCGCACATGCCGTAGTGCCCGGCGCCGTAGGAGGCGCCCATCAGGACCGAGAGGTGCGGGACCTTCGAGTTCGAGACGGCGTTGATCATCATCGCGCCGTGCTTGATGATGCCGCCCTGCTCGTACTCCTTGCCGACCATGTAGCCGGTGGTGTTGTGCAGGAAGAGCAGCGGGATGTCGCGCTGGTTGGCGAGCTGGATGAACTGGGCGGCCTTCTGCGACTCCTCGCTGAAGAGCACGCCCTGCGCGTTGGCGAGAATGCCGACCGGGTAGCCGTGCAGCCGCGCCCAGCCGGTCACCAGGCTCGTCCCGTACAGCGGCTTGAACGCGTCGAAGTCCGAGCCGTCGACCAGCCGGGCGATCACCTCGCGCGGGTCGAACGGCACCTTCAGGTCGCCCGGCACGATGCCGATGAGCTCGTCCTCGTCGTACTTGGGCTGCTCGGCGGGGCCCGGATCGGCGTGCGCCTTGCGCCAGTTGAGGCGGGCGACGATGCGGCGGGCCTGGCGCAGCGCGTCGGGCTCGTCCACGGCGAAGTGGTCGGCGAGCCCGGACGTGCGGGCGTGCATCGCGGCGCCGCCGAGCGATTCGTCGTCGCTCTCCTCGCCGGTCGCCATCTTCACGAGGGGCGGTCCGCCGAGGAAGACCTTCGAGCGTTCCTGGATCATCACGGTGTGGTCGGACATCCCGGGGACGTACGCGCCTCCGGCGGTCGAGTTGCCGAAGACCACGGCGACGGTGGGGATTCCGGCGGCGGAGAGCCGCGTGAGGTCGCGGAAGAGCGCGCCGCCGGGGATGAAGATCTCCTTCTGCGACGGCAGGTCCGCGCCCCCGGACTCGACCAGGCTGATGACCGGCAGCCGGTTCGCGAAGGCGATCTCGTTGGCCCGCAGCGCCTTCTTCAGCGTCCACGGGTTCGACGCCCCGCCGCGTACGGTCGGGTCGTTGGCGGTGATCAGGCACTCCACGCCCTCCACCACCCCGATCCCGGTGACGAGCGAGGCGCCGACCGCGTACTCGCTGCCCCAGGCCGCGAGCGGCGACAGCTCCAGGAAGGGCGTGTCCGGGTCGAGCAGCAGCTCGATGCGCTCGCGGGCCAGCAGCTTGCCGCGCCCCCGGTGCCGCTCGACGTACTTCTCGCCGCCGCCCTCCAGCGCCTTGGCGTGCGCGGCCTCCAGCTCGGCCAGCTTGTCGAGCATGGCGGCCCGGTTGGCCGCGTAGTCGGGGCTCGCGGTGTCGAGCCCGGTGGGCAGGACGGTCATGCGGGCACCTCCAGAAGGGTCACGGGTATCTCCAGGTGGCGGGCGCGCAGCCACTCGCCCAGCGCCTTGGCCTGCGGGTCGAAGCGGTGCTGCGCGGCGACGCCTTCGCCGAGCAGCCCGTGCACGGTGAAGTTCAACGCCCGCAGGTTGGGCAGGACATGGCGTACGACGGTGAGCCCGTCGGTCTCCGGGAGGAGCGCGCGGAAGCGGTCGACGGTCAGCTCGTGCGCCAGCCACCGCCAGGCGTCCTCGTCCCGGACCCACACCCCGACGTTGGCGTCCCCGCCCTTGTCCCCGCTGCGGGCCCCGGCGACGCGGCCGAGGGGGGCACGGCGCGTGGGCCCGGCCTCCAACGGCAGTGGCAGATCAGGCTGTTCGACGTCCCGCAGCGGCTGTGTCCGCGCAGGTGCTTTGACGAAGTGGCGCGTCCCGTCCGGCAGTACGGCCACGTGCTCCACGTCCTCCGCCGGTACGTACCGCGCCTCGAACACCCCGTACGGCGCGCCCTTCCCGGGCGGGGCGGTGACATGGAAGCCGGGGTAGCTGCCCAGGGCCAGCTCGATCGCCGCGCCGGACAACGCCCGCCCCACGGGCTCCTGTTCGGGGTCCCGGACGACCAGCCTGAGCAGGGCGCTCGCGGTCTCCTCGGTGGCGGCGTCGGGTCTGTCCGTACGGGCCAGCTCCCAGCGGACTTCCCCGGGCTCCCGTCCGGCGCGCGCGAAGGCGTCCGCGAACTGGCCCTGGACGAGCGCCGCCTTGGCCTCGATGTCGAGACCGGTGAGCACGAAGACGACCTCGTTGCGCCAGCCGCCGAGCCGGGTCAGCCCGGCCTTGAGCGTGGGCGGCGGGGCCTCCCCGCGTACGCCGGAGACCGCGACCCGGTCCGGCCCTTCCTGCGTCAGCCGTACGGTGTCGAGGCGCGCGGTGACGTCGGGGCCCGCGTACCGGGCGCCGCCGGTCTCGTAGAGGAGCTGCGCGGTGACCGTGCCGAGGTCCACGACGCCCCCGGTGCCGTGGTGCTTGGTGATGACGGAGCTGCCGTCCGCGTGGATCTCCGCGACCGGGAAGCCGGGGCGGCGGATGTCGTGGTCGCGGAAGAAGGCGTAGTTGCCGCCCGTGGCCTGCGTACCGCACTCCAGGACGTGCCCGGCGACGACGGCCCCGGCGAGTGCGTCGTGGTCCTCGGGACCCCAGCCGAAGTGGGCGGCGGCTGGGCCGGTGACGAGGGCGGCGTCCGTCACCCGGCCGGTGACGACGACCTCGGCACCGGCCCGCAGGCAAGCCGCGATGCCTGCCCCACCAAGGTACGCGTTGGCCGTGAGGAAGCCCTCCGGTACGGGGATGTTGTCGCCCTCCACATGCGCGACGCGCACCGGCACGCCGACCTTTTCGGCCAGCTCCCGGATCGCGTCGGCGAGCCCGGCCGGGTTGAGGCCGCCCGCGTTGGCGACGATCCGCACCCCGCGCTCGCGGGCCAGCCCGAGGCCGTCCTCCAACTGCCGCAGGAACGTGGAGGCGTAGCCGCGCGCCGGGTCCTTGAGGCGGCTGCGGCCGAGGATGAGCATCGTCAGCTCGGCGAGATAGTCCCCGGTGAGGACGTCGAGCGGGCCGCCGGTCAGCATCTCGCGCAGGGCGTCGAAGCGGTCGCCGTAGAAGCCGGAGGCGTTGCCTATCCGGAGGGGCGCGGGGGGCTCGGCTGCGAGGGGCGCGGGCTCCGTCATCGCTCCCCCTTCGGCGCCCGCCCCGCCCCCGCGGGGCCCGCGAACGCCTGCGCGATCGACAGCCAGGCGTCGGCGTCGGCCCCCTCCGCGCGCACCGCCAGGTCGTCGCGGTGGGCGCGCTGCGTGACGAGCAGGCAGAAGTCGTGCAGCGGCCCGGTGACGCGCTGGCCGGCGCCCTCGGGGCCGTACGTGATCAACTCACCGCCGGGCGCGGTCAGTTCCACCCGGAACTCCTCGGCGGGCGGTTGCTTGCCCCGTACGAAGTAGGCGTAGTCGCGGGCCCGGACCCCGATGCGGGCCACGTGGCGCAGCCGGGCGGTCGGGGTGCGGGTGACCCCGAGGGCGTCGGCGATGTCCTGACCGTGGGCCCAGGTCTCCATCAGCCGCCCGGTCGCCATGGAGGCGACGCTCATCGGCGGCCCGTACCAGGGGAACTTCGCCCCGGCGGGCGCGGCGCGCAGGGCCTCCTGCAGGCGCTCGCGGCCCTCGCGCCAGCGGATGAGCAGCGCGTCCGGCGGATACGCGGCGACGATCTCCTCGGCGGCCCGGTCCACGAAGCCCTCGGGGTCCTCCATGGCCTTGGCCACCTCGTCCCCGAAGCGTCCGGGGTCGGTGACGGAGATCAGCGCGACGTCGTCGGTCCAGCTCAGGTGCGCGATCTGGTGGGCGAGGGTCCACCCCTCGGCCGGGGTCTCCCCCGCCCACTGTCTCGCGCTCGCCCCGGCGACGAGCAGGTCGCACTCCAGGCTCTCGCTGCGCAGATCATCCAGCACGGCTGAGGCATCGGACACGGTGCGCTCCCCTCGGGGCGTGACGGCGTGCCCGGGAGCCTGCCAGCGGAACCCTAAACAATCAAGCACGCTTGCATGATTTTTTCCGCGCCGGAACCGGACGGAAGCCCGCCCGGTTCCTCGTCTACTCCCTCCCCACCATCTTCGCGGTGGTGCTCGCACCGTCCAGCGCCTCGCGGACGATGTCGGCGTGACCACTGTGGTGGGCCGTCTCGCGGAAGATGTGCCACAGGACGTGGCGGACGGTCCAGCGGACCGGCTCGGGAGGGGACCAGGGGTACGCGGGCAGCACTATCGCGCGGTCGAGATCGGGTTCCTGCCGCACCACGCGGTCGAACGCGCCCGCCATCGCACGGAAGGTCTCCAGCAGTTCCGGCAGGGTTTCGGAGTCGGTCATCCGGTCGTTGTCCGGATCGAGATCGCTCCACTCGATCTTGGCCGGGGCGGTGCCGTCGATCACGGCGAGCCAGATGCGGTGCATCGAACCGAGGTGCTTGAGGATGCCGCCGAGGGTCAGCTCACTCACCGTCGTACGGGTCCGCGCCTGGTCGTCGTCGATCTTGGCGACGGTGTAGAGGAAGTTGGTGCGCTGGTCGTCCATGAGCGCGAGAAGATCGTCGCGTTCCGTCATGCAACCCTCCAAGTCGGCTGCTGTCAGCCTACGTTGGGAGGATCGGAGCGTTCGGGCGCGCGGTGCGCGGGCCCGAAATACGCCGCGCTCTCCTCGTCCGCCGGGTAGTACAGCTCGATCGCGATCTCGTCCAGCGTGATGTCCATCGGGGTGCCGAAGGTGGTGATGGTCGAGAACATCCGCACCTCGCGTCCGCCGAGCCTCAGGATCATCGGGATCACGACTTCGGACCCGGCGGCGATCGACGCGCCTTCCGCCTCGTCCTCCCCGCCGGGCGCCAGCAGCTCCTCGTACAGGGCGGCGAGGCGGGCGTCGGGGGCGGCGGCGAGCTGACGGCCGACGCGGGCCCGGAACAGCGTCCGCACGTCGACGAGGTTGACCACCAGGGGCGCGAATCCCCGGGGGTCCAGGCCCAGGCGCACGAGGTTGACCGGCGGGCGCAGCAGCTCGGGGGCGACGCCCGCGAAGAACGGCTCGACGGCCCGGTTGGCGCGCACGATGTCCCAGTGGCGGTCGAAGGCCACCGCCGGATACGGCTCGTGCGCCCGGAGCACCCGCTCGACCGCCTCCCGGGCCGCCGCCAGCGCGTCGTGCCCCAGGGGGCGTTCCGCGTACCGGGGCGCGAAGCCGGCCGCGAGGAGCAGCCGGTTGCGCTCGCGCAGGGGGACGTCCAGGTGCTCCGCCAGCCGGAGGACCATGTCGGCGCTGGGGTGCGACCTGCCGGTCTCCACGAGGCTGACGTGCCGGGGCGAGACGCCGGCCGAGAGCGCGAGGTCGAGCTGGCTGACGCCCCGGCGGTGGCGCCAGTGCCGCAGGAGTTCGCCGACTTTCCGCACGAGCGCCGACCGTACCGGCCGCCGGGGCCGCCCGCCATGACATGGCATTTCATCGACAGCCGGTGCGGCGGCGGAAAGCATGGGCCGCATGAGCGACGAGAACAGGAACATCGTGCGGCAGGCCCTGGCCACCCTGCTCGAAACCGGCAGCACCGAGGCGCTGGCCCCGCTCCTGAGCGAGGGCTTCACGCACCACCGGCCCGGCGGGATCACCTCCACCAAGGCGGAGTGGCTGGCGGCCGTGGAGGCGGCGATCGCCCCGACCGCCGGGATGGAGGTCGGGATCGATCACCTGCTGGCCGACGGCGACCACGTCGTGGTGCACTCCCGGCGCGGCCTTCCCGACGGCGGCCCGGAGATCGTGGTGGTGGACCTCTGGCGCGTCGAGCAGGGGCTGATCGCGGAGGGCTGGGAGGTCATCGAGCCGGTGGCGCGGGCGGCCGCGAACCTGTCGTGGTGGGAACCGGACGCGGGCTGACCGCGTCGGCCCCTGTCACCGCTTCGCGACCCCCCGCACCTGACTCCGTACCGCCCCCATGCTCGCCCCGATGACCAGCGCGATGGCGAGGGCGTCCGTCAGGGACAGGGCCTGGTGGAGGATGAGGAATCCGGCCATGGCGGCGATCGCGGGTTCCAGGCTCATCAGGATGGCGAAGGTGGGCGCGGGCAGACGGCGCAGCGCGATGAGTTCCAGGGTGTACGGGAGCACGGAGCTGAGGAGCGCGACGGCCGCGCCGAGCCCGAGCGTCGTGGGGACGAGGAGCTTGGAGCCCGCGTCCATGATGCCGAGGGGCAGCGAGAGGAGCGCGGCGACCACCATCGCCAGGGCGAGGCCGTCGGCCTGCGGGAAGCGGCGGCCGGTGCGGGCGCTGAAGACGATGTACGCCGCCCACATCACCCCGGCCCCCAGCGCGTAGGCGGCGCCGACCGGGTCGAGCCGGTCGAAGCCGCCGCCGCTGAGCAGGACGACGCCGCCGAGGGCGAGGGCCGCCCAGACGACGTTCACCAGGCGGCGCGAGGCGATCACGGACAGGGCGAGCGGGCCGAGCACTTCGAGGGTGACGGCGGCGCCGAGCGGAATGCGGTCGGCGGCCTGGTAGAACAGCGTGTTCATGCCGCCCATGGCGATGCCGAAGGCGACCACGGTGCCCCAGTCGGCCCGCGAGTGGCCGCGCAGCTTCGGCCGGCAGACGACGAGCAGGACGAGCGCGGCGGCGGCCAGCCGCAGCGTGACGACCCCGAGCGCCCCGGCCCGGGGCATCAGCAGCACCGCGATGGCGGCGCCGAACTGCACGGACAGCGCGCCCGCGACCACCAGCGCGACCGGGGCGAGCGCGGCCCGCCGCCCGTCGGGGCGCTCCGGACCGCCGAGCGCCGGGGCGGCGACCACCTCCGGCACGGCGACGGCAGCGGCTGCGGCCGGTTCTGCGGCGGCGGTCTGGTGGTTCACCGGGGGCCTGCCCTTCTGACTCCTGAAACGTGCGGTATTGCCTCACCAGCCAGGTTAACGGTCAGAAATTGACAAGTTGAAATCAGAAACAGAACAGGTCCCACCACAAGCTCTTCCCAAAGGGATCGTCAATTCTCATATAGTGACGGGGACTTAGCTGGGAATCTCCTGTTCCACTAGTCACGTTTGTCGCTCGCGTCACACAGGTCCGAATCGCCCCCGTCCGCCGCCGTCCGCCCCAAGGACTCCGCTTTGCGCCCCTCTACCCGGCCGACCGCACTGGCCCTTCTGGTCACGGTGGCCCTCTCCGCAGCCCTGAGCGTGTGGGCGACCTTCGCCGCTCCCGAATCGGCCAGGACCGCGGTGGCCTGGGGCTCCGGCGGGGCCGCCCTGCTCCTCGTGGCCGCCGTCACCACCGCCGTCCACGCCCGGGCCGCCGTGCGCCGCCTCCGCGCGACGCACGCCGCCGAGAGCGGCCGGTTCACGGCGGAGGTCTCCCGCATGGTCTCGGCCTCCGCCGCCGACGCCCAGCGGTTCACCGCGGAGAACGCCCGCATCAAGGCGGCCGCCGCCGCGGAGACGGCGAGGGCCAGGGAGGAGGCCGAGGCCGGCACCGCCCGCCTCACCGCCGAGAACGCCCGGCTGAAGGCCCGCACCGCGCGCGCCGAGACCGAGCGCTCCGCCGCCCTCACCGCCTGCGCCAACGCGGCCGGCCGGATGCAGGCCCTGGCCACGAGCATGCTCGCCGACCTCCGCGAGATGGAGCACCGGCACACCGCCGAGGACGTCCTCGCCGACCTCCTCCACCTCGACCACCGCACCGCCCAGGCCGGCCGCCTCGCCGACTCCATCGCCGTGCTCACCGGCGCCCGCTCCGGACGGCGCTGGGCCAAGCCCATCGTCATGGAGTCCGTGCTGCGCGGCGCGATGGGCCGGATCAGCGGCTACCAGCGCGTCCGGCTCCACTCCACCAGCGACGTCGCCGTCTCCGGCCACGCCGCCGAGGGCGTCATGCACGCCCTCGCCGAGCTCCTCGACAACGCCGCGAACTTCTCGCCACCCACCGCCGAGGTCCATGTGTACGTGGAGGAGGTCCCGGCCGGGATCGTCGTCACCGTCGAGGACAGCGGCCTCGTCATGAGCGACGTGCAGCTGCGCCGGGCGGAGCGCGCCGTCTCCGCCGACGACGCCGACCTCACCGGCCTGACCGGCACCCGCCTCGGGCTCGCCGTCGTCGGCCGGCTGGCCCGCAAGCACGGGCTGACCGTCTCCTTCCGGCCCTCCGCGCGCGGCGGCACCGGCGCGCTGATGATGCTCCCGCAGGAGATCGTCACCCGCGCCACCACGCCCCGGACCACCCCGGAACCCGCGCCCGCCGCCTCCGCGCCCGCCCCGGCGGCCGCCCCCGCCGGGACCGAGCCCGAGCCCGTCCACACCCTGGGGACGGACCCCGCCGCCCGGCCTTCCGCCCCCGAGCCCATGCGCTCCGACTCCGCCTCGGAGACCACCGGCAACCTCCCGAAGTTCGGCGAGAGCGGCCTGCCCAAGCGCTCGCGCGGGCGCACCCTGGCCGCCGCCGAGGCCCGGGCCCGGGCCACCGCCCCCGAACCCGCCCGGGAGACCGGCGCGGCGGAGGACGCACCCGACCCCAAGGCGCGGGCGGCCCGCTTCAGCAGCTTCCGCAACGCCGTACGGCCCGACTCCCCACCCCCGGAGGACAGCTCCCGATGACCGCCACCACCGACGAGAAGCTCAACTGGCTGCTGGAGGGGCTCCTCGAACGGACCCCCGGCGCCCGGCACGCCCTCGTGCTGTCGAGGGACGGCCTCAAGCTGTGCCGTACGCCCGAACTCTCCGTCGACCAGGCCGACCAGCTCGCCGCGATCTCCGCCGGCATCCAGAGCCTGTCCCACGGCGCGTCCGTGGAATTCGGCAACGGCAGCGGCGGCGTCCGCTCCGCCATGGCCGAGTTCTACGGCGGCATCCTCTTCATCGTGGAGGCGGGTGCGGGCGCCCACCTCGCGGTCGTCGCCGCCGAGAGCGCCGACGTGGGCCTCGTCGGCCACAACATGAGCGAGCTGGTCGAGCAGCTGGGCGAGCACCTGGTCGCCCCGCCGCGCGAACCCGTCGACACGGTCGCCGCCGCCCGGGGCACGGCCGTATGACACCCCGCCCCCGCCCCGGCAGGGACGACGCGCCGGACCGGCTGTACACCCTGACGGGCGGCCGCACCCGGTCCGACTCCGCCGCCTTCGACCTGGTCACCCTGGTCGTCGCCGAGTGCGAGCCGGCCCCCGGCATGCAGTCGGAGCACGTGGCGATCCTCCGGATGTGCGAGCGGCCCACCGCCGTCGTGGAGATCGCCGCCGATCTCGACCTGCCCGTGAGCATCGTGCGCATCCTGCTCTGCGATCTGCTCGACACCGGCCGGATCAGCGCCCGCCATCCGCGTACCGCACGCGTATCGGACCGGCTTCCCGCCCCCGACATCCTGGAACAGGTGCTCGTTGGACTCCGCAACCTCTGACCGCGCCGCCCTGAGAGCGACGGCCGACAACGGACTGAAGATAGTCGTGGTCGGCGGCTTCGGGGTCGGCAAGACCACCATGGTCCGATCCGTGAGCGAGATCCGTCCGCTCAACACGGAGGAGACGATGACCCGCGCGGGCGAGGCGGTCGACCACCTCGACGGCGTCGGGTCCAAGACGTCCACCACGGTCGCCTTCGACTTCGGCCGGATCAGCCTGGACGAACGCTCGGTGCTCTACCTGTTCGGCGCGCCCGGCCAGGAGCGCTTCTGGTTCCTCTGGGACCGGCTGTTCTCCGGCACCCTGGGCGCCGTCGTCCTCGTCGACACCCGGCGCCTGGCCGATTCCTGGTACGCGATCGACCGGCTCGAACACCACGGCACGCCGTTCATCGTCGCCTGCAACGACTTCGGCGGCCCGCTCCACACCGAGCAGCAGATCCGGGAGGCGCTCGACATCTCCCCGGACGTCCCGCTCGTGGAGTGCGACGCGCGCGACCGGTCCTCCAGCAAGTACGTGCTGATCACCCTGGTCGAGCATCTGCACCGGCTCTCGGCGGCCCGTACGGGGGACACCCCCGCGCCCGCCGAGGACACCCCCGCCCTGACCCCGGAGCCCACCCCGTGACCGAGTGCCCCCACGCGGCCGGTGCCGTGCCGCTGTCCGGACCCCGCTTCCAGGGCGACCCGGTGCGGCTGTACCGGGAGATCCGGCGCGACCACGGAGCCGTGGCGCCCGTCGTCCTGGACGGCGGGCTCCCCGCCTGGCTGGTCCTCGACTACCGCGAACTCCACCAGGTCACCAGCGACCCGGTGCTGTTCAGCCGCGACTCGGACCTCTGGAACCAGTGGGAGAACGTCCCCGCCGACTGGCCCCTGCTGCCCATGATCGGCCGCAAGCAGCCCTCGATCCTCTACACCGTCGGCCCCCGGCACGCCGAACGCGCCGCGATGATCGGCAACGCGCTGGAGGCGATCGACTCGTTCGCCCTCAAGCGCTTCGCCGAGGAGTTCGCCGACGAGCTGATCGACCGGTTCTGCTCCAAGGGCTCGACCGACATCATCGCCGAGTACGCCATGCTGCTCCCCGCCCGCGTCCTGGCCCGGATGTACGGCGTGAGCGACGCGGACGGCGACGCGCTCGTCGGCTCGATCAACGACATGATCGACGGCCGGGAACGCGCCCTGGCCGGCCAGCAGCACCTCGCCGCGACGATGCTGAAGCTGCTGGCCGACAAGCACGCCGAGCCCGGCGACGACGTCGCCACCCGGATGCTGGCCGACCCCGGCGGCTTCACGGACGAGGAGGTCATGCAGGACCTCATGGTCATGATGGCGGCGGGCCACCAGCCGACCGCGGACTGGATGGGCAACTCGCTGCGGCTGATGCTCACCGACGACCGCTTCGCCGCCTCGCTCTCCGGCGGCCGGCACAGCGTCGCCGAGGCCATGAACGAGGTGCTGTGGGAGGACACCCCCACGCAGAACGTCGCCGGCCGCTGGGCCGCGCGCGACACGCACCTCGGGGGCCGCCACGTCCGGGCGGGCGACCTGCTCCTCCTGGGCATCGCGGCCGCCAACTCCGACCCCCAGATCCGCGTCGACGGCTCGGCCCTGACCGGCGGCAACAGCGCCTTCCTGTCCTTCGGGCACGGCGAGCACCGCTGCCCGTTCCCGGCGCAGGAGACCGCCGAGGTCATCGCCCGTACCGGCATCGAGGTCCTGCTCGACCGCCTCCCGGACATCGACCTGGACGTCCCCGCCGGGCAGCTCACCCGGCGCCCCTCCCCCTGGCTGCGGGGCATGACCAGTCTGCCCGTCGTCTTCACACCCACCCCCGCCCTCGGAGGCCGGATATGACTCGCATCGCCCTCGACCCCTTCGTCGCCGACCTGGACGGCGAGAGCGCCGCCCTGCGCGCCGCGGGGCCGCTCGCCGAGGTCGAACTCCCCGGCGGGGTGCACTGTTACGCCGTCACGCACCACGCCGAGGCGAGACAGCTGCTCACCGACGCCCGGATCGTGAAGGACATCAACGTCTGGGGCGCCTGGCAGCGCGGCGAGATCCCGATGGACTGGCCGCTGATCGGCCTGGCCAACCCGGGCCGCTCGATGCTGACCGTCGACGGCGCCGACCACCGCCGGCTGCGCACCCTCGTCGCGCAGGCCCTCACCGTGAAGCGGGTGGAGCGGCTGCGTGCGGGCATCGAGGCGCTGACGACCGCGAGCCTGGACCGCCTCGCGGCCCTGCCCGAGGGCGAACGCGTCGACCTGAAGGCGGAGTTCGCCTACCCGCTGCCGATGAACGTGATCAGTGAGCTGATGGGCGTCGACGCCGCCGACCACCCCCGGCTCAAGGAGCTCTTCGAGAAGTTCTTCTCGACGCAGACGCCGCCGGAGGAGGTCCCGCAGATGATGGCGGACCTCGGCGCGCTCTTCACGAAGATCGTGGACGCGAAGCGGGCGGAGCCGGGCGACGACCTGACCAGCGCCCTGATCGAGGCCTCCGAGGACGGCGACCACCTCAGCAACGAGGAGATCGTCAACACGCTGCAACTGATCATCGCGGCGGGCCACGAGACGACGATCAGCCTCATCGTGAACGCGGTCGTCGCGCTGGAGACCCACCCCGAGCAGCGCAAGCAGGTCCTCTCCGGCGAGGTGCCGTGGGAGAACGTGATCGAGGAGACGCTGCGCTGGAACACCCCGACCTCGCACGTCCTGATCCGCTTCGCGACGGAGGACGTACAGGTCGGCGACAAGGTCCTGCCCAAGGGCGAGGCCCTGATCGTCTCCTTCGGCGCGCTGGGGCGCGACGAGCAGCAGCACGGCCCGACGGCCGGTGAGTTCGACGTGACGCGCTCGCCCAACCGGCACATCGCCTTCGGCCACGGCCCGCACGTCTGCCCGGGCGCGGCCCTCTCCCGGCTGGAGGCGGGCGTCGCCCTGCCCGCGCTCTACGAGCGCTTCCCGGAGCTGGAGCTGGCCGTTCCCGCCACCGAGCTGCGCAACAAGCCGATCGTGACGCAGAACGACCTCTTCGAACTGCCGGTCGAACTGAGCTGACCCGGGCCCCGACCCACGGGCCACGAGTCGGAACCCCTGTCTCATCCGACGGACAGGGTGCGTGGCCTCCGCACCGAGGCGTTACGCTCCGACTCGTGGCCGACATCCAGATTCCCGCTGACATCAAGCCCGCAGACGGGCGCTTCGGCGCCGGTCCCTCCAAGGTGCGGACCGAGGCGCTCGACGCGCTGGCCGCCACCGGCACGTCTCTGCTCGGTACGTCCCACCGCCAGGCACCGGTGAAGAACCTGGTCGGCGCGGTGCGCGAGGGCGTACGCGACCTCTTCTCCCTCCCCGAGGGTTACGAGGTGATCCTGGGCAACGGCGGCTCCACCGCCTTCTGGGACATCGCGACGCACGGTCTGATCGAGTCCAAGTCCCAGCACCTCAACTTCGGTGAGTTCTCCTCGAAGTTCGCGAAGGCCGCCAAGCTGGCCCCGTGGCTGGCGGACCCGACCGTCATCGCCTCCGACCCGGGCACGCACCCGGACCCGCGGGCCGAGGCGGGCGTCGACGTCTACGCCTTCACGCACAACGAGACCTCCACCGGTGTCGCCGCGCCCATCAAGCGCGTCGCGGGCGCCGACGAGGGCTCCCTCGTCCTGGTGGACGCCACCTCCGGCGCGGGCGGCCTCCCGGTCGACATCGCCGAGACGGACGTCTACTACTTCGCCCCGCAGAAGTCCTTCGCCTCCGACGGCGGCCTCTGGATCGGCGTCTTCTCCCCGGCCGCCCTGGAGCGCGCGGCCCGCGTCCACGCCTCGGGCCGGCACATCCCGGAGTTCTTCTCGCTGCCCACGGCGATCGACAACTCGCTGAAGAACCAGACGTACAACACCCCGGCGCTCGCCACGCTCTTCCTGCTGAACGAGCAGCTGACGTGGATGAACACCCAGGGCGGCCTGGACTTCACGACCGGCCGCACCGCCGCCTCCTCCGGCCACCTCTACGGCTGGGCCGAGGAGTCAAAGTACGCGACCCCGTTCGTCACCGACCCGGCCAAGCGCTCCCAGGTCATCGGCACGATCGACTTCGCGGACGAGATCGACGCCACCGCCGTCGCCAAGGCCCTCCGCGCCAACGGCATCGTCGACACCGAGCCCTACCGCAAGCTCGGCCGCAACCAGCTCCGCGTGGCCATGTTCCCCGCGATCGACCCGTCGGACGTCCAGGCCCTGACGGCCTGCATCGACTACGTGATCGAGAAGCTGTAGCCCGTACGTCGGCGAGGGCCCCGCACACCCGGTGTGCGGGGCCCTCGCCGTACGCTCACGCCCCGCCCAGCCCCCACCGCTCCTCCCCGTCCTCCCACTCGCCGGTCCGGGCCAGACCGGCCCCGGCGGCCACCGCCGCCGAGGCCGCGTGTTCGGGGTGGATGTGGGCGACGACAGTCGTGACGCCCACCTCCCGCAGATGCGCGACCAGGCCCCGGGCCGCTTCCCCGGCGTATCCCCGGCCCTGCCACGGGACGCCCACCACCCAGGCGATCTCGGCGCGGTCGCCGCGTACCGTCGCCTGTACGTAGCCCACGAGGGTGTCCCCGGCGCGCAGCACCCAGTTCCACCACAGCTCGGCCGGGTCCGGGGAGCCGGCCGTCTGGCGGGTGTAGCGGGCGCGCAGGGCCTCGGCGGTCTCCGGCTCGCCGCCCGTGAAGGCGTGCAGGGCCGGGTCGGCCAGGACGGCGGCCATCTCGTCCGCGTACTCCACCCGCAGGGGCAGGGCGTCCAGGCGGGGCGTGGCGAAGGGCTCGGGGGTGCGGGGGCTCATGGTCCGGGGACCTTACGCGAAACCCCTGCGGGGCGCCCCGCGCCCGGATGAGCCCGGGCCCGTACCGGCGGACCATGGAGGTATGGATACGGTCCCGCAGCTCAAGCCCTTCGTGAAGCAGTACGCGGTCCTGCTGAGCACGCGGCGGCAGGACGGGACGCACGCCGACACCCCGGTGAACATCGCGGTCGAGGGCGACCACGCCTACATCCGGACGTTCTCCTCGGCGTGGAAGGTGGAGCGCATGCGCAACCACCCGGTGGTGCGGATCGGCCCGTGCACCGTGCGCGGCCGCCCCACGGGCCCGCAGATCGAGGCCCACGCGCGCCTTCTCCCGGCGGGCTCGAAGGAGAACACGCACGCGTCGCGGATGCTGTCCCGCAAGTACCCGGCGATGCACGGGGTCCTCGTCCCGCTGACCCACAGGCTGAAGCGGGACCGGACGCTGCACTACGAGATCCGGCCGATGGAGCCCTGAGCGCGCTCAGCCCTTGCGGCGCCGCCGCCCCAGCAGGAGCAGCAGGAGGATCGCGCCGACCACGACGCCGCCGGTCACCGTGGTGCCCTTAACCGGCACCCCGTCCCCGCCATCGGCCGTGTCCTTCGTCCCCCCGGCCCGGTGCGTGGACCCGCCGCCGCCCCCGTCCCCGGTCTTCTTCAGGTCCACCCGCACGACACTGCTCCGCTCGCCCTCGGAGCCGTACATCAGGGCGGAGCCGTCCGCCGTGTACGTCACGGACTCGGACTGCGGCAGGAGCGGCGCGTCGACGGCGTAGTCCTTGCCGAGCCGCCCGTTCGCGAAGGCGTAGCCCCGGGCGCTGAAGTAGGAGCGCAGGACGAGCTCCTTGCCGTCCGGGGAGAACGCGCCGTCCGTCACCCAGGGCACTTCCCCGACCCGCCGGAAGACGTTGTCGCCGCCGGTGGTGAGCTTCGCGGGCCCCTCGTAGAGGCCGCCGCCGTCCTCGTTCTTCGAGGCGATGTAGACGCGCCCGGTCTTCGGGTGGACCATCAGCGCCTCCGCGTTGCGCGGCCCGTCGGCGTACTTCACGTCGTACTGGGTGGCCCGGACGGTCGCGTCCTTGAGCGTCTTCGGCTCGGGGAAGCGGTAGATCCAGACGTGGTCCCAGCTGCCGTTGAGGTTGTCGCCGATGTCGCCGACGTAGATGTCCCCGTCCGGCCCGATCGAGATGGCCTCGACGTCGCGGGGGGCGCCGACGCCCTTCATGGTGATCGTCGCGACGGTCTTGCCCGTACGGGAATCGACCGCGAAGACGTACGGACCGTCGTCGCTGTCGTTGTGCGTCCAGTAGATCCCCGGGTGGAGCCGGCTCGCGGCGAGCCCGCTGGACTCGGTGATCCGGGGGTCCTCGATGGTGAAGCTCCGGTCGGGCCCGTCGTCGGCGAGCGCGGGGGCCGCGGCGAGGGCGAGAAGCACGACGGCGGTGCCCAGGGAGGACGTCATTCGGTACGAACGCATGGCACAAGTGTCCATCGTCACCTACCGGCGCGTAGCCAAGATCCGCCATGATGGCGCCATGCGTTTCATGTGTGTCGGCGATTCCATGACCATCGGGCGCGCCGGCGACGTCACGTGGCGCTACCGCATGTGGCAGCACCTGGAGGCCGCACCGGACGGCCCGCACGAGCTGGTGGGCCCGCGCACGGCCCTGTACGACGCCGATACGGGCACGGCCTCGTCCTCCGCGTACGCCGCCGACGACTTCCCGCCCGCCGCGCGCCGCCACCTCTCGGGCTGGGGCGAGGGCTGGCTCCACATGGCCCCGCTGATCGCGGACGCGGTGACCGCGCACCGGCCGGACGTGCTGCTGGTCTCCCTCGGCCTGATAGACCTCGGCTTCTACACGGACAGCGCGCAGACGGCGGAGAACGCCGCCGCGTTCCTGACGGCGGCCCGCGAGGCGAACCCGCGCATCCGCGTGGTGCTGCTCCCCGTGATCCCGAACGTCCGGGCGGAGACGGACGCCCCGTTCGCGGCGGAGTGCGCGCACTTCAACGAAGCGCTGGCGAAGACGGTGGCGGACGCGTCCACCCCGCAATCCCCCCTCCTCCTGGCCTCCCACCCCCCGGCGTACGACATCCACACCTCCACGTACGACGGCACCCACCCGAACCCCACGGGCGAACACCACCTGGCAGCGGCCTTCGCGGACGCGATGCACGAGGCGTGGGGCGTGGGCGGCCGATACGCGGCGACGGCCGCCTTCGCAGTCAGTAGTGGTAGCGGGCCGCGAGGATGACGATTTCCTCGGCCGTGACCAGGTAGACGAGCCGGTGCTCGTCATCGATGCGGCGCGACCACGCTCCGGGCAAGTGGTACTTCAACGGCTCCGGCTTGCCGATGCCCGTGAACGGGTCGCGCTTGACGTCCTCGATGAGCTTGTTGATCCGCGCGAGCATCTTGCGGTCGTTCTTGAGCCAGGACGTGTAGTCCTCCCAGCCCTGGTCCTCGAAGACAAGCCTCACTCGGCACCCTCAGCCGGATCGATCAGCTCACGCTCCGACACGTCGACGTGAGCCAGTGCGTTCTCGTAGGCCTTGAGCAGCCGTCGCGCATTCGCCGGAGAACGCAGCAGGTACGAGCCCTCACGCAGAGCCGCGTAGTCATCGGCGGAGACGAGCACGGCATTGCCGTGCTTGGAGACGATCTCGATGGCCTCGTGATCGTCGTTGACCTTCTTGATCAGCGGAAAGAGAGCCTTGCGGGCTTCACTCGCGGTTATGGACATGGCTCAGCCTTCCCTTCAAGAGTGGTACTCGATAACGTACCACTCTCGGCACCCTCGGCAAGAGGTCCCCGCGTCGGGGACCCGTTGTTCGCGGGCGAGGAAGGAATCCGGCATGGAGGAGCTGCGGGGCGGCTACAGGGGGCTCTTCTGGGTGGTGTCGGTGCTGTGCGGGGCCGATCTCCTGTGCATGGCCTCGACCTGGCTGCCCGGTGCGTACACCGTGCCGGAGTGGCTCGTCATCGGACTGTGCCTCGCGATGTTCCCGGCCTTCTTCGTCGCGATGATCTGCAGCCTCATCAGTGGAGCGGCGGCCCAGCTGATGGGCTCCCGCAATGCCGGGCGGCTCGGCAGTTACGTCCTGCTGCTGCCACGCGCCCTCAAGTTCGCCTACGCGGGCGCCATCTGCCTGGCCGCGCTCGGCGTCGCGACCGGCGCCGGCACGGCCCAGGACACGAAAGCAGACGCGTCGGGCTACTACTACACCTACTGGGACAGGACCGCGAACCCTCAGCACAGCGTCAGAGTGGAGCTGACCGAGCCCGCGTACTTCGAGGCGCTGAAGGGACAACTCCGGATCTTCAGCGCCATCCCCGCCGTGCTCCTGGCGTCCAGCAGCTTCCTCGTCCTCGCCTCCGCGTCGGCGTCCGCGGGCCGCACCGGGACGGCTCCGGAGTTCCTGTGACACGGCGGCCCCGTCACCCCGAAGGCTTCGCCCGTACGTGCATCCGCTCGCCCTGCGGTCCGAACAGGCTCAGGAACTCCACCGGGTCCGGTCCCGCCGCCCCCCACCAGTGCGGCGTATGGGTGTCGAACTCGGCCGCCTCGCCCGCCGTCAGGACCAGGTCGTGGTCCCCCAGGACCAGCCGCAGCCGCCCCGACAGGACGTACAGCCACTCGTAGCCCTCGTGCACCCGTTGCTCGACCGGGCCGGACGGGCCCGTCGCCCCCGGCATGACCTGCTTGTACGCGTTGACGCCGCCGAGATGCCGGGTGAGCGGGACGAAGGTCATCCCGTGGCGCTTGAAGGGGCGGAAGGTGACGCGGGGATCGCCCGTGTCCGGCGCGCCGACCAGTTCGTCCAGCTGGACGCCGTACGCCTTCGCCAGGGGCAGCAGCAGTTCGAGCGTGGGTTTGCGGCCGCCCGACTCCAGGCGGGAGAGCGTGCTGAGCGAGATGCCTGTCGTCTCGCTCAGCTGCGTCAGCGTCGTCCCGCGCTCGGTGCGCAGCGCGCGGAGGCGGGGGCCGACGCCCGTCAGGACGGCGGCCAGGTCCTCGTCACCCATCGGGTCTGCCATGGTTCCATTTGCCGACCCGGCAAGGCACCTTGTCAACCGGTGGCGCCCGGGGAGCCCGGTTCCGCCGGACCGATCATCGCCATCGACAGCCGCGTGAACTCACTGGTCAGCCACTCCGGCGGCACCTGCCGGGGCCGCCGCCCGTGGTGCGCCAGCAGCTCGTCCACGGACCGCGTCAGCACCTTCACCACCACCGCGAGGTCGCCGTCCACGCCGTGCCCCCGCGTCCGGGCCCGCTCGGACTCCGCCGTCAGGAACTCCACCCACACAGCGCGCCACATCGAGAGGTGCTCCTCCATCGCCCGGCTCACGCCCAGCACCTCCACGAAGGCGACCCGGGCCGCCTGCGGGTCCCGCGTCACGGCCCGGACATACGCCTCGAAGAGCCTGCGGACCCGCTCCTCGGTCGGACAGGTCTCCATGCCCTCCGCCGCCAGCTCCGCCTGCGCGGCCTGCATCCCGGTCATCGCGACCTCGTCGTACAGGTCGGTGAGCAGCGCCTCGCGCGAGGCGAACTCGCGGTGGAAGTCCCGGACCTCCACCTGCGCCTCCGCGCACAGATCCTCGACAGACGTGTGCGCGTAGCCGTACACCGCGAACAACGTCCGCCCGGCCGCCATGAGTTGCGCGCGCACCCGCGCGGGGTCGCGCACCGCTCGTACGCCGTCCCAAAGCTCCACCACGGTATCCACCACGGGTCCTCCTCAGTCCGTCCAGGCATACGGAGCGTAACGACACAATCACCGTACTGCACCCATCTCGCCCCCCACCACGCCCATAAGCGGCCCGAACAGCAGTGCCGTTCCCCGGAACGGGAGCATGCGCCCCACACCTCCGACAGATATTCGATTCGACCACCCGGCGGGGCGGTTCCCGGTGATTGAATGAACTCGCCCTGCCACAGGCCGACTTGCCTGCGCAAAGAGAGAGTTCGGTCCCCCGCCTCGAAAGGGACCCGTGCGCCCCTCGGAATTCCCCGGCGAGGCCGGGATGCGGACAAAGGTCATAGACGCCTGCGAGTTGCCTCGGCGCCACGGCCTGCCACGCCATGCGCGAGGGGACCACGACGGTGCAGGCCTTCGCGGGCATCACCGTCTACCCGCTGCCCGCGGTCGCCGCCGCCGTCTGGAGGTTCACCCGCCGGGACATCCGCTGACCCCGCCGACGGGCGTACGCCTCACGTGGCTGCGGCGTCCACGGCCAGGATCGTCGCGACCCGTTCCCGCCAGGGCTGCGGGCGCGGTGGGTACTTCGCGAAGTGGGCCTCCTCGGCCGCCTGCTGGGCGCAGGGGCCGCACAAGGTCTCGTCCGCCCTGGGCCGGAAGACGTGCTCCGGCCCCTCCCCCTCGCACGTCACGTGCGGCCTGACCGTCGCCACCGGCGCCACGGGGGCGGGTGCCTCCGGCAGCTTGTGGACGAGGCGGTGGCGTACGAAGCCGTAGGCCGACCGCACTCCTTCCGCCGGGAGGGAGTTCACCAGCGCCTGCCGCAGCTCCGACGCCCTCACGCCCCGTCGCAGCCAGTCCGCCGCCATCCCGGACAGGCCGCGCGCCTCGCGTACGCCGAGGTGCAGTTGCGGGTTCGCGTGCCGCAGCGAGAGCAACACGCGTTCCGCCTCCGCGACTTCCGGATCGGCCGCCGCTCCCGGCTCCGGCGCCGCCTCCGCCGCCTCGGCCGCAGGCGCTTCGGTGGGTGGGTGGGGGGTGTTCTTCTCCCGTTGTCCTTCAACCTCTGGTTGGGAAGCGCCGACCGTCCGAGTACCCGCCCGACCGCCCGCCGGTGACCGATCAGCCGGTTCGGCCTGCGCCTTCGCGCCCCTGAGCCCCCGCGCCTCCTCGTCCGTGAGCGGCACGTTGGAGAACAGCTGATCCGTCATCCACAGCCCACCCTGGCCCTGCCACCGCCACTCGTGGACGTAACCGGCTTCCTTCAGCTGGGACTTGGCCCGCTGGTACGCACGGCCCTTGATCCCGATCCTCTTCGCGTGATCGCTCAGCGCCTCGCTCGCGCGGGACTCGGGCAAACCCTGCACATACATGATCAGAACCTTTGCATCGCTGCTCAGATTCGAATGACGTACGACATCGTGCGCGGCCTTCACATAGGCGCGGGAGGGCGAGATAGCATGCCAAAGCATCTTCGGTGGACCTCGTGAATCCATCAGGGGTGAAGGCCCTCGGCCCCGGGTGTTGCTGCACCCCCCGAGGGCCGCCCCGTGCGCGATGCGCACGGAGCGTAACGACGCCGTCACCGTACAGCAGAGATTCCGTCCGACACCACCTTGGTTACCAGCTCGAACAGAAGTGCTGTATCCACGAACGGATCCTCGGCGGTCGGCTCCGAACGCCAGTCCAGCGGATACGTCAGCCCGCGTAGCGCGGGCACGCCCACGAAGTCCGAACCCTTCCGCACGAGCGCGTCCACGCCCGCCGGCCAGCGGTACGCACTCGCCGTGCCGGGCTCGACCAGGAAGTACATGCTCCGCATCCCGATGTGCGAACGGATGATCGGGCCTGCCTGAAAGTCCGTGAACTGCATGATCTCGTACGAGACTTGCTCGCCAAGTACGCCCGAGATCCGCACCGCGTCGAAGTGAATGCCCGCGTGCCGCAGGGCGTGACCGCTGACGGGGATCCAGCTGGGCACCAGGGTCGGTGAATTTTTCGGTTCCATACGGTAAGCGTCGGCGTCCGCACTTAACGTGACCAGAGGCACAGGGAGTCTGTGCACCGTTGTGAACTCGGAGGTGGGGCTGTGCACTCCAGTAGTACTGGCGACGGAACCGCTGAGATGTTCGGTGCGCTGTTACGGCACTGCCGCGAGCAGGCCACCCTGTCCCAGGAAGCATTGGGGCTCAGGATCGGCTTCTCCAAGTCGCAAGTGGCGATGGTGGAGAGGGGACACAGACCACCGAAGGGGAGCTTCGTCCCAAAGGCGGACTCGGCGACGGGGGCGAACGGTGCGCTGATCGCTGCGGCGTTGAAGCTGAAGTTCAGCCACCTGGCCACCTGGTTCGGCCCATTCGCCGAAGAGGAAGCCAAAGCCATGATGAGGCACGAGTACGAGTGCCATGTCGTGCCCGGTCTCCTACAGACAGAGGACCACGCGCGAGCCATGTTCCGTGGGGCCTGCCCGCCCATCGAGGACGACGAGATCGAGGGCAGGGTCGTCGCTCGCCTCGCGCGACAAGCCCTGCTGACTCGCAAGCCGCTGCCGGACATCAGCTTCGTCCTGGAAGTAAGCGCGCTCGCACGTCCCATCGGCGGACGGGACGTGCACCGCGCACAGCTTCAGCACATCCTCGAGGTCAGCCAGCTGCGGCATGTGCACATTCAGCTGATGTCGCCCCACAGGGAGACACATGTCGGCCTGAGTGGCCCCTTCGTCCTCCTGGAAACCGAAGACCGGCGGCGACTGGCGTACTTGGAGGTCCAGAGCCGGAACTTCCTTGTAAGCGAACAACCGCACTTGGCAGACTTGTTCGCCACGTATGGCATGCTGCGAGCCCAGGCTCTTAGCCCTGAAGAGTCGCGCGAGTGGATCAAGCAGATGGTGAAGGACTATGAGCACTGACCTTGAGTGGTTCAAGAGCAGCTACAGCGGCCCGGACAGCGGTAACTGCATCGAGGTCGCCCTCTCCTGGTCCAAGAGCAGCTACAGCGGCCAGAACGGCGGTGACTGCGTAGAGGTCGCCACCTGCCCCCACACCGTCCACGTCCGCGACTCCAAGGACATCACCGTCCCGGCCCTCGCCCTCTCCCCCGGCGCCTGGGACACGTTCATCCGCCACACCGCCGCGTAACGCGGCGCCCCGCGCCCCGCGCCCCGGCCCATGATGGTCCGGGGCCGTTGCCCTCTCACTTGTGGGCGCGCTTGGCGCGCTCGTCGGGAGGCAGCTTCATCGCGTCCGCGACAGCGGGATCAGGTGGCGTCGACTTGAGCGCTGAGACCAGTTCTCCGGGCTCCTTGCCGAAGAACGGCCCCCGTGCGTCGGCCGGCTTGGTGTCGCCGTCCGCCTGCCGCACACTCGGGATGACGTCGCCCTCGCCCAGGATTCCGTCCTGGTAGGGAATGATGGAATTCGGGCTCAGCGTCGACCAGCCGGCATTCTGCACCGTCTTGGTCTTGCTGAAGTAGAGGATGGGCAGAACGTACTGCTTGCCTACCTCCAGCATGGGTTCGCCCTCCATGCGGACGGCGTCGCGCCGGTCACCGTGGAACTGCCAACCGTCGATGTCCGTCTCGAAGGTTGACGGCGCGTTCGACGCTTCGTTCCGCGACCACAGCACCTTGTCGATCCGGAGACTGATCACCCGCGGGATGTAGCCCTCGCCCGCCTCGGTCTCTTCCGGCGTCGGGGCGAGTTCACGCTGACCGGTCACCGTCGCGACCACGAGGTGATCACCGTAGGTGACCCAATCCGTGAGTGTGTCACTGGGCAGCAGCTGATCGCCGTGGGAGATGGTCACCGAGGATCGAGCCGACTGATGATCGTCCCCGTGGGCCTGAACCACCAGTAACGTCACCAAGGCTCCGACAACGATGGCTGATCCAGCAGTAGCTGCCAGAACCTTAGAGCGCATGCGATGACCCCCGGTCAGTAAGTGGCGTTGGTCTCGGAGACGTTGTGCGACTCGATGTACGGGTTGTTTCCGTAGCCGGGCGTTTCCATGCAGGCGTCACTCGTCCCGCGCCGCGAACACCTCGCGCGCGGCGGCGAGCCCGTTCAGCGCGGCCGGGAAACCGGCGTAACCGGCCATCTGCGTGATGACCTCCACGGCCTCCTCACGCGTGCCGCCCACGTTGAGCAGGCCGTGGAGGTGCACGCGGAGCTGCGGGCCGACCGTGCCGAGGGCGGTGCACAGGGCGACGGTGACGAGTTCGCGGGTCGGGAGGTCGAGGCCGGTACGGGAGTAGATGTCGCCGAACGAGAATTCCAGCACGTAGCGGGCGAGGTCGGGCGCGATGTCCTTGAGGGAGTCGATGACCTGCTGGCCCGCGTGCCCGTCGATGTCGGCGAGGGCCTGCTGACCGCGTGCGAGCCGGTCGCCGCCCGGGGTGTCGGGGACGGGGACGAACGGGGCGTCGTCGGGGCGGGACTCGAAGACCTCGCGGGCGGCGGTGAGGCCGTTGAGGGCGGCGGGGAAACCGGCGTACACGCAGACGTGGATCAGCACCTCCACGATCTCCTGCCGCGTGCAGCCGACGTTGAGCGCGCCGCCGATGTGGAAGCGGAGCTGGGGCGCGGCGTTGCCCATCGCGGCGAGGGCGGCGACGGTGCTCAACTGGCGCTGACGGCGGGTGAGTCCGGGGCGCGTGTAGATGTCGCCGAAGCCGAACTCCACGATGTAGCGGCCCATGTGCGGGGCGATGTCGGCGAGGCCGTCGATGACGGCGTCCTGGGCGCCGTTCGCGACCTCGCTGAGGGCCGCGTATCCGCGCTCGTACCGGTCGTTCTGCTGTTCGGTGCTCATGCGGATGACGGTAGGAGTTCGAGTGCGCTCCAACGCAAGCGCGCCCTGCGAAAACCGGTGGGGCGGGGGCGGGGGCGACTGCGATGATGCCCGGATGGACGAGCCGAACCCGATCGATCTGGACACCTGGCCGCGCCGGGAGCACTTCGCACATTACCGGCGGCGGGTGCCGTGCACGTACTCGATGACGGTGGAGGTCGACGTCACCGCGCTCACGGCCGCGCTGCGGCGCTCGCCGCGCAAGTCGTACCTGGCGCAGGTGTGGGCGCTGGCCACGGTGGTCAACCGCCACGAGGAGTTCCGCCTGTGCCTGACGGAGTCGGGCGACCCGGCGGTGTGGCCGGTGGTGCACCCGGCGTTCACGGTGTTCAACGCGGACCGGGAGACGTTCGCGTGCGTGTGGTCGCCGTACGACGCGGACTTCGGCACCTTCCACGACGCGGCGGCCCCCCTGCTGTCGAAGCACGCGGACGCGACGGAGTTCTTCCCCCAGGGCCCGCCCCCACCGAACTCGTTCGACGTCTCCAGCCTCCCGTGGCGCGCCTTCACCGGCTTCAACCTCAACATCCGCGACGGCTACGACCACTTGGCCCCGATCTTCACCCTGGGCCGGTACGTGTCACGCGACGACCGCGTCCTCCTCCCCCTGGCGGTGCAGGTGCACCACGCGGCGGCGGACGGGTTCCATGCGGCGCGACTGGTGAACGAGCTGGAGACGCTGGTCGCGGAGCCGGACTGGCTGTAGGACCAAGGGGGCCCGGCGCCCGCGCCCCCACACCTGGGGCCACGCCGTCATCACCTGGCCCGACGGAACCGTCCGCGAAGGCTGGCTGCGGGCCGGGGACG
Organism: Streptomyces sp. NBC_00523; assembly: GCF_036346615.1. Taxonomy (NCBI): domain Bacteria; kingdom Bacillati; phylum Actinomycetota; class Actinomycetes; order Kitasatosporales; family Streptomycetaceae; genus Streptomyces; species Streptomyces sp. NBC_00523. The sequence continues at coordinate 4,133,138 of NZ_CP107836.1, read as the reverse complement.
CCATGGACTTCACCTCCGCCGTAGCCGCAGAGACCGCCCTCGGCCTCGCCGCAGGCAAGGCCCGCCCCGGCGCCCACACCCCGGCCGCCGCCCTCGGCCCCGACCTCGCCATCGCCGCCGGAGCCGACTTCGTGGACGCCGCCATGCGCTGAGGCAGGGCCGGGCGGGGCCGAGCGAGATGCACGGCCGAGCGACGGCACTCCTGCGGGCCAACTGACCGGATCTGTCCCCCGATGCCCTCGGCAGGACACGGCGTTTGATGAAGGCGGCCGTACGGGACTGCCTGGTCAAGGGGTACGAACCGCTGATCGACGTACTGGAACTGCCGGACAAGGACGACCGCCATGTCCTGGCCGCGGCGATCCGTGCCAAGGCCCAGGTGATCGTGTACGGAGAGATCCAGCGCATCGCCGACAGCTGGACGAATCCGCCGGGCACGGCGCCGACGTGATCGAGCGCCTGGGCAGGAACCGTCTCGTCTCGTCCGCCGCGGCCCTGCGGGCGCTCGCCTGACCCCGGGCGTCAGCCCCGCAGCTCCGCCACGTCCTCCTCGGTCAGGACCAGGTCGCGGGCGGCCATGTTCTCCTCCAGGTGGGCGAGGTTGCCCGTGCCGGGGATGGCGAGCAGGGACGGGGACGAGGCCAGGAGCAGGGCCAGCTGGACCTGGGTGGTCGTTGCGCCCAGGCGGGTGGCGACCTTTTCCAGGCGGGTCGTGTCCAGGGGGGTGCGGCCGCCGCCGAGGAGGAAGAACGGGACGTACGCGATGCCGGCGGCCTCGCACTCCGCGAGGAGGGCCAGGTCGTCCGCGTACGGGTTCTGGACGCAGACCACGGGGGCGATGGCGCGGGCCTCCGCGAGCTGGGCGGCGTCGATGTTGCTGACGCCGAGGTGGCGGATCAGGCCCTCCTCGCGGAGGGCGGCCAGGGCGGCGAAGCGTTCGGCGACGGACTCGCCGCCGGGGCCGCTCATGCCGCCCACCCGGAGGTTGACGACGTCGAGCCGGTCGACGCCGAGGGCGGTCAGGTCCGCCTCGACCAGGGCGCGCAGCTGGTCGGGGGTCGCCTGGACGCTCGGGTGGCCGTCGGGGCCGGGCAGGGGGCCGACCTTCGTCGCGATGACCAGGTCGTCGGGGTAGGGGGCGAGCGCCTCCCGGATGAGGTCGTTGGCGCGGACGTCGCCCCGGGCGTAGAACGCGGCGGTGTCGATGTGGTTCACGCCCAGCTCGATGGCCCGGCGGAGCACCGCGATGCCGTTCTCCGGGGTGCGGGTGGGGCCGTCGAACGTGCTCATGGGCAGGCGCATCGCGCCGAAGCCGAGACGGTTGACGGTGAGGTCGCCGCCGAGGGCGAACGTGGTGGTCGTCATGGATTCATGCTCTCCGGAGGGCCGGGCACGGCCCAGCGCGTGGCAGGTTGCTGCCAGCCGTACTGCCAGACTGGCGGTATGCGGAACGAACAGATCTTCTCGGTCCACGGCGACGCGGAGCTGCTGACACGCGCCGGACACCTCCTCGAATCCGCCCGCACCGAGTTCCTGTGCGCCGCTCGTACGCTGACGACCTGGCCCCGGCCGGAGACCTGGACGACCCCGGGCCCCGGCTTCACGACCCGGAAGCTGCTCACCCCGGCGGCCCTGGCGGACGAGGCGACCCGCGAGCACCTGCGGCTGGTGCTGGGCGCCGGCGCGCAGGTCCGCATCACCGACGCGGAGCTCCCGCACGAGACGATCATCATCGACCGCCGGGTCATGATCCTGGCCGGCCGCGAGGCGCCCACCGGTCGCGAGTACTCGGTCACCACCGCGAAGACCATGATCGACGGGGTGCATTCGCTGTTCGACGCGATGTGGAACCAGGCGGCGGACTACGACGCGTACCTCGCCACGGACACCCCGCAGCTGACCCCGGACTCCCGCCAGATCCTGGAAGCCCTCAGCACGGGCCGCACCGACGACTCGGCCGCCCGCCACCTCGGCCTCTCCCTCCGCACGTACCGCCGCCGCGTGGCGGAGCTGATGGTGACGTTGCAGGCCGCGTCCCGGTTCCAGGCGGGGCTGCGGGCGGGGAAGCTGGGGCTGCCGGGGGGCGGCGGGCACTGAACCCGGGGCGCCCCCTCGCGCCGGAGCGCGGAGGGGGTGCCGGGGGCGGGGGTCAGGAGAGGCAGCCCGCGGTGGTCGGTCCCATCGAGGTGATCGTGTGCGTCACCGTGATGGTCTGGCCCGGGGACAGGGTGAAGTTGTACTCGGCGGCGACGCAGTACAGCTTCGACGTGTCGTTGGAGAGGGTGGTGACCTCGGTGGGCCGCAGGAACGTGTAGTCGCTCCCGTCGGCGACGTACACCGTCGGCTCGTAGATGTCGTTCGTGGTCATGCAGACGTACCCGTCGAGGTGGCACGGGGTGGCCGCGGCCGTCGCCGCGGTCGCCGCGCCCGAGCCGAAGGCGGTGAGGCCGGCCAGGGTGGCGGCGACCAGGGCTCCGCGCATGACGTTGTGTCGCAACATGAGGGTGTTCCTTTGCAGTTGGGCGCGAAGGGTGACCGCGCTCTCCGAACTAAGCCGGTTCGCATGGGGGTTGCCGCGAACCGGCGCGCGATCGGAAGCTAGGGAAGGCCCGTTACAGGTGCGTTACTGCGGTGCCAGCGTGCGTACCACGCAGAACTCGTTGCCCTCCGGGTCCGCCAGGACCACCCAGCTGCGGTCCTCGCCCTGGCCGATGTCCACGCGGGTGGCGCCCAGGGCGAGGAGGCGGGTGACCTCGGCCTCCGTGGAGCAGTCGATCGGGCTCACGTCCAGGTGGAGGCGGTTCTTGACCGCCTTGGTGTCCGGGACCCGCTGGAAGTAGATCGTCGGCGGCATCTGCCGGGCCCGGATGTCCTCCGCCGTCGGGTCCCAGGAGCTGATCTCGACCATGTGCTCCGTACGGTCGAGGACCGTGAAGCCCAGGACCTCGCACCAGAACGCGGCCAGGCGCTCCGGGTCGTGGCAGTCGACGCTCAACTCGGTGAACCTGCTGGTCATTCCGCCGCCTTCCGTAGGGTGAATTCGTTGCCGTCCGGGTCCAGGAACACCCCGTCCGGCCCACGTCGCGCACCCAGTTCGATGAGGCGGGCGGCCTCCGTCTCCCCGTCCGCGCCCGGCGGGAGCGTCAGCTCGAAGTACAGGCGGTTCACGTCCGGCTTCGCGTTGACCGGCGGGCCGCCCCAGGTGAGCTTCGTGCCGCCCTCCGGGGACTGGACCGCCGTCTCCTCGTCCTGGTCCCAGACCAGCGGCCAGTCCAGGGCCGCGCTCCAGAAGTAGCCGACCGCCTGGGTGCCGTCGCAGGCGACCGCGCCGATCACCCCGGTGTCCGCCAGGAACTTGTTGCCGGCCTCGATCACGCAGAACTCGTTGCCGTCCGGGTCGGCGAGGACGATGTGGCCCTCCTCCGGGGTCTGGCCGATGTCGATGTGCCGGGCGCCGAGTTCCAGCGCCCGGGCCACCGTCTCCCGCTGGGCCTCCGGGGTCGCGCTCGTCAGGTCGAAGTGGGCCTGGTTCTGCCGGGTCTTGGGCGCCTGGCTCTCGGTGAAGCGGAGCGCGTAGCCCTTGCCGTCCGGGGGAACGACGACCGTGCCGTCACCGGACCGCTCCCAGCGCAGGAGCCCCGCCCAGAAGCGGGCCAGGTCCGGCGGGTCGGTGGCGTGGAAGCCGATCGCTGAAAGGTGGGGCGTCATCTGTCGTACGTCTCCGATCCGTTGGCGTGCGCCCGCGCATACTAGGGACGGCGTACGGGAAGGGCATCCGGATTTCCGGGGCGCCCTCAGTCCAGCGTCACCCGCGCCGTCACCGGCAGGTGGTCGCTGCCGGTCTCCGGGAGCGAGCGGACCCGGCCCACCGTCGCCTCCCTGGCCATCACCTGGTCGATCCTCGCCAGCGGGAAGGACGCCGGGAAGCTGAACGCGAACCCGCGCTCCGAGACGTTCAGCCGGGACGTCAGGGGGTCGATCCCCCGGTCGTCCACCGTGGCGTTGAGGTCGCCGAGCACGATCACCGGGCCCGTGGTCTCCGCGTCCAGCGCCCGGCCCAGCAGCCGGGCGCTCTCGTCGCGGCGGGCGGTGCCGAGGCCGCCCGCTCCGAGCCGGAAGGACGGCAGGTGCGCCACGTACACCGCGACCTCGCCGAGCGGGGTGCGGGCGACCGTGCGCAGGCCCCGGCTCCACGGCTCCGGAACGGACTCCGGCTTGATATCCACCGTCCGGGTGCCGGTGAGGGGATGCCGCGACCAGATCCCGACCGTGCCCCGGACCTCGTGGAACGGGTAGCGGGCGGCGAGTTCGGTCTCGTACGCGGGCAACGCCTCCGGGACCAGTTCCTCCAGGGCGATCAGATCGGCGCCCTGGGCCGCCAGCGTGCGGGCCGTGCCCGCCGGGTCCGCGTTCACGTCGCTGACGTTGTGCTGCACCACGACCAGGTCACGCGGGCCCGGGTCCGCCGCCGGAAGCAGCAGCCCGCCGAACGCGTACGCCCACGCCACCACAGGCAGGACCACGGCCGCCGCCGCGAGCGCCGACCGGCGCAGCAGGGCGAGGGCCAGCAGGGGCACGACGGCGAGCCCGAGCCAGGGCAGGAGCGATTCCAGGAGGCTGCCGAGGCGGCCGGGGGTGTTGGGGACGAGGCCGGGGGCGACGAGGAGGAGCGCGGCGAGGGCGGAGAGGGCCGCGAGGACCCTGCCGCGCCGCCAGGGGCCGGGGCGGCGGGCGGGGGCCTCGGCGACCCGCTCCCGGACGCGCCACCGGACGGCGTCCCCCCACCGCACGCTCATGCCTTCCCCCGCTGCCCCGACCTGCGCAGCCGGGACCGTACCGCTCGCTGGGCGACCGGGCCCAGGCCCTCCAGCGCGGCGGCCAGGGCGGCGAGTTGGTCCAGGGATGCCAGGGCCTGTTCGGCACCGGACGGGTCGACGCCCTCGTACAGTTCCAGGCCGACGAACGCCGCCGAGGCCGCCTTCGCCAGGCCCGTCACGTCCACGAACTCGGCGAGCGGTGTGCCCGCCAGGACGCGGGTGAGGACCCGCTCGATCTCGTCGGTCCAGAGGGTGAGGCCGGCCGCCGTGGCCGCCGCGAGGCGCGGTTGCGTCTGGCCTCCGGCGAGCAGCTGGCCCAGCACGGCAACCTGGCCGCCCGCGCGCTCGGAGGCGTTCAGCTCGCGGGCCACGGCGAGGAGTTCGCCCAGCGAGCGGACCGCGTCCAGGCGTTCCCGGTAGGTGGCGAGGCGCTGTTCGGCGCCGTAGCGGCAGGCGGCGGCGAGCAGGTCGTCGACGGTGCCGAAGTGGTAGAAGACGAGGGCCTGGTTGACCCCGGCGGTCGCGGCGATGCTCCGCGCGGAGGTCTTCGCGATGCCCTGCTCGGTGAGCGTGGCGAGGGCGCCGGTGAGGAGCTTGGTACGGGTGTCCGTCGCGGTGTCCTTCGTGGTGCCCCTGGCCCCGGAACCGCTGCTCCTCGCCGCGGACGCCTCGCTCTTCCCGGCAACCGCCTCGCTCATGCCCGTACCTCCTCGCGTACCGGACGCAGATCCTGCCGTATCCCGCGCGCCGGTGCGTACTCCGCCGTGAACGAGCCCTCGTAGCCGAAGAGGGGGCCGAAGCGGCGGTTGGTGACGCGGACCTGGATGCGGAAGCGGCCCGCCGCCTCGTCGTACGACTCGCGGACCACCGCGTCGCCCCCGATCAGCTGCGGCACCCGTACGTCCACCGGGCCCTCGCGGAAGCGGTGTTCGCCGGAGCGGATGACGAGGGCGCCCGCGCTGTCCACGGTGAGGTGCAGGTCGGTCGCGAGGTGCTGGTGCGTGCCCAGGTAGTCCACCACGCACCCGCGTTCCGGGCTGTGGACCATCGTCGCGTCGAAGCGCCGGGGCCCGTCCGGGAAGGCGAACGTCCGCACGAAGGTGACCGTTTCGCGGCCGAAGGAGTCCGTGAAGGGCACGTTCTCGATGGTGAAGGGGATGTTGCGGCCGGTGCGCGGGACCAGGATGTTGCGCGTGCCGCCCAGCGCGAGGAACGGCCGCACCCACGGACCGCCGTGCCAGACGCGGTCCATCACCCCGCGCCCCGTACAGGACTCGCCGCTGTCCAGGCCGACGGAGAAGCGGCGCCGGATGCGGGGGTGGAGGCGGTCGAAGTCGGCCCCCAGAGCCTGCCGGAAGATCGAGTTCACGGGTGCTCCAAACGGTCGAGCAGGGCGGGCGGGGTGGCGGTGGCGCTGGCGGGCCCGCGCCCCGGCGGGCGGCGCAGACAGCGGCGGGCGGCCGGGGTGCCGGGCAGCGGCGGCAGCAGGAGGGCGGCGAGCAGGACCGGCACGGCGGCGACGAGCACCGGCACGGCGGCGAGCGGCGCGGCCCAGGCCGCGGCGGCCACGACGAGCAGCCGGGCCGCCACCTCCCCCAGGGACCGCCACAGCGCCCGCTCCGGGGTGATCCCGCGCTCGCACCACAGCCGCAGCCGGTCGAACGACCAGGCGGTCGCCCAGCCCATCAGCGGCCGGAAGAGCAGGCGGTCCGCGAGCCTGCCCCAGCGCGGCGCGTAGTCGTACCCCGTGAGGAAGCGGAGACCGCCCTCCGCGCAGGGCACGTAACGCCAGTAGCCCCGGCCCTCCGTCAGGAACGACAGCGGATGCGCACAGGCGAACCGGAGAGCCGACGTCCGCGTCCCGTCCGGGCGGTGGCGCTCCCCGGCGGAGATCCCGGTGCCGGAGACGAAGAACCCGGGCAGCACCCGTACGCCGTACGTGAAGCGCTGTGGCTCCCCCTCCGCGCCCGGCAGGTACGCGATCCGCGTGAACCGCAGATCCCAGCGCTGATGCTGGGCCGGATCCTGCGTGCGTTCCCAGACAAGGTCCAGGTCAACCCCGATCCGCGCCTCGATGTACAGGCCGTCGCTCACGATCCCCTACCCCCCTCGGGTCGATTGAGCAGTCGCTCAAATCGCGATGACGCAGACAGTAGAGGAGTTTGAGCGACTGCTCAAGTGGCGGTGCGGGTGCCGCCAGTGGAGGGACGCGGGCGCGTGCGTGCGGGTGGCCCACGGCCCTGCCGCCCGGGGGCCGCCGGAAGCACGGACTTACGTTCCCGGGCATGAAACGGACCTCTGCCCTCGCCACGACGGCCTGCCTCCTGTGCCTGGCCGCCGCCGTCCCCGCCGCCCCCGCCGCGGCCGACTACTCCGGCAACCCGCTGGCCGGGGACAGCGGATTCGGGGTGCTCGTCCAGGACGACGCCGTCCTGGGCAGTACGGAGACCGAGGGGTCGGTCGCCATCGGAGGGAACCTCACCTACGGGCCGGGGTACAACGTCGCGCTGCAGACCCCGGGCACGTTCACCGCGCCCGGCGACGACCGCCCGACCGCCCTGCTGGTCGGCGGCAGAATCGATCATGCGGCCAGCTCGCCGCAGGGCGTGCTCCAGGTCCTCAGCGGCGGCTACGTAAAGGTCGGCGACCCGACCGGCTCGACGGTCCTGGACGAGGACTCCAACGGCGCCGAGGTGAACACCCACATCGTCGCCGCAGGCGCCGGGTACGACTCGACGCCCCGCGTACAGGAAACGGTCCACCAGCCGGTCGAGTCCGTCACCGACACGACGGGCCTGCCGGATCTGGACGCGCTCTTCGCGACCTTCCGCAACCGCTCGGACGCCATCGCCACCTGCGCCACCAACGTCGTCCTGCGCGACGCCTCCGGCACCCCGCTGCCCGACCAGACGGGCTTCCCCGCCGGCACGAGCGCGCACATCACCCTCACCGAGGGCGAGACGAACGTGCTCCGGCTGACCGGCGAGCAGCTGAACAACCTGTCCGAGCTCACCTTCGACAACCAGCCGGACGCGACCACCCCGTTCGTGGTGGACATCGACACGACCGGCACGGACAGCACGTACGTCTGGCACATCCCGAACCTCGCGGGCGTCTCCGGCGACCAGGCCCCGTACATGCTGTGGAACTTCCCCGACGCCACCGACATCACCATCGCGGACGGCGACTCGCTGGAGGGCACGATCTACGCGCCCCGCGCCCACCTCACGGACCTCGACCCGTCCAACATCGAGGGCACGATCGTCGTACGGGAGCTCACGGCCGGACCACTCGGCGACGGCGGCACCTCGGTGGACGCGGGCGAGATCCACCAGTTCCCGTTCGCCGCCGACATCGACTGCGCCGGTACGGGACCCTCCCCGTCCCCGAGCCCGACGGACTCCACGCCGACACCCACCCCGAGCCCGACGGACTCCATGCCCACCCCGAGCCCGACGGACTCCATGCCCGCACCCACCCCGACGATGTCGTTCCCCGGCCCCTCGCCGACGGAAAGCTGCCCCACAACACCCCACCCGGACCACAGCGGCCACCACCACCACCCGCCGCACGGCGGCCGCGACCACCGCCCGCCGCACGGCGGGCTGGCCGACACGGGGACGGCCACCACTCTCTACGCGGCGGGCGGCGCTTTCGCGCTGGCGACGGCGGGAATCTTCCTGCTGGGCCGCAGGCGCAGGCCGAGGCACTGACGTACTGAATATGCGTGTTTCTGCGATGTTTTTGCTCTTCCAATACGACTACTTGCGGCCTGCCCGGCGCGACAGCTACGTTCGCCCGCAGTCGAGCGAGTGGAGGAGCACGTGCCGAAGGACCCCGCGCGGGTCGGGTACCGGGACGTCGTCTTCGCCCGGATCGACGGCTACCGTCCGCTGCTCCTCGACCTGACCGTGCCCGCCGACGCCCCCGGGCCCGTGCCGCTGCTCATCTGGATCCACGGCGGAGCCTGGCGCGCCGGGTCGCCCCGGGTCGGCGATTCCTGGCTGGGCGTCGCGGACCCGGTCGGCGCCGCGCTGGCCGCCGGATACGCCCTCGCGACCGTCCAGTACCGGTTCAGCGGCGAGGCGCACTACCCCGCCCAGCGCGACGACGTCCGCGCGGCCGTCGCCGCCCTGCGCCGCCTCGCGCCGGAAGCCGGGCTGGACCCCGCACGGTTCGGGGCCTGGGGCGAGTCGGCGGGCGGCCACCTCGCCGCCGTACTCGGGCTCGACCGGCGGGACGCGGAGCCCGATTCGGAGGTTCAGGCGGTCGTGGCGTGGTACGCGCCCAGCGACCTCACCACCCAGGGGCGCGACCCCGGCTCACCGGAGAGCCTGCTCCTCGGACCGGAGGCCGCCCAGCAGGAGGAGGCCCGCAGGCCGGCCGGGCCGCTGGCCCACGTCTCCGCGGCGGCCCCGCCCACGCTGCTCATGCACGGCGACGCGGACCGGCTCGTCCCGTGCGACCAGAGCCGCAGGTTCGCGGACGCGCTCACGGCGGCGGGCGCCACCGCCGAGCTCGTCGTCGTACCGGGGGCCGGTCACTGCTTCGTGGGGGCGGATCTGCGGGAGCCCGTACGCCGCAGCCTGGACTTCTTCGACCGCCACCTGTGAGCCGGGACGGCCTCACCGCCCCGGAAACCGCTCCCCGCACGCGCTGCAGAAGACCGGCGCCGACTCCGGGGACATCCGCCCGCACTCCGAACACACCCGGTCCAGCGCGCAGGGCGCCTCGCCGCCCTCCTGCGCGTACACCGTCGGCTTGAGCGTCAGGCCGGGGCGGCGGCGGTGCACCGTCAGATAGGCGAGGCCGTCCGGGCCCGCCGTCACGGAGCGGCGCGAGGTGCGGGGCAGCCACGTCACCGTGCTCGGGGCCAGTGTCAGCGGCGCGGAACCGTCGCCGGGCACGATCCGGCCGCCGCCCGCGAGGACGACCAGCAGCACGTCGAGCACGTCCTCCCGGTGCTCCCCGACCTCCGCGCCCGGCGGCAGCCGCACGAGGTTCGCGTCCAGCTCCCTCCCCTGCCGGTCGAGCTGCCACAGGGCGCCCCGGTCCTCGGGGCCCGCGGCGGCGAGCAGTTCGTCCAGTACGGCCAGCACCTCGGGAGTCGCGTTCACGCCGCCCAGGCTACGACCGCGTCCCCCTAAGCTGTACCGCTGCCGAACGAGGAGACACCGCGTCATGCGCGAAGAGAAATACCCCCCGATCGAGCCCCACGACCACGGCATGCTCGACGTCGGCGACGGCAACCTCATCTACTGGGAGGTCTGCGGCAACCCCGCCGGAAAGCCCGCCCTCGTCGTCCACGGCGGCCCCGGCTCCGGCTGCACCGAGCGGCCCCGGCGGTACTTCGACCCGGAGCGCTACCGCGTCGTCCTCTTCGACCAGCGCAACTGCGGCCGCTCGACGCCGCACGCGAGCGACCCGGCCGTCGACCTGCGGCACAACACCACGGACCACCTGGTCGCCGACATGGAACGCCTCCGCGCACACCTCGGGATCGACCGCTGGCTGCTGTACGGGGGTTCCTGGGGCTCCACGCTGATCCTGGCGTACGCCGAGCGGCACCCGGAGCGGGTCGCCGAGATCGTGATCCCGGCGGTGACCACGACCCGGCGCACCGAGATCGACTGGCTGTACCGGGGCGCCGGGCTCTTCTACCCGGAGGCGCGGGACCGCTTCCGGGCCCACGTCCCGGAGGCCGCGAGCGACGCGACCCCGGACGTGCTCGCCGCGTACGCCCGGCGCACCGTGGACCGCGATCCGGCGGTACGGGCGCGGGCGACGGCGGAGTGGTGCGCCTGGGAGGACGCGGTGCTGTCCGGCGAGGCGTACACGGGCCCTCCCCCGTTCAGCGGGCGGCCCGGCCGGGCTCAGGAGGCGCTGGTGCGGATCTGCTCGCACTACTTCTCGCACGGCGCCTGGCTGGAGGAGGGGCAGCTGATCCGGGACGCGGGGCGGCTGGCCGGGATTCCCGGGGTGCTGGTGCACGGACGGCGGGACATGGGCGGGCCGCTGGGCACGGCGTGGGAGCTGGCCCGGGCGTGGCCGGACGCGGAACTGACGGTGATCGAGGACGCGGGGCACCTGGGCGGGGCGGCGACGAGCCGGGCGATCCTCACCGCACTGGACCGGTTCGCGGCGGCCTAGGCGGAGACACGCTTGCTTCGAGCGCGCTCGAAGGAGTTGGCTTGGGGCCCATGAAGTACACGCAGCTCGGACGCACCGGACTCAAGGTAAGCCGCCTCGTCCTGGGGACGATGAACTTCGGCCCCCAGACCAACGAGAGCGACAGTCACGACCTCATGGACGCCGCGCTGGACGCCGGCGTCAACTTCTTCGACACCGCGAACGTCTACGGCTGGGGCGAGAACAAGGGCCGCACCGAGGAGATCCTCGGCACCTGGTTCGCCAAGGGCGGCGACCGCCGCGACAAGGTCGTGCTCGCCACCAAGGTCTACGGCAACATGGGCGCCGACGGCGAGGCGTGGCCGAACCACGACAAGCTGTCCGCGGTCAACATCCGCCGGGCCGTCGACGCCAGCCTGAAGCGGCTCCAGACGGACCACATCGACCTGTACCAGTTCCACCACGTCGACCGGGACACCCCGATCGAGGAGATCTGGCAGGCCATCGACGTACTGATCCAGCAGGGCAAGATCCTGTACGCCGGTTCCTCGAACTTCTCCGGCTACAAGATCGCCCAGGCCAACGAGCGCGCCCGGCAGCGGGGCAGCTACGGCCTGGTCAGCGAGCAGTGCATCTACAACCTGATGGAGCGCGGCGCCGAGATGGAGGTCATCCCGGCCTCCCAGGAGTACGGCCTCGGCGTCATCCCGTGGTCGCCGCTGCACGGCGGCCTCCTCGGCGGCGCGATCCGCAAGGAGCGCGAGGGCGGCGGCGCCCGCTCCACCTCCGGCCGCTCCGGCGACGCGCTGGCCGACCCGAAGGTCCGGGCGCAGATCCAGGCGTACGAGGACCTGCTCGACAAGCACGGCCTGGAGCCCGGTGAGGTGGGCCTCGCCTGGCTGCTGACGCGGCCCGGGATCACCGGCCCGATCTCCGGCCCGCGCACGCGGGAACAGCTCGACTCGGCGCTGCGCGCGGTGGAGCTGGAGCTGTCGGCGGAGGTGCTGGACGCGCTGGAGGAGATCTTCCCCGGCCCGGGCCCGTCGCCGGAGAACTTCGCCTGGTAGAGGTAGAAGTCGCCCGTCAGCCGACGGCGGCCGCCACGGCGACGACAGCGAACATCAGTACGAGCACGGCCGCCATGATGCGGTTTCTGGTCTTCGGGTCCACCCGACGAGCGTAACCGCCCCGGCCTACGTGAACGCGACGCGGCCCCGCCCCGGAGAACCGGGAGCGGGGCCGCGTAGTCGCGTGCGAGCGTAACCCCTACGCCGCCGTGGCCAGCTGCTCGCGCGGGACGAAGCGGACGTGCGGGCGGCCCGGGCGCAGGTCCACCTTGAGGCGCAGACCGCCGAGGCGGGCCAGGATCACGCCGATGCCGACCGCCGCCGCGAGGGACAGCGCGCCGCCGACCACCATGCCGGTGCGGGCGCCGTACGCGTCGCTGATCCAGCCGACGATCGGGGCGCCCACCGGCGTACCCCCGGCGAAGACCATCATGTACAGGCTCATCACACGGCCGCGCATGGCCGGGTCGGACGCCATCTGGACGCTGGTGTTGGCGCTGATGTTGGTCGTCAGGCCGATCATGCCGATCGGGACGAGCAGGACCGCGAAGATCCAGACGTTCGGCGCGAGCGCCGCGACGATCTCCAGCAGGCCGAACGCCGTACCGGCGGCGACCAGCATCCGCAGCCGCGAGGAGCGGCGGCGGGCGGCGAGCAGGGCACCGGCCAGGGAGCCGGCGGCCATGAGGATGTTGAAGAACGAGTACATCCCGGCGCCGCCGTGGAAGATCTCGTCCGCGAAGGCCGTCAGCCAGATCGGGAAGTTGAAGCCGAAGGTGCCGACGAAGCCGACCAGGACGATCGGCCAGATCAGCTCGGGGCGCCCGGAGACGTACCGCAGCCCCTCGCGGAGCTGCCCCTTCGCGCGCGGCACGACGACGGACTTGTGGAGCTCACTCGTCCGCATCATCATCAGGCCGACGAGCGGGGCGAGGAACGACAGGCCGTTGAACATGAAGGCCCAGCCGCTGCCGACCGTGGTGATCAGCACACCCGCGACGGCGGGACCGATGAGCCGGGCCGACTGGAAGTTCGCCGAGTTCAGGCTGACCGCGTTGCGCAGCTGCGCGGGGCCGACCATCTCGGACACGAACGCCTGACGGGCCGGGTTGTCGACCACGGTGACCATGCCGAGCAGGAACGCGATCAGATAGACGTGCCACACCTGGACCACGCCGGAGAGCGTGAGCACGGCGAGCACGACACCGCAGGCGCCCAGGGCGGCCTGGCTGACGAGCAGGAGCTTGCGCTTCGGCAGCCGGTCGGCGATGACACCGCCGTACAGGCCGAACAGCAGCATGGGGAGGAACTGGAGCGCCGTGGTGATGCCTACGGCGGCGGCGGACCCGGTGAGGCTCAGAACGAGCCAGTCCTGCGTGATGCGGGACATCCAGGTACCGGTGTTGGAGATCACGGCGCCCGTGGCGAACAGGCGGTAGTTGCGGATCTTCAGCGACGAGAAGGTCCCGCCGGTCTTGCTCTCGTGGGTGGAAGTCGGTGCGGGGGCGGAGTCTGCTCCGGATCCCGTACTCAAAAGGGTTCGCCTCCTCGGCGTGGACATCTTGCTGGTCGACGGGACGGAGACGCGTCTCGCGGAGACGCGGTTCTCACAGGTGGGCGAGCTTCTCCAGCACGGGCGCCGCGTTGCGCAGCGTCTCCCACTCGTCCTCGTCCAGGCCCTCGGCGAGCGTGGTCAGCCAGGCGTTCCGCTTCTTGCGGCTCTCGGCGAGCATGGCCTCGGCCTGCTCGGTCTGGCTGACCATCTTCTGACGACGGTCATCGGGGTGCGGTTCCAGCCTGACCAGCCCCTTCGATTCCAGCAACGCGACGATGCGGGTCATCGACGGCGGCTGGACGTGCTCCTTGCGGGCCAGCTCACCCGGCGTGGCGGAACCACAACGGGCGAGCGTCCCGAGCACCGACATCTCGGTCGGGCTCAGCGACTCGTCGACGCGCTGATGCTTCAGGCGCCGGCCGAGCAGCATGACGGCGGAACGGAGGGAGCTCACGGCGGCGGCACTGTCGCTGTCGTGGATCAGGTCAGGCATGTTTGTTAGCGTAACTCATTACCTACCCTAAAGACCACTTGTGGTACACGCGCGAGAGGGAGATCACTCCGCCCGTCCGGATCGGCACGGGGCGTGAACGTGGCGGGTTTACCAATCGATCACCCAAACGAGTGAGCCGGTGGCGGAAAATCTCGCGCGGCGGGCCCGTGGGGCGTAACCCTGCTTGGCATGGGATCGACAGTGCTCAGCCTGCGCATAGACGGTGAGCTGCTCGACCGGCTCAAGCAGCATGCCGCAAAACGCGGAATGAGCGTCCAGGACTATGTGGTCCGGACGCTCATTCGCGACGACTTCGACGAGCGCTTCCAGTCGGCCGTCGAGGAGACGGAGAAGTTCTACGGGCCGGAGAAGCTCTGCCCGGCGGACGGCGTACCGGCCGAGGAGGTCAACTGACCCCCCGGGGCCGGACCGCGCCCCGCCCCTACGTGAGGCCGAGCGCCGGCATCATGTAGTAGAAGACGAAGACCGCCGACACCGCGTACATCGCGGCGGGCACCTCGCGGCCCCGGCCGGAGGCCAGGCGCAGCACGGTGAAGGCGATGAAGCCGATGCCGATGCCGTTGGTGATCGAGTACGTGAACGGCATCATGACCATGGCGAGGAACGCCGGGATCGCGAGCGTGAAGTCGTTCCAGTCGATGTCCCGCACCGAGCCCGCGATGATCAGGAAGCCCACCGCCAGCAGGGCGGGGGTCGCCGCCTGCGAGGGGACCATGGTCGCCAGCGGCGTGAGGAACAGCGCCACCGTGAACAGCAGGCCCGTGACGACACTGGCCAGACCCGTACGGGCGCCCTCGCCGACGCCCGCCGTGGACTCCACGAAGCAGGTCGAGGCGGAGGAGGAGCTCGCACCGCCCGCGGCGACCGCGACACCGTCCACGAAGAGCACCCGGTTGATGCCCGGGAAGTTGCCGTCGGCGTCCGTCAGCTTGGCCTCGTCGCCGACACCGAGGATGGTGCCCATCGCGTCGAAGAAGCAGGACAGCAGCACGGTGAAGACGAAGAGGATGCCGGTCAGCACGCCGACCTTGTGGAAGCCGCCGAACAGGCTGAAGTGACCCAGCAGCCCGAAGTCCGGCGTGGCCACGGGGTTGCCCGGCCACTCCGGCACGGTCAGGCCCCACGCCTCGCCCGGCAGGTCCGCGACCGCGTCGATGATCAGCGCGACGACGGTCATCGCCACGATGGAGATCAGGATCGCGCCCGGCACCTTGCGGACGATCAGGATCAGGGTGAGCAGCGCACCCAGCACGAAGACCAGGACGGGCCAGCCGTTGAGGTGGCCGTCGGAGCCGAGCTGGAGCGGCACGGTGGTGTGCGCGGCGTCCGGGATGCGGGAGACGAAGCCCGAGTCGACCAGGCCGATGAGCAGGATGAACAGGCCGATGCCGATCGCGATGCCCTTGCGCAGCGAGCCCGGTACGGCGTTCATCACGCGCTCCCGGAGCCCGGTCGCGACGAGCAGCATGACCACGATGCCCGCGAGGACCACCATGCCCATGGCGTCGGGCCAGCTCATCCGGGGGGCGAGCTGGAGGGCGACGACGGTGTTGACGCCGAGGCCCGCGGCCAGCGCGATCGGCACGTTGCCGATGACGCCCATGAGCAGCGTGGAGAACGCGGCGGTGAGCACGGTCGCGGTGACCAGCTGGCCGCCGTCGAGCTGGTGGCCGTACATGTCCTTCGCGCTGCCCAGGATGATCGGGTTCAGCACGATGATGTAGGCCATCGCGAAGAAGGTCGCGAATCCGCCGCGGATCTCGCGGGCGACCGACGACTTCCGCTCGGAGATCTTGAAGAAGCGGTCCAGCCCGTTGGTCGGCTGGGGAGTCGGGGCATCGACCGGAGCGGTGGCCGAGGGGGACATGTATGACCTCAGTACGTGCCTAGAGGGGATCAAAAGTGGTCAGCTTTGGACTTTCACACGAATAATTCGAGCCAGCCGTAAGCAGATTCAGTATGAATACATAAGGCGAAGATCGCTATCTCCGCGCGTAGACCCTTGGGCCGACTGGCCCGACGAGGCTTATATACGCGACGCATACACTGGCCGCATGGCGAAGTGGACACCCAAGCACGAGGCACCGGAGCCCCTGGAGGGCCCGGTCGTCGCGACCATCACCGGCGGCACGATCCTCTGGTTCGTCCTCTTCCTCGTCCAGATCCCGTTCTACAGCTGGTACGACGACCACGGCCATCTGTGGTGGGTGTGGACCTGCCTGGCCGGCGCGGGCCTCGGCCTGATCGGCATCTGGTACGTACGGGGCCGCGACGCGGCCCTCAAGCGCGCGGCGGCCGCGGCGACGGCGGCGGACCCGCAGGCCGACTGAGGCGGAGCCCCGTACCGTCGAACCATGACGCAGCGGGCATCCGAACTTTCCGGGGAGCAGCGCGCCGGCGCACCCGGGCGCGGGCTGACGGCGGCCGAGGTCGCCGAGCGGATATCGCGGGGCGAGGTCAACGACGTACCGGTGCGGTCCTCGCGGTCGCTGACCGAGATCGTCCGGGCCAACGTCTTCACCCGGTTCAACCTGATCATCGGCGTGCTCTGGGTGATCATGCTGGCCGTCGCGCCGATCCAGGACAGCCTGTTCGGCTTCGTGATCATCGCCAACACCGGCATCGGCATCGTGCAGGAGTGGCGGGCCAAGAAGACGCTGGACAGCCTCGCGGTCGTCGGTGAGTCGAAACCCGTCGTCCGGCGCGACGGGAAGGCCGCCGCGATCCACACCTCCGAGATCGTCCTCGGCGACCTGATCGAGCTGGGCCCCGGGGACAAGGTCGTCGTGGACGGCACGGTCGCCGAGGCGGACGGCCTGGAGGTGGACGAGTCCCTGCTCACCGGCGAGGCGGACCCGGTCCTCAAGAAGACCGGCGACACGGTGATGTCCGGCAGCTTCGTCGTCGCCGGGGGCGGCGCGTTCACCGCGACGAAGGTCGGGCGCGAGGCGTACGCGGCACAGCTCGCCGAGGAGGCGTCCCGCTTCACGCTCGTACGGTCCGAGCTGCGCAGCGGCATCTCGACCATCCTGAAGTACATCACCTGGATGATGGTGCCGACCGCGACCGCCCTGGTGATCAGCCAGCTGGTGGTCAAGGAGCACAACTTCAAGGATTCCATCGCCCGCACGGTCGGCGGGATCGTCCCGATGATCCCGGAGGGGCTGGTCCTGCTGACCTCGGTCGCCTTCGCGATCGGGGTCGTACGCCTGGGCCGCAAGCAGTGCCTGGTGCAGGAGCTGCCCGCCATCGAGGGCCTGGCCCGGGTCGACGTCGTCTGCCTGGACAAGACCGGCACGCTCACCGAGGGCGGCATGGACGTCACGGAGCTGCGCCCGCTGGGGGACGCCGAGGAACCGTATCTGCGCCGCGTCCTGGCGGCCTTCGGCGCGTCCGAGCCCCGTCCCAATGCCAGCCTCCAGGCCATCATCGACGCCTACCCGGCGCCGGAGGACGGCGCCTGGACGACCACCGGCACGCTGCCCTTCTCCTCCGCCCGCAAGTACAGCGGCGCCGCGTTCACCGAGGACGGCGGCGCCTCCTCCGCCTGGCTGCTCGGCGCGCCCGACGTGCTGCTGTCCGAGGACGACCCGGCGCTCGCGGAGATCGGACAGCTCAACGAACAGGGCCTCCGGGTGCTGCTGCTGGCCCGGGCGCGGGGCGAGCTGGACGCGCCGGACGCGGCCCGGGGAGCGGATCCGGCCGCCCTCGTCGTACTGGAACAGCGGCTGCGGCCCGACGCGGGGCAGACCCTCGCGTACTTCGGCGAGCAGCGGGTCGCGACGAAGGTGATCTCCGGGGACAACGCGGTCTCGGTCGGCGCGGTGGCCGCGAAGCTCGGGATGGAGGGCGCGGAGCATCCGCTGGACGCGCGCCGGATGCCGGAGGACACGGACGAGATGGCGTCCGCGATGGAGCAGAACGCGGTGTTCGGCCGGGTCACCCCGCAGCAGAAGCGGGAGATGGTCGCCGCGCTCCAGTCACGCGGGCACACGGTCGCGATGACCGGCGACGGCGTCAACGACGTCCTCGCGCTGAAGGACGCCGACATCGGCGTCTCCATGGGCTCGGGCTCCGAGGCGACGCGCGCGGTCGCCCAGATCGTGCTGCTGAACAACAGCTTCGCGACCCTGCCGTCGGTCGTCGCCGAGGGCCGCCGCGTGATCGGCAACATCACCCGGGTCGCGACCCTGTTCCTGACGAAGACCGTGTACTCGGTGCTGCTGGCCGTCCTGGTGGTCTGCTTCCAGGTCGAGTACCCGTTCCTGCCGCGCCATCTGACCCTGCTGTCCACGCTGACGATCGGCGTCCCGGCGTTCTTCCTGGCCCTCGCCCCGAACAAGGAGCGCGCGCACCCGCACTTCGTACGCCGCGTGATGCGGTACGCGATCCCCTCGGGCGTCATCTGCGCCGCCGCGACCTTCGTGATGTACCTGATCGCCCGGCACCACTACTCCGGCACGGGCGCCCTGGACGCGGAGACGAGCGCGGCGACGCTCACGCTGTTCCTGGTCTCCATGTGGGTCCTGGCGATCATCGCCCGCCCGTACACCTGGTGGCGGATCTGCCTGGTGGCCGCGATGGGCCTGGCGTTCCTGGTCGTCCTCGCGGTGCCCTGGCTCCAGGACTTCTTCGCCCTGAAGCTGGTGGGCACCCAGATGCCGTGGACGGCGGTGGGCATCGCCGTGGTGGCGTCGGTGGCCCTGGAGTACGCGTGGCGGCTGGTGGGCCGCCGCTTCGGAGGGTGAAACGGCGGCCCGGGCCGGGCTACTTCACGTCGACGTAGTCGCCCGTGGCGGTGGCGGCCGGGGTGGTGGACGTACCGGCGAAGGTGTAGCGCCAGTAGCCGTCGACCGTGGCCTTCACGGTCGTCCTGGCGTCGCCCTTGTTGTTCGTCTTGACGGTCTTCACCGTGGTGTAGGTGCTGCTGCCCTTCTTACGGAACTGCAGCTTCACGGACTGGCTGGTGTAGCCGTGGTACTTGAGGTCGTCCCAGTTGGCCCGCGAGAGCCAGCCGGTGACGGTGATGGTCTTGCCCTTCTTGACGGGCTCGGGGGAGGCGTTGACGGTCTGCTTCGACGCGCGCTGCACGAGGGTGGTGCCCAGCTTGTCCTGGACGACGAAGCCGATGTCCTCCGGATCGGCCTTGTCCGGGTCCTGACCGTTGAGCGCGACCGCGTAGCCCACGGCCTTCCACTTCGTGGCGTCGGCGTTGCCCAACAGGTCGAACTCGGGGTAGACCGCGATGTTCCCCTTGCAGGTGGCGACCGTGGCGGACACCTTCTTGCAGACGGGGGAGTCGTCGCCGTAGAACTCGTTGGCCGGGTTGTCGAACGAACCGCGGTAGAGCCCGACCTCCAGCATGAAGTCCTTGGCGAAGATGTTCACGTCCGCGGCGTGCGTCACCGTGAAGGTGGTCGGGACCCGCTTGGTGTACGTGGTCCCCACCACCAGCGGCTTGCCGCCGTTGACCGTGAACTTCGAGAAGGTGAGGGCGAGCGGAGCGGGCTCGCCCTCGGGCGCGGCGGAGCGGGCTCCGGACTTCGCGCCGGTGTGCGCGGCGGCGGACTGCGCCGCGCGCGCCAGCTCGGCGATGCTGCCGGTCGAACCGTGCGCGCCGTCGGCCTGGGCGGCCGACGGAAGGGCGAGAGCGGAAAGGGCCAGGGCGCCGCTGACAGCGGCCACGGTGGCACGTATGCGCATGTTCGTTCCCCAAGGTGGAGAAGGGGGCCCGCCGCGACGGTCGTCGCGCGGGCCCAAGGGTGTCTACGGAGCCTGATGGCTCAACAGACGAGACGGCCCCCACCTGTGAACGGTTGTGTGCTTCCTGAGACTTTTTTGTGAAGGCACCCTTCCGGTTCGCTCAGTCGAACCAGCGGTCCCGTGCCAGCTCCTCCGTACGGGACGGGTCCTCCAGGAGCGCCGCGACCTCGAAGCGGCGGGGCCACTGGGCGGCGGCCCAGGCCAGGCCCGCCGCGACGCCCTCCAGGGTCGCGGCGTGCACCACGCCGTCCGGGGTGCGGCGCCAGTCGAGTTCCACGCCGCCCGCGCGGAGTTCGCCGTGCTCGATGTACGTGGCCGGGGTGGCGGGCCCCAGCAGGACGCGGACGGACTCGGGCACCTCGTGCTCCTCGCCGTCGCTCGTGACCTCGGCCGCCACGGTCTCGCCGAGCCGCCGCACCTGGAACAGCTCGGCCAGCTCCGCCGCGTGCGCCGGGGCGACGGGCAGCAGCGGCAGCCCCTCGGTGAGCGGCAGCAGGTCCGGCGCGTCGGCGATCACCGCGTCCGCCGCGTCCACCACCCGCACCTCCCCGTCCACGACCGCCCGCAGCTCGTCCGGGAGCGTGACCTGGTCCGGGTCGAGCGCGGACAGGGCGGTGTACAGCGCGTGCAGCTGTACGGCGCTGACCGGGCGGTCCGCGTCGGCGAGGCGGCCCAGCAGCTCGGCGGCCCCGCCCGGCTCGTCCAGGAGGGCGGCGACCGACGTCCGTACGCCCAGGGCGCGCAGCACCTCGGCGTCCTCGAATCCGGTCGCGTCGGCGGAGTCGTAGAGCCCCGCGAGCCGGGGGTCCCCGCCGTGGGTGCGCAGGCCCGCCGGGCGGCGGCCGTCCAGCACCGGGTGGCCGCGCAGCCACCAGGCGGTGTACGGGCGGACGGACTCCGTGGTGCCGTCCGGGAGCAGCACCCGGACCGGCTGGGTGAGCGCGTCCCGCAGCGGCGGCCGCGCCAGCATCGCGAGGGCCTGCGGCCAGGCGTCGTCGTCCACCAGGTCCAGATCGCGTACGGCGACGAGCTCGGTCGCGACCGGCGGCACCGGGCTGTCCGGCAGCTGGTCGAGGATGTCCTCGCACCACACGTCCACCGCGTCGAGCAGCCCGGCGTCGTCCGGCTCCGCGAAGTCGCTGTCCCGGGGCTCCAGTTCGTCCGGGTCCAGGACGACATCGGTGGCCCGTACGAGCGCGAAGGTGGCGAGCACCCCGCAGGCGGTGAGCGGCTGTTCGCCCCAGCGCTCGGCCAGCTCCGCGTCGCACAGGGCGAGTTCGCCCTCGCGCATGACCTGGGCGAACGGGCTGTCCGGCAGCACGAGTTCCCCGGCGGGGGCGAGTTCGCCGTCCTCGTCGGGCAGCGCGAGCGCGCCGAGCCAGGGCTCCTCGCCCGGTTCCAGGGCGGCGTCCCGGGCCAGGGTGAGCACGGTCTCCGCCAGCTCGTCGCCGTCGAGCGCGTCCTCGTCCCAGATCTCGCCCGCGTCCAGCGACCCGGCGACGGCGGCCCGCACCTGCGGGGTCGTCAGCACGGCGCGCGGGGTGGCGGGCAGGGCCCCCAGCTTCTCCAGGAGCGGATGCGCGGCGTCCGGATGCGCGACCTTGAGCCCGAGCCGCCCGAGGCGGTCCAGGACGGGCCCGGACAGGGCGTCGGGGAGCGGGAGGAGGACCTGCCGGGGGCCGATGGTGGTGCGGGGAAGCGCGGGCGCTTCGGGGTCGCCGGAGGGGGTGTCCGGGCCGCCCCTGGCCAGTCCCGTACCCGCGCCCGCCAGCGGAACCGGGAGGCCCGAGAGGCGGTCCGGGTCCACCCCGGCCAGGCTGTCGTAGAGCCGCCGCCACCAGGCGGGTTCGCGTTCCAGGCCGGCCAGGCGGTCGATCGCCTCGGTCAGCGGGACGCGGGCGACGCCGAGCGTGCGCAGCTCGACGCGCCGTTCGAGCCCGGCGGGCAGCAGGCACGGCAGCACCTCGGCCAGCACGGCGACCGTCAGCGTGCCGGCGCCCTCCACCACCTCGGCCTCGACCGGCCGCAGCCCGACCGTGTCCTTGCGGACGCCCTCGTCCCAGCCGTCCCAGCGCTCCGGTTCGGCGGCGGGGTCGCGCGGGGCGGCGGGCTCCAGGAACGCCACACGCGGCAGCCGCTCCAGGATCGCGCCGCGCAGTGCGCCGTCCAGCACGCCCTGGCCCAGGGGGCCCGGGACCAGGGCGATCGTCGCGACGGACACCGGCTCCCAGTCGCCGAGCAGCTCCGCGTACGCGTCGGCGGCGCGCTGCACCAGGAAGTCGGTGAGCGGTCCGGGGGCGGGGTGCCTGCGGGTGGTGTCCAGCGGCAGCGAAGCGATGAGCAGCGCGGGCAGGCCGAGCGGTTCGTCGGTGGGCGTCGGCGCGTGCACGACGGGTGCGGTACGGGGGTGGACCGGGGCGCCGTCCGCGTCCACCGGGACGGCCCAGGTCACCGACCAGTGCGGGCGGAGGCGTTCCTCCAGCGGGCGGTCCGCGAGCAGGGCGGGCTCGATCGGGCCGTGGTGGACGGCGGTGCGCCAGCGGTTCGTCCCGTGCGCGGAGTCCTCGATGTGGGTGTACGGGCCGTGCTGGGAGCGGCGGAGGGTGCGTACGCCCTCCGGGGTCTCGACGACGACCTCTTCGAGCCCGGTCAGCGTGAGGAGCAGGGCGTCGTCCACGGCGGCCAGCAGCCGTCCGACCAGGTCCTCGGCGACGCCGTCGCGCAGGGGCAGCACGACGACGGTGTCGTAGCCGTCGGGCGCGGTGCCCTCGGCGGGCAGCGGGAGGCGCAGCAGCGGTACGTGGCCGTCGCGGCGGCGCAGCTCGTCGCCCAGGCCGGGGCTGCCGACGGCGGCCTCCCGGGCGAGTTCGCGGGCCTCCGCGAGGGACCAGCGGACGCCGCCGTGGCGGCCGGTGACCGCCGGCTCGTCGCTCACCGCGAGCACGGCGGCGAACCCGACGCCGAAGCGGCCCACGGCGCCCTCGTGCCCCTCGCGCTTTGCGGAGGCGCGCAGGGTGGACAGCGATTCGACGCCGGTGGCGTCCAGGGGGGCGCCGGTGTTCGCGGCGGCGAGGACGGCGGGGTGGCCGTCCACTGCGGGGTGCAGCGTGAGCCTGAGGCGGCCCGGGGTGCCTGCCCGGGCGGCCGCGTCGGCGGCGTTCTGGGCCAGCTCGACCACGAGGCGGTCGCGGTAGCCGCCGAGCGCGAGGTCCTCCTCGGCGTTGGCGTCCTCCCGGAACCGGGCGGGTCCGGCGCCCCAGGCGGCGAGCACGCCACGCCGCAACCGCGCGGTGCCGAACGGATCGCCCTCCGTCGCGTTGATGCCCATGCGCGTGCTCCCTCTCGGTCAAGGGTCAGGGACCCCGGCCCACGGTCCACGCGAACCCGGCCGACCTCACCCGAAGGCTTCCGTCCTCAATCGCCGGACAGGCTGGGTTTCACCACCTGCCCGCCCACTCCCGGCCTACCCGGCCGACACACTCAAGCCCGTCCGGCGATTGAGGACGGAACCGGTTCGCCGGAGGGACCCGAGGACACAGGGGCCCCGGGCGAAGTCCGGCTACGCGTCCCCCAGGTCCCCCGAGGCCCCCCGGGCCTCATCGTGCAACGCGTACTCATCCACCCGCATCGTGTCCAGCCGATGCGGCACCGCCGCCGGCGGCTTCGGCATGACCGCCGCCTCCGAGTGGCCCCCGCACCCGTACGACAGCGACACCACATGCCCGTCCGCCGGACCGAACTCGTTCGCGCACACCCCGAACGCCTGCCGCAGCGAGCCCGACAGCGGGACCAGGAAGGCGCAGGAGACGCACGAGGCCGGCGCGGCCTGTGCCATCGGGGTCTTCGGGCCGAACTCCTCGTCCCAGCGGTCCGCCGCCGAGTGCAGCCCGTAACGCGACAGCACCCGCGCCCGCCGCATGCCGAGCTCGTCCGCCACCGCCGCGATCGATCCGCGCACGGCCGGGTCCGGGCGCGTCGTCAGCTCCGCGTCCTCGACGTCCACCAGGTCGGCCAGCTCATCGGTGGCCGGCGCGTTCGGCAGCGGCTCGTCCGCCCCCGTGTAGCCCGGTTCGAGCCGCAGGTCGTCCGACTCGGTCGGCAGCAGGTCCCCCGGACCCATGTCCCCCGGCCGCAGCCGCTCGCTCCACGGCACCCACTCCGGCGCGAGCAGCGCGTCGGAGCCCGGCAGCAGCACGGTCTCGTCCAGGGTGACGTTCTTCGCGCGGGACGCACGGGCCACCGTCACGGCCCAGCGCCAGCCCCGGTAGCCGGGGTCCTTGCACTCGAAGTAGTGCGTGACGACCCGGTCCCCCTCGGAGACCACCGCCACATGCTCACCCACGATCCCCGGCGCGGCCGCCTCCTCCGCCGCCGTGCGGGCGAGGTCTACCGCCTCGGCGCACAAACGGTCGGGAGCGGGGGTACGGGCGGTACGGGCCGAACGGCCTCGCGTCGTCGCAGCACTCACAGGTCTCGCTTCTCTCCTACGCCAGTCTCACGAGCGCGCCAGCACATCGACCATCGATTTCGGCCATACGGTCGCGGACGGAGCGGACCTGAGGGCCGCGTCGACGTCCACACCCGTTGAGCCAACCTCGGGCACGCCTTCCGTCATCCATTCTGCGGGATCGACGAGAGGCGCGCGGCCGAGAACAACCGCCGGTGGCGCGCTACGCACGCTACCCTCTCCGCCGCTCCCCGCCCACCTGCCGTCCGAAACGCCGACGATTCCACCCCCGCGCCGACCCCGCGCAAGGCCGCTCCCGGACCCCCGCGCACGGCCTTTTCGCGCCGAACCGACGCCGCGCGCCCCGTCCCGGCACCGGCGCGGCACTGACCCGACGGGGCGGTCCGGACCGCGCCCCGCCAGGATGCCGGTTCGCGTTGCCCGGTCCTGGGGCACTATGACCAAGTGGCTTCAGCCAGGTCGCACGACGGTCCCGGCCCGCTCCGCAGTGCGGGCCGGTCGATCGGTCATGCCCTGCGCGTCCCCTTCACCGGCACCGCCCGCTCCATCCGCAAGGCAACCCACGCGCACGGCGCCGGCGAGAGCGGCCTCGGCAAGCTGATCGAGCTGCACGCGGTGAACGGCGCGGGCGATGTGATGATCACCGTCGCGCTCGCGTCCACCGTGTTCTTCTCCGTACCGACCGACCAGGCACGCGGCCGCGTCGCGCTGTACCTCGCGGTGACGATGGCGCCGTTCATCCTGCTGGCCCCGGTCATCGGCCCGCTCCTGGACCGCCTGCCGCACGGCCGCCGGGCCGCGATGGCCGGATCCATGCTGGCGCGGGCGGTGCTGGCGCTGACCATGTCGGGCGCGGTCGCCACCGGCGACCTGGAGCTGTACCCGGCGGCGCTCGGCGTACTGGTCTGCTCGAAGGCGTACGGAGTGGTGCGCAGCGCCGTCGTACCGCGCCTGCTGCCACCGAAGTTCTCGCTGGTGAAGGCGAACTCACGGGTGACCCTGGCCGGGCTGCTGGCCACCGGGGCCGCCGCGCCCGTCGGGGCGGGGCTCCAGACGATCGGCCCGCAGTGGCCGCTGTACGGCGCGTGCGCGATCTTCGTCGGCGGCGGGATCCTGGCGTTCACGCTGCCGCCCAAGGTGGACTCGGCGAAGGGCGAGCGCCGGGCGCAGCTCGTACCGCCGCACGGCGGAAGCGAGCCGCGGCCGTCCTCCACGAAGCCCGGAAACAAGACCGGAAACAAGACCGGGACCAAGAGCCGCGAGCGGCGGCCCGGACTGCGGTCGGTCGGCCCCTCCGTGCTGCACGGCCTCCAGGCCAACGCGGCGCACCGCGCGCTCTCCGGGTTCCTGATCTTCTTCCTCGCGTTCCTGCTGCGCGAGCACCCGCTCGCCGGGCAGAGCGCAGCGATCTCGCTGGGCATCGTCGGCGTGGCGGCGGGCGTGGGCAACGCGCTGGGCACGGCGGTCGGCTCCTGGCTGCGGGCGCGCGGCCCGGAGATCATCGTCGCCTCGGTACTGGCCCTGGCCCTGGGCGTGGCGGTCCTGGCGGCCGTCTTCTTCTCCACGGTCATGGTCGCCGCGCTCGCCGCGACGGCGGGGCTCACCCAGGCGCTGTCGAAGCTGTCGCTGGACGCGATGATCCAGCGCGACGTGCCGGAGGAGGTGCGGACCTCCGCGTTCGCCCGCTCCGAGACGGCGCTCCAGATGGCCTGGGTGGTGGGCGGCGCGATCGGCATCGCCCTCCCCCTCAACGGCGTACTGGGCATGTCCGTCGCCGCCGGGCTGCTCGCCCTCGGCGCGGCCGCCTCCGTACGGGGGCTGCTGGGCGCCGCGCGGCGCGGCTCGCCGCACCCCCGCGTGGCGTGAGCGGGAGCGACCGATAGCCTTCGGCCCATGACCGTTGCGTTCTTCTCCGGTAAGGGCCGTCGAATCGGCGTCGCTCTTGGTGCCGTGTCCGCGGGACTCCTCGTCCTCTCCGCCTGCGACAAGCCGACGCCGCTCGCCACCGTGACGGTCGGCGACAACTCGGTGAGCTCCGAGGCCGCCTGCTACAACGACGGCAAGGCCCTCAAGAACTCCGAGGCCCAGAAGTGCCTCAACAAGGAGGCGGAGAAGAGCATCAAGGTCTCGATGACCGACACGGTGCACTTCGGCGTCGACCCGGAGATCGCGGACAACGGCTGGACCCTCTTCCTCGACGGCCAGCGCGGCGAGCCCGAGCCCTCCAAGAAGACCTACCGGTCGATCAACGGCAGCGCCTTCTTCTCCACCCAGACCGAGGGGGCCGCGCCGAAGAACTCCCAGGTCAGCATCGTGGAGACCAAGGGTGCGAAGGTCATCGGCATCTGGCACTTCAAGCTGGAGAAGTCCGACTGACGTGCGTGTACTCGTCGTGACCGCGGTCCCGGTGGAACGGGACGCGGTCACGCGTGCGTACGGGGACGAGCCCGAGGTGCGCCGGGTGCGCGGCGCGGAGATCCACCGCGCCGGCCCGCTGGACGTGCTCGCGGGCGGCGCGGGCCCGGCCGCGTCGGCGGCCTCGGCGGCGTTCGCGCTGGCGGCGGACCGCTACGACCTGGCGGTCTCGGCGGGCATCGGCGGCGGCTTCGCGCCGGTCGCCCCGCTCGGCTCGCTGGCCGTGTCCCGCCGCGTCGTCGCGGCGGACCTGGGCGCTGACACGCCGGAAGGCTTCGTGCCCGTGACCGAGCTCGGCTTCGGCCGCGCCGCGCACCTCCCGCCCCGCTCCCTCGTACGCGCCGCCGCCGAGGCCACCGGGGCGACGGCCGGGGACATCCTCACCGTCTCCACCGTCACCGGCACGGCGGACCGCACCGCCGCGCTGCTGGCCGCCCACCCGCACGCGGTCGCCGAGTCCATGGAGGGCTTCGGGGTCGCGGAGGCGGCGGACCTGGCCGGCGTACCGGTCCTGGAGATCAGGGCCGTGTCGAACGTCGTCGGCCCGCGCGACCGCGACGCCTGGCGCATCGGCGACGCGCTGACCGCGCTGACCGAGGCGTTCGGGAAGCTCATACCCGTACTGGAAGGCTGGACCCGCCATGACCGAGACGACACCGCGGACTGACACGCTGCGCATCGCCTTCTCGCCCTGCCCGAACGACACGTTCGTCTTCGACGCCTGGGCGCACGGCCGGGTCCCCGGCGCACCGGCGCTGGACGTCACCTTCGCGGACATCGACCTCACCAACGGCATGGCCGAGCGCGGCGAACTGGACGTGCTCAAGGTGTCGTACGCGGTGCTGCCCTGGGTCCTGGAGGAGTACGCGCTGCTGCCGTGCGGTGGGGCGCTGGGCCGGGGCTGCGGCCCGCTCGTCCTGACCCGCGAGGCGGGCACCGACCTGACCGGGAAGACGGTCGCCGTACCGAGCGAGCGCTCGACGGCTTACCTGCTGTTCCGTCTCTGGGCGGCCGAGGTGGTGCCGGGCGGGGTGGGCGAGATCGTCGTCATGCCCTTCGACGAGATCATGCCCGCCGTCCGGGACGGCAAGGTGGACGCCGGCCTGGTCATCCACGAGGCGCGCTTCACGTACCAGAACTACGGCCTGCACAACCTGGCCGACATGGGCCGGCACTGGGAGGACACCACCGGCCTGCCGATCCCGCTCGGCGCGATCATCGCCAAGCGCTCGCTGGGCGCGGACACCCTGAAGCTCCTCGCCGAGTCCGTACGCACGTCGGTCCGCATGGCCTGGGACGATCCCGAGGTGTCCCGCCCGTACGTCACGGCCCACGCCCAGGAGATGGACCCGTCCGTCGCGGACCAGCACATCGGCCTGTACGTGAACGAGTTCACCGCGGACCTGGGCGAGGACGGCTACGCGGCGATCCGCGGCCTGCTGACCCGCGCGGCGGCGGAGGGCCTGGTGCCGGCACTGGCACCGGACGCGCTGTCGTTCGGCTGAGAGCCGGGCGTGTCCCTGTGCCGCTTCCCGGCCCGCCCGACGCAGAACGCGTCGGGCGCCTTCTTCAGATTCGGGTAGTCGAGCCGCGCGACCAGCTCGACCTGATAGCAGGCCATCGTCTCCTGGAGGTCGTCGGGGCGACCGTAGCGGGCGTGCGTGGAGAAGGTGACGACTGTGATGTCACCCTCCCGGAAGAGCCCGGCGACCTCGACGCCCCCCTCGTGCGGCACCGGAACGGCGGCCAGCCGCGCCTCGGTGAGCGGGGCTTCGCGGGAGGCGTCGAACAGCGCCCTGGCGTAGGCCCCGGCGTCGCGCTCCATGCCGGGGCCCATCTGGCTCTCGGTCGTGGTGCCGGGCGGTGGCGGTTCGGGAAGCGTCGCCATCACCCACACGAAGCCGATGACGACGACGGCCGCGAGGGTCCCGCCGCAGCCGGCGACGGCACGGTAGGTCGCGGACTGACGCGGCGGGGAATAGCCGGCGCTCATAGCGGTCCTTCGGCGCATCAGGGGGTGGCCTCCGCGCGTTGCGGAGGTCACCCCCTGATGCCGGTTCGGAGGGCGGGAGCCCTCGGGGTCAGTACTTGGCCGCGGCCAGAGCCTGCTGGAAGGCCAGGGCGTAGCGGGAGGTGCCGGTGTTCGTGGGGTGGTAACTCTCCATGCTGGGGCAGATCAGTGCCCCCGGGCAGGAGAAGTCGCCCAGTACCCCGTCGGCGGGACCTGCGACCAGGTCGTTGATGCCCGAGGGGTTGTCACACATCCGGTAGCCGTCGAACGCGTCGTCGGGAGAGTAGAAGGTCACGGGGACTCCGTTCCCCTTGGCGGTGTTGACGGCGGCCTGCTGCTTCTCCTTCATGTCGTCCGCCCAGCCGTTGATCAGAACCTGGGCACCCGTAGTCATCACACTGGTGCAGGTGAGGCTGTTCGGATTGAACAGCTTCGGGTACCCGAGAAGAATGATCTTGGCGTTCTTCGCCTTCTTGTGGATGCGGTCAAGGGTGTCCGGCAGCCTGCCCGTGGCATACGTGAGCCTCTGCTGGACGGTGGCATCGTCCGGGCAGCCCACGAGGATGTTGCCGCAGTCACCCACGGTGCCACCGAAGTTGGCGTCGTTCCCGCCCAGGGTGAGAGCCACCAGCGTGGTGTCGTCGTTGAGGAAGCCCGAGTCCATCTGGGTCACCTCCCCGTAACGCCCCAGCGAGCCCGGATCCCCGACCCCCGGTGAGGCGTAGAAGGGATCCACATCGTACGTATAGGCCCCGCTGCACGCCACGGAGTGGAAGTCCAGGGTCTTGTCCAGGGCATCCGCGCGGCCCCCCACCGTGGTGGACGAGCTGGCCAGGACCGCCTTGCGCGCCCAGGAGTTGCGGCTGCGCATGCAGGCGTTCCAGTTGTGGCCGGGCGAGGTCTGGCTGCTGAGGGAGGCGTACGGGCCCGTGACCGTCCCGTAGTCGTACGCACCGGCGCCGGTGCCCGAGGAGTAGGAGTCGCCGAGCTGCACGACGATGTCCTTGGGCTTGGCCGGAAGCGGCTGGAAGGCGACGGCGTCCCAGGTGACGTCCTCGTCCGCCGTGCCGTCGGGCGTGTAGTTGCTCAGCGAGACGCTCTGGGTGCCCGACGCGGAGGAGAAGTTGAAGACGCCGAGGCTGACCCAGCTGTTGTTCTCCACGTGCACGTTGAGGATGCGGTTCTGCGAGGGGCCCGCACCCGGGTCGATGGTGTAGACCGCGTCCTGGGTCTGGGAACCCGTATCGGGCAGATGCACCATGACGCGGGTCCAGCCGTCGATCGGCTGGCTCAGCTTCCAGGTGCCGGTGATCGCCATGGGCCCGCTGACATCCGGGGTGTGGGCGAGGTCGTACTCGTACGCGTTGGTGGCGCCGGTACCGGAGTTGCGGGTATGGGCGTACCAGAAGTGGTCACCGAAGCCTCCGCCGATCTGGTGGAGGTCCCCCTTGGCCTCGTAGTGTTTGTCGCTGTCCGCTTCGAACGGGCTGAACTTGAAGGTCCCCTTGTTGGACCAGGCCGCCTTGGAGCAGCCGTCAGTCATCGTGGGGACATCGTTGGGCACGTTGTCCACGACCAGGGCGCCGGCGGGCACCGAGTTGTTGCACATGTGCCCGGACCCGTTGTTGCCGTTGGGCAGCTCCGACCTGAGGGTCTTGTACGTCAGGTACTCGTGGCCGCAACTGGAGGGGCAGTTGACCTTCCAGGTGGTCTGGGTCGCGTGGTACCAGTGCGGCGGGTCGCAGGTCTCGCCGAGGTGGTCGACCTCGCAGCGCGGCGGGTTGGCCGGGTCGCAGGCGTTCACCTGCGGGTCGCAGAAGGTGTCGAGCTCCGGCTTGACGGTGGAGCGGTCGTGGTCGGTGCTCCACCAGGCGGGCGAGTAGCCGGCGGTGTTGCTGTCGTCCACGACGCCGTCGGAGCCGTAGGCGCGCCCGGTGTCCATCGGCCAGGCGCCCCAGCCGAGCACCTTCTCCTCGTACGACCAGTTCTGCGGGTGGGCGGCGTCGGCGTAGGTGTTGTTGTCCAGGAACGCGTGCCGGTCCGGCGGGTAGAGCG
Organism: Streptomyces sp. NBC_00523; assembly: GCF_036346615.1. Lineage (NCBI taxonomy): Bacteria > Bacillati > Actinomycetota > Actinomycetes > Kitasatosporales > Streptomycetaceae > Streptomyces > Streptomyces sp. NBC_00523. Next base: position 4,102,344 of record NZ_CP107836.1, on the reverse strand, counting down.
GGTTCGACGGGTTGTTGAGGAAGCCGAGCCCCCACGGCTCGGTCGGGCCGCCGCCCGGGACGTAGAAGTTGAACCCCGAGTTGTAGTTCCACAGCGCGGCGAACCAGTTCTCCGGCGCGGCGGGGTCGTCCGTGTTCAGCTTGAGGGTGGTCGAGGCGTTGTCGGTGTGGATCTCGTTCCACTTGTCCGAGAGCGTCCTCGCCGCCACCGCGATGTTGGACGTGTAGTCGAGGGCGATGGCCTTCTGCTCGGCGGCCGTGAACTCACCGACGCCTCCGATCTTCATGCCATCGGTCTGCTGGCCGATGCCGTAGCCGCAGTCGGCCTTGGTCCAGTCGATCAGCCAGTGGTCCGACGGGTTGGTCGGGCTGTTCGGGTGGCCGTAGAAGCCGTTGGTGCTCGCGAGGGTGGAGCTGGTCTGCCCGGGCAGCGCACCGCCCTCGGCCTGCCACATGTTCGATTCCTGGGCCACCACGCCGAGCAGGACCTGGGCGGGGATGCGTCCGCCGTTCGTCCCGTTCAGGGTGGGCAGCGGGAACATGCCCTGCGGGTTGACCGTGCCGAGCCCGTTGGCCGTGCGCCAGCCGCCCTGCCGGACGTACCCGCTGGTGAGTTCTCCGCGTATGGCCATGTCGACGGCCCACTCGACCTGGTTGGGCGTCGGCTGGTACGCCTGCTGCTTGGGGTCGTTGCGCGGCTGCGAACAGGCCCGGTCGTTGTCGATGGTGGTGTTGGGGTCGCCGACCACAGTCGCCGCCAAGGCGGTGCTCTTGGCGGTCGCGGTGTTCTTGGCGGTCGCGGTGTTCTTGGCGGTCGCGCCCTTGGCCGTGGCCGTCAGGGCCGGGGACGCCTTTTTGCCCTCTGTGGCGTGCGCCGCCTCCGGGCCGGTGGCCGCGGCCGCGGGCACCGTGAAGGAGATCTTCTTCGAGGTCGCCGGGATCTCGGTCTTGATCTGGAGCGGCGAGGGCGCGTTCCACCCCGTCGCCGCCAGGGGGCTCGACACATGGCTGCGCAGGCTGACCGCGACCGCCTGGTCCACGGCGAGCGCCCCCGTGGAGGAGACCTTCGCGTCGGCCGGCACCTTCAGGTGCCGTACCGGAGCGGGCAGGTCGCTCGTGGACGTGGGCGTGCCGGTGAGGAAGACCCGTCCGGCGGTGCCGGCCTCCAGGCCGAGCGAGCCCGTGGCGCCCTGCGCGAGGGTGGTGGTGCGGCCGTCCAGCGAGCGGCGCGCCCGCACCGTCTTGCCCTTGCGGTCCAGGAAGTTGACGCCGCCCTCGGCGTCGGCCCGCAGCTCGAAGGCGGGCCCGGAGGTGGCGGCGAGCTCGGTGGTGCGGTCCTCGCGGTCGAACCGGATCAGCCGGCCCGCGGCGGCACCGACGATGGAGTCGCCGACCGGGACCGCCGAGGTGATCTGGACGTTCTCGGCCTGTTTCCGGGTGACGGTTCCGGTGGCCGTGTCGACGGTCAGCAGCCGGGTGCGGTTCTGGTCGTCGTCGCCGAGCTGCGTCAGTACGGCGGTCTCGCCGGTACCGCAGCCGGGGTTGAAGTACCCCAGGGTGACGTTGTCGGAGAGCTTGGTGACCTTGCCGTTCGTCAGGTCGACGACCGCCGCGAAGGCGCCCCGCTCCATCAGTTCCGGCTTGTTGGTGAACTCCCGGGGGGCGTACACCACGACGGCGCGTTTGCCGGACCCGGTGACACAGGAGTTCCCGATCCACAGGGCCGTGCCGAACCCGGGCTCCGAGAGCGTGGCCACGGTGCGCCACTGGTACGCCTGCTTGCTGTCGGCGGCGAGCACATGGAGGCCCGATCCGTCACCGGCGACCGTGACGGCGCGGTCCGCGGACTTCTTCCATGCCTTCGGCAGGTCCTTCTCGGGGGCCAGCACCTTGGACGACTGGTCCTGGCGCGGCCCCTGGGGGCCGGCGTCCTCCACCACCGCGGTGCCCTCGTGGGACGGACCGGCCCACGCCTGTCCGCCCTGGATCAACCCCGCCGCGACGACGGCCATGGTGACCATCGCACAGGGGATGCGTGTTCTCTTCCGCACTCTCAAGGATTCTCCAAGTTTATGTATATATCTGGCAAAGGAGCATGCTCTCGATATGTCATTTGGCGCATGCGCGAGTTCGGGAACTCCCCCATTCGGCAGGGGTCGCCCTCACCGCCCGTCAGTCGAAAGTCAATTACCTTTGAATTCCGAGTACAAATTCCCCCTGCGACGCAACCTGGCACACATATGCCCGCCCGGTCACGTTCGCCTGGTAGACGGCTGGTCAATTCCGCAGAACCGGGCGAAGACCAGGGACGTCGCACCTCTGGCGCTACGTCGGGACGACCGGCTGCGGCGGGCTAAATTCCACATGCTGGACGAGAATATTCAATGAGCCCCCTTTACGAGTCGGCACGGCCGCCACCGGACACCGATAACTCCCCGCACCTGCCTGTTCCCAACCTCGCGGAGCATGGCGTAAATGCGTCAGCCGCGATACACCTTGGGGCACCTTGGGGTGATTCATGGGGGCTGCCCCGCCTCTCCCGAGTGCGCTAACTTGGTACGCGCTACAGACTTAGCGATCCCCGGGGGGGGGAAATGAGTAAGTCGGACATAGGTAACGGAGTCAACGAAAGAGAGCTAAGGCTCCTGCAACTCCTGTATTCCGGATATGAGGACGCCCGGGCGGCGCGCGCCCTGGGGCTGAGCCACCGCACCGTGCAGCGTGATGTGAAAGGGCTGATGCTCAAGGTCGGCGTGAACAGCAGGCTGGCGCTCGGCGCACGGGCGCAGGAACTCGGCTGGCTCGACCGGACCCGCGGGGGCGATGAGGGCCGTCGGCCCGAAGCACCATGGGAGCAGGGGGTGGCCGGCCAGGATGCCGCCTAGCTGAGGGCCACCGGGTCGGGGGCGTACAACACATGTGGGCGCCCCCCGGCCGGGGACGCCCACACCGCGATGTCTCGCTGCTACACGTCGAGCTGGTCCGCGACCGCTCTCAGGAGGCCGGCGATCTTGGCGCCCGCCGCCTTGTCGGGGTAGCGGCCGCGCTCCAGCATCGGCGTGATGTTCTCCAGGACGGTCGTCAGGTCCTGGACGATCGAGGCCAGCTCGTCCGGCTTGCGGCGCTGGGCGGCCGCGACGGACGGGGTCGGGTCGAGGATCGACACGGAGAGCGCCTGGTCACCGCGCTGGCCGGCGACCACGCCGAATTCGACGCGCTGACCGGGCTTGAGAGCGTCGACCCCGGCCGGGAGCACGGACGAGTGCACGAAGACGTCGCTGCCGTCGTCGCGGGAGAGGAAGCCGAAGCCCTTCTCGCTGTTGAACCACTTGACCTTGCCAGTCGGCAAAGCACGCACCCCATCTCAACCCGTATGCCGGAACGAATGCCCTCAGCAGGTCAGGCCGTCCTGTGGTCGTGCTCCCCTGCTGGCTGAAGCCTCCACAGGGGAAGTACCCCTCGTCAAGCCTGGTCATCCGGACTGTGTCCGGAAACGGCACCTGCGTCACCCGGACACCGTTCCGCCCTCCACCCGGAGACGGTTTCGCTGCGTCCGGGAACTACCCTGGCGGGGTGAGTACCTCATCTTCCGGCGCGGGCGACCGGCTGGTCCGGATCGGCGCGATCGTCTTCCTCATCGGCGCCCTCTCCACCCTCGCCACCATGGCCCCGCTCTTCCTCGGCACCGATCCGCTGCCGTCCATCGCCTGGTCCCTCTGCATGCTCATGGGCGTCGGCTTCCTGATCGCCGCGGCAGGCGTGATCCGCTCGGCACGGGCGGGGTCGCGGGAGCGGTAGCCGCGTCGTCCGGCCTTTGGCCAGAAATGCGTTGCACTTGCAATGCACCCCTTGGTAGAGATGGAGCTCCTTGCAGCGCCGTACCGGGGGGACGACATGACGGGATGGGACATCGATCCGGGCGGGGTGGAGTCGATCCTGTCCCTGGTCGGGCTTGCCGCCAAAGACCTGAGCAAAGACGTCAGGGGCTACGGCAGGAGCGTCGAGGACGCGGCGGTGTCCGCGGGGACGATCAGCGGGCCCTATTGCGGTGAGGCGCCGTCGGGTCCGGTGGGCGCCGCCGTCGTCAACTTCGTGACCGACACACAGCACAAGATCACGTTCATGGCGGCCCGGGCCAAGAAGTCGATGGACGGCACGGTCAAGGCGACCACCGAGTACATCGAGGGCGACCTCGCCATGGCGGCCCGGGCTCAGCGCGAGGCGGCCAAGGCCCCCACCCCCGCGGAGCTCAGAGCCGCCGGAAAGCCGCCCGGCGAGCGGGACGGGAAGTAGCCGCCGTGATCCAGCCCGGCGGCATCCCGCAGTACACCGGCGACTTCGCCCAGTTGGAAAAGGCCGCGTCCGGTCTTCGTACGCACGCCCTCGGCATCCGCACCAGCGGGAAGGACGTGCATTCCCGCTTCCAGGCGACGGCCGGTTACTACAAGGCACCCGAGGCCGACCAGCTGTTCTCGTCCACCCAGCCGGTGATGGACACGGCGGAGGAGTTCGCCACGGACATCGAATCGCTGGCCGACGCCCTGGACACGTTCATTCACGAGGCGAAGCCGCACGCGGACCGGCTCAAGCAGCTGAAGCTGGACGCGATCGACTTCGTCCACGGCGTCGAGGGTGACGACGACTGGACCGAGGACCAGAAGAAGCTCGACGAGCACCAGGCCCTGATGGACGACGTGGCCACGGCTCAGGACGGCTTCCACGAGGCGGAACGCAAGGCCGCGAACGTGATCGAGGCGATCAGTCCGGCCATGTCCAGGCCCCGCTGGACCGTCGACGACGGCTCCCACGGGCCCCGTACGTACGGCCCGTCCGAGGACCTGCTCGCGGGGATGAAGAACCTGCCGTGGGGCAGCCCCGAAGACCGCACGTACGAACGCTGGAGCCTCGGCTGGTGGGGCCACGGGGCCAAGAGCTGGGCCTGGGAGGGCCTTGCCAAGGACAGCATCTGGGGCGGCATCGACGGCCTGGGCACGCTGGTGGGCTTCCACGGGGAGAAGGACCGCGACGAGGCATGGGACGGCTTACGCCGGACAGCCGTCGGCGGGTACGCGTACGGCATGGACGCCCTGGGCCAGGGCGAGCACCTGTCGGACTGGCAGCGGGAGAGCGAGGCGTACGCGAAGGAGTTCGCCAAGCAGCTCGTCGCGTACGACGTCACGCCGGAGGACCCGGCCCGGGGCCACGCCATCGTCTCGTTCAATCTCCTCACCCTCTTCGCGGGCCCGCTGGGGGTCGCCGCCAAGCTCGGCAAGGGCGGAACGTTCGCGAAAGCGGCGGGCACCGTGGCCCGGATCGGTGACGCCCTGGACCCGCTCGGCGGCGCGTTCAGAGCGGCCAAGGCCCTGTCGGACCTGCCCAAGGTCTCCCAGGTACTCGCCAACGTCAGCGACCACCTCCGCATCCCGGCCTCACGCTTCCCCGACGGCGTCCTGGACCTGGACCACCGCTACCGCATCGACAAGGACGGCAACTTCGTCCCCCTCGACCGCGAGGGCAACCCCCACCTGGAACCGGCGAGACACGAGCCGACGGCAGAGGGCCGGACCGGCGACGAACACCCGGCCCGCCGGGAGCCGGCCGCCGTCGGAGGCCACGCGCCCGACGCCACGACCCACGCGGGCGAAGGGTTGCCGCCGCGTGGCGGGCGCGATGCCGGGCACGTCGCGAATGCTGATGCCCCGGGCAGCCACCATACCGACGGTGAGGGCGACGGAACGCACCACACCGCGGACTCCGGACCGGCAGAGGCACATGCGGGGCACGACAACTCTCCGGCGCCTCCTTCCGACATCGACCCGGCGAAGTACAGCAAGGACATCGGCAACGTCGCGCAGGCACAGACCGGACGAATCACGCCCGAGCAGGAGGCCGGAGTGGTCGACGAGCTGGCCCGCGCCAAGATGGACGTTCGCGACCAGCAGACCCTGCTCCGTTCCTTGCGCAAGGATCCGTACGGCGCCGGTGTGGCCGAGATGATCACACGTGGCCATCTCCGCGACGTGGAGGGCTACAAGTCGCTGCTCAACATGTGCAAGCAAGGCCCCAGCAAGGCGGACCCGAAGGGAATGGTGCCGGCCGCGTACATGGCTATGAGACTGGCAACCGAACTGCAGGAGCACGGAGTGGCTCGCATCGGAGTGGAGCTCGACACGAGGACGTTCGACCTGGACGTCTACACGCGGCATCCCGATGGCTCGATTGCATACGGATACCAGCTCAAAGACGTCAATAACATCAACGGGATCAGCAGCGCTGCCGAGAAGGCGTCCAGTCAGTTGACGTATGAGGGAATAGACCATCGCGTGGCGCTTCTGGATATCCATAAGCCAATGTCGGACCTCACACCCCGCATGTTCAACAAGGCGGAGTTTCTCGCCCGGAAAATGAACGGAACCTTCCTCCTGCGTTTCACCGATGGTTCCCTGTCCGTACCGCCGAGCGGAACTACGTTCCCGTAAGGAAACATCATGTCAAGACTGCTGCGCGCACCCCGGGAGTGCGGTTCCTGGTACTGGGACCTGTACGACTTCGCCGAGCCGGGGCTGAGGTCCGCCCTCATGGTTGCTGCCCGCATGTGTGACGTTCTGGCCGGGCTCGAACTCCTTACGCCGACCGCGCTCACGTACAGGTGGTATGTCCTGGACATAGGGGCAACAGGCGTAACAACCACCCTTGAGCTCACCAGGGGACTGAGTGACCCGACCGTTCCTGAACGAGTCACCGGCAGCCGCCCCACGGCACAACCGGCCGCCGACATCGCCGACATCGCCGTGCTCGGCGCAGGAAAGTGGTTCGATGCGGACGGCCGGTCCTGGTCCGAATCCGAACTGGTGAATCTGTCCCTTTCGACTGCCCCGACCGGACTCTCGGCAGAAATCAGGGTGCACCACGATGTCTGGGGATGGCATGACTTCGCGGGCCGGCCCCAGCCCGCGGTGTACGACAAGAATGCTCCACGGCTCACGGCAGCCCTGGCCGAACTGAGCGGCCTGCTCGGCATGAACCCCGAACCCGGCGAACCGACGTATTTCGGAGCGGCTACGCGTGAGGGGATCGCCACACGCGAAGTACAGGAGGACGGCATGGGCCCCGACGTGACCGACAGGCTGTGAGTGAGTCCGGGAAGGGCGCCGACATGATCACCTCATCTCCTGTCGGCGAGTGGTCATGGGAGCCCCGTGCGAAGGATGCTGAGTTCAGGCACGGACATGCTGCGCAGACCGCGACGGACCTGTGGCGCCGGTTGGCGGAGCCGGGGCTCGCCCGGCCCGGCGGGAAGGCCGGGGTGCGGGTCTCCCACCGGAATGACCCTCGGGACCGCGTCGTCATCCGTATCGACTGCCCCGGCACATGGCTGGAGCCCGGGGGCACGTACCGCGCCGAGAAGCTGTTCGCCGTTCAGGTGGAGGTGTGGGGCGGCACCCTGCTGGTCGCGACGCTGGAGACGTACTCCGATGCCTGGCTGACCATGGACACCCGCGGCAGGGAACAGCCCGAGGTGTACGCGCTGAACGCATCCCGGCTCGCCGCCGCGCTCGACGGCATCTCGGCGCTGCTGGGCGGTCCGCCCGAAGCGGGTGAGGAGAATCGGTACGCGGCACCGAGCACGACCGGATTCAGGGACGTACGGGCCGAAGGTCCCGCCTACGACGATGCCTGGGGGACCTTCGAGACGCTCGACCGCGCACGGCTGCTCGACTCCCGCTTGCCGCGGTCCGAGGACGACTACGAGCAGATCGCCGACGGCCCCGTCCGGTACGTCGCGGTCCGGCGGGACGACCGGACGCTGGGATTCGTCTGGGCGGCCGTCGACGATTCCGCCGCCGGGTACGTCCCCCGTACCGCAGCCGGTGACGAGGCGTTCGACGCCGGGGCGGCCTGGGTCACGGCCCTCAGGGAAGCCCGTCGCAGCGGGCTCACCCCGCTCGCGGCACTGCGGGACGCGGTCCGGCGCCCCGCGCCGCCGGAAGCCGGTGTCATCGCCGAGGGGGGTCCCGTGGAAGCACCGTCCCTGGACGCCCTGGAGGAGCTGTCCGGCCGGTACTGACCGCATCGCGCGCCATCCTCACAAGACGGAGCAGCATGACCCAGGACGTCATCGCACTCACCCCCCGAATGCCCGACCCGAAGGCGCTGCTGGCCGGGTTGCACGCGGGCGGCCCCGACCTGCGGGTGGACGAGGCCGGGGACGGGGCCGTCGTGCGACTGTGCGCGGACTCCGGACAGACGCTGGTCTCGCTCGAAGCACCCCGGTATCTCCAAGTGTCCGGCGAGGTCGAGAGGCTGCTCGGCAAGGGTGTCTGGGACGAGTCGCCCGTGTGGTGGACGGAGGCGCGGGCGTCCAGTGCGGCGGCGGGCGCGGCCCGGCTCGCGGGGTCCGTCGGGGGGCGGCTGGCAGCGGTGCTCGGGGGCGCCGTCTGGCCGCCCCGGGCCGGGCACACCGAGGTGGTCCCCGGCCTCGCGGGGCTCAGCGGCGATACGGCGCCCCCCGGTGTCGACGTGCTCACCGCGAGGGCGGCCGTCGTCATCCAGGGACGCCCCGTCGTGGCCGCGACCACGTGGCTGACCGACGTCGCCCGTAGTGCCGTACGCACCGGGCGGGAGCTGCAACTCGTCACGCCTCCGGATACCCGGCTCACGTTCCCCGTTCACACCTTGCTCGACGGGGTGCCTTCGCGCTGGGTCGTCCGGGATCCGGAGTGCGGCTACTACGACGGCCTCTCGGGGGCCGTACTCAACTGGCACGACGGGCACTTCGCCCCCGCCACCACGGACAACGGCGCGCCCCGGACCGCGGAGGCCTTCCGGCGGCGGGCCGGGTACGAGGGGGAACGGCAGCTGCTCCTCTCCCTGCGCACGATTCATCCGGCCGATGACCGCCTCGTCCTCGGCGGCGCCCTGGAGCTGGCCTGGCGCACGCTCACGGGAGCGCCACCCGCCGGGTGGTCCACCGCGGAGCCCGTCAACGTGCCCTGGTCACCGCGCCAGCTGACCGAACTGGCCCGTGGGCGCGCCCGGCAGTCCCTGCCCACCTGGGTGGTCGCCGTGGGCGGTTCGGGCCGACCCTCGATCGCCACCGTGCGGGTGTCGCACACCGCTGCCGGCGTCGAGGAACGCGCCACGATCGTCCTCGGCTACGGGCCCGGCCACGACGTGCCGCTGGATCACGTGCCGGAACTCGCGGCGTCCCTGTCCACGGGGCACGGCCTCGCGACCATGGTCACCCAACTGCGTTCCGCCCGGGCCGACCTGAGTACCGCAGCCCGGTACGAACCGCCTCCAGTGCCCGTCTCCTTCACCCTGGGGCCCGACGCCGTCGCTGGTCTCGACCTCACCGGCACAGCCCTCGCCGACACCGTGCCGGTGCGGCTCGGATCGACCGCCAGACCGGGGCTGCACTACGTGCTGGGCGACGGCGACGGCCCGTCCGGCGGGGAACGGCTGCGGGAGATCCACGTACGCATGAGGCGCGCCGCCCGGACCGCTGATTCGGTCTCTCCGCGAGGCTTTTGACGGGGTGTCGGGGCTGTGCTTCGCTGCCCCGGGCATGTTGTTCCTCTGCCCGGAAGGCCGCTCATGACCAAGCTCCTGTCCCTCATCACCCCCGTGCACCGGGCCGGGCTCACGTATCTGCGGGAGACGTACGACTCGCTCGCGGGCCAGGTGCTGCCCGAGGGGTGGGAGTGGGAGTGGCTGATACAGGAGGACGGGGAGGGGGTCGGGGCGGCGGAGTTGCTGCCGGACGATCCCCGGATCAAGGTCGCTTCCTCGCGGCGCGGCGGGCCGCATGTCTCGCAGACCGTGGCGCTGGGGCGGTCGTACGGGGAACTCGTCAAGACGCTGGACGCCGATGACCTGCTGACCGAGGGGGCCCTCGCCCGGGACATCCGGGTGCTGACCGAGCGGCCCCAGGTCGGGTGGGTCACCTCGGCCGTGCTGGACCTGATGCCGGACGGCAGCCGCGTCGGCTTCCCGGACCCGGCGGAGGGGCCGGTCGAGCCGGGCGACGTCCTCGCCCACTGGGAACTGCACCACCGGGCGCAGGTCCACCCGGCCACCCTCTGCGTACGCCGGCAGCTCATCGTCGCCCTCGGCGGCTGGACCGCCCTGCCGGCCTCGGGCGACACCGGGCTGCTGCTCGGGCTCGACGCCTTCAGCCCGGGCTGGTTCATCGCCGAGGTGGGGCTCCTCTACCGGAAGCACGACGGCCAGATCACCACCGACCCGGCCCATGCGCAGGGGCCCGAGTGGGACGCGCGCATGCGGGTCATCGGGGAGCGGGCCAGGGCGTTCCGGGAGCTGTTCGGGGCGCGTTAGCGCGCGGTGCGCCGCGTGTACGCGTCCAGCCAGGCGGGGAGTTCGGTGAGCGAGGCGAGGACGGTGTGCGCTCCGGCCGTGCGCAGTTCCTCCGCGTCGCAGGGGCCCGTCGTGACGCCCACCGGGACGGCGTTCGCGGCCTGGGCGCCGCGGACGTCGCCGATGTGGTCGCCCACGTAGACCGTGGCGCCGTGCTCCTTCAGCGCGACGGCCTTCTGCTCGGCCCAGAGGTTGCCCGCGATGACGTCCGGCTCGATGCCGAGGTGGGTCAGGTGCAGCTTGGCGTTCGGCTCGTACTTGGCGGTGACGACCATCGTGCGGCCGCCGCGCTCCCGTATCGCCTCGATCGCCTCCCGGGCGCCGGGCAGGGCGAGGGTCGGCTCGATGGCGTACGTGGGGTACATCGCCCGGTACCGGTTGGCCATGGCGGGGACGTCGGCGGCGGGGAACCAGTTCGCGAGCTCGTCCTCCAGCGGGGGGCCGAGGCGGCTCACCACGAGATCGGTGTCGATCGGGGTGCCCGTCTCGGCGACGAGGGCCTCGTAGACGGCCTTGATGCCGGGGCGGGAGTCGATGAGCGTCATGTCCAGGTCGAAGCCGACCGTGAGGGGTGAGGGGGTCATACGACCCATTGTGCCGGGCCGGCCTTCGGCCGGGGGTGGGGTTTCGGGCGCGCCCGGGTGGGCGGGACGGTGGGCCGCCGGGGGCCCGGGCGCGGGGTTCCGTCCTCAAACGCCGGACGGGCTTGGGTGGCGCGGGCGTCCAGGAGGCGCTCGGTTCCGTCCTCGCCGGACGGGGCGGCGCTCCCCCTACCTCCGCCTCGACCGCCACAGCAGGAACAGCGCCGACGCCACCGCCGCCGTGCGTACTGTGACCGGCCATACGTCGCTCAGCGCGTCCTTCATGCCGTGTTCCGGGATCGGGGTGCCCCAGCGGCCGTCCATGCGGCCCCAGAGCCAGACCAGGGCGGCCGTCGCGATCACGCCGGGGAGGCCCATCGCGGCCCACTTCGCTTCCGCGCGGGACAGTTTGCGGGAGCTGTACGCGAGCAGCCAGCCGCCCGCGAGGGCCAGCAGGGAGCCCATCGCGGCGCCCACCACGAGAAGGGCGGCCGCCAGCAGCAGGACGGGGTGGCCGATGCCCCGGCGGGGGGCCGCCTCGGGGGCCGCCAGGACCGGGCGGGCGCGGCGGAACCGGCGGCGCGCCTTCTCCGGAGGGGCCTCCGGCTCCGCCTCCTCCTCCGGAGCCTCGTCCTCCTCTTCCTCCTCCTCGGCCTCCGGCTCCGGCTCCGGCGGCCGCAGCAGCGCCGGGATCTCGACGCCGCCCCGGAACCCCGGCACCTCCGTACCCGGGCCGAACTCGCCGAACGCCCCGGGCCCCGTCTCACCGAACGGCCCGGGCTCGTCCCGCCACCACTCGCCGTCACCGGCGTCCGCCCCCAGCTCGTCCATGCCCAGCCGGTGGGGGGCGGAGTCGTCGGGGCCGACCCGGTACGGGGCCGAGTCGTCCGGATCCGCCTGCTGCGGCACCGGAGCGTCGGCGTCCGGGTTCGGCCGCCGCAGCCCGAAGCGGCCCTTGGCCGCGCGGCGCGGCGCGGGGGCGTCCGGGGCGGCCCCCCGCGCGGCCGGACCCCGAAGACTCGCGCGACGTGGTTCAGGGATTTCCGGATGCTCCGGCGGCTCCGCCGCCCCCGTCTTCGCCGCTGCCGCCACCAGGTCGTCCGGGGTGCCGAGCGCGCCGATGATGCGGCGTACCTGACCGGGGGTGTGGGCGCCCTGCGCCTCGCGGCGGCGGTCGATTTCCGTGCGGAGCTCCGCGATGAGGCGCATTCGGGCGCCCGACGGCAACTGTTGCTGCTGAGCCAGGTCGCCGACCCGGCTCAGGTAGTCGTAGACGAGCTGGTCGCTCTCGATCCCCACGCGTCGCTTCCCCTCGGTTCCCCGCCACCGGCCTGCACCGACGGTAGCGCCCTCAGGGCTGTCCGGAGCGGCTAACGTGGGGCGGATGGGGACGACCACACCACCGCGGACGCTCGCCGAGGCGCTGCGCGCCCGGGACGACGAGTCACTGGCCGGGCTGCTGCGGGCGCGGCCCGATCTCCTCTCCCCCGTGCCGGGCGACATCACGCAGCTCGCCACGCGCGCGGGCACCCGCGCGTCCGTCGTACGCGCCCTGGAACGCCTGGACCGGTTCGCCCTCCAGGCCGCCGAGGCGCTCGCGGTGGCGCCCGACCCGGCACCGTACGACACGCTGCTCGGGCTGCTGACCGGCGACGGGCAGGACGACGGCGAGCAGCGCGACGACGTGGGCACCGCGATCACCGAGGCGCTGCCCGGCGCGCTCGGGACCCTGCGGGAGCAGGCGCTCGTCTGGGGCGACGACGACCGGCTCCGGCTCGTCCGCACGGCGCGGGAGCTGCTGTCGCCGTCGCCGCAGCACCCCTCCCCCACCGGTCTCGGGCCGACCGTCGCCGAGGCCACCGCGGGCATGTCGCCCGGCCGGCTCCAGGAGATCCTGGCCGCCGCCGGGCTGCCCGCCACGCACGACCCGGTGTCCGCGGTGGCGGCCCTGACCGGGCTGTTCACCGACCGCGCCCGGATGGGCGAGCTGCTGGACACCGCGCCCACGGAGGCCCTAGCGGTGCTGGACCGGCTCGTGTGGGGGCCGCCGTACGGGGAGGTCACGCCGAATCCGACGGCGCCCGTGAAGTGGCTGCGCGACCGGGGGCTGCTGCTGCCCGTCTCGACCCGGACCGTCGTGCTGCCGCGCGAGGCGGCGCTGCATCTGCGGGCCGGGCGTGCCCACCGGACGCCGGAACCCCGGCCTCCGGCCGTGACCGCCGTCGCCGAACGCGATCCACAGGCTGTGGACAGCGCGGCGGCCGGCCAGGCGTTCCTGGCGGTGTCGACCGTCGAGGAGCTGCTGAAGCACTGGAACGGCGGCGGCCCGGCCGTCCTGCGCGCGGGCGGGCTGAGCGTGCGGGAGCTGCGGAAGACGGCGACCGCGCTGGACGTCACCGAGCCGGCCGCCGCGTTCTGGGTGGAACTCGCGTACGCGGCCGGGCTGCTGGCCTCCGACGGCGAGGCGGACGAGCGGTACGCGCCGACGCCGGCGTCCGACGAGTGGCTGGAGGCGCCCGCGCAGGAGCGGTGGGTCACCCTCGCGACGGCCTGGCTCACCGCGACCCGGACCTCCGGCCTGGTCGGCGGCCAGGACGCGAAGGGGCGGGCGCTGTCCGCGCTCGGCCCCGACCTGGACCGTTCCGCCGCGCCGGAGGTACGCCACCGGGTCCTCGCCCTGCTCGACACGTTGCCGGCCGGCACCGCGCCCGACCCCGAGTCCGTGCTCGCCCGGCTCCGCTGGGAGCGGCCGCTGCGCGGGGCCGCCGCCGAGGGGACCACGGATCTGCGGTCCCGGATCGCCCTGTGGACGCTGAACGAGTCGGAGCTGCTGGGCATCACGGGGCGCGGCGCGCTCGCCGGCCAGACCCGCGCCCTGCTCACCGAGGGGCCCGCGAAGGCCGCCGGGCTGCTCGCCCCGCTGCTGCCGGAGCCCCTGGACCACGTGCTGCTCCAGGCCGACCTGACGGCCGTCGCGCCCGGTCCGCTGGAACGCCCGCTGGCCGACATGCTCGGCACGCTCGCGGACGTCGAGTCCAAGGGCGGGGCGACGGTGTACCGCTTCACGCCCGGGTCCGTACGCCGGGCCCTGGACGCCGGGCAGACCGCCGCCGACCTGCACGCCTTCCTCGCCACGCACAGCCGTACGCCGGTGCCGCAGCCGCTGAGCTATCTCATCGACGACGTGGCCCGCCGCCACGGGCACCTCCGGATCGGCGCGGCCTCCTCGTACGTGCGCTGCGACGACGAGACCGTGCTCGGCGAGATCCTGGCCGACAAGCGGTCAGCCGCGCTGCGGCTGCGCCGGATCGCGCCGACGGTGCTGGCGGCGCGGGCCGACCCGGCGTCCCTGCTCGACGGGCTGCGCGAGATGGGGTACGCCCCCGCCGCGGAGTCCGCCGACGGCGACGTCCTGATCACCCGCGCCGGGGCCCTCCGCACCCCGCCCCGGTCCGCGCCCGTCCCCGTCCCCGAGGGCCCGCCCGTGCCGGACACCACGCTTCTCGGCGCGGCGGTCCGGGCGATCCGGGCCGGGGACGACGCGGCGACGGTCGTCCACGCCCAGAAGGACACCGCCGCCGCGACGCCGCCGGGCGCGCTGCCCCGCACCACCGCCGCGGAGACCCTGGTCACCGTCCAGGCCGCCGCGATGACCGGCTCCGCGGTGTGGATCGGCTACGTCAACGCGGAGGGCGCCGCGAGCCAGCGCGTGATCGCCCCGGTCCGCGTGGAGGGCGGCTATGTGACGGCGTACGACCACACGGCGGACGAGATCCGCACGTACCCGCTGCACCGCATCACGGGCGTGGCGGAGCTGGCGGAGTAGGCCGGCCGTACCTGTTTGCCTCCGGGCCGGGCGTGGGCACACTTTGGCGTGTCCGCGACTACGGGGGATTCACATGCGACGTACCGACGCTGCCCGGCAACTGGGCGGCTTCGTCCGCGAGCACCGCACGGACGGCGGCAGACGCCTGGTGCAGGCCGGTGTGATGTCGGCCGTCGGCGCGGCCGGACTGGCCTTCGGGATACCGGTCGCGCTCGCGTCCGTCGGCACCACGGACGGGGCCCCGGAGCTGGCCGGACTCCTCCTCGGGGTCGGCCTCGTGGGCCTGGGCCTCGGGATCTGGCGGTTCGTCCAGGGCTTCCGTACGCGTGAGCAGAGCTTCGACGTCCACGAGCGGGGGCTTACGCACCGGGTCGCGGGGGCCGCGACGCTGATCCCGTGGGAGGACATCGCGTCGGTGGGCGCCCACGGCGATGACGGGCGGCCGTTGGCCGAGGCGCGGGGGATGGGCTTCGCCTGCGTGATCCGCCTCCGCGACGGCCGGGCCATCCGGATCGACTCCTTCACGGCCGACGCCCCGGAACTGGCCCTCACGGCGCACGCGGCGGTCCACCAGGGCCGGCTCCCCCGGGGCCGCGGCCGCCGTCCCCCGACCTCGTGAGCGCTGCCCTGCGGACCGCCCGCGCACATCCCAGCCCGTCCGGCGCTTGAGGACGGAACCGGTGCGCCCGGACCGGGGCAATCGCGCGAGGCCCCCCAGTCCGGACCGGGCCAACGACACACCGCCCCCGCATGCGGCACACTGGAGGTTTCCCCCGAGCCGGAAGGGCCAACGCGCGTGAGCGGACCCCTCATCGTCCAGAGCGACAAAACGCTCCTCCTCGAAGTCGACCACGAGCAGGCCGACGCCTGCCGTCGGGCCATCGCGCCGTTCGCCGAGCTGGAGCGGGCGCCCGAGCACATCCACACGTACCGGCTGACCCCGCTCGGGCTGTGGAACGCCCGCGCGGCCGGGCACGACGCCGAGCAGGTCGTGGACGCGCTCGTGACGTACTCCCGGTACCCCGTACCGCACGCGCTGCTCGTCGACATCGCCGAGACGATGGACCGCTACGGCCGCCTCACCCTGTCCAAGCATCCCGTGCACGGGCTCGTCCTGACGACGACGGACCGGCCGGTCCTTGAGGAGATCCTCCGGTCGAAGAAGGTCCAGCCCCTGGTGGGCACCAGAATCGACCCGGACACCGTCGCCGTGCACCCCTCCGAGCGCGGCCAGGTCAAGCAGACGCTGCTCAAGCTCGGCTGGCCCGCCGAGGACCTCGCGGGGTACGTGGACGGCGAGGCGCACCCGATCGAGCTGGACGAGGACGGCTGGGCGCTGCGTCCGTACCAGCAGCAGGCCGTCGACGGCTTCTGGCACGGCGGGTCCGGCGTCGTCGTGCTCCCCTGCGGCGCGGGCAAGACGCTCGTCGGCGCGGGCGCGATGGCGCAGGCCAAGGCGACGACGCTGATCCTGGTCACGAACACCGTCTCCGCCCGCCAGTGGAAGCACGAGTTGGTGAAGCGGACCTCGCTGACCGAGGACGAGATCGGCGAGTACAGCGGGACCCGCAAGGAGATCCGGCCGGTCACGATCGCCACCTACCAGGTGCTGACGACCCGCCGGAAGGGCGTCTACCCGCACCTGGAGCTCTTCGACTCCCGCGACTGGGGCCTCGTGATCTACGACGAGGTGCACCTGCTCCCCGCCCCCGTCTTCAAGTTCACCGCCGACCTCCAGGCCCGCCGCCGCCTCGGCCTGACCGCGACGCTGGTCCGCGAGGACGGCCGCGAGTCGGACGTGTTCTCGCTCATCGGACCCAAGCGGTTCGACGCGCCGTGGAAGGAGATCGAGGCGCAGGGCTACATCGCCCCGGCGGACTGCGTCGAGGTCCGGGTCAACCTCACGGACTCCGAGCGGCTGGCGTACGCGACCGCCGAGGCCGAGGAGAAGTACCGGTTCTGCGCGACCACCGCGACGAAGCGGAAGGTCACCGAGGCGCTGGTGCGCAAGCACAAGGGCGAGCAGACCCTGGTCATCGGGCAGTACATCGACCAGCTGGACGAGCTGGGCGAACATCTGGACGCCCCGGTGATCAAGGGCGAGACGAGCAACGCACAGCGCGAGAAGCTGTTCGAGGCGTTCCGCCAGGGCGAGCTGAACGTGCTCGTGGTGTCGAAGGTGGCGAACTTCTCCATCGACCTGCCGGAGGCGACGGTCGCCATCCAGGTGTCGGGGACCTTCGGTTCGCGCCAGGAGGAGGCGCAGCGCCTGGGCCGGGTGCTCCGCCCGAAGGCCGACGGGCACGAGGCGCGGTTCTACTCGGTCGTCGCGCGCGACACGATCGACCAGGACTTCGCGGCGCACCGCCAGCGGTTCCTGGCCGAGCAGGGCTACGCGTACCGCATCGTCGACGCGGACGAGCTGCTGTCGGAGAGCTGAGGAAGGGGCACGGGTGCGGCGGTCAGCGCCGCCGCACCCCCGCCTCCTCCGCGTACTCGCCGAGGACGACGACGCCGAAGGCGGCCTGCGCGAAGACCTTCACGGCACGCAGGGCGCCGGCGGCGCGGTTGTGGGGGTGACCGGGGGCCTCGGTGGCCCCGGTCCTTCTCGGGTCAAGGGTGACGGTGCTCATGTATCCATGGTGCTCCGGACGGGCGCGCCGGGGCGTCGCCCCACAGACGGAAGCGCGACGCCACCCGCGTACGCCTCCGGTCGCACGGCACCCCCTACGGGAGGACGGCGTCACCTAGGGGACGGACGAGTGCCGACGGACGCGCGCCGACGGACGAGCGACGAGCCTCGGAGCCGTAAAAAAGCATTCGCGCCCATCCCCCACGCCCCGGTACACTCCCCGGTCTGCCCGCCTCCCGCACCGTGGTACCGGCGGCCCCCGAGGGGCCCTTCCGGCAGCCGGGGGAGCGCCGCCGACCGGACGGAAACCGGCCGACAACCGTACGCACGATCGATCCCCGAGCGGACCGCACACCCCCCAAGGGTGAGACGCGGTCCGTCGTCCTGCGTTGAATGCCGGAGGCAACACCGTGCCCGCGCACGAATTCGAGAGCGACACCACCACCGACCCCCTCGCCCATGAGCGCGCCCATCTCGCGGCATCCCGCGCCGCGCTGCGCGCCATGCGGGAGGACGCCCAGGCCCTGGACATCCGCGACGTCACCGCGAACTGGGTGAACGCGGCGGTGCTCCAGGCCCAGATCGACGAGCGCATCAAGTCGCTCGCGGACCTGGCCCACACCCCGCTGTTCTTCGGGCGCCTGGACTACCTGCACGTCGTCGGGGCGGAGGAGGCGGAAGGCGCCGAGGGCGAGGAGTTCTACATCGGGCGCCGCCATGTGCACGACGCGCAGGGCGACCCGATGGTGATCGACTGGCGCGCCCCGGTCTCCCAGCCGTTCTACCGGGCCTCCCGCAAGGACCCGCTGGACGTCGGCCGCAGGCGCCGCTTCGGCTACACGGGCGGCGACCTCACCGCGTACGAGGACGAGCACCTGACCGACCCCGCCGAGGCGGAGCAGACGAGCAAGCTGCTCCAGGCGGAGATCGAGCGCCCCCGCGTCGGCCCCATGCGGGACATCGTCGCGACGATCCAGCCCGAGCAGGACGAGATCGTCCGCAGCGAGCTGGGCGGCACGGTCTGCGTGCAGGGCGGCCCCGGCACCGGGAAGACCGCCGTCGGCCTGCACCGGGTCGCGTATCTGCTGTACGCGCACCGCGAGCGCCTGGCCCGCACCGGCACCCTGGTCGTCGGCCCGAACCAGTCCTTCCTGCACTACATCGAGCAGGTGCTCCCGGCCCTCGGCGAGCTGGAGGTCAAGCAGGCGACCGTCGAGGACCTGGTCACCGGGCAGATCGAGGTCCGGGGCACGGACGAGGCCCCGGCCGCCGTCGTGAAGGGCGACGCCCGCATGGCGGAAGTGCTGCGGCGCGCGCTGCGCTCGCACGTCACGCTGCCGACCGAGCCGGTCATGGTGGTGCGCGGCTCGCGGCGCTGGCGCGTGCCGGCGTACGAGATCGAGGAGATGGTCCAGGAGCTGCTGGCCCGGGACATGCGCTACGGCGCCGCCCACGAGGCGCTGCCCCAGCGCATCGCGCACGCCGTCCTGGTGCGCATGGAGCAGTCGGGCGAGGCGCCCGACGACCGGGTGCAGAATTCGGTGGCCCGCAACCCCGCCGTGAAGGCGGCCGTGAAGGCGATCTGGCCCGCCGTGGACCCGGCGAAGCTGGTCCTGCGGCTGCTGTCCGACGCGGATTTCCTGGCGGTGCACGCGGAGGGGCTGCTCTCCGAGGACGAGCGGAAGGCGATCCTCTGGACCAAGCCGGCGCGCAGCGTGAAGACCGCCAAGTGGTCCGCTGCGGACGCGGTGCTGATCGACGAGGCGGGCGACCTGGTGTCGCGTACGCACTCGCTCGGCCATGTCGTGATCGATGAGGCGCAGGACCTCTCCCCCATGCAGTACCGCGCGGTCGGCCGCCGCTGCTCGACCGGTTCGGCGACCGTCCTCGGCGACCTGGCGCAGGGCACCACGCCCTGGTCGACGCAGAGCTGGGAGCAGGCGCTGCACCATCTGGGCAAGGCGGACGCGCTGGTGGAGGAGCTGACGGCCGGATTCCGCGTGCCGCGCGATGTCATCGCGTACGCCTCCCGGCTGCTCCCGGTGATCTCGCCGGGGCTGACGCCCGTGGAATCGGTGCGTGAGTCGCCGGGGTCGCTGTCGGTACGGGAGGTGGCCTCCGATGCGCTGGACGCGGCGGTCGTCGCGGCCTGCGAGGAGTCCCTGACGCACGAGGGGTCCATCGGCCTGATCGCCGCCGACGCCCGCATTCCCGCCCTCGCCGACGCGCTGACCGCGGCCGGGCACACGTACCTCTCCCCCGGCCAGGAGACGACCGCCGAGTCCCGGCTCACCCTGGTCCCGGCCTCGCTGGCGAAGGGCCTGGAGTACGACTACGTGGTGCTGGACGAACCGGCCGCCGTGATCGACGGCGAACCGGACGAACGCACGGGCCTGCGCCGCCTGTACGTGGCGCTGACCCGTGCGGTCTCCGGCCTGACGGTGCTTCACGCGACGCCGCTGCCGGAGGAGTTGGCGTAGCGAAGTGAACGGGGGCGGGGGGACCCTCGTCACCCCCGCCCCCGCCCGGTCATCAACCCGCCGTGCAGGCACGCCCGTTCAGCTTCACGGTGCCCGGGTCGGCCGCCGGGCCCGTGCGGCTGCTGTTGAACCCGAAGTCGATCGAGGCTCCGGGTGCCAGCGTCCGGTTCCAGGACAGCGGCGCGGCCGTCACCGTCCGTCCGTACTGGCCGAGTTCGGCGCTCCAGGTGTGGCTGAGCTTCTGGTCGCCGGGCAGCAGCCAGGTCAGGGACCACGGCGTGACGGCCTTGCTGCCGGTGTTCTTCACCGTGACCGTGGTGGTCGAGCCGGTGTTCCACGGGTGCGAGGAGTACGTGACCTGGCAGGCCCGCTCCGGACCGGTGGCGTCGCCCGCGTCGTCCAGGTAGGAGGCGATGTAGGCCAGCGGGGCGTTCCAGTTCACCGCGACCTCGTTGGTGGCGTACGAGCCGTTGTCGTCCAGGTAGCACATCGCGGCCGCGCACCCCTTGAGCTTCGCGGCGGCCTCCGGGTCGCCCGAGGTCGGCGCGGTCAGGTTGGGCCCGCCCGCGAGGGACCCGGCGGGCGGGTGCGGCAGGGACGGGTCGGACTCGTGTGCCCAGAACCGGTGGTGCTGGTTCTGCGAGTACCGCTCGCCGTAGCCGGTGACGTACGACTGGTTCAGCGGGTTGCGCCCGAAGAGGTAGTCCGCGCCGCGCAGCACCGCGTCCCGGTAGCCGGTGTCACCGGTGAGGTCGGCGGCGGTCGCCAGCACGATCATGTTGTTCAGGACCTGACTGTTCGAACCCCAGGCGTAGTTCAGGTCCTTGGGCGCGTACGGCACGCCGTACAGCTGGTCCTCGGTCTGCGCCTTGTACTGGTCGGCGGCGGTCGTCACGACGTTGCGTACGTCCGCGAGCTGGGCGGCCGTCAGGTCGTTCGGGACCGTGGCCAGGGTCAGCACGCCGAGCCCGGCGGTGCCGCCCCACCACATCCCGCCGTCGGCGGGGAAGGCCGCGTCCACGTCACCGTGCAGCGGCGAGTCCAGCAGCGCCTGGCGGTACGTGTCCTTGCCGGTCGTGGTGAACAGCTCGGCGGCGGCCCAGTAGAACTCGTCGCTCACGTCGTTGTCCTCGTACGTCCCGCCCCCGACGCCGTCGGCCGGGCTGGCGTACACCGCCGGATGTGCCTTCGCGGCGGTCCACGCGGCCTCGGCGGCGGTACGGCACTGAGCGGCGAACTCCGCGTCGAACGGGGCGTACAGCCGGGCGCATTGGGCGGCCGTCGCGGCGAGATTCAGGGTCGCGGCGGTCGTCGGCGGGTGCAGTTCGCGCTGCTCCGGGTCGAGTTCGGGCCGCATCGGGATGCCGGTCCAGTTGGCGTCGTGCACCTTGTGGTGGGCCATGCCCGCGAGCGGCTGCCCGGCCGGGACCTGCATGCGCATCAGGAACTCCAGCTCCCAGCGCGCCTCGTCGAGGATGTCCGGCACGTCGTTGCCGTGCTCGGGCACCCGCAGCGCGCCGTCGCCCAGCTCGGCCGCCTCCGCGCCGTCGGCGGTCAGCGTGCGCTCGTAGGTGTCCATCAGCTCGGCGACCGCGATGCCGCCGTTCACGACGTACTTGCCGTGGTCCCCGGCGTCGTACCAGCCGCCGCGCACGTCGAGCCGGTAGTCGCAGACGCCCGCCTGGCAGGGCACGTCCGTGTCGCCCTTGTTCGGCGCCACCCCGAGGTGGCCGGCCGGGCGCGCGTACTCCTCGCCGACGAGGTCCGCGTCGATCGCGATGCCGCTGCGGTTCTGGTAGAAGTACGCCAGCGAGTCGGACCGGAGGCCGTCGTACAGGTCCGCCCGGATCGAGAAGGGCTCGCTGACCTGCCCGTCCGCCTCGATCGTGAAGCCGTCGCCGGTGGCGGTGGCGTCGCTGAAGTCGAAGGTCTGCACGTTCTGCCGCGAGGTCGGGTCCTCGCCGCCGGGCTTGGTCGTCCCGCTCGCGACGGTCGCCCCGTCGGCCGCCTTCAGCGCCCACGGCAGCGGGTCGGTCGCGTCGGTGACCAGGGTGCCGGTCTTCGGGCCCTTGGGGAGGTAGCCGACCTGGTTGACCCGCACGGGGGACCCGGTGTCCGGCTCGTACACGGGCGGCTCGGCGCCCCCGCGCAGCGACACGTCGTCCACGCAGAAGGTCGCCGCGTTCGCGCCCCCGCCGACCTGGAAGGCGACCTGCGCGGCGTCCTGGTCGGCGGACGCCGTGAAGACGTGCGTGTGGACGGCCGCCTCGGCCCCGATCTGATCCGTCGCGGACAGGTCGGCGGTGTACGGGTCCGTCGCCATCTGCACGTTGGTGTGAATGGACAGCGGTACGGTCGAACTCGCCGTGTACGTCAGGGTGTACGCCTCCCCCGCGACGAGCGGGATGTCGTTCTGCCCGACGATCGCGTCCCATGGGTTGGCGGTCCCGCCCGGCACGTCGGCACACAGCCGCCCGTCCACCACGGCGACCGGCGCATTGGCCGTCGACCACCAGGGCGCGACCCCCGCGGAGAAGTCACCATTGGTGATCTGCTCCGGAGCGGGGTCGCCGTCGGCGGCGACGGCACCGGGCGCGGTCAGAATGCCGCCGCAGAGCGCGGCAGCCGCCAGCACACCAATCGCGCGGCGCCTGCGCCGAACGAAGGACGGGGGCGAGGAGACGTTCACCTGGAGCCTTTCGTCGTGGGGCCGGAAGAGCGAGATGGGAGCGCTCCCACAACAGATGGGCATGCCGGGGAGGCGCGCCATGGGAGCGATCCCATCACCGCGAGGCCATTGTGGGGCGGGGGGCGGCGGTTGCGCCAGGGTCATGACAGAACGACGTTCCGGCCCGCGACTTGGTCGCCCCGGTCCGGGGCAAGGGTTCCGTCCTCAATCGCCGGACGGGCTGGGTTTCCCGGCGCCACCACCGAAATCAGCCCCTCCGGCGTTTGAGGAGCGGGGGTCCGGGGGCAGCGCCCCCGCGGGAACGGCGCGCAACGGGCGCACCCGGCGGCACCGCACCGCCCCCACGCCCCGCGCCTAGCGGTCGAGCACCGCCCGCCACTCCCGTACCGCATCCGCGTCCACCGGCCCGGCCCAGCCACCGGGCCGCGCCGCGCCACCGATGTGCACGGCGTCGATACCCGCGTCCAGGAGCGCCGGAAGGTGCTCCAGCCGCAACCCGCCCCCCACAAGAATCCGCGGCTCGTACCCGGGTTCGCCCCGCCGTCCCGCCTCGGCCACCAGCGTCGGTATCCCGGCGTCCACGCCCGCCGCCGCCCCGGCCGTCAGATACGTGTCGAGCCCCGGCAGATCCGCGAGCGCCTTGCGCAGCGCGTCCCGGTCGGCCGCCCGGTCGATCGCCCGGTGGAACGTCCACCGGCAGCCGTCCAGCGCGGCGACGAGCCGTTCGACCGCGACGAGGTCGGGGTTCCCGTCCGCGTCCAGGAAGCCGAGCACGAACTCGTCCGCCCCCTCCGCCCGCAGCTCCCGCGCCTTGCGTACGAGTATCTCGACGTCACCGGCCGCGAAGCCGTCGGCGACCCGGAGCATCACCCGAAGCGGAATGTCCACCGCGGCGCGGATCGCCGCGAAGGTCGCACAGGACGGGGTGAGGCCGTCCGCCGCCATGTCGGTGACCAGCTCAAGCCGGTCCGCACCACCCGCCTGGGCAGCGACCGCGTCCTCCGCGTCGAGAGCGATCACCTCCAGGACTGCACGGTTGCTCATGGGATCCCAATCCTCCAGGAAGCAGCTACAGGTCTAGTCCAATGGCCCAGCCTACGGGGCGGTAGGCCGACGGCGCAGCCCTGACCGCGAACGTGAAGATACGCGAGGCCAAACGGCCGACAAGCGACCGACCGGCGGAGCCCGTTCATCCGCAAAGGATCACCCTTGCCTCGACATAGGGGGTGGGGGTATACATGGAAGGAGAAGAGATACCCCCCAGGGGTACCTACGCCAGGGTATCCGGGGACCACCACGAGGAGGGCCGCCCCGTGTCAGCGCCCACGCACACCGCGCACCCAGCGCACGCCGCACAGGCCGAGGTAGAGCTGGCCATCGGCGGCATGACCTGCGCCTCCTGCGCGGCCCGTATCGAGAAGAAGCTCAACCGGATGGACGGCGTCACGGCCACCGTGAACTACGCCACGGAGAAGGCCCACGTCACCTACGACGGCGCCGCCGCCTCCGTACAGGACCTCGTCGCCACGGTCGAGAAGACCGGCTACACCGCGCACGAACCCGCGCCTCCGGCACGTACGACGGAAGAGGCGGCCGTACCCGCCCCGCAGGCGCCCGACACCCTGCGGCAGCGGCTGATCACGGCCGTGCTCCTCGCGGTGCCGGTGGTCGCGATGTCGATGATCCCGGCGCTCCAGTTCGACAACTGGCAGTGGCTCGCGCTCACCCTCACCGCCCCCGTCGTCACGTACGCGGGCTGGCCGTTCCACCGGGCCGCGTGGACGAACGCGCGGCACGGCGCGGCGACGATGGACACGCTCATCTCGCTCGGTACGTCGGCCGCGTTCCTGTGGTCGCTGTGGGCGCTGTTCTTCGGCACGGCCGGGATGACCGGCATGACGCACCCGTTCGAGCTGACCATCGGCCGCACCGACGGCGCGGGGAACATCTATCTGGAGGCGGCGGCCGGCGTCACCGCGTTCATCCTCGCCGGGCGCTACTTCGAGGCCCGGTCGAAGCGGAAGGCGGGCGCCGCGCTGAAGGCGCTCCTCGAACTGGGCGCCAAGGAGGTCGCCGTCCTGCGCGACGGCCGCGAGGTGACCGTGGACACGGCGGACCTCCACGTCGGCGACCGCTTCCTCGTGCGCCCCGGCGAGAAGATCGCCACGGACGGCACGGTGGTCGAGGGCTCCTCGGCGGTCGACGCGTCCATGCTCACCGGCGAGTCCGTCCCGGTCGAGGTCGCCGTCGGCGACACGGTGACCGGCGCGACCCTCAACGCGGGCGGTCGCCTCGTGGTCGAGGCGACCCGGGTCGGCGCGGACACGCAGCTCGCCCGGATGGCGAAGCTGGTCGAGGACGCGCAGAACGGCAAGGCGGGCGCGCAGCGCCTCGCGGACCGGATCTCGGCGGTGTTCGTCCCCGTGGTCATCGCGCTCGCGCTCGGCACGTTGGGCTTCTGGCTGGCGGACGGCGCGGGGATCACGGCCGCGTTCACAGCGGCGGTGGCGGTCCTGATCATCGCCTGCCCGTGCGCGCTCGGCCTCGCCACGCCGACCGCGCTCATGGTCGGTACGGGGCGCGGCGCCCAGCTCGGCATCCTGATCAAGGGCCCCGAGGTCCTGGAGTCCACCCGCCGGGTCGACACGATCGTCCTGGACAAGACGGGCACGGTGACGACGGGCCGGATGACCCTCCAGACCGTGCACACGGCCCCCGGAACCACGGAATCCGAAGCCCTGCGCCTCGCCGGAGCCCTGGAACACGCCTCCGAACACCCCATCGCCCAGGCGGTGGCGACCGGAGCCGCGGAACGCACGGGCGCGGCTCTTCCCACTCCGGAGGACTTCGCGAACGTCCCCGGTCTGGGGGTGCAGGGCGTGGTCGACGGCCACGCGGTCCTCGTCGGCCGCGAACAGCTCCTCGCGGAGTGGGAGATACGCCTCCCGGCCGGCCTGGCCGCCCGCAAGGCCGAGGCGGAGGCCGCCGGACGGACGGCCATCGCGGTCGCCTGGGACGGCGAGGCGCGCGCGGTGCTCGAAGTGGCCGACGCGGTGAAGGACACCAGCGCGGAGGCGATCGGCCGCCTGCGCCGCCTGGGCCTGACCCCCATCCTGCTGACCGGCGACAACCGGGCGGTGGCGGAGTCGGTCGCGGCCGAGGTCGGGATCGACGAGGTGTACGCGGAGGTCATGCCTCAGGACAAGGTGGACGTCGTCAAGCGCCTCCAGGCGGAGGGCCGCTCGGTGGCGATGGTCGGCGACGGCGTGAACGACGCCGCCGCGCTGGCCCAGGCCGACCTCGGCCTGGCGATGGGCACGGGCACCGACGCGGCGATCGAGGCGGGCGACCTGACCCTGGTCCGCGGCGACCTCCGCGCGGCCCCGGACGCGATCCGCCTGGCCCGCCGGACCCTGAGCACGATCCGGACGAACCTCTTCTGGGCCTTCGCGTACAACGTGGCAGCGCTCCCGCTGGCCGCGGCGGGCCTGCTGAACCCGATGATCGCGGGCGCGGCGATGGCCTTCTCGTCGGTCTTCGTGGTCGGCAACTCGTTGCGCCTGCGCGGGTTCAAACCCAGCCCGTCCGACACACCCAGCCCGTCCGGCGTCTGAGGACGGAACCGCTCACGGGGTGGCCCCAAGCCCACGGGGTCGCCCCGGAAAGCCGCCTAGTTGCTCTGACCGGTAAGGGTCGCCGGGTTGGTGGTCGCGACGGTTGGATGTGCGGCGACGTCCGATCCGATCGCTGGAGGCGCGGTGGCCGAGCCTGTCCGTGTGCGCAGACTGACCGACCAGGAGGGGCAGAAGCTGCAGCAGATCGTGCGCCGGGGCAGCACGAGTTCGGTGCGCTACCGGCGCGCGATGATGCTGCTGGCCTCGGCCGGCGGGAACCGGGTGCCGGTGATCGCCCAGCTGGAACTCGTCGCCTACCTGCGGAAAGTGCACGGCCGCGTCATCCGCATCGGCCGTGAAGCCCTACGGTGCCTGCTCCGGCGCCGCGGCACCACCTTCCAACGCACCAAGACCTGGAAGGAGTCACCCGACCCTGATCGCGACGCCAAGCTGGACCGGATCGAGCAGGTGCTGGAACGCTTCCCGGACCGGGTCTTCGCCTTCGACGAGTTCGGGCCCCGGGGGATCCGGCCCACCGCAGGCTCCTGCTGGGCGAAGCAGGGCAAGCCCAACCGGCTGCCGGCAACCTACCGCCGCACCCACGGCGTCACCTACTTCCACGGCTGCTACTCCGTGGGCGACGACCGCCTGTGGGGCGTCAACCGCTGCCGCAAGGGCACCGCCAACACCCTGGCCGCGCTCAAGTCGATCCGCGCCGCCCGGCCCGACGGCGCCCCGATCTCCATCATCCTGGACAACCTCTCCGCCCACACCGGCGCGGACATCCGCCGCTGGGCGAAGAAGAACAAGGTCGAGCTGTGCTACACCCCGACCTACGCTTCCTGGGCCGACCCGATCGAGGCCCACTTCGGCCCGCTGCGGCAGTTCACCCTGGCCAACTCCCACCACCGCAGCCACCCCGCGCAAACCCAGGTACTGCACCGCTACCTGCGCTGGCGCAACACCAACGCCCGCCACCCTGACGTACTCGCCGCCCAACGCAAGGAACGCGCCCACATCCGCAGCGAAAAGGGCATCCGCTGGGGCGGACGCCCCCTCAACACCGCAGCCTGACCAGCCGTGAACAGCAGCTCCCGAACGCCGGCGGGGCAAGTTGCAGGAGAAGGACAGCGACAGAAGGATGACTCAGGAGACGGACGGCTCGATCTCCCCCGCGAAGACGATGACCTGGTCGATGAGGCTCCGTCGCAGATGGACGACATCCGTTCCCGCCAGGCGGGGGCCTCCATCAGGCGTGGTGAAGACCCACTGGTACCGGGCCCATTCGTCAGGCATGTCCACCGCTGAGCAGCGCACCATCGTGCCGGTCCCCGCCGGGTGGCGCCGGATGTCCAGCACGAACCGCTCGACCGCCGCGATTCCTTCGCTGCGACCCAACGGGCCCCAGAAGACCACGTCCGAGGTCAGGGCCTGGGAGAGCAGGGCAGTCACATAGCTGTCGTCCGAGGCGTTGAACGCGGAGATGAACGTGTCGATCGCGGAGCGTGCGGTCTCTTCCTGCATGCCCCAGTAATACCAGCCGTTTCGCGTGCGCTCGCCCCACGAGCCGCCTTCCGATCACGGTGAACCATCCCGGTCACAGCACCCGGCCCCCATCCGCGCCTCCAGGCGCCCCCGCACGGCCGCCCACTCCTCCCTCGTAATCGAAAAGATCGCCGAATCCCGCAACCGCCCCTCCTCCCCCGGCACCCACGAAGGCGACCAGTTCCGCAGCACGCCCTCGAACGTGGCGCCCACCGACTGGATCGCGGCGCGCGAGCGCTGGTTGCGCGCATCGGTCTTGAGGTCGACGCGCGAAACACCCCACTCCTCGAACGCGTGCCGGAAGAGCAGGTACTTGGACTCGGTGTTCACCCCGGTGCCCTGCGCGGACGCGGCGAGCCAGGTGAAGCCGACCTCGATGGCGGTGAGACTGTCGTCGCCCATCCAGTACCGCGGCTCCCAGAAGGCCGTGGCCCCGATGACCCGCCCGGACCCCCGGTCCACCTGGACGTAGGGCGCGAGCTTCCCGTCGGCGGCGCGCCCCAACTGCGCGTCGATGTACCCCTCGACCTCCCCGGGCCCGGGCACCCAGGTGTAGCCGTACGAACTCCGGTCCTCCTGCCCCGCGAGCAACAGCCCCTCCGCGTGCCGGTGTTCGAGCGGTTCGAGCCGCACCCGAGAACCTTCCAGAACCGGCCCCACCAGCACGAAAGTCATCGCTCACCCCATCCAGTCGGCACCAAGGAATCAACGGGCCCACGCCCGCGCGTAGATTCCCAGAGCCCCGCCCCCCATGTCGCCCGAATATGGCCGCCCGCCGCCCCCCAACCCCCTTTGTCAGTCCCCCCGTCTACGCTCGCCGCATGACTTTGATCGACAGTGCGTGCGAGTTCCCCGGGCACGAGGTCAACCTCGTGTTCGCCCGGGGGTTGTCCCGGGACGCGCTCGTGGCGGGGGTGCGGGAGCAGAATCGTGAGGCGCTCGCCGAGGGCGAGGCAGGAGGTTGGGCATGGGCCGTGCATGACATGGCCAACTGGGAGATCGAGGACTACGACGACATCGACTACACGCGCATCTGCGCGTCCGGGGGCGAGATCGTGGTCATCGTGACCGAGCCGTGCAGCGCCAAGGCGCACGGGCCGAGCTTCACGTATCTGCGCGACGGGAAGTGGATCGTCCACTTCAGCTTCGAGGACGTGGAGGAGCGCGTCGGCGACAACCCCGACTACATGTCCGCCGAACTGCTCGCGGCGAATCTCATAGGCCCCGACGCGGAATGCGTGGCCTGGGAGACCGATCCGAGCCACGACTGCGACGTGCACGACTTCGACAAGAGGGAGCGGATCATGCGCGCGATAGCCGCCTGCTTCGGTCTGCCCTCGCCGCCGCTCGCCCCGGAGGTGGCGGCGCTGTGAGCGTCCCCTTCATCGCCCCGGACACGTTCGTCACGTACGCCAAGGGCCTCGACCTGCCTGCCCTGAGCGGGATCTACACGGACCTGGGCCTCCCCGCCCGTACGCAGGGCGCGTCCGACGGCTGGGCCTGGCTGACGCACGACGCGGCCACGTACAAGGGCGGCGACCTCGCGACGCGGGCGGGTTACCTCACCGGATTCCGTTACGAGGAACGCTTCGGCCGTCCCAATCCCCTGGAAACCGTGTTCCTGGCCTCCACCCCGGCCTGCGCGTGCCCCCATGGGCAGAACTACTCGGTCCCGCACTGCGAGGCGCACCCGTTCCACTTCATCCACAGCAGGGGCGGCTTCTCGACCACGTACTTCAACCTGGGCGCCCGTCGCGAGTCCCGCCGCTCCGGCGACCTGCTCGTACGCGAGCTGCTGGCCGCCGGGATCGTCGGCCGGGAGACCCCGCGGTACGAGACCGAGCCCGGGTTCAACGCGGACGGCGCCGTGACCCTGCGGATCATCGCCGACCACTTCGGTCTGCCCGCCACCGCCTGAGCGGCGGGGCGCGCCGCACCGCACCGCCCCCCGCCTCAGCCGAAGAGGTTCAGCTCGCCCTCCCGCGCCCCGGACAGCTCGTACCGCGTGCCGGTCAGCGGCCGGCCCGCGTACAGCCGGATCAGCGTCGCCCCGTCCCCGGCGTACCGGCCCGGCTCCCGGCCGCCGTCCTCCGGGCCGAGCCGCAGCTCGCCGTCCGGGCCGGTCAGCCGGGCGGTGAGCGGGACCGGGCTCCGCTTCCGGGACACCGCCGCGAGCAGGTCCAGGGCGGGGGCGAGCCCGGCCCCCGCATAGGCCCCCTCGGCCCCGAACGCCTCGCGCACGTCCCCCGCGTGCACCCACTCGCCGAGCGCGATCCCGTCCATCGCCCCGCCCGCCGCCGCGATGACCGCGCCCGCCTCGGTCATCCCGCGTTCCAGCTCGTCCACGACGCGCGCGTTCGTCCAGTCGGCCCGCTCCGCGATGTCCCGGTCATTGGCCTCGGGGCTGAACACCCCCGGCTCGAACCGGCCCTCCACCACCCGCGTCAGCGCGGCCCCGCAGTGCGCGAGCACGTCCCGCACGGTCCAGCCGGGGCAGGCGGTGCGCAGCTCGAAGTCGCGGTCGTCCGCCTGGCGCAGCAGCGGTACGAAGACGTCCCGCTCGGTGCGCAGCAGCAGACCGGGCAGTTCCGGATCACGTTCGTCAGCCATGGCCACAACATAACGCCCGCCTGCGGAAGGGGACTTCGGGCGGCCCGCGCCGCGACCGGCCGCCGGGCCTACCCTCGTACGCATGACGGACGACCACCGCACGCAGTACGAGGATGCGCTCCGCACCCGCTGGCACGACGCCCTCGTCGCGGCCCGGGGCGGCGCAGACGGGCCCGATCCGCTTCCGTACGCCGACAACCTCCTCGCCCGCTGGGCCGAGCCGCAGCGCAAGTACCACACCATCGCCCACCTCGCGGCGGTCCTGGACCGGATCGACACCCTCGCCGGGCACGCCGCCGACGCGGACGCCGTACGGCTGGCGGCCTGGTTCCACGACGCGGTGTACCGGCCCGACCGGTCGGAGAACGAGGAGCGCAGCGCGGTGCTCGCCGAGCGGGCGCTCCCGGAGGCCGGGGTGCCGGACGCGGTGACCGGGGAGGTCGCCCGGCTCGTCCGGCTCACCGTCACGCACGACCCGGCCACCGGCGACACCAACGGCGAGGTGCTGTGCGACGCGGACCTGGCCATCCTCGCGGCGCCGCCGAAGGAGTACGGGGAGTACGCGGCGCAGGTCCGCGAGGAGTACGGCTTCGTGCCGGACGAGGCGTTCCGCGAGGGGCGGGCGGCGGTGCTGCGGCAGCTCCTGGGACTGCCGCAGTTGTTCCGTACGCCGTACGGCATGAGGGAGTGGGAGCCGAAGGCGCGGCAGAACCTGCTGACGGAGCTCGAACTGCTCACGCACTGAGCCGTGGCGGCCGGGCAGCCGGGGAATGTGCCGGGCGGCCGGGGAATGTCAGGAACGTTTCCGCTGTTGCGACCTGTCATGCCTGACTCCGCGCGCGCCTCTTCCCGTATGCCCCTGGCCGTATACATTCTCGGCCTCTCGGTCTTCGCCCTGGGCACGAGCGAGTTCATGCTCTCCGGGCTGCTGCCCCCGATCGCCGACGACATGGACGTGTCGATTCCGCGCGCCGGACTCCTCATATCCGCGTTCGCGATCGGCATGGTCGTCGGCGCCCCGCTGCTCGCCGTGGCGACGCTGCGGCTGCCGCGCCGCACGACGCTCATCGCGCTGATCTCGGTGTTCGGTCTCGGCCAGGTCGCGGGTGCGCTCGCGCCGACGTACGAGGTGCTGTTCGCGTCCCGCGTGGTCAGCGCGTTCGCGTGCGCCGGTTTCTGGGCGGTCGGGGCGGCCGTCGCCATCGCGATGGTGCCGGTGAACGCGCGGGCCCGCGCCATGGCCGTGATGATCGGCGGGCTGTCCATCGCGAACGTGCTGGGCGTCCCGCTGGGCGCGTTCCTCGGCGAGAACCTGGGCTGGCGGTCCGCGTTCTGGGCGGTCGGCGCGGCCTCCGCGGTGGCCCTGGCCGGCGTGATGACGCTGATCCCGCGCATCCCGCTGCCCGAGGAGAAGCCGCAGCTCAAGCGGGAGATGGGCATCTACCGCGACCGCCAGGTGTGGCTGTCGATCGTGATCACCGCGCTCGCGGCGGGCGGGGTGTTCTGCGCGTTCAGCTACCTCGCGCCGCTGCTGACGGACGTGGCCGGTCTGGACTCGGGCTGGGTACCCACCGTCCTCGCGCTGTTCGGCGTGGGCGCCCTGGTCGGTACGACGATCGGCGGCCGGGTCGCGGACGCGCACCTCTTCCGGGTGCTGCTGAGCGGGATCGCGGCGTCGACGGTGTTCCTGGGGGCGCTGGCGCTGTTCGCGTCGAACCAGGCGGCCGTGATCACGCTGTCGTTCCTGCTGGGCCTGTCGGCGTTCTACACCGCGCCCGCGCTCAACGCCCGGATGTTCAACGTGGCGGGCGCCGCGCCGACGCTGGCGGGGGCGACGACGACCGCCGCGTTCAACCTGGGCAACACGGGCGGACCCTGGCTCGGCGGCACGGTGATCGACGCCGACTTCGGCTTCGAGGCGACGGCCTGGGCCGGGGCGGCGATGACCGTGGCGGCACTGGTGGCCGTGGTGTTCTCGCTGCGGCTCCAGCGGGCGCATGGCTCGGCGGCCTCCCGGCTGGTGGCGCAGGGTTCGCCGCAGGCGGCGCCGGTGGAGTCGACGGAGTGCGCGACGGGCTGAGGCGTACGGAGGGGGCGTACGGCGAGGGCTTGAGGGGCTTACGGCTTCGGCGCCGGGCGCCCCTTCGGCCGCCGCAGCCCGGCCTCGGTCAGCCGCCGGACGAGCTCCTTCGAGCCGATCTCCCGCGCCCCGGCCCGCACCGCGTCCTCGTACCGCGCCTCCGGGATGTCGTAGTGGTCGCGCTCGAACGCCCGCTCCGGGGCGCCGATGGATGCCGCGAAGGCGTGCAGCTCCTCGAAGGACACATCGCTGACCAGGTGCGACCAGAGGCGCCCGTGCCCGGGCCAGGTCGGCGGGTCGATGTAGAGCGTCACGGCCGGAGTATCCCGCTGAGCGCGCCGACGGGTGCGACCGCCACCGCGGCCTTGGCGCAGACCCAGTGCGGGTGCGGCCCGAGCTCCGGCTCGACGTCCAGCGCGTGCGGGTCGCCCGCGTCGCAGACCGGGCAGAGCGGCCAGCGGCCGTACCGCTCCAGGAGCGCGTCCTGGACGTCCTGGGCGATCAGGCCGACGACGAACTCCGCGCCCTCCGGCCACTGCTCCACCCACCAGCGGCGGTGCGTCACGGCGTCCTCGACCATGGACACGATCTGCGCCTCGGCGACGTTCCCGGCGGCGAGGTCGGCCATGACGAGGGCGCGGGCGGTGTGCAGCGCCTGCTCCAGGCGGTCGGGCCGGTCGGACCCCGGCGGGTTCTGCTCCATGCAGCCATTGTCCACCCGTATGGCGGCGTCAACGGCTTTCGCCAAAGGTCACACCAAAGAGGGTTGACGCCCTTCCGACTTGAAAATATCTTTCAAAGGTGACCAATGACCTGAAGGAAAGTTTCAGTACGGATTCGCCGCCCGCCCCGGCGGCCCTGGCCGCCAAGGTGCGGACGCTGTCGCCGTCCATGACCCGCTCCATGCAGCGCGTCGCCGAGGCCGTCGCAGGCGACCCGGCGGGCTGCGCCGCCCTGACGGTCACCGGTCTCGCCGAGCTGACGGGCACCAGCGAGGCGACGGTGGTCCGCACCGCCCGCCTCCTGGGGTACCCGGGCTACCGCGACCTGCGCCTCGCGCTCGCCGGTCTCGCTGCCCACCAGGAGTCCGGCCGCGCCCCCGCCGTCACCGCGGACATAGCGGTGGACGACCCCATCGCCGACGTGGTCGCCAAGCTGGCCTACGACGAGCAGCAGACCCTCGCCGACACCGCCGCCGGGCTCGACACGGTGCAGCTGGGCGCCGCGGTCGCCGCCGCCGCCACCGCGCGCCGGATCGACATCTACGGCGTGGGCGCGTCCTCCCTCGTCGGCCAGGACCTGGCCCAGAAGCTGTCCCGGATCGGACTCATCGCCCACTCCCACACGGACCCGCACCTCGCGGTGACCAACGCCGTGCAGCTCCGCTCCGGCGACATGGCCATCGCGATCACGCACTCCGGCTCGACGGGCGACGTCATAGAGCCGCTGCGCGTCGCCTTCGACCGGGGCGCGACGACGGTCGCGATCACCGGCCGCCCCGACGGCCCCGTCACGCAGTACGCGGACCACGTGCTGACGACGTCCACGGCGCGCGAGAGCGAGCTGCGCCCGGCCGCGATGTCGAGCCGCACCAGCCAGCTCCTGGTGGTCGACTGCCTGTTCATAGGCGTCGCCCAGCGTACGTACGAGACGGCCGCCCCGGCCCTCGCCGCCTCCTACGAGGCGCTGGCCCACCGCCACACCCCGCGCACCCGCTGACCGTCACCCGGACGCCCTCCGGCAGCGCCCCGCACCCGCCCCGCCACCGCACGCCGTACGAGAAAGCAGAGCCGCCCTCCATGACCTCCCTGACCGACGCCACCCCCGACGGCTACGGCGAGCTGCGCGCCGAGCTCGCGACCCTCACCACCGAGGCGTTCCGCCCGGAGCTCGCCGAGATCGACCGGCTGGCCACGGCGGACATCGCCCGGATCATGAACGGCGAGGACCAGACCGTCCCGGCCGCCGTCGCCGAGCGGCTGCCCGAGATCGCCGCCGCGATCGACGCCACCGCCCAGCGCATGGCCCGCGGCGGCCGGCTGATCTACGCGGGCGCGGGCACCGCGGGACGGCTGGGCGTGCTGGACGCCAGCGAGTGCCCGCCCACGTTCAACACCGACCCGGCCGACGTCATCGGCCTGATCGCGGGCGGCCCGTCCGCCATGGTCACCGCCGTCGAGGGCGCGGAGGACAGCAAGGAGCTGGCCGCCGCCGACCTGGAGGCGCTGGAGCTCACCGCCGACGACACGGTGGTCGGCATCTCCGCCTCCGGCCGTACGCCGTACGCGATCGGGGCCGTGGAGCACGCCCGGGCGAAGGGCGCCCTGACCCTCGGCCTGTCGTGCAACGCGGACTCCGCGCTGGGCGCCGCCGCCGAGCACCCCCTTGAGGTCGTCGTCGGCCCCGAGCTGCTGACCGGCTCCACCCGGCTCAAGGCGGGCACGGCCCAGAAGCTCGTGCTCAACATGATCTCGACCATCACGATGATCCGCCTCGGCAAGACGTACGGGAACCTCATGGTCGACGTGCGTGCCTCCAACGAGAAGCTGCGGGCCCGCTCCCGGCGCATCGTCGCGCTGGCCACGGGCGCGTCCGACGAGGAGATCGAGGCGGCCCTCGCCGCCACGGACGGCGAGGTGAAGAACGCCATCCTGACGATCCTCGGCCAGGTCGACGGCCCCACGGCCGCCACGCTCCTGACCGAGTCGGACGGCCACCTCCGCGCCGCGCTCGCCGCCGCCCCCCGCACCACCTGACCTGCCGCACCACCTCTCCCGCACAGCAAGGCACCACGCACCATGGCTACAGAAGACAAGAACCGCGCCACTGCCGCCGCGATCCTTCCGCTCGTCGGTGGCGCCGCGAATGTCAGCTCCATCGCCCACTGCATGACCCGGCTCCGGCTCGGGCTGCACGACCGTTCGCTCGTCCAGGACGACGCGCTGAAGGCCGTTCCCGCGGTCATGGGCGTGGTCGAGGACGACACGTACCAGATCGTGCTCGGTCCCGGTACGGTCGCCCGCGTCACCCCCGAGTTCGAGAAGCTGGTCGAGGAGGGGAAGGCGGAGGCCCCGGCCCCCGCCCCGGCCCCGGCCGGCGCCGCCCCGCTCACGGCGGAGGAGCTGGCCGCGCAGGGCGCCGAGATGAAGGCGGCCCGCAAGGCGAAGAACGCGACGCCGTTCAAGCTGTTCCTGCGCAAGATCGCCAACATCTTCGTGCCGCTGATCCCGGCCCTGATCGGCTGCGGCATCATCGCCGGGCTCAACGGCCTGCTGGTCAACCTCGAATGGCTGCCGTCGGTCACCCCGGCGCTCGCCGCGATGGCCTCCGGCTTCATGGCCCTGATCGCGGTCTTCGTCGGCTACAACACCGCGAAGGAGTTCGGCGGCACGCCGATCCTGGGCGGTGCGGTCGCGGCGATCATCGTCTTCCCGGGCGTCGCGAACATCGAGGCGTTCGGCCAGAAGCTCTCCCCCGGCCAGGGCGGCGTCCTCGGCGCCCTCGGCGCGGCGGTCCTCGCGGTGTACGTGGAGAAGTGGTGCCGCCGCTGGGTGCCGGAGGCGCTGGACGTGCTGGTCACGCCGACGCTGACGGTCCTCATCTCCGGCCTGGTCACGATCTTCGGCCTGATGTACGTGGCGGGCGAGGTCTCCACCGCGATCGGCGACTTCGCGGACTGGCTGCTCTCCAACGGCGGCGCGGGCGCGGGCCTGATCCTGGGCGGCTTCTTCCTCCCGCTCGTCATGCTGGGCCTGCACCAGGCGCTGATCCCCATCCACACCACGCTGATCGAGCAGCAGGGCTACACGGTCCTGCTCCCGATCCTCGCCATGGCCGGTGCGGGCCAGGTCGGCGCGGCCATCGCCACGTACTTCCGCCTCCCGCGCAACGAGTCGATCCGCAAGACCATCAAGTCCGCCCTGCCCGCCGGGTTCCTCGGCGTCGGCGAACCCCTGATCTACGGCGTCTCGCTCCCGCTGGGCCGCCCGTTCATCACGGCCTGCGTGGGCGGCGCGTTCGGCGGCGCGTTCGGCGGCTTCTTCAACCAGCTGGGCGACGCGGTCGGCTCCACCGCGATCGGCCCCTCCGGCTGGGCCCTGTTCCCCCTCCTCGACGGCAACCACGGCCTGGGCGCCACGATCGCCATCTACGCGGGCGGCCTGCTCGTCGGCTATGTGGCGGGCTTCCTGGCGACGTACTTCTTCGGCTTCAGCGGGGAACTCCTGGCGGAGTTCAACGTGAGCCAGGAGGAGGACGCCGCCACGGCAACGGCGACCCCGGACCCGGCCACGCCTTCCGATACGGCGAAGGCACCGGCGGCGGTCTGAGACTCGCGTGAAACGGAGCGGCGGCCCCCT
The DNA here is from genome assembly GCF_036346615.1 of Streptomyces sp. NBC_00523. Lineage (NCBI taxonomy): Bacteria > Bacillati > Actinomycetota > Actinomycetes > Kitasatosporales > Streptomycetaceae > Streptomyces > Streptomyces sp. NBC_00523. Next base: position 4,065,553 of record NZ_CP107836.1, on the reverse strand, counting down.
TCACCACGGGGGCCGCCGCTCCGTCGTGGCCGAAAGTGCGCCAAGGATGGCCGAGAACAGCCCCCTCCAAGGAGATCCGGCGCGGGTCGATGTGAACACCAGCTGATTCAAGCCTGAATCACTCCTGTCCCGCTGGTGACACTCATGCGCGGAGAATCCCTGGGGGGACATTGCCTTCCGCTACACCCGGCCGTTTCGGTCTCGCACGCGCGAAGCGCGCGAGACGCATCTCGGCCTGCACCGCACTCGTTCTCTCCGCCGGCATGCTGCTGGCGGCTCCGGCCTCGGCCGACGACGCCTCCAGGGGCTCCGGCGGCCCCGAGACGCCGGCCACTACGAAGCCGCGCCTGGACCTGAACGGCAACGGCGACAACGACCTCATCTACCGAGGCGTGGACGGCGTCCTGTACGTCAAGGCGGGCCCGTACGCCCCGGACTACCCGTTCCGCATCCCCGCCACCGACCAGCAGGAGATGCACAAGGACATCATCGCGATGGGCGACCTCAACGCCGACGGCCCGCCCGAGATCGTCACGCTGTCCGCGACCGGCACGCTCACGCTGTACCCGAGCGCGGGCGAGGAGAGGACCTCCCCCGCCACCTGGTCCGGTGACGGCTGGCAGAAGTACAACAAGATCCTCTCCCCTGGCGACCTGACCGGTGACGGCCGCAACGACCTGCTCGCGCGCACGCCCTCCGGCGACGTCTACCTCCACGCGTCCACCGGCGCCATCAAGGGCGAGCCCTTCGCGCCCGCGGTCAAGGTGGCCTCCGGCTGGGAGACGTACGACCAGATCGTCGGCCTCAACGACAGCAACGGTGACGGGTTCGGCGATGTCGTCACCCGCACCAGGGGTGGCGACCTGTACTTCCTCGCGGGCACCGGCGACGCGGCGAAGCCCTTCAAGGCGCCCAGCAAAATCGGCTACGGCTTCGAGATCTACAACCAGCTCGTGGGTGTCGACGACATCAACGGAGACGGCCACGGCGACCTCCTGGGCCGCAAGCCGAACGGCGAGACGTACATCTACCGGTCCACCGGTCAGGGCACCTTCCGCACGCGTGTCGCCGATGCCTTCGGCTGGCAGAAGGCCGCCCTTTTCGTCGGCCAGGGCGGCAACCCCGACTTCGGCAAGCATGAGGCCGTGGGCACCACCGACAACGGCAGTTCGTGGTGGTACGACTCCAGGAACAACGGACAGTTCGCCCCCCGCACGTTCTACTACACCGCCCAGTCCGGGCTGACGAGGCTCGTCTCCTCCCTCGACGTCGACGGCCGGGCCGAACTGCTCCAGGTCCAGGGCGGCCGGATGACCATCGGGAACCACTCCTTCGGCAGCGGCTGGGGCGCCTACGACGATCTCATCGGGCCGGGCGACCTGAGCGGTGACGGCAAGGGCGACCTGCTGGCCCGCGACACCAAGGGCGACCTGTACCTGTATCCGGGCAACGGCCTCACCGAGTTCGGTGCCAAGATCAAGGTCGGCTACGGCTACGGCACGTACCGCCACATCGTCGGCGCCGGCGACCTCACCGACGACGGCAGGACCGATGTGGTGGCCGTCGCCAAGGACGGCACGCTGTACCTGTACGCGGGCACGGGCCAGGCGTCCGCGCCGCTGAAGGCGCGCGTGAAGATCGGCTCCGGCTTCGACATCTACAACAAGTTCGCCGCGCCCGGCGACATCAACGGCGACGGCAGGGCCGACCTGGTCGGCGTCAACGGCTACGGCGACCTGTACCGCTACACGTCCACCGGGACCGGCACGATCACCAAGCGCGTACAGATCGGCTACGGCTTCAACATCTACAACGGCCTGTACTGATCACTGCGCCTTCGACCGGAGCGGCGGCCCCTGCACCAAGGGGGCCGCCGCTTCGTCGTAGGCCTCAGACCGGAAAGCCGTCCGTGGGCAGCGTGACGTCGAACGGCGCGGGAAGCGCGAGCGGCTTGCCGAACGGCACCGCGTCGGAGTGCTTGTACGTGCCGTGCTCGCTCGGCTCCGTGAACAGGGTGGCCAGGGCGCCCCGGGTGTCGAACCGGTCGATCAACAGGTACATCGGCACCCCGGCCCGGGCGTAGGCCCGGTACTTCTTCGTGCGGTCCTCGCGGGCGTTGCCCTTCGAGGTGATCTCCACGACGAGGAGGGCGTCGGAGGCGTCCATCGGGGCGCTGACGCCGGGGTCGGCGGCGTCGATCAGCTCGGACGGCATGACCACGAGGTCGGGGACGTAGAGCTTGTCGAGCGGGGCGACGTGCACGCCCAGCGTCTGGTAGATCTCCAGTTCGTCCGGCAGATTCCCGTAAAGACAGCGCTGCACCTTGGCTGCGATCCCGTTGTGATGTGCATGCGGCGGCGGTACCAAGACGATCTGCCCCTCGTCGATCTCGGCGCGCCACCCCTCGGGCACGTCCAGTTCCTGCCAGGTGCGCAGAAGGTAGTCCCACTGGCGGCCTTCAGGGTCCTGCTGGGGTTCGACCATCGCGGCGGTCATCGCGGGTCCCTTCTCCGAAGCCTGTCCGAGGAGCGTAGATCGGCGGATTCACGGCACAGGGCCGCTTTCCTCAGCGTCCCACGTCCGAGTGACCGGCGCACCGAGCGCCGCTCACCGTTGCCCCTGAGCCAACCCCAACAACACCCCATGCGTCTCCCGGTCCGCAGCCACCACCAGCCCGCCCGCGCCCCGGTCCACCGGCAATCCGTCGATCCCCGTCACCACGCACCCCGCCGCCTCACACAGCGCGATGCCCGCCGCGAAGTGGACGCTGTCCAGGCGGAGGCCGGGCCCACCGTCGGTGAGGTACGCGGCACGGCGCCCCGCGGCGACCCACGCGACGGCCACCGTGCTGGAGACGACGCGCGGGCGGAACCCGGCGACGAACTCCGGCGTGGCCATGAGCTCCACCGCGCGGAACCCCGGCGCGTGCGGGAACGGCGGGTCCAGGTTGAGGTCCACCAGCCGCGACCCCGCCGAGGGTATGAGGCGGGCGTCCCACCCGTCCGAGCCCCGGACCCACGCCCCCGCGCCGTCCGTCCAGAAGACCTCGCCGCTGAACGGGTCGGCGGAGGCCGCCGCCACGATGCCGGCGGACGAGGCGGCGTCCCGGAGCGCGACGTTCACCGCGACGAGCATGTTGCCCACCGCGTAGTTGAGCGTCCCGCACAGCGGGTCCACCAGCCACCGGCGCCCCGCCCCGGCCGCCCCGCCCGCCCCGCTCTCCTCGCCCGTCACCGCGTCATCGGGCCGGGCCGCGCGCAGCACGTCGAGCACGGCCTCCTCCGCCGCGATGTCGGCGGCCGTGGCGAAGTCACCGCCGCCCTTCTCGTACCGCGTCAGCGATGCCCCGTACATCTCGCGTACGACGGACGCCCCCGCGGACGCCGCCCGAATGGCCACTTGCGCATCGCTTTCCATGGTCACCATCTCCGCAGGCTAACTCCGGTCACCCGAAGCCCCGTTCGCCCCCCACCCACACCGCGACCTCCGCAGCCCCCCGCCGGACCGCCTCATCCCCGTCCCAGGCAAGCGCCGCGCACGCCGCCGCGAGGTCCGGCGCCTCCGCGTCCAGCACCCCCGTCTCCAGCCAGTCCGCCTGCCCCTCGTCCGCCCCGGCCACCGCACGGGCAAGCACCCGCACCGCCGCCACCGACCCCACCCGGGCCAGGGCCTCCGCCGTCCGCCGCGTCACCGCTGTGTCCTCCGCGTCCAGCAGCAGCCGCACCAGCACCTCCGCGACCTCGGGCACCTCCGCGAAGGCCGCGAGGTCCCGCCCCGCACGCGCCCGCCCCTCCCACGAGGGAGACGACGCCGCGGCCAAGCCCGCCTCCCACGCGCTCACCTCGGCAACTGCCCTTCCCGGTTGATCTCCGTCACCCGCGCCCGCAGCACCGCCCCCGGCGGCGCCTGCCGTACGGAGTCGGCCGGGCAGTCCCACACCACCCCGCCCCCCGGCGGCCGCAGCCGCACGTACGGCCCGACGCGCCCCAGCACCCGGCCGATCCGCCCGTCCCGCACGTCCACCGCGAACGACCCCGGCTCCGGCGTACACGCCTCCAGGGCCTCCCCGGCCTCCCCGCCCGTCATGACGCCGCCGCCCTCTCGTCCAGCACCCGGCTGAGCTGCTGCGCCGCCGCGAGATTGCAGCGCCCCAGGTCCACCAGGACCGCCGGGTCCTCACCCGCGCACGAAGCCGCGTCGATCCGCAGCGAGGGCAGCTTCACCCCGGCCCGCGCGAAGCCCTCTCTCAGCAACGCCACCAACTCCTCCGCCTCCCGAATCTTCGCCACTGCCGCCCTGCGCCGTTCCGTTGTCGTCATGATCCATTCCTTCCACGCTGAGTAATGACGATGCATACCCAGAGTGGTGATTCTCTCGCTAGCCTGGAAGAGGCGCAGGCCCAACAACCGCTCGTGTGTAACAGGGAGTTGTCATGCCAGGTCCCAAAGAGCTCGACCCCGCCTCCTCGCCTCGCGCCCTCCTGGGCGCCGAACTCCGCCACCGAAGAGATCGCGCGGGCCTGTCCCAGGCCGAACTGGGCCCTCTGCTGTTCGTCAGCGGCTCCTTCATCGGCCAGTTGGAGGACGGCAGCCGCCGCATGCAGATGGACCAGGCGCTCAGGCTTGACGACATCCTGAAGGCCGACGGCTTCTTCAAGCGCAACTGTGCGGCTTTGGAGAAGTCGAAGTACCCGGATCACTTCGCGGAGGCAGCGGAGGCGGAGGCCCGCGCGACGGAGATCAAGGAGTACGCGCCGCAGCTCATCCCGGGCCTGTTGCAGACGGAGGCGTACGCGCAGGCAGTGTTCAGGAGCGGACTCCCCACGGCCGCCGAAAGCACGATCGAGGAACTGGTAGCCGCCCGTCTCGAACGAACTCAGATCCTCGCCGATCCAACCACGCCGTTGTTGTGGGCCGTGTTGGACGAATCGGTGTTACGTCGACGGGTGGGCGGCCCTGACATCATGGCAGCAGCACTTCGCCACATCGCCGGGCTGATGAGGCGGCACCGGGTCATCGTGCAAGTTCTGCCATTCTCAGCGGGTGCCCACACGGCCATCGAAGGCTCGCTCAAGCTGATGGCGTTCTGCGACGCACCTCCGCTCGCGTACCTACAGGCCCTGGGCACAGGGCAGTTGCAGGACGATCCGGCAACGGTCAGGCAGTACGAACTGACCTACGATCTGGTCGTGGCCAGCGCGCTCTCACCGGCAGCGTCCCTGGCGTTGATCGAGTCGGTGGCGGAGGATTACGAGCATGAGGCACAAGAGTTCTAATTACGATCTGTCCACGGCTATTTGGCACAAGTCGAGCTACAGCGGCGCAAGCGGCGGCGACTGCGTAGAGGTCGCAACATGGCGCAAGTCCACGTACAGCGGTCCGAGCGGCGGCGACTGCCTCGAAGTCCTCGACGGCATCCCGGACGTCGTCCCCGTCCGGGACTCGAAGGTCACCGACGGCCCGGCGGTCGTGTTCGCGACGACCGCCTGGCAGCAGTTCGTCACCGACCTGAAGCACGTCTGACGCGACGAGACCCGGAAGCCGGTACCACTGGCGGACACAGTGGTACCGGCCGCCTTGACCTCAACCACGCTTGAGGCAAGACGATCTCATCCATGCAGACAGCAGCTACGGAATGGATCAGGCAGAACTCCCACGCGCTCACCGCGCGGAAGCCCGACGAACCGTTCGACGACCTGCGGCCGCTCGCCCCGCTGGTGCGCGACGCCAGGATCGTCGCACTGGGGGCCGCCACCCGGCAGACACGCGAACTGTCGGAGGTGGCGCACCGCGTGGCGCGCCTGCTGGTGGAGGAGGAGGGCTTCCGGAGCGTCGTCCTGGAGGGTGACGATCCCGGCAGGCTCGGCCTGGCGGCGTACGTGGCCACCGGCGCGGGGGACCCGGGGGCCATGCTGGCGGAGGCCCGGGCGTTCTGGCGGACCGGGGAAATCCTCGAACTCGTACGGTGGATGCGGGCGTACAACGAGCGTCACCCGGGCGACCCGGTACGTCTCGCGGAGCCACCGACCGCACAGGCGGGCACCCTGGCAGAAGCGGAACGCGCACTCGCCGACGGTGCGGCCTGGTGGCAGCGGCACACGGGCGACAAGGTCGTCTACTGGGGCGGCATGGCCCACACCGCCATCGGCACCCCGCGCACCGTGTCCGTCTCCCCCACCGAGCCCCCACAAACGCACCGGAACATGGGCGGTTACCTGCGCGAGCGCATGGGTACGGGCTTCCGCTCCATCGGCCTCACGATGCCCATGCCCACCCCGAGCCCGGCCTTCGTGGACACCGTCCTGACCGAGGCCGCTGGTACCGGGCCGGCCTACTTCCTGGACCTGACCCTCCCCCGCCCCGAGCCGGTACGCCGCGTCCTGGACACCCCGACCCGCACCCGCCTGATCGGCCCGACGTACGACCCACGGCACGACGAGTCCCACCACATGTCGGGCGCCGCCCTGACCACCTGGTTCGACGCGATCATCCACACCCAGGAGGTGACCCCGTCCCGCCGGATCACTGAATGATCGCGCCCCGGCTGCTACTCCGCCGGTGACCAGGGAGCGGAGCACAAGTGCGCGACGCTGCGCCGGTCACGGCCCTCCCGAGGTCCGTCAGCGGCCTTGCCCACCGCGACCATGGAAACGATCGCCCAGCCCGGGTTCGGGGCCAGCTCCTTCGTCATCCCTTCCAGGTCGAACGCCCGGAACTGGTGCGCGGCCAGCCCCATGGCCTGGGCCTGAACGGTCATGTGCGCGATGGCCTGGCCGAGGTCGTAGTCCGCGAACTCGGAGTAGAGCACCTGTGTGTCATCGACGTACCGGCGCGTGAGGGTGACGACGAGCAGGCCCGCGTCCGTCGCCCAACGGGCCGAGCTCGGCGCAAGATGAGGGATCATCCGGTCGTGCTCCGGCTCACCGGGCCTGCCGGTGAAGAAGCCCCACGGCTGAGAGTTCCCCGCCGACGGCGCCCACCGCGCGGCTTCCAGCAGCAGCCCGAGTGCGTGGTCGTCGACAGCCGCCGCCGGATCGAACCGGTAGGGGCTGAACCGCCCGGCAAGCAGTGGGTGTATACCGCTGGGCGGTTGCTGAGGACGATGCATGCTCCGCTGCAACCGGCGCCCACGAGTGCGTATTCCGACCGCTGCGAGCGGCTTGATCACGCCTCGATACGTGCTCTAGTGCGCGATGCCGTCGATCAGCTCGCGCGCCCCCTGACGCAGCAGCGCGACGGCGACAGACGTGCCGAGCGTGGCGGGGTCGAGGCGACCCGCCCACTCGTGGGCGTTGAGGACGGTCTTGCCGTCCGGTGAGAACACGCAGGCCCGGAGCGACAGTTCGCCGTTGCCCTCGACCCGGGCGAATCCGGCGATCGGGCTGTTGCAGTGGCCCTGCAGGACGTGCAGAAGCATGCGCTCGGCCTGCGTCTCCCGGTACGCGTCGGGGTCGCCGAGCGGGCTGATGGCGTCGATGATCTCGGCGTCGCCCTCGCGGCACTGAAGCGCGAGGACTCCCGCGCCGATCGGCGGAATCATCGCCTCGGTCGACAGGACCTCGGTGATGACGTCGGTCCGCCCGATCCGCTCCAGCCCGGCGACGGCGAGCAGCAACGCGTCCGCGTCGCCCGCGTCCAGCTTCGCCAGGCGCTTGTTCGCGTTGCCGCGCATCGGTACGCATGCGAGGTGCGGGTGCGAGGCGGCGAGCTGGGCGACGCGGCGCACGGACGAGGTCCCGATCCTGGTCCCGGCCGGGAGCTGGTCGAGAGTGAGCCCGCCGGGGTGGATGAGCGCGTCCCGGATGTCGTCCCGCTTGAGGAAGGCCGCGAAGGTCGTACCGGCGGGCAGGGGCCGGTCCGCCGGGATGTCCTTGACGCAGTGCACGGCGAGATCGGCCTCCCCGGCGAGAAGGGCCGCGTCGACCTCCTTGGTGAACGCCCCCTTCCCCTCGACCTCGCTGAGGTCCCCCATCCACTTGTCCCCGGTCGTCTTCACGGGGAGGACGGCGGTCTCGATCCCGGGATGAAGCACGGCCAACTCGGCCCGCACACGCTCGACCTGAGCGAGTGCCATAGGGGAGTCACGGGAAACGATACGAATCAGATCAACCGGCATGAAGGCACGTTAGCCCCGTGGATGCGGCAATTCCATCTCCCACGGTGCCGTCTCCCGGGGCTCAAGCCACGAGATTCGAGCGCTCTTTGAGTGGAATGGTTGGGCGGGCCTGTACCCGCCCACCCGCCCCCGTTACCCGCAAGGGTTCACTTTTCGCGATCAAGTTGCGACGGACGGTAGGCACGCTTTAGCTTCAGCGAGGACATAGACCTTGAAGACGGCCCCCGCCGGTGCGACAACACCGCCAGGGGCCTGACCACCTCGATCGAAGGCTGACGGAGACGATCAGATGGCTGACGACCAGTCTAGTAGCGCGCCCTTCCCCCACCACCCGATGGCGAACCCCGGTTACGGCAAACGTTCCGCGCCGGACGAACGTCCGCGTACGGGTCAGGACTTCACGCACCTCGATCCGCGTGACGCGGCCATCGCCGCGTACATCGACGGGCTGTGCGACGGCGCCGACATCTCCGTCAAGGCACTCGCGAAAGCCCTCCCGTACGGGCAGTGCGCGGTCCGTACGTCGCTGAACCGCCTTCAGGAGGCGGGGCACCTGCGCCGGGGCAGCGAGTGCGTGGCGAGCGGGGTGAACCTGCTGTGGGTGACGCGGACGTTCTTCTCCCGCACCGCGCGGGATGACGCGTGGTGGGCGAGCTTCAGCCGGGGCGACGTACCCAAGGAGACCCAACGGGAAACACGGTCACGGGCGTTCATCCTGCTGGCCGCGCTGGGCCGCCAGGCCCCCGTGCTGTCGCTGTCGCAGAGGGAGTGCGTGACGCTGGAACCCCAGGCGTCGGAGTGGCTGCGCAGGGGCGCCACGGAGCCGGAAGTCCTCCGGGCGCTTACCACCGGACTGCCCGACGTCATCCACCACCCGGCGGCGTTCGTCGCCAAACGCCTCCAGACGAAACTTCCCCCGGCCCGCGAACCCCACCCGGTCCTGCGCACCCTGGAATGCAGCGAGTGCCGGGCCCCGGGCACCCCGGAAGCCCTCCCGGGCGGCAAGTGCCGCCCCTGCGCGGGCAAACCCACCCGCGAGACCCCGGCCCTCCCCGCCCAACAGGTCCGCGCCCAGGCCCGAGCCGTAAGAGCGGGCCTGATCCCCAAGTCGGACCGCCCCAAACGCTGACACGCCACGCAAGGGGATCACGCGATGCCAAGCCAGTGGTGACACCCCGTCAAGGACTGCCGTACGGGCTCGGACCTGGCGTCCTCAGAGCAAAGACCGCTCCGTGCGCACGCGCACGGCCCACAAGGAGAGTCCCACGGCGATGACGCACACCACGACCGCGCCCAGAACGCGATAGAAGCGACGGCCGGCCGTCCTGTCCGCACTGGTGGCAGGCGCGATCGGCGCGAGCTCACTGCTCCTGGCGGCACCGGCACAGGCGGCCGGCTGCAACAGCACCCGCGTCTGCTTCTGGTACAGCGGGACCCTGGGGAAACGATCAACTACACCCTCGGAGCCAAGTACGCCTTCTGCCTCACCGGCTGGTAGCTCCCACCGCCTTCCCGCCACCGCCTCCGCGCCGACCTCGGGCGGCGCGGAGGCGCTGGGTCAGTGGGTGGTCGGGATGATCGTGGGGCAGTACTCCTCGTAGGCCAGGATGCCGGAGGGCAGGAGGTAGCCGTAGTAGATGGCGTCACCGGTCTTCGGACCGACGATGCCGTCCGCCGAAAGACCGCGGCTCCGCTGGAAGTCGGTCAGGGCCGCGTAAGTCGCCTGCCCGTACACGCCGTCGCGCACGATCCCGTACCCCGCCAGCTGCAGTGCCTTCTGCACACAGACGACCGCGTCACCGCGCTGATCGGGCTTGACGTACGGGACACCCACGTCGGCCTGGGCGACGCCGGCGAGCGAGGTGACGGCGATGACGGCGGCACCAAAGGCGACGGCTCCGCGGCGGAGGGCGGTCTTGATCATGAAAGGTTCCCCATCTCGAAAGCGGTCACGGGCCGCCCCGGCAGGGCAGTCCGTGACTCGGACGGGACTCATGCTCAGCGCCGCGCCAGGCGTCCCACCAGGGCTTCCCGTCCCTGAGACATCCCGGGCCAACCGGACACGACCGACCGGCGCGTCCACCCCCGTCCCACCCCCGTCCCACCCGCGTCCCGGTCGCGCTTCCCGGTGCGGGACGCGTCTACGGAGCGACGGGCGCGGCCGGCCGCGCCACCCGCTCGATCATCGCGCGATGCGCCGCGCGGGCGCCCTCGTCGATCGGCTGCTCGTGCTCGGGACGCAGCCCGGTCCGGCCGTCCAGGCCCTCGCGCAGGATGTCGGCGTGCCCGGCATGGCGGTTGGAGTCGCCGAGGACGTGGACCAGGACGGCGAACAGGGTCGTGCGGTCATAGGGTTCCGGCCACCAGGGCACGTGCCCCGGGGCGTCGAGGGAGAGCGCGCCGATCGTCGCGTCGGCGTGCTGCCACGTACGCCGGTAGAACGCGGTGACCTGCTCACAGGTCTCCCCCTCGGCCGCCCACAGGTCACTCCCGTCGGCGTCCTGCCACCGGGGCAGCGGCTCGGGGGAGGGCCGCCCGAAGACCTCCCCGAAGTACCGGGCCTCCACGGTGGCCACATGCTTCACGAGCCCGAGCAGATTCGTCCCGGTCGCCGTCAGAGGCCGCCGCGCGTCGTACTCGGACAGCCCGTCGAGCTTCCAGAGCAACGCCTCCCGGTCGCGCCGGAGCCGCTGGTGCAGAACGTCTTTCGCCGTCTCATCGATCATGCCCGCCGACGCTGTCACGAAGCGCCCGGGCCCTCAAGGACGTCGTCGTAGGAGACGGAACCAAACGATATCGCTCAACCAGGTGGAGTGATATCGTTTTGTTCTCGGGGTCGACAGCGAGGAGCATGCACATGGCCAGGACCGTCATCGACCTCGACGAGGCCATGGTCGCCGAGGCCATGCGCATATTCGGCACCAAGACCAAGGCCCAGGCGGTGCGCCTCGCCATGGAGGACGCGGTCAAGCGCCACCTCCGACAGGAGGGCTTCGACGCCATGGACGCCGGGGAGCTCGACTTCAGGGAGATCGTCGAGAGCACCGGCCCCCGCAACGCCGACGGCAGTCTCAAGCGCGGCGGCGGCCGGGCCGCCTGATGCAGGACCGCTATCTGATCGACAAGTCCGCGCTCGCACGCTGGACCAAACCCGCCGTCAAGCAGGTACTCAAGCCGCTGCACGAGCGGTATCTGCTGGCCGTCTGCCAACCCACCGAGTACGAGATGGTCCACTCGGCCCGGGACAGCTCCGAGGCGACCAGGATCAGCACCTGGTTGCACGCCTTCGACTACCTCCACGTCACGGAGAACACCTTCGCCCGCGCCCTGGAGGTCCAGCGCCACGCCCTCCATGCCGGTTTCCACCGAGCCCTGTCACTCCCGGACCTTCTGATCTCTGCGACCGCGGAGCTCAACCGGCTGACCGTCCTGCACTACGACGGCGACTTCGACATGATCGCCTCGCTCACCGGCCAGCCCGCCGAGTGGGTCGTCCCACCGGGCAGCGCCGACCGCTGAGCGGGGGCCCCTGAGCCGCTACGCCACCGGCCCCGCGCTGTCCGCGATCAGCTTCAGCAGGCCCGGGAAGCGGGATTCGATGTCCTCGCGGCGGAGTTGGGCCATGCGGCTGTTGCCGCGGTCCACCTGGCGGACCAGGCCCGCTTCGCGAAGGACGCGGAAGTGGTGGGTCCGAGTGGACTTGGAGACGGGCAGGCCGAACGACGTGCAGGAGCGTTCCGTGCCGTCCGGCTGGGCGGCCAGGGTGGCCACGACCAGGTAGCGCATGGGGTCGGACAGGGCCTTCATGACGGCCTGGAGCTCCATCTCCTCCGGGGTCGGATGCCCTTCGGCGTCCGGCATGACGCACCTCCTCCGCTTCGGTGACGGGCCTCGCCCCCAAGGTACTACTTGCGTCGTACCTGACGCCGTGCCAGTCTATCCGGCGCCAGGTACGAATTTGCTCGTACCTGACCGCCCTCGCCCGCCCCCTCACCCCCGGAGCCCTCCCGTGCAACAGACCGCCCCCGCCCGGCAGGGGCTGACGCTCGCGGTCGTCCTGCTCGCCGTCTTCGTGGTGCCGACCTCGATATCCGGCACCGCCGTGGCGCTCCCCGCCATCGGCGCCGACCTCCACGCGGGCTCGGCATCCCTTCAGTGGGTGGTGAACGCCTTCAACCTGGCGTTCGCCTGCTGCACCCTCGTCTGGGGCTCGCTCGCCGACCGCATCGGCCGCATCCGTGCCTTCACCACGGGCGCCGCGATCTTCACCGCCGCGTCCGTCGCCTGCGCCGTCACGCCCAATGTGTACGTGCTCGACGCGGCCCGCGCGGTCGCCGGGATCGGCGGGGCGGCGCTCTTCGCCTGCGGGAGCGCGATCATCTCGACGGCCTTCGACGGTGCCGCCCGCGCCAAGGCGTTCGCGCTGTTCGGCACGGTCGCCGGGATCGGCGTCGCGCTCGGCCCCACCGTCTCGGGACCGGCCGTGGACGGACTCGGCTGGCGCTGGATCTTCGGGCTGCACGCCCTGGCCCTGGCGCTCGTACTGCTCTGCCTGCCCGCCGTGGCGCGTACGGTCGAAGAGCCGCGCGGCACCGGCGCACCCCTGCTCGACCTGCGCGGCGCCGCCGTCTTCGTCCTCGCGATGCTCGCGCTCACGTACGCCATCGTGCAGGGCTCGCAGTGGGGCTGGACCGCGCCCGGCACACTCGGCCTGCTCGCCGTCGCGCTCGTCCTGCTCGCGCTGTTCACCGCGCACTCACGGCGGACCGAGGCCCCGCTGCTCGACCTGTCCGTCCTGCGGAACAAGGCGTTCCTCGCATACTGCCTGGTGCCCGTGGCGGCCTCGTTCGGCTTCGTCACGCAGCTCACGTACCTGCCGACGTATCTGACGACCGTCGCCGGACACAGCCCGTCCGCGGCGGGGGCGACGATGCTGCTGCTGACGCTGCCCGTCCTCGCCCTGCCCCTCGCGGGCGCGCACCTGGTGCAACGCGGCACCTCCGCGACCGCCGTGATCCTGGCGTCGCTGGGCTTCCTCGCGATCGGCGACCTCGCCCTGCTGCTCCTCGGCCCGGACACCTCCACGCTCGCCATGGCCGTGCCGATGCTGCTCACCGGGGCGGGCATGGGTCTCTCGGCCGGGCTGGTGGACGCCCAGGCACTCGCCCTGGCCGACCCCGCGAAGGCGGGCATGGCGGCCGGTTTCCTCAACACCCTCCGCCTGGGCAGCGAGGCCGTCGCCGTGGCGGTCTTCGGCTCGGCAGTCGCAGGGCTCGCCGCCGGACGGCAGGGCAGCGGAACGTACCCCGCCGCCTACGACTCCGCCTTCCACACGCTGCTCTGGGCGATGGCGGCCGTCTGCGCGGCGCTCGCGGCGGCCGTCGTCACGCTGGCCCGCAGGGAACCACGAGCCTGAGGGGCGGCCCTACGCCGTGCGCAGCTCCGCGAACACGCCCCGGACCTCCGCGTCCTCCGGCGTACGCCAGGGGCCGGACACGTGACCCTCCACGTCCGCCGGACCGTCCGCGGCGGGTCGCAGGAGGCGGTTCACGCGGAGGGTCACGTCCCTTGTCCACAGGTACGTGCCCGTGGGGTTGTCCGTGGCCTTGGCGGCCGTGACGCCGAGCGGGCTTCCGGGTCCGGAGTGGGTGATCGTCGGGTCCGGGGTGTCGGTGACGCTCTGGGCCTGGGGCTCGGCGCGGCCGTCGAGGAGTGCGAACAGCTGCGCCACCAGGACCGGGTCATGGCAGCCGTCGTACACCCAGCGCTTCCCGAGCACCCCGTGCGTGGTCATGCCGACGAGCGCGTCCTCCGCGCCCGCGAGCGCGGCGCCCCGGTAGGTGAGCGGCACGAAGTACGGCACCGGCACGTCGCCCGAGGTGTCGGTGACCACCATGAGCTCGATGCCCACCTCGCCCTGCGGATCGTCCAGCCGGAAACCGCCGGACTTGATCAGGGAGGGGCGCGTGGGGCCCACGTACCAGGGGCGGGTGGGGAGCCAGGCGGTGAGCAGTTCGAGCTTGGTCGGCGACAGGGTGGTGCGGTGGATGACGGCCATGCCGGAGGTCTCCCTCGGTCGCGTGAACAGCGGGTTTCCCTGCGTGCGGGGGCCGTTGTCAGACCCCCGCGCTAGCGTGAGCCTATGACCTTCGGGGGCGACACCACCGTGCGTATCAGGCCGCAGCAGTTCCACGAGACCGCCGGCCTGGAGGACTGGCGCGTCGTCGGCGAGGGCGCGTGCGCGCACTTCCGCACCGGCGGATCATTCACGGCCGGTACGCGCTTCGCGCAGGCCATCGGCGAGCTGCCGGACCTCGGCGACGACCACCCGGACATCGACGTGCGACGGGACGGCGTGACCGTACGGCTGATCACGCTCACCGATGAGTACTTCGGGATGACCAGCCGTCATGTCGAGTCGGCCCGGCGGATATCGGAGGCGGCCCGGACCCTCGGCCTGACCGCCGACCCGTCCTTCATCCAGACCGTGCAGGTCACCGTCGACGCGCTCGACGGCCCCGCCGTGGTCGCGTTCTGGCGCGCCCTGCTCGGCTACGAGCACCGCGCGGGCAGCCCCGAGGACCTGGTCGACCCGCGCAGGCGCGGCGCCCCCTTCTACTTCCAGCAGCTGGACACCCCGCGCCCCCAGCGCAACCGCGTCCACGTCGACGTATGGGTGCCGCACGACCGGGCCGAGGCCCGGATCGCCGCCGCCCTGGCCGCCGGGGGCCGGCTGCTGAACGACGCGGACGCCCCGCACAACTGGGTCCTTGCCGACCCCGAGGGCAACGAGGCGTGCATAGGGGTGGCCGGCCCGCCCGGACCGGCCACCGACTAGGGCTTACGCCTCACCACGCGGTCGGCGCCGGAGGCGGGACCACCTCCGGGCGGTCGTCGCAGGTGATCGTGTTGGGCAGCAGCCACGGCGCGAGCCAGCCGCCGTCGTTGCCGCCCAGGTCCGTGAGGCCGAACTCCGAACCGGTCGAAGGGAAGTTGAACGAGCCGCAGTTGTTGACGCCCACCGCGCCCACGTTGCGCGCGTCCACGTTCTCGAAGGTGGCGCCGCCCGCCGCGCGGGCGCTCAGCACCGAGGTGCCCGTGCCGTCGACCCTGATGTCCTTGAAGTGGATGTTCTTGATGACGTACTGGTCCTTCACCCCCCAGTCCGAGACCAGCATCACCGCGTTGTACGTGCTGTCCAGGAAGTCGTTGCCGGTGACCCGGATATCGGCGCCGTCGATGCTCCGGTCCAGCGCGTAGACCCACAGCGCGCCGAGCCCGATCTTCCAGTTCAGCTCGAACGTCCCCGCGCGGACCGTGGTGTTGCGCGCGAGGTCCACCTTGCCTGCGAAGGGCTCGGCGCCGAAGCGGGAGCCGAGGTGCAGGGCGCTGCCCTCGCGGACCGGGTCGGCGACCAGGTTGTCGGAGACGGTGATGTCGCTGCCGCCGTAGACCGCGATGCCGTTGGCGAGGACCGGGGTCTGGACGGTGTTGTGGTCGAAGGTGTTGCGGGCGTTGGTGGTCTTCTCGGCCCACATGGCGAGGCCGTCGTCGCCCGAGTTGCGTACGAAGGTGTTCGTGACCCGTGAATCGGTCACGCCCGTGTGGAAGTTGATGGCGTCCGCGATCTGGTCCACGATCACGGTGTCGGAGACCTTCAGGTTCTCCATCGGGCCGTCGAACCACATACCGACCTTGGTGTGGCTGATGTGCAGGCCCGCGATGGTCGAATCGCTCATCGCACCGCCGATCGCGTTGACCTGGTCGGTGTCGATGCGCTCGCGCACGTCGCCCTCGATGGCGAAGCCGGACAGATGCACGTTGCGGCTGCCGCCCTCGGCCGCGGACTTCCCGTAGAAGCCGACGCCGGTGTGCGTCGAGCCGTCCGCGGCGGGCTCGGCGAGCGCGACCTCGCGGCCCTTGATCTTCGTGTACCAGCTGCCCGCGCCGGTGATCGTGACGTCGTCCACGACGATGTGCCGGTCCACGCGGTAGGTCCCCGGCGGGATGTACACCTTCAGATGGGTGCGCCGGGCGAACGCGATCGCCTTCTCGATCGCCCCCGCCGCGTCGTGCCGCCCGGTCGGATCGGCCCCGAACGCGAGGACGTTGGCGGCGAGGAGTTCGACGTGCGGCAGCCCGACGCGCTCGGAGTCCAGCAGGTCGATCGCCGTCCACGCGGCCCGGCTCCCGGCCGGCACGGTCAGCCGTACGGTGTCGCCCGCCCGGTACGTACGGCCGAGCAGGAGGCGCTGCTCGTCGTAGAAGTGGCTCGGCCGGAACGGCTTGTCCACGACCGGGGCGGGCGTCGTCTCCGCGGGTACGCAGCCGCACTCGGTGATCCACCAGTCGGGGTGGAGGAGCCCGGCGCCCGGGTCGTTGGAGAACGGGTACTGGTTGTACAGCCAGGAGTACTGCGAGGTCAGCGTCATCGTGGACCGCTTGGAGCCGTTCACCGCGACGTCCAGCGGCGCCGTGATCCCGCCGCCGCCCGGCGCGTCCGGGATGCTGTAGCGCACGGTGATCGCGTTGGCCGCCGCGGGCAGCGTGAACTCCACGTGCTGCCCGGGCGTCAGCTTGACCGCCTTGCGCCCCGACGCCTCGGACGGCAGCGTGTACGCCTCCCGGTCCGGCCCGATGACCGTGCCGTTGGTGACCGCGTTCTCGGCCTCCTGCTCCACGAACGCCACCTTCGCGCCCCGCCCCCGCACCAGCGCGGGATCGAGCGCGGCGCGCGTGACGACCGGGGCCGGAGCGGCGGCGGGCCGGGGCCCCGCGAGCGCGGGCGCACCGGCCAGCACCCCGAACCCGACGGCGGCCGCGGTCACCGAGGCGACCGTGGACGCGTACAGCCCGGCCCGGCGCGGTCTTCGCACCGCCGCCGCGACAGCGGCGATCTTCCGTGACATCGCATGCCCGTTTCTCTGAGGAGTCGACGGGGCTCAACAGCCGTACACGCGTGGGGAGGCCGCCACCGTCATGAGTGAGGCGACAGTAGGGCGCGCGGCGGCCCGCCCACAAGACTTATGCGAGGAGATTTCCTCAGCGTGAGGCTCGCATGCAATATCTCGTCATCTTTTTGCGTTCAGATACGCAACGGGTTCGCTCAGTCCTCCACCACCGCCAGCGTCAACTCCGAGTCCGCGTGCACCGTCACCCGTACGGGTACGAACTCCGTCGCGTCGGTCCGGGACTCCCCCGTGCCCGGGTTCAGGGCATAGCGCGGGTGGGGGCCGGGGCTGATCTGCCAGCGGACACGGTGGCCCGGGGCGAAGCGGTGGGCGGTCGGGGTCATCGGGACCGTCACACGGACCGGATCCGTGCCCGTGGTGCGCAGGCGGGCCAGGCCGTCGCAGACGTTGACCGACCGGCCCTCCGGGTCCACATCGCACAGCCGGACGAACACCTCGCCGTGCCCCGTGTCCGTGGAGGCGCTGATCCGGGCGGAGACCGGGCCGAGGACGGTGAGGGGTCCGTCCAGGGCGGGCCCGGTGAACGTGAGGACGTCCGCGCGCGCCTCCAGGGACGCGTTGTCCCGCTCCCCCGCCGTACGGGAGAGCAGCGCGCCGCCCAGCGTGGGGACCCGGTCCTCCGGGTCGTGGCGGAAGGAGGCCACGGGCGCGGTGTCCGTGGGGGCCTCATGGGTGAGGTGGCCGTCGGCGGTCGGGTACCAGGAGGCCGTGGACGCCTCCGGGGGCCACGCGTCCAGGTCCCGGACGCCCGCCTCCGCGCCGCCCACGTGCACACGGACCGGCGTCGGGCGCAGACCGGACGGGTCGTCGCACAGGTGGGCCCGGAGCCAGGCCAGGGATTCGGCGAACACCTCGGCCCAGCCCGCCTGGAGCGCCGAGGTGTGGGTCCACGGGCCGACGAGCAGGGACGCCTCGCCGCCCGCCCCGCGCAGCCGGCCGTACTGCGCGAGGGTCTGGTCCACCAGGGCGTCGTACCGGCCGGTGATGAGGGCGGTGGGCACGGCCGTCGCCCCTTCCGCCGCCCCGGCCAGGGACGCGCCCTCCCAGTACGGGTCGTCCGCGTCCGGGTGGGCCATCACCTCGTCCAGCCAGGGGATCTCACCGCCGAGCTCGTCCGCGTACGCCCCGCGCAGCGGACGCGCGGTGACGGCGGAGCGCAGCCGGCGCTGGAGGCGCAGGGTCGCCCGGAGGAACGCGCCCATACCCCGGTGCTGGTAGGTCATGCCGGCGCCCACGGCGAGCGCGGTCCCCAGATTGAGGACGCCGTCGGTGTGGAAGAGGGCGTACGGATCGTGCAGCCCCACCTGCACCACCATGGCCTTCAGCTCCGGCGGGGGATCGAGGGCCAGCGCCCACTGGACGTACCCGAGGTAGCTGGGGCCGACGGTGCCCAACCGCCCGTCGAACCAGGGCTGTTCGCGCAGCCAGCCGACCGCCGCGAGGCCGTCGGCGGGCTCGTTGCGCCAGAGGTGGAAGCCGCCGCCCGAGCCGCCCGTTCCCCGGCAGCTCTGCACGACCACATGGAAGCCCTGTTCGGCGAAGAGGATGCCGTACTGCGGGGACCACGGCACTCCCCGCCCGTACGGCGTACGGACCAGGAGGGTCGGGAAGTCGCCCTCGGCGCGCGGGAAGTAGTGGTCGGTGAGCAGGGGACTGCCGTCGGCGGCGGAGACCGTCAGACCGCGCTCCACGCCCACCTTGTGGCGCGCGGCGGGCAGCCCGCGCCAGGAGGCACGCATCAGCCGGGAGGCGAGCGGCGGCTTCGCGGACGACGGCGTCCATGCGGGCCGGGGGCGGGCGTGGTGCGTCGGTCGGGTCATCTTTCGCCTCCATCGGTACGTCACGCAGCGGTGCGGCAACCCGCACTCTATTCTCGTACTAAGTACGAGAATACTGGATGCTTGGATGGACCGCGGAGGCGACCCGGGTGAGAGAGGCTGAGCACGTGACCCGCACCGAAGGTGCCGGAGGCATCGATCCACGCGTTCTCTGGCGGGAGCAGGACCGGCCCCGGCGCGGCCGCAGACCCGCGTTCAGCCGCGAGGCGATCACGGCCGCCGCGGTCGCCGTCGCGGACGCCGAGGGCATCGACGCGGTCACCATGCGGCGGGTCGCCGCGGAGGTGGGCGCCGGCGTCATGTCGCTGTACAGCTACGCCCCCGACAAGGAGACGCTGCTCGACCTGATGATCGACCACGTCTCCGGTGAGCTGCCGACGGACGGCCCGCTCACCGGCGACTGGCGCGCCGACCTCAAGACCATCGGCCGCCACCAGCGCGCGAACATGCTCCGCCACCCCTGGCTGCCCGCCGCCGTGCAGGCCCGCCGCACCCTGGGCCCCCGCACGCTCGCCTTCGTGGAGCACGCCCTCGCGGCGCTGCGGCCCATCGGGCTCGACGGGGCGGCCCGGCTGGAGATCTTCGCCCAGCTCACGTCCTTCGTGGCGGCCCATGTGGCCTACGAGGTCGGCCAGGCCCGCGCGGCCCAGGACCCCGGGCGGGCGGCCGCCGAGGCGGTGTATCTGGCGGAGGTCGCGGCGGACGGCAGCCATCCGGAGCTCGCGGACGCGCTGGCGACGGCGGGGCGGCCGGTCACCCCGGACGCGATGTTCGACCGCTTCCTCACCCGCCTCGTGGACGGCCTCGACGCGGGCTGAGCTCCCACGCGTACACGTACACACAAAGACACCGGCCCCCGGGGACGCATCCCCGGGGGCCGGTGCTCGGTACTGCTGGAACTGCCGATCCGTCAGGATCAGAAGTCCATGTCACCGCCCGGCATGCCGCCCGGAGCGGCCGCGGCGGCCTTCTCCGGCTTGTCAGCGATGACGGCCTCGGTGGTGAGGAACAGCGCGGCGATCGACGCGGCGTTCTGCAGCGCGGAACGCGTGACCTTCGCCGGGTCGAGGATGCCCTCGGCGATCATGTCGACGTACTCGCCGGTCGCGGCGTTCAGACCGTGGCCGACGGCCAGGTTGCGCACCTTCTCCACGACGACGCCACCCTCGAGACCACCGTTGACGGCGATCTGCTTCAGCGGGGCCTCCAGCGCGAGCTTGACGGCGTTGGCGCCGGTCGCCTCGTCGCCCGAGAGCTCCAGCTTCTCGAAGACGGCCGAGGCCTGGAGCAGAGCCACGCCACCACCGGCGACGATGCCCTCCTCGACGGCGGCCTTGGCGTTGCGCACCGCGTCCTCGATGCGGTGCTTGCGCTCCTTGAGCTCGACCTCGGTGGCGGCACCGGCCTTGATGACCGCCACGCCGCCGGCCAGCTTCGCCAGGCGCTCCTGGAGCTTCTCGCGGTCGTAGTCCGAGTCGGAGTTCTCGATCTCGGCACGGATCTGGTTGACGCGGCCCTGGACCTGGTCGCTGTCACCGGCGCCGTCGACGATCGTCGTCTCGTCCTTGGTGATGACGACCTTGCGGGCGCGGCCGAGCAGGTCGAGACCGGCGTTCTCCAGCTTGAGGCCGACCTCCTCGGAGATGACGGTGCCGCCCGTGAGGATGGCGATGTCACCGAGCATGGCCTTGCGGCGGTCGCCGAAGCCCGGGGCCTTGACGGCGACGGACTTGAAGGTGCCGCGGATCTTGTTGACGACCAGGGTCGACAGGGCCTCGCCCTCGACGTCCTCGGCGATGATCAGCAGCGGCTTGCCGGACTGCATGACCTTCTCCAGCAGCGGAAGGAGGTCCTTCACGTTGCTGACCTTGGAGTTGACGATCAGGATGTACGGGTCGTCCAGGGACGACTCCATGCGCTCCATGTCGGTGGCGAAGTACGCCGAGATGTAGCCCTTGTCGAAGCGCATACCCTCGGTGAGCTCCAGCTCCAGACCGAAGGTCTGGGACTCCTCGACGGTGATGACGCCTTCCTTGCCGACCTTGTCCATGGCCTCGGCGATGAGCTCGCCGATCTGGGTGTCGGCGGCGGAGATGGAGGCGGTCGAAGCGATCTGCTCCTTGGTCTCCACGTCCTTGGCCTGCTCCAGGAGGGCGGCGGAGACGGCCTCGACGGCCTTCTCGATGCCCCGCTTGAGAGCCATCGGGTTCGCACCCGCGGCCACGTTGCGCAGGCCCTCGCGGACGAGCGCCTGGGCGAGAACGGTGGCGGTGGTCGTACCGTCGCCGGCGACGTCGTCCGTCTTCTTGGCGACCTCCTTGACCAGCTCCGCACCGATCTTCTCGTACGGGTCCTCCAGCTCGATCTCCTTGGCGATGGAAACACCATCGTTGGTGATCGTGGGGGCGCCCCACTTCTTCTCGAGGACGACGTTGCGGCCCTTGGGGCCAAGGGTGACCTTGACGGCGTCGGCGAGCTGGTTCATGCCGCGCTCGAGACCGCGCCGGGCCTCCTCGTCGAACGCGATGATCTTGGCCATGTGAAGTGGTCCTCCCGGACAGGGGTGGATTGCTCCGGACCGAGTGGCGCCCGCGACGGACGGCCTGCGTGCCCTGCGGTTCCTTCCCGCCTGGCCTGCGGGCCTCACCGGCCCGGTCCAAAATTCTGTCACTCTCACCTGGAGAGTGCTAAGCCCAATGATTAGCACTCGACCCCCGAGAGTGCAAGCGCCCCCGGCCGGAGTGTGGACAACCCCGGCGACCCCAGGACGCACCTGGGCAACGCGAAGGGCCCGTACCCCTAGGTACGGACCCTTCGTACGTGCGTGGCGTCGCGGCCGACGTGCCGTGCCGGGCTCAGCCGACGGCGAGCTTGACCATGTCCGCCTGCGGCCCCTTCTGGCCCTGCGAGATCTCGAACTCGACCCGCTGACCTTCTTCGAGGGTGCGGTACCCGTCCATCTGGATCGCGCTGTAGTGGACGAATACATCCGCACCACCGTCGACCGCGATGAAGCCGTACCCCTTCTCCGCGTTGAACCACTTGACGGTGCCCTGAGCCATGCCTAACTCCCCTGTAACGTGTGTGCGCCGAAGCGCGTCGACCGCGGCTGAATGTATCTGCCCAACTGCCCTGTGCAACAGGTCAATCGGACGACAATTCTGCGCAGCGCCGATCGCCCGAATATGAGGAATTCATGAGTTTGCGGGGCAAGTCGGGCCCGACAAAGGCGACTTAAGGCGCAAGAGGCGCAGGCACATTGGCTGCTTCTGATCGTGGCGCGGCGCATTCTCATATGCGAGGGGCACGGGCAGCGAAGGGGACTTCCCACACTCTACCCCGCTCAACCATGCAGAATTGCCCCCTCCGCTTCTCTCGCGGAGGGGGCAATTGCGGTGACGCTACGGAGCTTTGGGCTCAGCAGCCGCCGGCCACCGCGGGGATGATCGAGACGCCGGCACCGTCCGGGGTGGCCGCGTCCAGGCCGCCTTCAAAACGCACGTCGTCGTCGTTGACGTACACGTTGACGAAGCGGCGCAGCTTGCCCTGGTCGTCCAGCACGCGGGCGGCGATGCCCGGGTGGTCCTTCTCCAGCGAGGCGATGACCTCGGAGAGGGTCGCACCCTCGGCCGGAACCTCGGCCTGGCCGCCGGTGTAGGTGCGGAGGATGGTGGGAATGCGGACCTTGACGCTCATGGCGGTGCCTTCCTGAAGTCTCGGGTGGTCAGCTGGTGGCGAGTCCGGCGGCGCGGAAGGCGTCCAGGCTCGGGCGGATCGTGGCGGTCGCCTGCGAGGTGTCGGCCACCGCGTCCAGCGTCTTGAGGCCGTCACCCGTGTTCAGGACGACGGTGGTGAGCGCCGGGTCGAGCAGGCCCGCGTCGATCAGCTTCTTCGTCACGCCGACCGTCACCCCGCCCGCCGTCTCGGCGAAGATGCCCTCGGTGCGGGCCAGCAGCTTGATCGCGTCCACGACCTGCTCGTCGTTGACGTCCTCGACGGCGCCGCCGGTGCGGCGGGCGATGTCCAGGACGTACGGGCCGTCGGCCGGGTTGCCGATCGCGAGGGACTTGGCGATCGTGTTCGGCTTCTGCGGGCGGACCACGTCGTGACCGGCCTTGAAGGCGGTGGAGACCGGGGAGCAGCCCTCGGCCTGGGCGCCGAAGATCTTGTACGGCTTGTCCTCGACCAGGCCGAGCTTGATCAGCTCCTGGAGGCCCTTGTCGATCTTCGTGAGCTGCGAGCCGGACGCGATCGGGATGACGATCTGGTCGGGCAGCTGCCAGCCGAGCTGCTCGCAGATCTCGTACGCGAGCGTCTTGGAACCCTCGCCGTAGTACGGACGCAGGTTGACGTTGACGAACCCCCAGCCCTCGCCCAGCGGGTCGCCGATGAGCTCGGAGCAGAAGCGGTTGACGTCGTCGTAGTTGCCCTCGATGCCGACCAGCTCACCGCCGTACACCGCGGCCATGACGACCTTGCCCTGCTCCAGGTCGTGCGGGATGAACACGCAGGAGCGCAGGCCGGCCCGCGAGGCGGCGGCGCCGACCGCACCGGCGAGGTTGCCGGTCGAGGAGCAGGAGAGCGTGGTGAAGCCGAAGGCGCGGGCGGCCTCGACGGCGATGGCGACGACGCGGTCCTTGAAGGAGTGCGTCGGGTTGCCGGAGTCGTCCTTCACGTACAGGCCGCCGGTCACACCCAGCTCGCGGGCGAGGTTGTCGGCCTTGACCAGCTTGGTGAAGCCGGGGTTGAGATTGGGCTTGTCGGCCACATCGGCGGGCACCGGCAGCAGCGGCGCGTAACGCCAGATGTTGTTCGGGCCGGCCTCGATGCGCTTCTTCAGCTCGTCGGAGGAGCCGCTCGGCAGGTCGTACGCCACTTCGAGCGGCCCGAAACAGGACGCGCAGGCGAAAAGGGGACCGAGTGCGAACCGTTCACCGCACTCGCGACAGGAAAGTGCCGCGGCGGGACCCAGGTCCACAGAGGATTCGGTGTGTGCTGCGACGGTTTCAACAGCCATGATGGCGAGGCCCTTTCTCCTCATCTTCCTCACGGCGCGTTTCGCCGCGAGACGGAATTGGCACCTTCCCCACCTGACCTCGCGGTCGGCGGGAGGGTTGCCGGGACTTCAACGGGCCGTTCCCTCTGTCCCTCTGGATGAGCGCTGTGGCAACGGATCTTGGATCCGCGCGTTTGTCGGCGGACCGACCCCGGCATGTGATGGCCGTCCGCGTTGTTCAAGACTGTAACCGAAGGACCGGACGGGTGAGATAGCCGTCCGTACCGCGAGATGGATCACATACAGGGAGTATCGACCGTGCTCGAAGAGGTCGAACGCTGGCTGACCAGGCGTTCCTGGTCAGCCGCCGACCACCCGCCGGGGAGTGCGCGGGCCGCCGCGAACGGTACGGGCGTGAGCGTCGTTCTACCGGCCCTCAACGAGGCCGCGACCGTCGGCGACATCGTCGCCACGATCCGGCGCGAGCTGATGGAGCGCATTCCGCTGGTGGACGAGCTGGTCGTGATCGACTCGGGCTCCACGGACGCCACCGCCGAGGTCGCCCGGCGCGCGGGCGCCCGGGTCGTCCACCGCGACGCGATCCTGCCCCGCCTCCCCGCTCTCCCCGGCAAGGGCGAGGTGCTGTGGCGGTCGCTCCTGGTGACCAGCGGCGACATCCTGTGCTTCATCGACGCGGACCTGAAGGACTTCTCGGCGGACTTCGTCTCCGGCATCGTCGGCCCGCTCCTCGCCCACCCCGAGGTGCAGTTCGTCAAGGCGATGT
Source organism: Streptomyces sp. NBC_00523 (assembly GCF_036346615.1). NCBI lineage: Bacteria > Bacillati > Actinomycetota > Actinomycetes > Kitasatosporales > Streptomycetaceae > Streptomyces > Streptomyces sp. NBC_00523. Next base: position 4,040,848 of record NZ_CP107836.1, on the reverse strand, counting down.
ACGACCGTCCGCTCGGCGAGCTGCCCGGCCAGGGCGGCCGCGTCACCGAGCTGGTGGCCCGCCCCCTGCTGAACCTCCACTGGCCGCTGCTCGCGGGCTTCGTCCAGCCCCTGGGCGGCGAGTACGCCGTACGCCGCTCACTCCTGGAGCGGCTGCCCTTCCCGGTCGGTTACGGGGTCGAGCTCGGCCTGCTCGTGGACGCGCTGCACACCGTGGGCCTCGACGCCCTCGCCCAGGTGGACGTCGGCGTCCGCGTCCACCGCCACCAGGACGGCCAGGCGCTCGGCCGGATGGCCGCCGCGATCTACCGCACCGCGCAGGTGCGGCTCTCCCGCGGCCATCTGGTGCGCCCCTCGCTGACCCAGTACGAACGCGGACCGGACGGGTTCGTACCGCGCACGTACCCCGTCGACACGCAGGAGAGGCCGCCCATGTGCGAGATCGAGGAGTACGTGGCACGCCGCGCGGCCTGATCACGACCCCCACGCCGTCCGGCTTCGTACGTTTGGACGGATCGGGTTCGGGCTAGATTCCGGCCATGGTCTCCGAGCACGCCCCCCAGCCCGCTGCCCAGGTCCTCGTCGCGTCCAACCGCGGCCCCGTCTCGTACGCCGTGGGCGACGACGGCACCCTCGAAGCGAAACGGGGCGGGGGCGGACTCGTCTCCGGCCTCAGCGCCGTGGACGACAAGATGTGGGTCTGCGCCGCCCTCGGCGACGGCGACCGCGAGGCGGTGCGCCGGGGGGTCGGCGAGCCGGGCGTCCGGATGCTCGACATCGACGCCGGGGTGCACGCCGACGCGTACAACGGCATCGCCAACTCCGTGCTGTGGTTCGTCCACCACATGCTGTACCAGACGCCCGTCGAGCCCGTCTTCGACGCGGAGTTCCGCAGGCAGTGGGCCTCCTTCGAGACGTACAACCGGGCCTTCGCCGAGGCGCTGGCCGAGGAGGCGGGCGAGGGCGCGGCCGTCCTGGTGCAGGACTACCACCTCTCGCTGGTCCCCGGCATGCTCCGCGAGCTCCGCCCCGACCTGCGGATCGGCCACTTCTCGCACACCCCGTGGGCGCCCGTCGACTACTTCCGGCTGCTCCCCGACGACATCGCCGAACAGCTGCTGCGCGGCATCCTCGGCGCCGACCGCGCCGCCTTCCTGACCCGCCGCTGGGCGGACGCCTTCATCAGCTGCTGCACGGAGATCCTGGGCGGCACCGGCCGCACCCGCATCGGCGTCCACGGTCTGGGCGCCGACGCCGGATTCCTGCGGAGCCGGTCGCACGAGGCGGACGTGGACGAGCGGATGGCGGCCCTGCGCGAGCAGATCGGGCCCGACCGGAAGACCGTCGTCCGGGTCGACCGCACGGAGCTGTCCAAGAACATCGTCCGGGGCCTCCACGCCTACCGCACGCTGCTGGACGAGCGCCCCGAATGGCGCGAACGCGTCGTGCACGTCGCCTTCGCCTACCCCTCGCGCCAGGACCTCGCGGTCTACCGGGAGTACACCGCGGAGGTCCAGCGGGTCGCCGACGCGATCAACAAGACGTACGGCACGGACGGCTGGACCCCGGTCGTCCTGCACGTGAAGGACGACTTCGCCCGCTCGCTCGCCGCGTACCGGCTGGCCGACGTCGCCCTCGTCAACCCGATCCGGGACGGCATGAACCTGGTCGCCAAGGAGGTCCCGGTCGTCTCCGACGAGGGCTGCGCGCTGGTCCTGTCGCGGGAGGCCGGCGCGTACGAGGAGCTGGGCGAGCACGCGTTCACGGTCAACCCGTACGACGTCTCGGCCACGGCCGACGCGCTGCACGAGGCGCTGACGCTCCCGGACGACGCGCGGGCCGCCCGCACGGAACGGCTGGCCGAGGCGGCCACCGCGCTGCCGCCGCAGCAGTGGTTCCTGGACCAGCTGGACGCGCTGCGGCGCGCTTAGCGACTGGGTCTTTCCTTTGGATCAGCCCGCGAGCCCGGCATGATCCAAAGGAAAGGCCCTAGGCGAGGCGGTCGGCGAGTTCCCGCAGGTACGCCACGACCGCGCCCGGGCCGGGCAGGGACAGGTCGGCGCGGTCGGCAAGCTCCGGCACCTCGGCGCTGCCGCTGCAGATGAGCAGCCCCGGGACGGCGTCCTCGTCCCGTGTCCGGAGCTTCTCCACGGCCGCGAACGCGGCAAGGTCGCCCAGGTCGTCGCCCGCGTACAGCACGGACGTGGCGCCGATCTCGCGCACGTACTCGGTGAGCGCGACGCCCTTGTCCATGCCCGGCGGCCGCAACTCCAGGACCAGGCGCCCCGGTTCCACGATCAGCCCGTGGCGCGCGGCCAGCTCGCCGAGGGGCCCGCGCAGCGCGTCGAACGCGGCCTGCGGGTCGGCGGCACGGCGGGTGTGCACGGCGAGGGCGTGGCCCTTGTCCTCGATCCAGCTCGTGGCCTCCCCCAGCACGCTGGGGAGCTCGGCGCGCACGGCCGCGACGCCCGGGTGCGGTTCGGGGGCGTGCACGGTCCCGGTCACGGCGTCCCAGCGCTCGGCGCCGTAGTGCCCGAGCACGACGAGGTGGTCGAGCCCTTCGACTCCGGCGACCCCGGCATACCGCACGGCTACCTCGGCGGGGCGCCCGGTGATCACGGCCACGGACGCGACCTTCGGCGCGAGGGCGGCGAGCGCCGCCACGGCTCCGGGGTGCGCCCGCGCCTGCTCGGGGTCCGGCACGATGTCCGCCAGCGTCCCGTCGAAGTCGAGCGCGACGAGGGCGTGGGCCGGGCGGGCGAGGATGGCTTCCAGCCCGGTGCGGCCTGCGGTGGTCTGTGGGGTGCCCATGCGTTGAGCGTATCCCCGCGCCCCCGCTGCTCAATCGCCGCAGGGGCTTGAAGTGGCCGCCGCACGATCCAGCCCCGCCGGCGTTTGAGGCGCGGGGTCCGGGGCGGAGCCCCCGGTTTCGGGAAGGGGCGGGTAGGGGAACAGGTCCGCCGCAGGCGCAGCGCAGCCGCACGCGCTTCCTACCGCCGCCCCCGCCGGGCATCCCGTACGCGCCGAAGGCGATTCACCGTCACCGGGTCCTCCTCCAGCGCCCGCCGGTCATCCAGCAACGCATTCAGCAACTGATAATAGCGCGTCGGCGACAACCCCAGCCGCTCCCGGATCGCCCGCTCCTTCGCCCCCGCCCCCGCCCACGACTGCCGCTCCACAGCAAGCACCGCACGATCGCGGTCGGACAGCGGCGCGGACTCGGCAGGGCCGTTCGGGGGGTGGGCGGTCATATCAGCCAATATATGGCGCGCCCCACCCCCGCGGAACGCGGAGGCTACTCCGCCGCTTCCGCCGTCGTCGCATCCCGCGATATCCGCTCCAGCACACTCTGCGGGCTGGACCCGGGCTCGACCGCCTTGCCGATGTTCTCCTTGATCGACTCGCTCGCCGCCGCCCAGGACGTCTTGCCGAAGGGGTAGAACTCCGACTCCGGCAGCGCCGCCAGGAACTGGTGCAGCGGCTTGTACTTGGCGTCGTCCTCCATCGCCGCCGACGCGCTGTTCGTGGGCGGCAGCAGGTCGTACATGTCGGCGAACTGGATCACGTTCTTGTCGGTGAACAGGTAGTCGAAGAACTTGCCGATCTCGACCCGGTGATCGTTCTGCTTGAAGCCCATGATCCAGTCGGCGACGCCCATCGACCCCTCGGTCGGACCGTGCTCGCCGGGCAGCGGGACCATGCCGACGCTGACGCCCTGCTTCTGCGCCTCCTCCATCAGCGTGGGGTGGCCGTTGAGCATGCCGACCTTCCCCTTCGAGAACTCCTCGAACGCCTTGGCGCGGTTCAGCTTGCCGGGGGCGACCGGGCCGACGAGGCCCTTGTCCACGAGGTTCGACTTCAGCCAGTCGAACGTCTTGACGTTCTGCTCGGAGGCGATGTCGTACGAGCCGACCTCATCGGTGTAGGCGCCGCCCCCGCTGAGCATCCACATCAGGGTCTCGGCCTGGGACTCCTCCGGCCCGAGCGGCAGCGCAAAGGGGTAGGACACCCCGCGCTGCTTGAGCGCGGCGGCGTCGGAGGCTATGTCGCTCCAGGTCCTGGGGGCGTTGAGGCCGGCCTGCGAGAAGAGCTTCTTGTTGTAGAAGAGCAGCCGGGTGGAGGCGACGAACGGCAGCCCGTACTGGATGCGGTTGACCTGCCCCGCGTCGATCAGCTTCGGCAGGAAGTTCGCCTGGGTGGGGATGCTCAGCATCTCGTCGGCGGAGTAGAGCTTCCCGGCCTTCGCGTAGTCCGCGTAGGCGCCGATCTGCGCGATGTCGGGGGCCTTGCCGTCCTTGACCATCTTGGCGACGTCGCGGTCGATGTCGGTCCAGGGCAGGACGGTCACGTCGACCTTGATCCCGGGGTGGGTCGCCTCGAAGCTGCGGGCGACGCCGTCCCAGTACTTGTCTGACTTGTTCGCCTCGCTCGTGCCGTAGTCGGCCGCGACCAGCTTCAGCGTCACGTCGCCGGAGCCGCCGCTCGTGCCGCAGCCCGACAGCGTGGCCGTCATCCCCATCACGGCGACAGCCGCCGTCAGTCCCAAGTAACGCCGTCGCACAGCTCAGTCCGTCCTCGTCGATTACACCGCCCGCGGCTCCCGCGTCCGCGCGGGGCACTGCGGGTGAGCTGCGATTTTCCCCGCCACCGGCGTAGAGGTCTACACCACGGAGGTATCGCTTCCACAACGCAGCAGCATTGCACGGGGCCCGCGGCGACTGCTAAGTAGGTCTCGACGTACGGGCCTTATTGGTCCAGACCTTTAACCGACGGCGCGTCAGTTCCCTTACGGGCCCGTTCCGTCGCCCCGAGCCCGCCCAGCCACAAGGAGCCGCTCCGCATGTCGCGTACCGCATCTGAGATTGCCACCCAGCCCAGCTGCTGGCGGCGTGCCGCACAGGCGGGCGCGGAGTTCGAGGGGCTGCCGAAGCCGGGCGAGCGCGTCGCCGTCACCGGATGCGGCACCTCGTGGTTCATGGCCATCGCGTACGCGGCCCTGCGGGAGGCCGCGGGACAGGGCGAGACGGACGCGTACGCCTCCTCGGAGTTCCCGGTGGGGCGGCCGTACGACCGGGTGGTCGCGATCACCCGCTCCGGTACGACGAGCGAGGTGCTGGCGCTCCTGTGCGAGCTGCGCGGGAAGACCGCGACCGTCGCCCTGACCGGCGACCCGAGGACCCCGGTCATGGAGGCCGCCGACGCGGTCGCGGTGCTGGACTGGGCGGACGAGGAGTCCGTGGTCCAGACCCGGTTCGCGACGACCGCGCTCGCCTTCCTGCGGGCGGGCCTGGAGGCGGCCGGTCCGCTTCCCGCGGGCGTGAAGACGGTCGCCGAGGCGGCGGTCGACGCGGAGCTGGCGGTGACCGAGCCGCTGGCCGAGGCGGTGGTCGCGGCCGAGCAGTGGACGTTCCTGGGGCGCGGCTGGACCTACGGTCTCGCCCAGGAGGCCGGGCTGAAGATGCGCGAGGCGGCGGGCGCCTGGACCGAGTCGTACCCGGCGATGGAGTACCGCCACGGCCCGATCGCGATCACCGGTCCGAACCGGGTGGCCTGGGTCTTCGGCGCCCTGCCCGAAGGGCTGGCCGGCGAGGTCGCGGCGGTCGGCGGGACGCTCGTCGCGCACGGGACGGCGGACCCGATGGCCGACCTGATCCGCGCCCAGCGGCTCGCGGTGGTCCTGGCCGAGTCGAAGGGGTACGACCCCGACCACCCGCGCAACCTCTCGCGCAGCGTGATCCTGCCGGAGTAGGGCCTGCACGGGCGGGGAACGGACCCGGGATCGGGCAGGCGCGGAGCCCTTCCCGGGCGGCCTTCTCGACAAACCGGGCCCTTCCCCGTAACCGGTACCGGGATTTTGTATGGATGCGCAACAAACAGCACTAGTGGACTAGACCTTTTGGGGTCCCTCGGGCGAAACTGTTCCACGTGAAACACGTCATCGCCCTCGATGTGGGCGGCACCGGAATGAAGGCCGCACTGGTCGGGGCCGACGGCGCCCTGCTCCACGAGGCACGGCGCGCGACCGGCAGAGAGCGCGGCGCCGACGCCGTCGTGGAGTCGATCCTCACCTTCGCCGCCGACCTGCGTGCGTACGGCGAGGAGCACTTCGGCGAGAGCGCCCTCGCGGCCGGTGTCGCCGTACCCGGCATCGTGGACGCGGAGAAGGGGATCGCCGTCTACGCGGCGAACCTGGGCTGGCGTGACGTACCCATGCGGCAGCTGCTCGGCGAACGGCTCGGCGGCGTACCCGTGGCGCTCGGCCACGACGTCCGCACCGGCGGGCTCGCCGAGGGCCGGATCGGCGCGGGTCAGGGCGCCGACCGCTTCCTCTTCATCCCCCTCGGCACCGGGATCGCCGGAGCCATCGGCATCGCCGGTGCGATCGAGGAGGGCGCCCACGGCTACGCGGGCGAGATCGGCCACATCGTGATCCGGCCGGACGGCCCGGACTGCGGCTGCGGCCAGCGCGGCTGCCTGGAGACCCTGGCCTCCGCCTCCGCCGTCAGCCGCGCCTGGGCGGCCGCGTCCGGCGACCCGAAGGCGGACGCCGCCGACTGCGCCAAGGCCGTCGAATCCGGCGACCCGAAGGCGGTCGAGGTCTGGCAGAACGCCGTCGACGCGCTCGCCGCCGGACTCGTCACCGCGCTCACCCTGCTGGACCCGCGCACGCTCATCATCGGTGGCGGGCTCGCCGAGGCCGGGGAAACCTTGTTCACACCACTCCGTGCGGCCGTCGAGGAACGCGTCACGTTCCAGAAGCTGCCCCACATCGTCCCGGCGGCCCTCGGGGACACCGCCGGATGCCTGGGCGCAGGGCTGCTCGCCTGGGATCTACTCTCCACGGAGGTATCCGCCTGATGGCCGGACGCGCAGACAGCACCGTTCTCGCAGGGGCCCGGGTGGTACTGCCCACCGGCAACGTCGAGGACGGCCGGGTGACCGTCGAAGGCACCCGCATCTCCGGCACCCAGGCCGAGAACGCCCCGGTCCTGGACCTCTCCGGGCACTGGATCGTCCCCGGCTTCGTGGACATGCACAACCACGGCGGCGGCGGCGCGTCCTTCACCTCCGGCACCGTGGACGAGGTCCTGACCGGCGTCCGCACCCACCGCGAGCACGGCACCACGACCCTCGTCGCCTCCACGGTCACCGGCGAGATGGACTTCCTCGCCGAACGCGCCGGCATCCTCTCGGAACTGGTCGAACAGGGCGACCTCGCCGGCATCCACTTCGAGGGCCCCTTCATCTCCCCCTGCCGCAAGGGCGCCCACAGCGAGGCCCTGCTGCGCCACCCGGACCCGGCCGAGGTCCGCAAGCTGATGGACGCCGCGCGCGGCACCGCGAAGATGTTCACCCTCGCGACCGAGCTGCCCGGCGGCATCGAGTCCGTACGGCTGCTCGCCGAGCACGGCGTCATCGCGGCCATCGGCCACACCGACGCCACGTACGAGCAGACCGTCGAGGCGATCGACGCGGGCGCCACCGTCGCCACGCACCTCTACAACGCGATGCCGGCCATCGGCCACCGCGCGCCCGGCCCGATCGCCGCGCTCCTGGAGGACGAGCGGGTCACCGTCGAGCTGATCAACGACGGCACGCACCTGCACCCGGCCGCGCTCGAACTGGCCTACCACCACGCGGGCGCCGACCGCGTCGCCCTCATCACCGACGCCATGGACGCGGCTGGCTTCGGCGACGGCGTCTACCAGCTCGGCCCGCTCGCCGTGAACGTCGAGAACGGCGTCGCCCGGCTGGTCGAGGGCAACTCCATCGCCGGCTCCACCCTCACCCTGGACACCGCCTTCCACCGCGCCGTGACCATCGACCGCATCCCCGTCGAGGACGTGGTCACGTCGATCTCGGCCAACCCGGCGCGACTCCTCGGCGTGTACGACAAGGTCGGCTCGCTGGAGCCCGGCAAGGACGCCGACCTGGTCGTTCTGGACGAGGACTTCCGCCTCAAGGGCGTCATGCGCAAGGGCGAATGGATCGTCCGGCCCGAGGCCGCGGCGAGCTGACTCCCACGTAACGAAGAGACGGCGGTTGGCCCCGAGGTCTGGGCCGACCGCCCCCTCTTTGGCATGATCGCCTGGGAAACCAGCATGGAAAGCGCGTTCCCGGCAGGGAATCAGCGCGCAGCACGGAACGAACGCGAAGGGGCGGCCGCGGTGATCCTCACGGTCACGCTGAACACGGCACTCGACCTGACCTACTCCGTCCCCGCCCTCGTGCCGCACTCCAGCCACCGGGTCACCGACCTCTCCGAGCGCCCCGGCGGCAAGGGCCTCAACGTCGCCCGCGTCCTCACCGCCCTCGGCCACGACACCGTCGTCACCGGCTTCGCCGGCGGTGCCACCGGGAGCGTCCTGCGCGACCTGCTCGCCGCGCTCCCCCGGCAGAGCGGCACCCTCACCGACGCGCTCGTCCCCGTCTCCGGCGACACCCGCCGCACGCTCGCCGTGGCCGACGCGGCGACCGGCGACACCACCCAGTTCAACGAGGCGGGACCGCACGTCACCGCCGACGAGTGGACCGCCCTCCTCGGCGCGTACGCGGACCTGCTGAAGACCGCCGACGCCGTCGCCCTGTGCGGCAGCCTCCCGCCCGGCATCCACGTCGGCGCGTACGGCGAACTCGTCCGGCTCGCCCGCACCGCCGGCGTCCCCGTCCTCCTGGACACCAGCGGCGAACCGCTGCGCCGGGGCATCGCCGCCCGCCCCGACCTGATCAAGCCGAACGCCGACGAGCTCGCCCAGCTCACCGGCTCCCGCGAGCCCCTGCGCGCCACCCGCGACGCCCGCCGCCGCGGCGCCCACGGCGTCATCGCCTCGCTCGGCCCGGACGGCATGCTCGCCGTCACCCCGGACGGCGTCTGGCGGGCCTCGCCGCCCGCGCCGGTCAAGGGCAACCCGACCGGAGCGGGCGACTCCGCCGTGGCCGGGCTGCTCTCCGGCCTCGTGGAGTCCCTGAGCTGGCCGGACCGGCTGCGCCGGGCGGTGGCACTGTCGACGGCGACCGTGCTGGCCCCCACCGCGGGCGACTTCGACCGCACGGCGTACGAGGAGCTGCTGCCGCGCGTCGCCATCGAGGAACACGCAGCGGGGGCGGCCTGACGCCGCGCCCCGCCCCGCACCGGGCCCGCCCGCCGGACCCGGAGAAACAACAGAGGTCAGCAATGCCGCTCGTCAGCACCGGTGAACTCGTCTCGGCCGCCCAGGCCCAGGGACGCGGGATCGCCGCCTTCAACGTCATCACCCTGGAGCACGCGGAGGCCATCGCCACCGGCGCCGAACGCGCCGGCGCGCCCGCCATCCTCCAGATCTCCGAGAACGCCGTGAAGTTCCACGGCGGCCGGCTCACCGCCATCGCCGCGGCCGCCGCCGCCGTCGCAAGGACCTCCTCCGCGCCGCTCGCCCTGCACCTCGACCACGTCGAGTCCGTGGACCTGCTCCACCAGGCCCACGACGAGGGCTTCGGCTCCGTGATGTTCGACGCGTCCAAGCTCACCTACGAGGACAACGTCCGGGCCACCGCCGAGGCCGTCGCCTGGGGCCACGCGCGCGGCATCTGGATCGAGGCCGAGCTCGGCAAGGTCGGCGGCAAGGAGGGCGAGGCCCCGCTCGACGCCCACGCCCCCGGCGTCCGCACCGACCCGGACGAGGCCGCCGCGTACGTCGCCGCGACCGGCGTGGACGCCCTCGCCGTCGCGGTCGGCTCCTCGCACGCCATGACCGAGCGCACCGCCGCCCTCGACCACGAGCTCATCGGCCGGCTCCGCGCCGCCGTCCCCGTCCCGCTCGTGCTGCACGGCTCCAGCGGTGTCCCCGACGACGAGATCCGCCAGGCCGTCGCCGCCTCCGGCATGGTCAAGATCAACGTCGGCACCGCCCTGAACACCGCGTTCACCGGCGCCGTCCGCGCCCACCTGGCCGAGAACACCACGGGCGTCGACCCCCGCAAGTACATCGCCCCCGGCCGCGAGGCCATGGCCGCCACGGTCGCCGGCTTCCTCGCCCTGATGGGCTGAGCGGACCCGGAAAACGCACCGGCCCCCTCGCCCGGAGGCGAGGGGGCCGGAATGGCCGGGGCGCCGGTCAGCGGGTCTGGTGACCGGCCTTCAGCGACAGCTGGTCCAGGTTGGCGTCGCACTGATCGCCCTCGTTGCACGAGATCATCAGCGTGTTCGCGCCCTTGACGAGGTTGACGTAGGCGTACGTCGTCGTCCAGCCCTTCTCCAGGTCGCCCTCGGGGGCGTTGGCGAAGTTCTTCATGTTGATGGACCGCGGGTCCTCCTGGTTGACCGTCAGCGAGGTCTTGGCGTCCTTGCCCGGCACGCCGTACGTCACGAACAGCGTGTACTCACCGGCCTCCGGCACCTCGACGGACCAGGTCGCCGAACGGCCCACCTCGTTGAGGTTGATGTACTGCCCGTTCGCGCTCTTGGCGCCCTTCACGGAGTTGTCGAGCTCCGCCGAACCGCCCAGCAGGAGCGCCGCCGCGTCCTGCTTCGGGAGCTCCACCGGGGCCGAGGAGGACGGGGACGTCTCCGGCGTGGGGGACTCCTCGACCTCCGAGCCGGGCCCCTGCGAGGCGTTCGCCTCGGCCTTCTTGTCCTTGTCGCCGTCGCTCGTCATCAGCGCCGCGCCGATGCCGATGAGCACCACCGCGACGACCGCGACCGCCGCGATCAGGAGGCCCTTGGTGTTCGGGCCGCCCTTGCCGGAACCGCCGCCGCGACCGCCCTGCTGCGGCACCTGTGTGGTGGCCGCGCCGCCGGGATACGTCTCCGGGGCGGCGTACTGCGGGCTGGGCTGACCGTACTGGCCCTGGGGCGCCTGCGGCGGGTAGCCGTACGCCTGCTGCTGCGGCACCTGCTGCCCGTACTGGCGCTCACCGACGGTCCGCACCTGGTTGTACGAGGTCCGGGGCACACCCGGCTGGGCGGCGGGACCCGGGTAGCCGTAGCCGCCCTGTCCCGGCGGCTGCGCACCGGCCGCCTGCCCGTCCGCGTAGAGGTAGCCGAACGGATCGTCGTCCTCGGGTGTGCTCGCGCCGTTGTTCCCGGCCATCCCTGGGTCACTCCTCACCATGTCGTCAGCCGTCGCCGAATAGCGCCGGCCGTCGCCGACCGGCCGAGCCTACCTCGAATGGACGATGTCAAGAATTGACAAGGACCTCGGCGGGAACCCGGGCGGGGACGCGCGGAAGAACGTCAGCCGGCTCTGCGGTGAACCTTCGACCGCGACCGCTTCTCCACGTACATCCGCTGGTCGGCGGAGCGCAGCACCTCTTCCGCGGTCATCCCGCAGGCCGCCCAGCCGATGCCGAAACTGGCCCCCACGCGCACCGCGCGCCCGTCGACCCGAATGGGCGGAATGATCGCATTGCGCAGGCGAACGGCCAGGTCAGCCGCGTCCGCCGCACCCAGGCCGTCCGCGAGAACGACGAATTCGTCACCCCCGAGCCGGGCGACGGTGTCCCCGTCCCGGACACAGGTGGTCAGCCGCCGGGCCACCTCGATGAGCACCGCGTCACCCGTGTGGTGCCCGAAGCGGTCGTTGATCGACTTGAAGCCGTCCAGGTCGCAGAAGAGGACCGCGAGCCCCTTCGCCCCGTCGTCCCGCGATGTGTCCGGCGCCACTGCGTGCACGTGGTGGTCGAAGGGGTGCGCACCCGGACCGCCGACCGGGTAGTGCCCCCGCGTCTCGTCCACGTCCCCGTACGCCGCGTCCACCGCCTCGACGTCCGTCGTCGCCGCCGCGTCCGGCCGGGCGCACAGCCGGGCGCCGAGCCGGGCCCGCAGCTCCGCGCTGTTGGGCAGCCCGGTGAGCGCGTCGTGCGAGGCGCGGTGCGCGAGGTTCAGCTCATGGCGCTTGCGCTCCTCGATGTCCTCCACGTGCGTCAGCAGGAAGCGCGGCCCGTCCGCCGTGTCCGCGACGACGGAGTTGCGCAGCGACACCCACAGGTACGAGCCGTCCCGCCGGCCCAGGCGCAGCTCGGCCCGGCCGCCCTCGGCGGAGGTACGGAGCAGGGTGCCGATGTCCTCGGGGTGGACCAGATCGGCGAAGGAGTAGCGGCGCAGCACCGACGCGGGGCGGCCCAGCAGCCGGCACAGCGCGTCGTTCGTCCGCAGCAGCCGCCCCTGCTGGTCACCGCCCAGCTCGGCGATGGCCATGCCGCTGGGGGCGTACTCGAATGCCTGGCGGAAGGATTCCTCGCTGGCCCGGAGCGCCTGCTGCTCGCGCTCCAGCCGGACCAGGGCCCGCTGCATGTTGGCCCGGAGCCTGGCGTTGCTGATCGCGATGGCGGACTGCGAGGCGTACATATGGAGCGCCTCGCGGCCCCAGGCGCCCGGGCGGCGTCCGTTGCGCGGCCGGTCGACGGATATGACGCCCAGCAGGTCCGAGCCGCCGCCGGACGCGTACATCGGGGCGTACAGCCGGTCCTGCGGGTGCCACTCGTCCTCGAAACGCGGCTCCGGGCCCTCGGTGTGCCACTGCGGCACGTCGTCGTCCAGGAGGACCCAGCCCTCGGTGTGCGGTATGAACCGCAGCCCGTCCCACGCCTCGCCCATGAGCAGCCGGCGTTCCCAGGAGGCGCGGGAGCCGACGCGGCCGGTGATCAGGGCCTCGGCGGCGTGGTTCCCGGCGAGGGCGGCGACGACGAGGTCACCGTCGGGGCGGACGAGGTTGACGCAGGCAAGCTCGTAGCCGAGGTTGGCGACGATCCCGTCGGCCACCGTCTGCAGGGTGTCGGCCAGGCTCCGCGCCGTGTTGAGATCGGCGACGGCCTGGTGCAGCTGCCGCATCGTCGCGAGACGGACGTAGGGCTCCGACTCGGCGTCCATCGCTCGCACTCCCCGAGACCTCGACAGCACTCCAGAATTCATATCGACGTACGTGACGTACTTACTGCAGTGTCACGGCCACTGAATCACAGCGAGCTGTGCACCCGGTACACAGGGTCAGCAAATATTGCAGTCTGTGACTCAAGTCACAAACGAGCGGGAAGAGGTCACAGCAGGTCAGAGAGGTGACGAAAACCGGCGGTCCTAGGGCCTGTCGTCACATTCCCGTCGTCCGCCCGGAGGGCGGGCCGGGCGGCGTCAGGTGCGTGCTCTCGGCGTGCCGGCCCCAGACCCCTGTACTGGATGTACTGGGGTCTGGGGCCGGTGCGGCGAGAGGGCGTGCATGGCGTCGCCCGGCAGACGGGAATGTGACGACAGGTCCTAGGACCCGGCTGGTCCCCTGGCCCGATGCGGGGGCGCGGAACGCGCGGCTAGCGTTCCCGGTGTGTTGCAGACGAAACCCCCCACCCCGCGTACCGAGCCCGTCCCCCATGCTGAGGGGGTGAGCAACGAAGAGTTCCGTGCCGCCCTGTCCCGGCTGGCGGCCGGCGTGGTGCTGGTCACCGCCCAGGAGCCGCCGCTCGACGCGGACGGGCGCGGCGAGGACGTCGGCATGACCGCGACCGCCTTCATGTCCGTGTCCCTGGACCCGCCGCTGGTGATGGTGAGCCTGCGCAACGACTCGCGGATGGACGACCTGCTCGCGGAGCAGCCGCTGTGGGCGGTGTCCGTGCTGGCGGAGAGCCAGCGGCACATCGCGGGCCGGTTCGCGATGAAGGGCCGGATCAGCGACCGGCTGCTCTTCGAGGACATCCCGTACGTACGCGGCGAGGTCACCGGCGCCCCGCTGGCGGGCGGCGCGCTCGCGACCCTGGAGTGCCGCACGGAGCAGCGGGTGGTCGCGGGTGACCACACCCTGGTGATCGGCCGCGTGCTGGGGGCGCGGGTCCCGAGCGGGGACGGCGGACCGCTGACGTACTTCCGGGGGAAGTACCGGCAGCTGGGCTGAGCGGGGGACGGCCCCACCGGCCTCGGGGGCGGCCCTACCAGTCGCGCCCCGAGCGACCCCGCTTCGTGTCGCTGCGCTGCTTCTTCTCGCGCAGCCGTCGTTCGTTGATCCCCCGGGGGATCTTCTTCTTCACGCGCGGCCTGGGCGGCGGGGCGGACGCCTCCGCGAGAAGGGCCGCGAGGCGTACGGCGGCCGTCTCGCGGTTGCGCCACTGCGAGCGGTGCTCCGAGGCGCGTACGGCGATCACACCGCCGGTCAGCCGGCCCGCCAGCCGTTCCAGCGCGCGTGCCTTCCACACCTCGGGCAGCGCCTCGGTGGCGGCGAGGTCGAAGCGCAGCTCGACCTGTGAGTCGCTGGTGTTGACGTGCTGGCCGCCGGGCCCGGACGACCGCGAGAAACGCCACATGAGCTCGGCCTCCGGCAGGGAGACCGAACCTCGGATGACATAGGGCCCGGACATGACACCCATGTTCCCCGCCCCACCAGCTGTTCGTCACCTCTTTTTGCCCCGCACCACCGCCTCTTCGGTAAAGAAAGTAAAGGCGGGCGGAACCTACCGGTCCCCTGTCGGCGTTATGACCTGTGACGGTAGCTTCGTGACCGCGAAGCCCGCACCCGACAGATGAAAGGGACTTCCCATGGCAGTAAGCCTGTCCAAGGGCGGCAACGTCTCCCTCACCAAGGAGGCCCCCGGCCTCACCGCCGTCACGGTCGGCCTCGGCTGGGACGTCCGTACCACCACCGGCACCGACTTCGACCTCGACGCCTCGGCGATCGCGGTCAACACCGGCGGCAAGGTCTACTCCGACGGCCACTTCGTCTTCTTCAACAACAAGGCGACCCCGGACCAGACCATCGTGCACACCGGTGACAACCTCACGGGCGCGGGCGAGGGCGACGACGAGCAGATCAACGTCAACCTGGCGGGCCTGCCGGCCGACGTCGACAAGATCGTCTTCCCGGTCTCGATCTACGACGCCGAGACCCGCAGCCAGAACTTCGGCCAGGTGCGCAACGCGTACATCCGCATCCTCAACCAGGCCGGCGGCGCCGAGATCGCCCGCTACGACCTGAGCGAGGACGCCGCCACCGAGACCGCCATGGTCTTCGGCGAGCTGTACCGCAACGGCGCCGACTGGAAGTTCCGCGCCGTGGGCCAGGGCTACGCCTCCGGCCTGCGCGGCATCGCCCAGGACTTCGGCGTCACCCTCTGACGCAGGCAAGCTCTTCGAGGAGCCCCCGGCCGAACGTCCTGCGGCCGGGGGCTCCCGCATGTCCGGACACCTGATCCCGACACACCCGGTCCCGACCGGTCAAAGGCCGCCGGATAACGGACATGACAGCCCCTCAGTCGGACAAGAACTGGTCAAAGAAATGTGAGGCATTTGTTGGTGCACCGTCAATAACGCCGATTCGGTGGCAGGCTCCCGGCTCGTAACCCCCCACGGAACGAGCAACGGAGTTTGCATGACCCCCCACATGAACACCCGTCGCGCCGCAGCCCTGGCCGCCGTGGCCGCGATGGTCCTCGTCGGCATCCAGTCCGGTGCGGCGAACGCCCACCCGAACACCCCCGGCGACTCCGCCTCCGCCTCCACCCCGGCCTTCAGCAGCGCCTCGGCGCGCACCGCCGCCATCAAGACCGCCCAGTCCGACGCCTCCTCCACCGCCTCCGCGCTGAAGCTGGGCGCCAAGGAGAAGCTGATCGCGCGTGACGTGATCAAGGACGCCCACGGCACCGTCCACACCCGCTACGAGCGCACCTACGCCGGACTGCCCGTCCTCGGCGGCGACCTCGTCACCCACACCGCCGCGAACGGCAAGCTCAAGAGCGTCACCAAGGCGACCACGGCCCGCATATCCGTGCCGTCCACCACGCCGAAGATCAAGACCGCGGCGAGCGCCCGCAAGGTGATCTGGGCCGGCGACGGCACCCCCGTCCTCGCCCTGGAATCGGTCAAGACGGGCGTCCAGAAGGACGGCACCCCCAGCCGCAAGCGCGTCATCACCGACGCCACCACCGGCAAGGTCCTCCAGAGCTACGAGGAGATCGAGACCGCCGGCGTCGGCAACAGCCAGTACAGCGGCAAGGTCGACCTCTCCACCACCGCGTCCGGCTCCGGCTTCGAGCTGACCGACGGCGACCGCGGCGGCCACAAGACGTACGACCTCAACCAGGGCGAGAGCGGCACCGGCAACCTCGTCACGGACGACGACGACACCTGGGGCGACGGCACCGGCAACGACCGCCAGACCGCCGCCGTCGACGCCCACTACGGCGCCGCGCAGACCTGGGACTTCTACAAGTCCGCCTTCGGCCGCGACGGCATCGCGGGTGACGGCAAGGCCGCGTACTCCCGGGTCCACTACGGCGACGCGTACGTCAACGCCTTCTGGGACGACAGCTGCTTCTGCATGACGTACGGCGACGGCGCCGACAACAAGAGCGCCCTCACCGCCCTCGACGTCGCCGGCCACGAGATGAGCCACGGCCTCACCTCGTCCACCGCCAACCTGAACTACTCCGGCGAGTCCGGCGGGCTCAACGAGGCCACGAGCGACATCCTCGGCACCTCCGTCGAGTTCTTCGCCGACAACGCGACCGACGTCGGCGACTACCTCATCGGCGAGAAGATCGACATCAACGGCGACGGCAGCCCGCTGCGCTACATGGACGAGCCCAGCAAGGACGGCGGCTCGGCCGACTACTGGGACAGCGGCGTCGGCGACCTCGACGTGCACTACTCCTCGGGCGTCGCCAACCACTTCTTCTACCTGCTGTCCGAGGGCAGCGGCGCGAAGACCATCAACGGCGTCGACTACGACTCCCCGACCTCCGACGGCTCCACCGTCGCCGGCATCGGCCGGGACAAGGCCGTCCAGATCTGGTACAAGGCCCTGTCCGAGTACATGACCTCGACCACCGACTACGCGGACGCCCGCACCGCCACCGAGAAGGCGGCGACCGACCTCTACGGCGCCGACAGCGCCGAGCTCAAGGCCGTCGACGCGGCCTGGAGCGGCGTCAACGTGAAGTAACCCCTACGCGGGGAGCGGGAGCCGGTCAGCCGTCCGCGGCGGGCCGGCTCCTGCCGTACAGCCACGCCTTCCACAGGTCCGACAGGTCCTGGCCGGTCTCCTCCTCCACGTACGCCGTGAAGTCGGCCGTCGACGCGTTGCGGTGCCGGTACTTCTTCGTCCAGCCCTTCAGCAGCGCGAAGAACTCCTCGTCGTCGTCCACGGCCTCGCGGATCTTGTGGATGACCATCGCCCCGCGCCCGTACACCGGATCGTCCGAGATCCGGGCGGCGGACGGCGGATCGGCGGGCGGGAAGGACCAGTTGGCCTTGTCCTCGTAGGCGTCCTCGAACGACTCCTCGGCCGGGGTGTCGTTCTTCTCCTCCTCCCACAGCCACTCCGCGTACGTCGCCAGCCCCTCGTTCAGCCACATGTCGCGCCAGCTCTCCGGCGTGACCGAGTCGCCGAACCACTGGTGCGCCATCTCGTGGACGAGCAGCCCCACGCTCGGCGGGCCGGGGAAGAACGGCCGGTTCTGCGTCTCCAGCGCGTACCCGGCGTCGTCCTCGCGGTCCACGATCGCGCCCGTCGCGGAGAACGGATACGGACCGAAGTGCTCCGCCTCCCACTCCACGACCTCCGGCACCCGGCTGACCGTCCGCGCGCTCTCCTTCGCCACCTCCGGGTCCACGGCCGTGAACACCGTGATGCCACCCGCCATCGTGGACGTCTTCGTCTCGAACTTCCCGATGGCCAGGGTCGCGAGATAGCTCGCCATCGGCTCGGCGGTGTGCCAGCGGAAGGTGGTGCGGCCCTTCTCCGTGACCGGCGGACCCGCCATCACGCCGTTGGAGACCGCCGTGAGCCCCTTCGGGACGGTGACCGTCAGGTCGTACGCGGCCTTGTCGCTCGGGTGATGGTTGCCCGGGAACCAGGCCATCGAACCGGTCGGCTCACCGAGGGCCAGCGCCCCGTCGTCGGTCGGCAGCCAGCCCTCCTCGGAGTCGTCCGGGTCGGTGATCGTCTTCGGGGAGCCCGAGTAGCGCACGACGACGCGGAACGTCTCACCCTTGCGCAGCCGGTCCTCGACCTTCGCGTCCGTACGGAGCGTCAGCTCGTTGCCCGCCCGGTTCACGGCGGCCGGACGCCCTTCCACGGTCGCCGACTTCACGGTCAGCCCGGCCAGGTCCAGATTGAACGAGCTGAGATCCTGCGTGGCTCGCGCGGTGATCTCGGCCGTCCCGCGCAGGGTCTGCTCGTCCGGGTCCACGTCGAGCGTGAGGGCGTAGTGCGTGACGTCGTAGCCCCCGTTGCCCAGCTTCGGGAAGTACGGATCGCGCACCCCGGACGCCCCCGGCCTGCCCTCCACCCCGCCCGTGCAGGCGGGCGCGAGGAGGGCGAGGGCGAGCAGGGGGAGGGCGGCGCGGGCCGCCCTGCGGCGTGCCGGGGTTCGATGATCCACACCGATGATCCTATGTGCGGAATGTCGTAATCCGGGGGTGGTGGGCCGGGATCACAGCACCGCGATCCCCAGCGGCCGTTCACCGGCCGCCAGACGGACCGGGGGCGTCTTCCCGTCAAGGGCGACGACCGTAATGCCGTTCCAGTAGCCGTCACGGGTGAAGCCTCCTGTGACGTACGCCGTACGGCCGTCCCGCGACACGGCGACGTCCTCGTGCGGGCCGTCCAGCTTCACGACGCGCTCGGAGCCGTCCGGTTCACGGATCGTCAGCGACGCCCCTTCGTCGTCGGAGGCGATCGGTCCGGTGCCGACGACGAGCAGCGTGCCGTCGGGGGCGAGGGCCGCGCCGTGCTGGTGGGTGTTGGCCGTCATCCGCTCGACGGCGACCTTCCCGGTGCGCGGGTCGAGGACCGCGAGCCGCTCGCCCTCGAACGGCAGCAGCAGCTTCCCGTCGGACGGCCGCACCACCGCGTAGTGCGGCTTCAGCCAGGACCCGAGACCGCCCTCGGTGCCGTACGGGGCGACCTCCATGCGGCGCGCGCGGAGCGTGTCCGTACGGACGGACGTCACGTCGAACGAGTCGTGCCCGGTGGCGTACGCCTCCGAGCCGTCGCGCGACACGTCCACGTCGAAGGGCCGCCGCCCCACGGGGACCGTGCCGGTCACCTTCCGGGTCGCGGTGTCGATGACCTCCAGGACCCCGTTGCCATCAGGCACGTTGACGCCGACGTACGCGTGCCGGCCGTCGAGGGCCAGCGCGATACCCATCCCGCCGCCCCGGTATTCGCCGGTCGTCGCGGGGCCGGTCCGCGTCTTGTACGGGATCAGGTCCAGCCGCGTCCGCTTCCCGGTGTCCACGACCGCGACGCCCTCGGCGGTGGTGACCCACGCCCGCCCGTCCGCGCCGACGACGACGCCATAGGGGGCGGTGCCGACCTTCACCCGGTCGAAGGCACCCCGTACCGGGTCCACGAAGGACACGGTGTCGGCCCCGAAGTCGGCGACGAGCAGGGTGCCGTGCGGGGTGGTGCCGGGCTCGGGCGTGGCGGTGGGCGCGGGGGCCTGCGCGGCGGGCGGGGTGGCAGGGGACGCGGGCGCGTCGGTGGCGGCGCACCCGGCGAGCACGGCCGCGGCGGCGACGGCGGCCAGGAGGACGGGGAGGGGGCGCCGGGGGCGGTCCGGGGCCCCGGCTCGGCAGGCGCTCACCGCGTGCCTCCCGTGTCCGACGCGGCACGCAGCAGCGCCGCGATCCCCGCGAAACCGCGCCGCTCCGCGTGCTCCAGGGCGGTCACCCCGTCGCCGTCCGGCAGCCCCGGCGTCGCGCCCGCCGCGAGCAGCAGCTCCACGATCTCCTGGTGCGCCCGGCCGCCGTCGCCGAGGATCACGGCCTCCAGCAGGGCGGTCCAGCCCAGCCGGTTGACGTGGTCGACGTCGATGTCGGTGACCTTCAGCAGCTCCCGTACGTACGCGACATGACCGCGCTCGCTCGCCGGGATCAGCGCGATCCCGCCGAACCGGTTCCGCAGCTTCAGGTCGGGACCGGCGGGCAGCAGGACGCGCAGCATCTCCACGCTGCCCGTGACGCCGGTGGCCAGCCAGGGGCTCTCCTCGCGCCGGTCCTGCGCGTCCGGGTCGGCGCCCGCCGCGACGAGCACCCGGGCGGCCCCGAGGTGGTTGCCGTGGACGGCCAGGAGCAACGGGGTGCGCAGCTCCACGTCGCGGACGTCGACCCGGGCGCCGCCCTCGATCGCGGTGCGCACTCCGTCGGTGTCGCCGGTGCGGGCGGCGTCGAGCAGCTGGTGATCGAGGGCGTTCATGTCCGTCTCCCGGGAGGTGTGCGCGTAGGTACTACTTGGCGAGGGCGGCGACGCCGGCCTGCGCGAACTTCTCGTCCAGGTCGCCGCTCGGGGCGCCCGCGACGCCGATGCCCGCCACCGGGGCACCCTTGACCTGCACGGGGGCGCCGCCCGCGAGGAACAGCGTGCCAGGGATGTCCTTCAGGTTCGGGGCCTGGGCGAGCCGCTTGGCCAGCTCGGAGGTCGGGGCGTTCCACGACACGGCGGTGTACGCCTTCTTCTCGGCCGACTCGTAGGCCTGCGGGCCCGAGCCGTCGCCGCGCAGGGTCAGGATCGTGTTGCCGTTGCGGTCGACCACCGAGACGGCGACGCGCTGGTTCTCCTTCTTCGCCGCGTCCAGGGCGGCCTTCGCGGCCTTCGTCGCGGCGTCGAGGGTCAGGTGCGTGGTCTGCTGGAGGTTGCGGTTCGCCGTGTCGGCCTTGACGGTGGTGGCGGGCGCGGCGGCCGGGGTGGACGCGTTCGCGGACATCGCGCCGAAGGTGCCGGCCCCGAGGGCGGCGGCGACGACGGTACCGGTCAGGACACGGGTGCGCAGCGACATCTTCTTCATCAGGGGCTCCTCAGCGGGGGGCGGAAGCGGGTGGTTCCCGCGTCCTGCATCCATCGTTGGCCCACAACCGCCCCCGGACGGTCGTCGTACCGGCTCGACCCGGCGCCCGGGACGGCTGACGTCCCCATCGGCCGATCGGTTGATGCGCGGACGCCCGTCCGGGGGGACGATGGAATGTCCACGCAGGTCAGCGGGGTTCCTCCGGGACCGGAGAGCAGGGGTACGAGGTGGAGCAGCGGTACGAGGACGGGCTCCGGCCCGCGCCGGAGGAGGGCACCGACGACGGGGACACCCGCTCCCTCGCCCTCCTCATGCACGCCGCGTTCTTCCTGCTCCTCGGCGCCTCGCTCACCCGGTTCCTGCTCCGGCACCCCGGTGAGGCCCGCACGCCCTGGATCATCGGTCTCTCGATCGCCCTGGCCGTGCTGTACGTCGTCGGGCCCGTGCTCGGCTCGCGACCCACCGCCCGCAGCCTGGTCTGGCTCGGTGTGCTCGTCGCCGTGTGGATGACCGTCGTCGTCCTCGCGCCCAGCTTCGCCTGGTGCGCGGTGCCGCTCTTCTACACCGGGCTGCGCATCCTGCCGCCCCGTGCCGCGTACGCGCTCGTCGCCCTGCTCACGCTGTTCGTCGTCGCCGCGCAGCTCCGCCTCGCGCACGGCTTCGACCCCAACCTCGTGCTCGCCCCGCCCGCCGTGGCCGCCGTCGCCACCGCCGTGTTCGTCCACATGCAGCGCCAGGCGGTACGGCAGAGCAGGCTCATCGACGACCTGCTCCGCACCCGCCGCGAACTCGCCGCCACCGAGCGCCGCGAAGGCACCCTCGCCGAACGCCAGCGGCTGTCCATGGAGATCCACGACACCCTCGCCCAGGGCCTGTCCAGCCAGCAGATGCTCCTCCAGGCCGCCGACCGCACCTGGGACACCGACCCGGCCGCCGCCCGACGCCACATCCGTACCGCCGGAGGCATCGCCGAACGCAACCTCGCCGAGGCCCGCCGCTTCGTCCACGACCTGGCCCCCGCCGACCTGGCCGAGGGCGGCGGCCTCGACGCCGCCCTGCACGCACTCGCCGCCCGCGAAACCGCCCAGGCGCAGGGCAGGTTCACCGTCCGCTGCCACATCGAGGGCGCCCCGCACACCGTCCTGCCCGACCGCACCCAGTCCGCGCTGCTGCGGATCGCCCAGGGCGCCCTGGCCAACGTCACCGAACACGCGGGCGCCACCGAGGCCGCCCTCACGCTCACGCACCTGGACGACCGCACCGTCCTCGACATCGCCGACAACGGCCACGGCTTCACCCCCACCGCCACCGCCCCCGGCGGGGTGCGCGGCCACGGGCTGCCCGCCATGCGCGCCCGCCTCCACCAGCTCGGCGGCACCCTCACCATCGAATCGGCCCCCGGCGAGGGCACCGTCGTCACCGCCACCGTTCCCGTCGCCCCCACACCCCAGGACCCCGCATGAGCGCCGACCCGACCGCCGACGTCACCGCGGGCCCGACCGCGGACCGCATCCGCATCCTGCTCTGCGACGACCACGCCGTCGTACGCGCCGGGCTCCTCGCCCTCCTCGGCAGCGAGCCCGACATCGAGGTCATCGGCGAGGCGGGCAGCGGCGAGGAGGCCGTCGCGCTCGCCACCCGGCTCACCCCGGACGTCGTCCTGATGGACCTCCAGCTGGGCAGCGGCATCGACGGCGTCGAAGCTACCCGTCGCATCGCGGCCGGGCCCGGCACCCACGTCCTCGTCCTCACCACGTACGACACCGACGCCGACATCACGCGCGCCATCGAGGCGGGCGCCACCGGCTACCTGCTCAAGGCCGAACGCCCCGAGGAGCTGTTCGCCGCGATCCGCTCCGCCGCCCAGGGCCGCACCACGCTCTCCCCGCCCGTCGCCAGCCGCGTGATGGCCCGCATGCGCGCACCCCGCCACACCCTCACCGACCGCGAACGCGACATCCTCGGCCAGCTCTCCCGGGGCCTCGGCAACCGCGAGATCGCCCGCGCCCTGTTCATCAGCGAGGCCACGGTCAAGACGCACCTGGGGCGCATCTACGACAAGCTCGGCGTCGACACCCGCGCGGGCGCCGTCGCCGTCGCCAAGGAGCAGCGGCTGCTGCCGTAACGGGCGACACGCCGGGCATGACACCATCGAACCGTGCTCGACATCGGCTACTCCCTCTCCCGCCGCTTCCCGGACCCCCCGCAGACCGACTACCGCCGCGCGGACGTCCGCGCGCTGCGGCACGACCTGTTCTCCGGGGACGTCTACCTCGCGGACACCAAGGCGGACCGCGAAGTGTCCACAGCCTGGGGATGGGTGCCGGTGCTCGACTTCGCCTGGGCGCTGTGCGACATCGTCGAGCAGCTCGACCAGGACCCGCGCGGCAGCCGTTCGCACCGCCGCCAGCAGGCCGAACTGGACTTCACCGAGTCCACCGACCGCATGCTCTTCGAGCGCCGCTTCGGCTGGGTCGACATCGAGGCCGACTGGATGGACCCCGAGGAACCTCCGCTGACCTTCAGCCACTCCCTGCTGCGCCGCGAGGCCCGCGACTTCCTGCACGACCTGATCGCCGACCTGGCCGACATGCACGAGGGCCTGGCGGACAACCCGGCCGTCTGGGACCTCCAGGCCCGCTTCCCCCGCCTCTGACCGGGCGCCCCGCCCCGCGCCTCACGCCTCCGACCGGGGCGACGGGGGGCCGCGGGGGCCTCACGCCTCCACCCGCACCCCGATCTGCGCCGCGAACGCCGGTGCCAGCTCCATCAACTGCACCGGACTGATCACCGCGCCCGCCAGCCGCTCCACGCCCCGCGCGATGTCCAGCTCCGCGGTCCCCCGCAGATCCACGTCCTCCATCCGCACCGCACTGAAGTCCGCCCGCTTCAGCACGCAGTCCCGGAACTCGACCCGCTTCAGCCGCGCGCCCCCGAAGTCCGGCTCCGCCAGCACACAGCCTTCGAAGACGACGTCCGTCAGCCGGGCCTCCCGCAGATTCAGGTAGTCGATCTTCCCGCCCCGCACCACCACCCGCTCCAGCACGGCACCGTGCAACTGCACCCCGCCCAGCCGCGCGTCCACCACCTCGACGTCCCGCAGCGACGCCTCCGCGAGCTCGGTGCCCACCCCCCGTACGCCCGTCAGCACCGAATCGATGAACCGGGCCCGCACCAGCTCCGCCCGGTCCAGGGCGCAGCCCTCCAGCGCGCAGTCCATGAACCGCGCGCCCCGCCCCGACGCGTCCGCCAGGTCCACCGACGCGCCGAACCGCAGCCCGTCGTAATCCCCGTCCGGTTCGAGGCCGCCCTCCCCGAAATCCACCAGCGGCGGCAACCGCACCTCCGGGCGCCGCGCCGCCTTCACACCACCGCTCCGACCACCACTGCGCACCATGCCCCCATCGTGACGCACGCCACTGACAACGCCCCGCCCGCACTTGACCTCGACCGCGCTTGAGGTCAGAGGCTGGGGCCACCAGCACCCACACCAGTCCGGGGGATCCCGCCATGCACGCCGTACGCCTCCACACCTTCGGCCCCGCCGAGAACCTCCGCCACGAGCGGACCGAGGACCCCGTCCCCGCACCCGGCCAGGTCCGCATCGCCGTCCGCGCCGCAGGAGTCCACCTCCTCGACACCGCGCTGCGCCAAGGACTCCCCGGCCCCAACCCGGTCCCCACCCCGCTGCCCACCATCCCCGGGCGCGAGGTCGCCGGCACCGTCGACGCCGTCGGCGAGGGCACCGACACCGCCTGGCTCGGCCGCGACGTCGTCACCCACCTCGGCAACGTCCCCGGCGGCTACGCCGAACTCGCCGTCACCGACGCCGACCGGCTCCACCCCGTGCCCGAAGGGCTCGGGCACGCCGAGGCCGTCGCCATGATCGGCACCGGCCGCACCACCCTCGGCATCCTCGCCGCCACCCCGCTCGGCCCGGACTCCGTCGTCCTCGTCACCGCGGCCGCCGGAGGCATCGGCACGCTGATCGTCCAGTACGCCAAGAACGCCGGGGCCACCGTCATCGGCCTCGCGGGCGGACCCGCCAAGACCGCCCGCGTCCAGGAGAACGGCGCCGACCTCGCCGTGGACTACACCCGCCCCGACTGGCCGCGCCGCGTCCGCACCCACCTGGACGCCCTCGGCCTGCGCGCCACCGTCCTCTACGACTCCGTCGGCTCCACCACCGCCCGCGCCGCCTTCGGCCTCCTCGGCGAGGGCGGGCAGCACGTCGTCTACGGCTGGTCCGGCAACGACGGCCCGTTCACCCCGTCCCCCGGTGAACTCGCCGCCCGCTCCCTCACCTCCGAGAACGTCCTCGGACCCGGCCTGCTCCGCAGGGGCGGCGGACTGCGCGCCCTGGAGACCCGCGCCCTCGCCGAAGCCGCCGCGGGCCGCCTGCGCCCCGCGGTCCAGAGCTACCCGCTCGCCCGCGCCGCCGACGCCCACCGCGACCTGGAGACCCGGGGCACCATCGGCAAGGTGGTCCTCATCCCCTGACGGCGGCCCCGGTCACGGACCCCGCCCGGCTCACGCCCCGCCCAGCTCCGCCAGCGCCCCGTCGGTCAGCCGGTACACCGTCCACTCGTCCTGCGGACGCGCGCCCAGCGACTCGTAGAACGCGATCGACGGGGCGTTCCAGTTCAGCACCGACCACTCCAGGCGCTCGTAACCCCGCTCCACACAGATCCGCGCCAGCTCCGTCAGCAGCGCCTTCCCGTGCCCGCCGCCGCGCCGCTGCGGGCGTACGTACAGGTCCTCCAGGTAGATGCCGTGCACCCCGCGCCAGGTCGAGAAGTTCAGGAACCAGAGCGCGAAGCCGACGACCTCGCCGTTCTCGTCCGACTCCGCGATGTGTGCGTACGCCGCCGGCCGCTCGCCGAACAGCGCCTCCCGCAACTGCTCCTCCGTCGCACGCACCTCGTGCAACGCCTTCTCGTAATCGGCCAGCTCACACACCATGGCGTGGAGGACGGGGACATCGGCGGGGGTAGCGGTACGAATCATGCGTGCAGGGTAGACATCGCCCCGCCGACGCTTACCCCCGGCCCATCGGTGAGACGGACCTCCGCACCACCCGAGCGATCTCCGCCTGCTCCGGAGCCAGCCGCCGCGCCCCGCCCTCCGCCGACCAGCACGCGTTCTGGAGCACCCGCCCCAGCGTCCACGCCGCCGCCCGCCCCCGGTCGAGCCCCAGCACCCCGGTCATCGCGTCGAACCGCTTCCCCACCGCGCCCGCGTCGAACCGGTCCACCAGCGCGGGCAGCAGTTCGAACCCCGGGTCCCCCACCAAGGGCTTCGGATCGATGGCCACCCACCCGCCGCCGTCCTCCCGCGCCAGCACGTTCCCGAAGTGCAGGTCCCAGTGGAGCAGCCGGTCCCCCGGCTCCCCCGCCACCTCACGCACCGCCGCCGCACAGTCCCGTACGAGCGCCCGCTCCTCCTCGTCCACCAGACCCGCCACGACATCCGGTGCGGCGGCCAGCATCCGCGCGGCGGCCTCCCCGAGCCCCCGCAGCCCGGCCCCGGAGCCCGTCGCGCCCGCCACCGCCCCCGGCCGCACCGCCGTCAGCTCCGCCAGCAGCCCCGCGATCACCCGGACCGCCCGGTCCGCGTCCGGCTCGCCCGCCAGCGCGCGGTGTCCGTCCAGCCGCTCCAGGAGCATCGACCCGGTCTCCGGATCGTGCTCCAGCAGGCGCACCGCCCCGGCCCCCGCCGCACCCCACAGCCGCAGCGCGACCGGCTCCCCCGCCGTCTCCGCGTCCACCGGCTGCAACTTCAGCACCGCCCGCCGCCCGTCCCCCTCCCGGACCACCGGCAGGACCAGCGCGCACACCCCGTACATCGCCGCACCGTCCCGGCGCAGCCCCCACCGCTCCAGGAACTCCGCCGCCCGCCCCGGCAGCGCGGCCACGAACGCCCGGCCCGCCTCCCCGTTGTATGCGGACTGAGTAGCGATGAGGGCATCCGGAATGTCGATCACGCCCCCGATCGTAGGAGCGTGCGTCAATCGGGCATGCCCTCCGGCCACCCAGCCCCGCCCGCCCGGCCCCGCACCACCCCCGCCGGGCGGCTGCTCCGCGCCCTCGGCTCCTGGATCCGCAGCGCCCCCGCCGGGCGGCTGCTCCGCGCCCTCGGCTCCTGGATCCGCAGCGCCCCCGGCACGTACCTCTGGCTGACCGCCCTCTTCGTCACCACGGTGATCGTCCACCAGATGTCACCGGCCTTCGAGGAGGAGTTCCTCCGCCAGCGCTCCACCAACATCCACGAGCTCTCCCGTAACCCCGTCCGCGTCCTCATCACCAGCGCCTTCTGGATCGACAGCGGACAGTGGCTCCCCTACGCCGTCCTCTACACGGTCTTCCACGCCCCCGCCGAACGCCGCCTCGGCACCCCGCGCTGGCTCGCCGTCGCCGCGACCGCGCACGTCCTCGCCACCCTCGTCAGCGAGGGCATCCTCGCCTGGGCCATCCGCCACGGCCACGCCCCGGCCTCCGCCGCCAACACCCTCGACGTGGGCGTGAGCTACGCCCTGGCCGGCGTGGTCGCGGTCCTCACCTATGACGTCCCCCGCCCCTGGCGCCCGGCATACCTCTTCGCGGTCCTGGTGATCTACACGGTCCCCCTGATCACCAACCCGACGTTCACGGACATCGGCCACCTGACGGCGGCCCTGATCGGCCTGGGCTGCTACCCGCTGACACGGCGCGGAACGAAGGCGTGAGAAACCGGGTCGAGGCCCCCCAGGCGGCGCCCGTCTCAGTTCATGTCGTGCAGGAATTCCCCCAGGGCGGCCAGCAGTTCGGCCGGTGCGTCCTCCTGGACGAGATGCCCGGAGCCGGGGATGATCCTCAGCCGAGAGCCCGGCAGCGCGTCGGCCAGCTCATGCGCCTTGGCCACCGGAATCCAGGTGTCGTCCTCCCCCCAGCAGACCATCACCGGAACCGCGACCTTCGGATACAGCGGCTGGATCTCGTCCGTGAACCGCTGGTCGGCCTGGGCGATCTGCCGGTAGAAGGCGGCCTGGCCGACCTCGGTCAGCCACGGGGACGCCAGCGCGCTTGCCGTGGCGGGGTGCAGCCCGGGGCTGCTGGCCGAACTCAGATACTCCCGCAGCAGAGCGGCGTGCAGGGCCGGCGGAAGCTGCTCGAAAACGTCGGTGTGCCGGCCGACCAGCCGGAAGAACGGCGACCCCCAGGGTGCGAGCGCCACCGGATCGACGAGCGCCAGTCGCCCGTAGCGGACGCCGTGCAGCAGATGGGCGCGGAGGGCGACGGCCCCGCCGAAGTCATGGGCGACCACCGCGGGCGCGTCGAGCCCCCAGTGCCCCATCAGCTCGGCGAACACCTGGCCCTGCGCGCCCAGCGAGACGTCCTGACCCTCGTGCTGCTCCGATGCCCCGTAGCCGGGCATGTCCCAGACGTACACCGGGTGCCGGTGGGAGAGGGCCCGCGCGATCCCGCGCCAGACGAAGGACGAGAACGGGGTCCCGTGCAGCAGCACCACCGGATCCCCGTGCTCCGGCCCCAGCCGGTCCCAGCGCACTTCTCCGACGCGGCTCCGGTAGGTCTTGGTCAACTTCCAGTCGGTCAAGGCTCCCTGTCCTCCGCTCGCCCCCGTAAGCGTGCAGAACGGCCATTCCGGCAGCCGGGCGACGAGCGTCGGAGTGCGCACCGACCCCCGGCGGGTATCGTGCCCGGGGGTCGGTCGCGTACCGCCTGTGACCTGCGGTTTCTCATCTGAGCCCCCTGTCGGATTCGAACCGACGACCTACGCATTACAAGTGCGTTGCTCTGGCCAGCTGAGCTAAGGAGGCGTGCCGGAGCAGTCTAACCAACCCGGCCCCCGGCCCCGTGCAGAAATTTCACAGCCAGTGAACTACTGACAGATTCGAAACCTCCAGGTAGCGTCCATGCAGGTTCACTCAGATGGACCAGACCACTCCCTTACAACGGATCGTCCGGCACGTTCCTGCCGGTGGAGGAGAAGAATCAGCATGGCCAGTGTCACGTTCGACAAGGCGTCCCGCGTCTACCCCGGCTCCACGAAGCCCGCGGTCGACCAGCTCGAGATCGACATCGCGGACGGCGAGTTCCTCGTCCTCGTCGGTCCCTCCGGTTGTGGCAAGTCCACCTCGCTCCGCATGCTCGCGGGTCTCGAGGACGTCAACGGCGGTTCCATCCGCATCGGTGACCGCGACGTCACGCACCTGCCGCCGAAGGACCGGGACATCGCCATGGTGTTCCAGAACTACGCGCTGTACCCGCACATGACCGTCGCGGACAACATGGGCTTCGCGCTCAAGATCGCCGGTGTGAACAAGACCGACATCCGGGCGAAGGTCGAAGAGGCCGCCAAGATGCTGGACCTCACCGACTACCTGGACCGCAAGCCGAAGGCGCTCTCCGGTGGTCAGCGCCAGCGTGTGGCGATGGGCCGCGCGATCGTGCGTGAGCCCCAGGTCTTCCTCATGGACGAGCCGCTGTCGAACCTCGACGCCAAGCTCCGTGTCTCCACCCGTACGCAGATCGCCTCGCTCCAGCGCCGCCTGGGCATCACCACCGTGTACGTCACGCACGACCAGGTCGAGGCCCTCACCATGGGCGACCGCGTCGCGGTCCTCAAGGACGGCCTCCTCCAGCAGGTCGACTCGCCGCGCAACATGTACGACCGCCCGGCCAACCTCTTCGTCGCCGGCTTCATCGGCTCCCCCGCGATGAACCTGGTCGAGGTCCCGATCACCGACGGCGGCGTGAAGTTCGGCAACAGCGTCGTCCCGGTCTCCCGCGAGGCGCTGACCGCCGCCGCGAACCGCGGCGACACCACCGTCACGGTCGGCATCCGCCCCGAGCACTTCGACATCGTGGAGCACGGCGGCGCCGCCGCGAAGACCCTCACCAAGGACTCCTCGGACGCCCCGGCCGGCCTGGCCGTCTCGGTCAACGTGGTCGAGGAGCTCGGCGCCGACGGCTTCGTCTACGGTGCCGCCGAGGTCGGTGGCGAGCACAAGGACCTGGTCGTCCGCGTCGGCGGCCGCGCCGTCCCGGAGAAGGGCACCAAGCTGCACGTCGTGCCCCGCCCGGACGAGCTGCACGTCTTCGCCACGTCGACCGGTGAGCGCCTCACCGACTGACGTCGCACACGCTGTACGGTGGCCCCGCACGATCTCCGTGCGGGGCCACCGCGCGTCCCGGGCACCGTCCGCAGCCCCGGACGCGTTTGAAGCGGCGGAGGCGAATTCCCCGCCAGAACGGTCATTTCGCTTCCGTTCGTCAACACGCGATTCGAAAAGCACACTCGAACCATCCCCCGCGAGGGTGACGTAATGTCGCCACGCCATCACCGGCCGCTACGCTCGCTGCGTGACCCACACCGTGCGCCGTATCGGCCGAACTCTCGCTTTCGTACTGCCCGTCGTCATGGTCCTGTCCGGGACCCTCGCGGTCACCGCCGTGCCGTGGGCAGCCAGCAACTCCGACTCGCAGCTCCTCGCCGCGTCGGCACGTACCGTCCCCGACGCCAAGGGCGCCGAGGCCGCCGTCAAGCAGCGCGCCCCGCAGGACGTCCTGCGCGACCGGCTCCTCCAGGAGCTCCGCGCCAAGGACCCGGGTGTCGCGCTGACGGACCTCCAGCGCGCCGTCGAGGGACGCCCGTCGCTCGCCAAGCACTGCATGTCCATCGCGAAGACCCTGGGCAAGGCCGCCGTCGACAAGTACGGCCCGACGCGCGCGCACCGCTTCTCGCGCCCCGTCTGCGACACCTCGTTCGCCTCGGGCGTCGCCCAGTTCAGCTGACCGACGCGACACTCCCCGCTGCCGGGCACGGCTTATCGTGCCTGGCATGCATACGTTTCCGACGCAGGCCGTGATCCTGGCGGGTGGCCAGGGGTCACGGCTGCGCCCGTATACCGATGACCGCCCCAAGCCGATGGTCGAGATCCCGGGTACCGGGACGCCGATCATCGGCCATCAGCTTTCCTGGCTGGCCGCCGAGGGCGTGACCGACGCCGTGGTGTCGTGCGGGCATCTGGCCGAGGTGCTCCAGGAGTGGCTGGCCGACGCGGTGCTGCCGCTGCGCGTCACGACGGTGGTGGAGTCCGAGCCGCTGGGACGCGGCGGCGGCCTGAAGTACGCGGCGGCGCGGCTGCCCGAGCCGGACGAGCCCTGGTACGCGACCAACGGGGACATCTGGACGCGGTTCTCGCTGCGCGAGATGGCGGCCTTCCACGCGGAGCGCGACGCGACCGCGACCCTGGCGCTGGCCCGGCCCCGCATTCCGTGGGGCGCGGTCGAGACGGACGCGTTCGGGCACATCACGGACTTCATCGAGGCGCCGCCGTCGCCGTATCTGATCAATGCCGGGGTGTACGTGTTCTCCCCCGCCTTCACGGGACTGCTGCCGGACCGGGGCGACCACGAGCGGACCACGTTCCCCCGGCTGGCCCGCGAACGCCGGCTGGCCGGGTATCCCTTGCCGCACGGGGCGTACTGGCGGGCGATCGACACCGCGAAGGACCTGACGGAGGCCGCCAAGGAGCTGGACGGGCGGTAGGACGTACGACGACGGGGCGGGCCCGGAGGATTTCCCTCCGGGCCCGCCCCGTCTCCCGTGGGGCGCCCGCCGTCAGCCGAGGAGGCCGCCGATCGGGTTGCGGCCCCCGCTGCCGCCGTCGCCGCCCGAGCTGGACCCGGGGTCGGGCTCGGAGCCGCCGGTGGTGGAGCCGCCGCCGGTGCCGGTGGTCCCGGAGGAGCTGGGGCCGGAGCTGGTGGCGGGCGGCTGCTGGGGGGTGGTCTGCTGCGGGGGCTGCTGGCCGGTGCCCTGGGTCTGGCTGGGCTGTCCGGTGCTCGCGCCCGCCGCCTGGCCCGTCTCCCGGACGCTCTCCGAGGACGGGGTCGAGGCGTCGGCGGACGGGGTGTGCGGTGCGGTGCTGTGCGAGGGCGTGGGCTGCCGGCCGGTCGGGCTCTTCGACGCCTTGCCCTTGCGGGACTTGTCGGGGAGGGGCGAGCCGGGCAGCTGGTTCGTGGGGACGCCGTGGGGGCCGGGGACCGTGACGACCTCCGTGGAGCGGACGGCACCGCCGAGGACGGAGCCGATGAGCAGGGTGAGGCCGACGACGATGCTGGCGACGACGGCGCCCCGGCGCAGCACGCGGCGGCGCAGGTCCCAGATCTCGGAGCGGGGGCCGAGCTTGCGCCAGGCTTCCCCGGCGAGCCGTCCGTCGATGGAGTAGACGGGGGCGCCCGCGATGATCAGCGGGCTCCAGGCGGCGAGGTAGATGATGTCCGGCGCGTCGTAGGCGGCGACGGTGCGCCAGCTGACGGTGACCAGGAGGGCCGCGGACAGCAACGCGCCGACGGTGGCGGCGACCCGCTGCCAGAGCCCGAGGACGGTGAGGACGCCGACGACGACCTGGAGGAAGGCGATCGAGAGCCCGGCACCGACCGGGTGCGACAGGGCGAACTCGCGCAGCGGCTCGGCCAGCGCCCACGGATGGAGCGAGTTGAGCCACTTGACCATCGAGCCGCGCTCGCCGCCGTCGAAGTAGACGGGGTCGCAGAGCTTGCCCATGCCCGCGTAGATGGAGATGAAGCCGAGGAACACCCGCATCGGCAGCAGGACGACGCCGAGGTTCATGCGGCGGCCCGGGTAGTACGCGTGGCGCACGTCGTCGGTGCCGCCCTGACGCCGGCCGCGGTCCTCCTCGTCGGTGAGGTCGACGGCGGGCTCGTCGTCGTACGGGCCCCGCGCGTCGTAGCGGTCCGGGTCGTACGGGCCGGGGTCGACGGGGTCGTAGGCACCGACCGCCCGGCGCATCGGGGGCAGCAGCGGGCCGCCGGAGCGGGGTGCGCCGATGACCGGGGTGGGCTGGGTCTCCTCGAGCGAGGACTCGTCGAGGCGCGGGATGACCTGGGTGCCGCCGCCGCGCCCTTGGTCGAACTCGTAGGAGGCGTACGGGTCGTAGGGGTCGTACGCGGTGTCGGGGCGGCCGGCGGTGGAGTTGCGTACGGCCTGGAGGAGTCCGGTGGCGCCGGGGTCGCCGGGGGCGGACTTGCCGCTCCAGACGACGGGGGCGCGCCGGCCGCGTCCCGCTCCGGGGGCGCTCATGGCGGGGATCCTGGGCGCGCCGGCGGAGGTCACACCGCGCAGCCGAGCGCGCTGGCCGGGCGCGAGCTGCACCCGGAAGCTGGCGTGGTTGACGATGACCTGCGCAGGGTCGCAGTCCACCTTGGTCATGCTCAGGGCGGGTAGTTCGTCGAACCGAGGCGTTCTGGTGTCCACACTCATCTAACCGAGTGATGTGTGATTAGGACACTGCCTCCACCGTGTCGAAGGTGTCCGAGACCCGTCAACAGGTGGTGGGGGGTTGCGCGGGGGCGCGTGCACGTGCGCGCGCGCCCCCGGGTGGCCCGTTCCGGGCCGGTGGATCAGGCGCGGCGGCGCGCGACCTCGTACATCACGATGCCGGCGGCGACACCGGCGTTGAGCGATTCGGCACCGCCCGGCATGTTGATGCGGACGCGGTAGTCGCAGGTCTCGCCGACGAGGCGGCCGAGGCCCTTGCCCTCGCTGCCGATGACGATGACGACGGGCCCGGCGAGCGCTTCGAGGTCCTCGACGGTGTGCTCGCCGTCGGCGGCGAGGCCGACAACCGCGATGCCCTCCTTCTTGAAGGCTTCGAGGGCGCGGGTCAGGTTGGTGACCTTGGAGACGGGGGTCCGGGCGGCGGTACCGGCCGAGGACTTCCAGGCACCCGCGGTCATGCCGGCCGCGCGGCGCTCGGGGACGACGACGCCGTGGCCGCCGAAGGCGGAGACGGAGCGGACGATCGCGCCGAGGTTGCGCGGGTCGGTGACGCCGTCCAGGGCGACGATGAGCGGGTCCTCGCCGTTGTCGTACGCGGCTTCGAGGAGGTCCTGCGGGTCGGCGTACTCGTACGGCGGGACCTGGAGGACGAGACCCTGGTGGTTGAGCCCGCCCGTCATGCGGTCGAGCTCGGGGCGCGGCGCCTCCATGAGGTTGATGTTGCCGCGCTCACCGGCGAGCTGGAGGGCCTCACGGACGCGCTCGTCGTTGTCGATGTACTGCTGGACGTAGAGCGTGGTGGCGGGCACGCCGTCGCGCAGGGCCTCGAAGACCGGGTTGCGGCCGACGACCATCTCCGAGGTGCCCTTGACGCCGCCGCGCCGGGGGGCGGGACGGCGGTTGGCGGCCTGCTTGGCCTTGGCGGTCGCGATGCGGTTCTTCTTGTGCTTCTTGCGCTCCTCGGCGGGCGGGGTGGGGCCCTTGCCCTCGAGGCCACGGCGTCGCTGGCCACCGCTGCCGACCGTGGCGCCCTTCTTGTTGGACGTGCGGCGGTTCCTGCGCTGGCTGTTCCCGGCCATGACCTACCTGTTTCGTTGCTTCGTCGTGCGTACGTATAAGTGCAGTGTGCCGCCCGGCGGACCGGGCGGCATGTGGTGGGCTACTGGCGCGGGCCGAGTGTCCACCGGGGGCCGGACGGGCTGTCCTCGATGACGAGTCCGGACTGGTTGAGCTGGTCGCGGATGGCGTCGGCGGCGGCCCAGTCCTTGCGGGCGCGCGCGGACTGCCGCTGGTCGAGGACGAGGCGGACCAGGGTGTCCACCACGCCGTGGAGGTCGTCGCCGCGGTCGCCCTCGCCGGCCCAGTGGTCGTCCAGCGGGTCGAGGCCGAGGACGCCGAGCATGGCGCGGACCTCCGCGAGGCGCGCGACGGCGGCTTCCTTGTCGTCGGCGGCGAGGGCGGAGTTGCCCTGGCGGACCGTGGTGTGGACGATCGCGAGGGCCTGCGGGACGCCGAGGTCGTCGTCCATGGCCTCGGCGAAGGCGGGCGGCACCTCGGCGGCCGGGGCGACGGTCTCGCCGGCCTTCTCGGTGACCCGCTGGACGAAGCCCTCGATGCGGGCGAACGCGGACTCGGCCTCGCGCAGGGCCTCCTCGCTGTACTCGATCATGGACCGGTAGTGCGGGGTGCCCAGGTAGTAGCGCAGGACGATGGGGCGCCAGGTCTTGACCATCTCGCTGACGAGCACGGAGTTGCCCAGCGACTTCGACATCTTCTCGCCGGACATGGTGACCCAGCCGTTGTGCACCCAGTAGCCCGCGAAGTCGTCGCCGAACGCCTTGGCCTGGGCGATCTCGTTCTCGTGGTGCGGGAAGATCAGGTCGATGCCGCCGCCGTGGATGTCGAAGGCGGTGCCGAGGTACTTGTGCGCCATGGCGGAGCACTCCAGGTGCCAGCCGGGGCGGCCGCGGCCCCAGGGCGTCTCCCAGCTGGGCTCGCCGGGCTTGGACGCCTTCCACATGGCGAAGTCGCGCTGGTCCCGCTTGCCGGTCTCGCCCTCCCCGGAGGGCTGGCGCAGGTCGTCCAGATCCTGGTTGGACAGCTCCAGATAGCCGGGGAACGAGCGCACGTCGAAGTAGACGTTGCCCTCGGCGGCGTACGCGTGGCCGCGCTCGATGAGGCCCCGCATCATCTCGATCATCTCCGGGACGTGCCCGGTCGCGCGCGGTTCGTAGGTGGGCGGCAGGCAGCCGAGCGCGTCGTAGCCCGCGTTGAACGCCCGCTCGTTCTCGTAACCGATGGACCACCAGGGGCGGCCCTGCTCGGCGGACTTGGTGATGATCTTGTCGTCGATGTCCGTGACGTTCCGGACGAACGTCACGTCGTAGCCGCGGTAGGCGAACCAGCGGCGCATGATGTCGAAGTTCAGTCCGGACCTGATGTGCCCGATGTGCGGGGCGGCCTGGACGGTAGCGCCACAGAGGTAGATCGAGACACAGCCCGCTGTGAGCGGGACGAAGTCACGGATCTGCCGGGCGCTGGTGTCGTACAGGCGAATAGTCACCCCTCAAGGGTAGTGGGCCCGCACCAGTGCCCCGCGCCCCTGTGGATATTGCGGGCGCAGTTGTTACGGGGGCGGGCGCGGGCGCGTTACTACAGGGCGGGGGCGGGCGCCCGCGCGCGGGGTCAGCCGGTGCGGTAGACGAGGGCGGTCGCGAGGCCGGCGATGCCCTCGCCGCGGCCGGTGAAACCCAGCCCGTCGGAGGTCGCGGCGGACAGCGAGACGGGGGCGCCGACGGCGTCGGACAGCACCTGCTGCGCCTCCTCGCGCCGCTTGCCGATCTTCGGGCGTACGCCGACGACCTGCACGGCCACGTTGCCGATCTCGAACCCCGCCGCGCGGACGATGCGGGCGGCCTCGGTGAGCAGGGTGACCCCGGCGGCGCCGGACCACTCGGGCCGCCCCGTGCCGAAGTGCTGCCCCAGGTCGCCGAGGCCGGCGGCGGAGAAGAGCGCGTTGCACGCGGCGTGGGCGACGACGTCCGCGTCGGAGTGGCCGGCCAGGCCGGGGCCCTCGCCGTCCCAGCGCAGACCGGCGCACCACAGCTCGCGGCCCTCTTCGAAGGCGTGGATGTCGGTGCCGATGCCGACGAGCGGGATGACGGGGGCGGGGCCCTGGGCGGGCCCGGGGGTGTCAGAAGCCATCGTTGGCCCTCCTGCGTGCGAGAACCGCCTCGGCCAGGACCAGGTCCAGGGGGCGGGTGACCTTGAACGCCTCTTCGTGTCCGGGGACGACGACGACGGGCGCGCCGAGCTGTTCGACCATGCCCGCGTCGTCGGTCGCGCCCTCGCCGCTGACAGCGACCTGCTCGTGGGCGCGGAGCAGGGTGGCGCGGTCGAAGCCCTGCGGGGTCTGTACGGCCCTGAGCCGGGCGCGGGCCGGGGTGGAGAGCACCGGCTCGGGCGCGCCGGGGGCCCCGGGCTCGACCTCCTTGACGGTGTCGGCGAGCGGCAGGGCGGGAACGACGGCGGGGGCGCCGTCGCGTACGGCCTCGACCACCGCGTCGACGGTGTCCACGGGGACGAGGGGCCGGGCCGCGTCGTGCACCAGGACGGCGGAGATGGTGCCGGGGAGCGCGTCCAAGCCGCGCTTCACGGATTCCTGGCGGGTCTCGGCTCCGGGCACGACGAGGAAGTCGGTGCGCTCCGGCAGGGCGTACTCGTCCAGGAGGGCGCGGACCTCGGCGACGCCCTCGGGCGGTGCGACGACGACGACCAGGGACACGTGCCGGGAGGCCGCCATGGCACGGACGGCGTGCACGAGCATGGGCGTCCCGCCGAGCGCGCGGAGCGCCTTGGGGGCGCCCGGGCCGAGCCGAACGCCGCGGCCGGCCGCGGGGATCACGGCGGCCGTGCGGTAAGGACGCGGTTCTTCAGACATCGGTTGCACTCCGAGGCTTCGGCATGTTTGTGTCCACGGCCGACGTGGGTATGGCCACAAGCGAGCCGGGCGCTGCGCCATGACTCGACCGGGACCCTTTCCGTGACCCCGGGCGAGCCGGGACACGCCGCGGCCGTTCGGGGTCGGTCTCGCACGCCGGTTCAGCAAGATCGCGAGCAACGTACCAAGGACGTGTACCGGGGGATCATCGGCAAGTGGCCGGAATTCGCCGTTGGATTGCGGTCCGGACATGCCGCAGCGCCCGACGACACAGCGTGAATACAGCTGGTCAGCGGGCACCGCGGCACATTATCTACGGCCGGTGCGATCCGGTCGTCATGACCGGTGCCATCCGGTTCAGGATGCGAGGACCTCGTCGAGGAGAGCCTCGGCCTTGTCCTCGTTGGTGTTCTCCGCGAGAGCGAGCTCACTCACCAGGATCTGGCGCGCCTTGGCGAGCATGCGCTTCTCACCTGCGGAGAGTCCGCGCTCACGCTCGCGACGCCACAGGTCGCGAACGACTTCGGCGACCTTGATGACATCGCCGGATGCGAGCTTCTCGAGATTTGCCTTGTAGCGCCGGGACCAGTTCGTCGGCTCCTCGGCATACGGTGCGCGCAGCACCTCGAAGACGCGGTCCAGCCCTTCCTGCCCGACTACGTCGCGCACACCCACGAACTCCGCATTGTCCGCCGGCACACGCACCGTCAAGTCGCCCTGAGCGACCTTGAGCACCAAGTAGGTCTTGTCCACGCCTTTGATCTGGCGAGTTTCGATAGCCTCGATCAGCGCGGCCCCGTGATGGGGATAGACCACGGTGTCGCCAACCTTGAACGTCATGTGACAGGTACCCCTTCCGTGGCTATCAAGCGTAACACGAGAATCGCCACTCCTGAATGGCGTTTTCGCAGGTCAGGGCATATCTCGGGGCTTGACAAGAGAGACACGGACGTGCTGCGGAGGGCCCCCGGAAGAGGGTATTCGCAGGTCGGAGCGGCTGTCCGGCGACGGAGAAACGCGGACGTTACACACACTCCGGCCCGCTTCGAAGGGGCCGAACGTCCCGTTTTGTCGGGTTCCGCTTGCTGAACATTCCGTAGTCCGTTCGATGATGGATCACTCGTTCGGACGTAAGTGCCGATGGCCAATGAAATTGATCAACGTACGACCCCGGCGGGGATTATGCGCAATGAATGCGCCACCGTCCGTGAACAGCGCAGGAAGCCCGGGGCGAACGCGTGGCCGGAATTTGATCAAGCGCGTTATGTGGAGGGACTGCGAATGTCCGTACGTGTCCGGCCCCCACGATCACGGGCCCGTCAGGGGCGGGTCGGGTGCGGGGCGGTGAGGAGGGCTCGGTAACCTGACGGCTGACAGACCCTTAGGGCGGCTTTACCCCAGGCGCCCGACCCGTCCGAACCGTCCGCACGTTCAAGGAGTTGCCGCCGCCGTGAGCCGCAGCCTTCGACACGGCGCCCTCGCCGCCACTGCCATCGCGTTCTCGATCACCGCGCTCACCGCATGCGGTGCGGGCAACAACGCGCAGACGCTCGAAGTCCGCCCGGACAACGCCTCCACCCGGTCCGGCGACATCAAGATCCAGAACGCCAACGTCATCACCCAGCCCGAGCGCGAGGCCAAGGGCCCGGCGGTCGTCACCGCCACGCTGTTCAACAACGGCTCCCGGGCGGAGACCCTGGAGTCCATCACCCTCAAGGGCGGCAGCGGCACCGTGCAGCTGCACCCCGCCGAGGGCTCGGGTCCGGTCGTCGTCCCGGCCGGCGGCCGGGTGATCCTGGGCGGCCAGGGCAACGCCTCCGCCGTCATCGAGAACGGCGACGAGGCCACGGAGAACGGCAACGTGCAGCCGCTGGTCTTCAAGCTCAGCCGCTCCGGCGACATCTCGCTGGCCGCCTCGGTCGTCCCGGCCAAGCACTACTTCAAGGGCTTCGGCCCCAGCGCGCTGCCCGAGCCGTCGAAAACGCCGGACGCCTCGCCGTCCGGCTCCGCGTCGCCGGACGCGTCCGGGAGCCCGTCCGGCGAGGCGTCGGCCTCGTCCTCGGCCTCCGAGTCCGGTCAGCCCGGCTGAGCCGCACCCCGCACCGCACATGGCCGAGGCGCCTTCCCGCCGGGGGAGGCGCCTCGGCCATGTCATGCGTACGGGCCGGCCTACGGCTCGAACTTGTACCCGAGGCCCCGGACCGTCACCAGGAACCGGGGCGCGCCCGGGTCCGGCTCGATCTTGGCGCGCAGCCGCTTCACGTGGACGTCGAGGGTCTTGGTGTCGCCCACGTAGTCCGCGCCCCAGACCCGGTCGATGAGCTGCATCCGGGTCAGCACCCGGCCCGCGTTGCGCAGCAGCATCTCCAGCAGGTCGAACTCCTTGAGCGGCAGGTCGACCTTGCCGCCGGAGACCGTGACGACGTGCCGGTCGACGTCCATGCGGACCGGTCCGGCCTCCAGGGCGGCGGGGGCGACCTCCTCGGGCTCGCCGCGGCGGCGCAGCACGGCCCGG
Source organism: Streptomyces sp. NBC_00523 (assembly GCF_036346615.1). Classification (NCBI taxonomy): domain Bacteria; kingdom Bacillati; phylum Actinomycetota; class Actinomycetes; order Kitasatosporales; family Streptomycetaceae; genus Streptomyces; species Streptomyces sp. NBC_00523. The sequence continues at coordinate 4,001,349 of NZ_CP107836.1, read as the reverse complement.
ATGCGGGCGACGAGCTCACGGGAGGAGAAGGGCTTGGTGACGTAGTCGTCGGCCCCTATCTCCAGGCCGACGACCTTGTCGATCTCGCTGTCCTTGGCGGTCACCATGATCACGGGCACGTTGGAGCGGCTGCGCAGCTGGCGGCAGACCTCGGTGCCGGGGAGTCCGGGCAGCATCAGGTCGAGCAGCACGAGGTCGGCGCCGTTGCGCTCGAACTCGTCCAGGCCGTCGGGTCCGGTGGCCGCGATGGCGACCTCGAAGCCTTCCTTGCGGAGCATGTAGGACAGGACGTCGCTGAAGGATTCCTCATCCTCGACGACAAGCACTCGGGTCACGGAAGGGCCTCCGGGGAAGGGAATGAATCGAAGGAGTCGGGGGCGGCGTCCGGGTGGGACGCCGCGTCGCCGTTGACGATGAGCGGGCCGCCGGACGCACGGTCCCGGCCGCGTGCGGAGCCCGCTTCGGGCAGCCGCAGGGTGAAGGTGGAGCCCTGTCCCTCCGAGCTCCACACGGTGACCTCCCCGCCGTGCGAGGCGGCCACGTGTTTGACGATGGCCAGGCCGAGGCCCGTACCACCGGTGGCGCGTGAGCGGGCCGGGTCGACGCGGTAGAAGCGTTCGAAGACCCGTTCCCGGTCCTTCTCGGAGATGCCGATGCCCTGGTCGGTCACGGCGATCTCGATCTCCTCCCCGCCGGGCACGACCACGCGGCGGGCGGCGATGCCGACGCGGGTGCGGGCGGGGCTGTAGTTGACGGCGTTCTCGACCAGGTTGCCCAGGGCCGCGGCGAGCTGGCCCCGGTTCCCCCATATCCGCAGGTCGGCGGTGCCGCCGGCGGCCATGGTGATCTGCTTGGAACCGGCCTGCTGGCGGCAGCGGTCGATGGCCTCGGCGACCAGCTCGTCCACGCGGACCGGCTCGGCGTCCTCCAGCGGGTCGTCGTTCTGCACCCGGGAGAGGTCGATCAGCTCCTGGACGAGGTTGGTGAGCCGGGTCGCCTCGATCTGCATCCGGCGGGCGAAGTGCTCGACGGCCTCCTGGTCGTCGGAGGCGTCGAGCACGGCCTCCGAGAGCAGGGACAGGGCGCCGGTCGGGGTCTTGAGCTCATGGCTGACGTTGGCGACGAAGTCGCGCCGGACCGCCTCGATGCGACGGGCCTCGGTGAGGTCCTCCACCAGCAGCAGCACCAGCCGGGAGCCGAGCGGGGCGACCCGCGCGGAGACCGCCAGGGCCTCGCCCCGGCCCGTGCCGCGGCGCGGGAGGTCCAGTTCGACCTGGCGTATCTCACCGTCGCGGCGGGTGTCCCGCGCCATGTTGAGCATCGGCTCGACGGCGAGGCGGCCGCCCCGGACGAGCCCCAGCGCGTACGCGGCGGAGCTGGCCTTGACGACGCTGTCGCTCTCGTCCAGCACCACCGCGGAGGAGCTGAGCACGGACAGCACCGTGTCGACGCCCGGGGGCAGCGGGGCGCCGCTGTCGGACCGCAGGGAGGTGCGCGTCGGCTTCTTCTGGTCGCGCTCGCTCCAGCGGAACGCCAGCATGGCGATCACACCGGTACCGACACCGGCGATCGCGGCAGCTGCGGCGACCGCCGCGTTCACGTCCATGTGTCCAGGTTATGCGGCGCGTCGGACACTCTCCCAGCCGTCCGGGGGCCTCCTCGGTCACTCGTCGCCCAGAGTTCACCGAGGGGCAAGGGCCGGTTCACTTGGCCGGTCGGAATCCGACGCGTACGCCCGTCACGGTGGTGTCGTGGGGTTCGGAGCCGGTCATCGGCGGGCCCCGGCCTCGGTCAAGGACTGGAGAGGGACACCCATGCGTGACGCGTACCACGAGGAACTCGACTCGATCGGCGAGGGCCTGGTCGAGATGGCACGGCTCGTCGGCTCGGCGATAGGCCGGGCGACGACGGCGATGCTCGACGCCGATCTGAAGCTGGCGGAGTCGGTGATCGCCGCCGACCAGAAGGTGGACGACCTCCAGCACGAGCTGGAGGCCCGGGCCATCGCGCTCCTGGCCCGCCAGCAGCCGGTGGCGACCGATCTGCGGATCGTCGTGACGTCGCTGCGGATGAGCGCGGACCTGGAGCGCTCGGGCGACCTCGCCCAGCACGTCGCCAAGCTGGCCCGGCTGCGCTTCCCGCAGTCCGCGGTCCCGCACGACCTGCACGCCACCATCCTGGAGATGGGCCAGCTCGCGCAGCGCCTGATGGCGAAGGCGGCCGAGGTGATCGTCACCAAGGACGTCGACCTCGCGCTCCAGCTGGAGCAGGACGACGACGAGATGGACCTGCTGCACCGCGCGCTGTTCCAGCACCTGATGGACGACCGCTGGAAGCACGGCATCGAGACGGCCGTCGACGTGACGCTGCTCGGCCGTTACTACGAGCGGTTCGCGGACCACGCGGTGTCGGTGGCGAAGCGCGTCGTCTACCTGGTGACGGGTGAGCACGCGGACGAGATCCAGCAGCCCACGCCGGTCGACGGGGCTTAGGGGCGACGGGGCGCTCAGGAAGGCTCCGGCGCGGGAAGGGCGGGGCGCTCGTGGCCGGGCGCACGCCCGCGCGCACGGCTCGTACATACGTTCCTGCGCACGTGCGCCGTTGATGCGCCCGTCCGGGTGGGCATGCAATAGGACGGGGCGGCACGACGTGTCCGTACGCCCCGGGTCGCGGGCCCCTCGATGGGCGTGCGGCCCTGTCGTACGCCTTGAGGAGGAACCATGGCCGACTCCCCCATGACCGAACCGGAGCGGGAGGCCCCCGCCGAGGTGGTGCCGCTGACCGTGCTCGGCGCCTGCGGCTGCGGATCGGGCTGCGGGTGCGGCTGCCAGTCCGGGGCGCCGTGCCAGTGCGGGGGCTGCTCCGGCTGACGCCGCCGGCCGCTGGGCCGTACGGGTTACGAGGGTGACGCCTCCGCCTTCGTGACCCGTGCCCCGGCCGGCCGCGCCGGTGCGGCGGTCTCCGCCACCGCGGTCTCCGCGTTCGGCAGGCCGCGCATGAGCAACCAGTAGCCGGCGGAGGCCACCGTGCCCAGGAGTGCGGTGGTCGCCCACAGCCAGCCGGCGCCGAAGTGGTCGATGACCACACCGGACATCAGCGGGGCGATCAGCGCGGCGGCCGACCAGGACAGGGTGTACATGCCCTGGTAGCGGCCCCTGCCGTGGGCCGGGGACAGCTGGACGACCAGGCCGTTCTGCACGGGCGCGTTGATGATCTCGGCGACCGTCCACACGCTGATGGTCAGCGCGTACACCCCGACGGAACCGGCAAAGGCCGTCAGCCCGAACCCGTACCCCGCGAGCAGCGAGGAGGCGACGAGCAGCCGGCGCGGGTCGCGGCTCTGGATGAACCGGGTGACGGGGATCTGGAGCACGACGATGAGGACGCCGTTGACGGCGATCGCCGTACCGAAGTCGGAGCTGCTGAGCCCGTCCGCGCCCATGGCCACCGGCAGGCCCACGTAACCCTGCTGGAAGATCAGCGCGATCACGAACGACAGGCCGACGACGCCCATGAACCGTCCGTCGCGCAGCACCGTGGAGAGCCGTACGCCGTCGTCGGCGGGCACCCCGCCGACCGTGGGCCCGCCGGACCGCTCCGGCCGGGACTCGGGCACCTTCAGGAAGACGACAACCGCGCAGACGAGGGTCATCGCGGCCTCGCCGACGAAGCCCGCGAGATAGCTGTACTCGGCGACGAACCCGGCACCGGCGGAGGAGACCGCGAAGCCGAGGTTGATGGCCCAGTAGTTGAGCGAGAAGGCCCGCACCCGGTCCTTCGCGGGCACGATGTCGGCGATCATCGCCTGGACCGCCGGGCGGGAGGCGTTGCTCGCCATGCCGACGACGAACGCGACCCCGGCGATGGCCGCCGGATGCGTCATGAAGCCGAGCACGGCGACCGCGGCGGCGGTGGAGAGCTGGGCGGCGAGCATGGTGGGCCGCCGCCCGATGCGGTCGGTCAGCACCCCGGCCCCGAGCGAGGAGACGACCCCGCCGAGCCCGTGGAGGGCGGCGACGAGACCGGCGTACGAGGCGGAGTAGCCGCGGTCCAGGGTCAGATAGAGGGCCATGAAGGTGGCGACGAACGCGCCCAGGCGGTTGACCAGGGTGCTGGTCCACAGCCACCAGAACTCCCTGGGGAGCCCGGAGACGGTTTCCCGGGTGGCGCGGGTGGCCCGTCCGAGACCGGTGGCAGACATACGGGTTCCCCCCAGGGACGTACGACGGATGACGCCGGGGGAAGTAAGAGGCCCACCGACGGTCCGAACATTACGAATCCGTGGGAGGCCGCTGCCACTCAATTGACGCCCCCCGTCAAACGACGGAACGCCCCCTCCTCCGGCCCTGTCCGCTCTGTGACCGGTCGCGCGCGCCTCGGACGGGTTCGATTACGCTCGGACTCATGGCCGACGCACCGTACAAGCTGATCCTCCTCCGCCACGGCGAGAGCGAGTGGAACGCGAAGAACCTGTTCACCGGATGGGTGGACGTCAACCTCACCGAGAAGGGCGAGAAGGAGGCGGTCCGCGGCGGTGAGCTGCTGAAGGACGCCGGCCTGCTCCCCGACGTGCTGCACACCTCCCTCCAGAAGCGCGCCATCCGCACCGCCCAGCTCGCGCTGGAGGCCGCGGACCGCCACTGGATCCCCGTCCACCGCTCCTGGCGTCTGAACGAGCGCCACTACGGCGCGCTCCAGGGCAAGGACAAGGCGCAGACGCTCGCCGAGTTCGGCGAGGAGCAGTTCATGCTCTGGCGCCGCTCGTACGACACCCCGCCGCCCGCCCTCGAGGACGGCACCGAGTTCTCCCAGAGCGACGACGCGCGCTACGCGACGATCCCGCCGGAGATCCGCCCGCGCACGGAGTGCCTGAAGGACGTCGTCACGCGCATGCTGCCGTACTGGTACGACGGCATCGTCCCGGACCTCCTGACCGGCCGCACGGTCCTGGTCGCCGCCCACGGCAACAGCCTCCGCGCCCTGGTCAAGCACCTCGACGGCATCTCCGACGCCGACATCGCGGGCCTGAACATCCCCACGGGCATCCCGCTCACCTACGAACTCGACGCGGAGTTCCGCCCCCTGAACCCGGGCGGCACCTACCTCGACGCGGACGCGGCCAAGGCCGCCATCGAGGCCGTGAAGAACCAGGGCAAGAAGTAACGACAGCCCCGAGAAGCCCCCGCCCTGCATCGTCGGACGGGGGCCTTCGCGTGGCACCCCGCTGAGCGAGCAGACCTTACGTCAGATCACATCACCCAACGCGAGGGCTCTCTCCGCGCTGTCGATCAGCTCCTTGTACGTGAGGACTTCAACCCGGTTCAGATGTGATGCGTGAATGCGCAGAGCCTCGCTGATTTCCGCTTCTGCAATTTCTGGCTGACTCAGCGGGTGCCCGATGAGGACGAGTGCGCTCGCCCGACGCGTATCGATCCCGAACTCCGTCAATATTCGTTCTCGGCTCTCGTCCAGGCCGACGAGGTAGTTGATGGCCTGACCAACGGCCTCGGACACCTCTCTTCTCGGCACCCAGGAGCCTCGATGCTCCTTCACCAGCTTCACACCAGCAGCTCTTTTCAGTTCGACGATGTACAGAGAGCCGTCCCCGCGGATGAGCGGGATGTCAACCTCGTCTCCAGGCACCAACCTTCGTTGCCGGGCTTCCCCGATGAAGTGTCCGCCGAATATCCAGTGCATCCCCTTTAGGGCCCTCTGCAGAGCGTGCTCGGTCGTAGTGGCATCTTCAGCCAGTCGCCGCAGCTCACGCAGGTGGGTCGCCCTGCGTTGCAGCTCTGCCGCAAGCAGGACCGTACGGCCGTCTGCATCCGCCCCGAGGACCGCAAGCGCATCGGGGGACGACACGATTCGGCGCGCGGCTCCCGCTGGATCTTTTATCTCCACCCGATTGTTCAGCACTCGCTCGGTCCACAGCGCGTGCTCTGCCATCCCACGAGGTATGTAGTAGCGCGCCGGATCTTCTGCGGGGGCTTGCATGAATCGAGCGTCCGCACCCAGCCCGCGAACGTATTGCACAATCTCCGCAAGACTACAATCAGGATGGTCTTCGAGGTATCTCTCGGCTTCCGCGCACCAGAATTCGTTCATCATGGCCACGGTTCTCGAAATCGAACCGAGCCCCAACTCGTCACGAGGGCCGTGATCCACATAACGCAATCGGTACTTCTCTTCGTAGTCGGGTCTGAGCAGTCTTCCTTCCGCGTAGTGAAGAGCATCTTGAAGTGACCGCACGACCTCCCACTCCTCCGGCTGAGCGGCCGTGAGTCGCGCCGCGCCGAGGAGTTCCGTAAGCCGCTTTCCTCCCTTTCGCCTCCCTCCGGTGCCGGACCGAATGTGGCGCAGAGTCGCGGCAAGCGCGCTCTTGACGGTTTCCTCCGTAGCGGCAGCGAGGATCCGCCCGAGGTGCATCTCGAGAGCCATGTCAGATCGTGTGGGCATGAGCGGGAGTCTGACGCATGAGCTCCGATAAGTTCGGCTCTTGTGTCCGCGCAGACGACCGATCACCGGTCCATCATCGATGCAATCCTCGACAACTGCGGCCGCTCCACGCTGCCGTACCAGCAGGCCCACCGCGGCGATACCTTCGGGACCGCGTTCTGGTTCAACGACCTCATCGCCGTGGACGACGACAACGAAACGTACGTGCAGTACCTCATGACCGCAGGGGCGTTGACCCGGTACGACCTCGCCGAGATACGTCTGCGGCCCGGGCTCTCGGAATCCCCCATGAGCGCGAACGGCCTGATGATGATGGGGTTCCAGGAGGGCTGGACGCCCCTCGGTGACACCGGCGTCTCCGTCATGCCCGCAGGTGTGCTGCACTCGCTCGCGCGGCGGAAGAAGTGGGCGTGGGCGACCGATGAAATCACCGACGGCATCGCCGCGAAGCCGGAGGACCTCGCGTTGCTGGGCGACGGTCCGATGCCGGCATATGTACTGGGCCATGACGTGGGGCCGGACCGCACTCAGCGGGAACAGGCCGTGATCATCGGTGAGATCGTACGGCGCGGCGACGGACAGGAGTTCGTCTGGGGCGGGCGCATCCCCCACGGCTGTGCCGGGGCGCCGGTCTTCGTGGGGCGCCACCTCGAGGAACGCAGCTTCCGGCTCGTGTGCCTCGGCGTCCTACTGCCCGGCGAGAGCGGGATGGCGTGTCATCGCGTGGCCGGCTTCGACCGGATACGTACCGCCGTACGAGGTCTGCCGCGGCAACCCGTCGCCGAGACCCATGACTCGGCGCCCGCCCCAACCCGGTGGTGGCGCAGACGGGAGTGACGCGCGTCACCCCGGCCCGTACCCTGGGCGCCCTGCGGGGAAGAGCGGGAGGGCGGTTATGGGTGAGCCTTTGAAGACCTTTGTCGGGGGTGCCGAGGTCGAGGTGCCCAACAGCATTCCGGCAATCCGGGACGCGCTGCCGGAGGGGCGGCGGGCGGAGTTCGAGCGGGCCATCAACGAGGCGGGGGTGCATGAGATCCAGGCCGTGATGCGGCACTGGATGCTGGAGGCCGTGCCCGATCCGGAGGCCGAGCGGATTCTGGACCGGCTGGCGCGGGACGAGGCCGAGAGGCGGAGCGTCGCTTGAGCTTCCGGATCTCCTACGCGCCGCCCGCCGACGACACCCTTGCCAAGATGGCGGACGGTGAAACATTCCGGGCCGGGATGGCGGCGACCCTGGGCCGTGAGCCCTATGGGCACGGGTCGACCGCCGTCAAGGGGGAGCACGATCGCCGGGAGGCGACGGTCGCCGGGGCGATCGTGCTCTATTACGTCTCCGGTTCGGTCCTCACCGTCACCGTCGTACGGCTCGTTCCGCTTCCTTGACGGAAGGTCAGGCGAGCTTCTTCGCCTGCGCGTCGATCACCGCGGTCGGCAGGTCGAAGTCCTCGCCGGAGCCCGCGGCCGCGAGGTTCATCGAGCTGAGCGTGGCGAGCGTCGCGCCCTGACGCAGCGCGGTGAGCTTGAGGGAGTTCTTCTCGCCGTCCGACTCCACCGTCACCGTCCAGGCCGCCGCCCCCTCGCCGCCCTTGACCTGCTCCTCCGCGATCTTGGCGACCTTCTGCTTGTCCCCGCCGACGGTGAGCGTGAAGCCGCCCGCGCAGTCCGTCGCGGCGGTGCGCAGCGCGGCCAGCGTCTCCTCGGCGCCCTTGCCGTCGTACGACGCGAGCGTGGTCATCGTGGTCGTGATGTCGAAGGCGGCCTTGAACGCCTCCTCCGGGTCGGCGATGTCCTTGTCCGCGCCCTTCTTCGGCACGCTGGCCACCTTGCGCTGCGTGCTGGCGACGGGCGAACCGGCCTTGGCACCCATCAGCGCGTCGCCGAAGACGTCGCAGGACTCCTTGTCCGCGGTCACGTCCTTGGCGTCGATCAGGTCGGCCGGACCGGCCTTGGTGATCTTGTGGTCCTTGACGTCGCCCTGCGCCAGCGAGACCTGCTCCAGCTCGGCGGCGGACAGCGCCTTCGCGGGGGCCTCCGCGCCCTTGTCGTCGCCCTTTTCCGACGGCTGGGCCGAGGAGCCGGCCGCCTTGTCGGCGCCCTTGTCGTCGCCGTCCGAACCGCAGGCGGCGGTGAACAGCGCCAGGGACATCACGGTGGCGGCAACGGCGGTACGGCGTATGACAGTGGGTCGCATGGCCCGTCCTTCTGCTCAAAGTGTTTCGCCCGCACGCGAGCAGCCCCGCCGGGTTCGGCGCGGCTGAAATAGGGGTGCGTGGGGGTGATCCAACTCTATGAGCCCGCTGTGGTTTGGCAATCCTTTACCTTGGGCATCGCACGTGATCGTGACGACGTCGTGATCACTTCGCGCACACCGTTCAGGGGGAGCCCGCCGTGCCGATCGATTCCGTTCCCGCCGATGTCCTCGCCGCGTTGGGCACGCCGCCCGGTCTGGTCGCCTCCTGCGAACCGCTCACCGGGGGCACGTACAACGCCGTCAGCCGCGTCCGGCTGACGGACGGGCGGGACCGGGTGGTGAAGGTGCCGCCGCCGGCCGCCGGGGACTGCCTTTCGTACGAACACGACCTGCTGGTCAACGAGGTGACGTTCTACCGGGCCGCCGCCGACGAGACCTCCGTGCCCCTCGTCGTACGCGCCGAGCTCGACCCGGCCGCCGCCACCGGCCCGTACGTGGTCATGTCCGCCCGCGCCGGCCGCCCCTGGCACGAGCTGACCGGCGCGATGGCCGACGGCGAGGAGGCGCGGCTGCGCACCGAGCTCGGGCGGATCATCGGCCGGCTGCACGGCGTGCCCGCGCCGGGCGGCTTCGGCTACCCCTCGCAGGCGCTCGGCCCGCTCGCGCCCACCTGGCGGCAGGCGTTCACCACGATGACGGACGCGGTCCTGGCCGACGCGCGGACGTACGCGGCCCGGCTGCCCCGTACGGCGGCGGAGACCTGCGCGGTGCTCGGCGCAGCCGCGTACGCGCTGGACGACGTGACCCGGCCCGCCCTGGTCCACTTCGACCTGTGGCAGGGGAACATCCTGGTCACCGGTGAGCCGGGCGCCCGGCGGGTGGGCGGGGTCATCGACGGGGAGCGGATGTTCTGGGGCGACCCGGCCGCCGACTTCGTGTCGCTCGCTCTGCTGGGTGACATCGCGGACGACAAGGATTTCCTCGCCGGTTACGGGGAAGAGGCGCCGGGCGGGCCCGTGGAGTTCGACGCCTCGCTGCGGCTGCGGCTCGCGCTCTACCGGGCGTATCTGTATCTGATCATGCTGGTCGAGACCGTGCCGCGCGGCACCTCCGGGGACCAGCTGGAGTGGACCTGGAACGAGGTCGCGCCCCGCCTGGAGGCCACGCTGAGGGAGATCGAGTCGGCGACGCGCGTACGGGGGTGACGCGAGGTCAGCCCGCGGAGCGCCGGGTGAGGTGCGCGAAGGCGTCGAGATTACGGGTGGACTCGCCGCGCGAGACCCGCCAGGCGTACTCCTTGCGGATCGCGGTCGCGAAGCCGATCTCCAGCAGGGAGTTGAAGGCGCCGTCCGCCGCCTCCAGCACGGAGCCGAGCAGCCGGTCCACCTCCTCGGGCGTCACCACGGACAGCGGCAGCTTGCCGGTGAGGTAGATGTCGCCGAGCGGGTCGATCGCGTAACTCACGCCGAACAGGCGCAGGTTCCGTTCCAGCAGCCAGCGGTGCACCGCCGCGTCGTTCTCGTCGGGGTGCCGGATGACGAAGGCGTTGAGCGAGAGGCTGTGCGCGCCGACGATCAGTGAGCAGGTGGTCGACAGCTTGCGGGTGCCGGGGAGCTGGACCACATAGTTGCCCGGTGCGGGGCTCTCCCAGTCGAGCCCGGCGTCGGCGAAGCTCGCTTCGAGGACCTGGGCGGCCCGGGTGGCCTCGTTCTTCGCCGGTACGGGTGCGTCAGCCATGTTTCGAGCGTACGTCAGGTGGCAAAGGCGCGCGGTCGGGACCGGTGGTGAGGAGGGTTACGCGTGAACGGGCGCGGGAAGAGGCGGCCGGGCTGTTACACGTGACGCGTGCGGGCCCGCCTGCGGTGTTCCTGGATCGCGGCCGTGTACACGTCCGCGGTGGCGGCCGCCGCCGTGTCCCAGCCGAACCGCTGGGCGTGCTCCGCCGCCGCCCCGCCCATCCGGGCGACCAGCTCCGGCGCCCGCGCGAACCGCTCCAGCGCCTGGGCGTACGCGGCCGGATCGTGCCCCGGTATCAGGAAGCCGCTGACCCCGTCGCGCACGGCCACCGGGAGGCCGCCCACGGCCGCCGCGACGACCGGTGTCCCGGCCGCCTGGGCCTCGACCGCGACGAGTCCGAAGGACTCGCTGTACGAGGGCATGACCAGCACGGACGCGGCCCGGAACCAGTCGGCGAGCTGGTCCTGCCCGACCGGCGGGTGGAACCGCACGACGTCCGCGATGCCCAGCCGGGCGGCGAGCTTCTGCAGCCCCTCCGGCTTCGCGAGGCCGCTGCCGCTGGGGCCGCCGACGACGGGCACCACGATCCGGGACCGCAGCGAGGGGTTCCGGTCGAGCAGCACGGCGACCGCCCGCAGCAGCACGTCGGGGGCCTTCAGCGGCTGTATGCGGCCCGCGAAGAGGGGGATCAGGGCGTCCTGCGGGAGGCCGAGACGGGCGCGGGCGGCGGCCCGGCCGTCACCGGGACGGAAGCGTTCGAGGTTGACGCCGGGATGGACGACGGCGACGGCCTGCGGATCGGCGTCGTAGAACCGGACCAGCTCGCCCGCCTCCTCGGCGGTGTTGGCGATCAGCCGGTCGGCGGCGTCCACGATCTGGGTCTCGCCGATGACGCGGGCGGCGGGCTCGGGGCTGTCGCCCTCGGCGAGCGCGGCGTTCTTCACCTTCGCCATGGTGTGCATGGCGTGCACGAGGGGAACGCCCCAGCGCTGCGCGGCCAGCCAGCCGACGTGTCCGGAGAGCCAGTAGTGGGAATGGACGAGGTCGTAATAACCGGGGCGCTGACCGGCCCACGCCTGCATCACCCCATGGGTGAAGGCGCAGAGCTGCGCGGGCAGCTCCTCCTTGGCCAGACCCTCGTACGGCCCCGCGTCGACGTGCCGGACGAGGACACCGGGCGCCAGGTCCACGGCGGAGGGCAGCCCTCCGGTGGTGGAGCGGGTGAAGATCTCGACCTCGATATTGATCGCGGCCAGCCGCTTGGCCAGCTCCACGATGTACACGTTCATTCCGCCGGCGTCGCCCGTCCCCGGCTGGTGCAGCGGGGAGGTGTGCACGGAGAGCATCGCGATGCGGCGGGGCCTGCGGTGACCGGCGGTGAAGGAGCCGGTGAGACCTGCGGGGAACCTGAGACGTGGTGCGCCACGGCTGGTGCCGAGCCGAGAGACGTACTGGGTCACGTCGTCCGTCCTCCTCGCTGGGCCCCGGTGCCGGCGCGGTTCACGGCATGGCACCGAAGGGGCACACGGTCCCTTCGAAGGTGGGGAACAGCGGAATCCCTCCTTTCATTTCCGCTTTGCCAAATCATTACGGCACAAACGCGGGGGCCGTCCCGATGCTCTCCCGCCCGCCCGGCGCCCGCATCCGCCCGGATCGTTACGCTCTGTGTCATGCGCCCGATCGGCACCGCGACCCGCGGGACCACCAACCCGAACCGGCTGCGCCGCATGGACCGCTGGATCGCCGCCACGCACGGCCCCGCCCTGCGCCGCGCCGACACCCCCGTCGCCGTCGACCTCGGTTACGGGGCCGCGCCCTGGACCGCCGTCGAGCTGCTGGAACGCCTGCGCACCGCCGAACCGCGTACCGCGGTGGTCGGCATCGAGATCTCCCCGGAGCGGGTCGCCGCCGCGCAGCCGTACGCCCGCGAGGGCCTCACCTTCCGGCACGGGGGCTTCGAGATCCCGTTGCCGGAGCGGCCCTCCCTGATCCGGGCGGCGAATGTGCTGCGCCAGTACGACGAGGGCGAGGTGGCCGGGGTCTGGCAGCGGCTGTGCGAGCGGCTGGCGCCGGGCGGGCTGCTGGTGGAGGGCACCTGCGACGAGATCGGGCGGCGGCACGTGTGGGTGGCGCTGGGGCCGGAGGGACCGCGCACGGTGACCTTCGCGACCCGGCTCGGCTCGCTGAACCGGCCGTCCGATCTCGCCGAACGGCTGCCGAAGGCGCTGATCCACCGCAATGTCCCGGGTGAGCGGGTGCACGCCTTCCTGCGCGACTTCGACCGGGCGTGGGCGGCCGCGGCGCCCTACGCCTCGCTCGGGGCCCGGCAGCGCTGGATCACCGCGGTGCGGGCGCTCTCGGGCGACTGGCCGCTGACGGACGGGGTGCGGCGGTGGCGCCAGGGCGAGGTCACGGTGGCGTGGGAGGCGCTGGAACCCGGGGGGTGGTGAGGGGGCGCACTCGGACAGCGCGAGGGCGCGTCCTCGTTGCGCCGGGATTCACCCCTGCGGTGGGAACGGCCGGCGGGCATCGTTCGTCGGAGTGAGTGGGGAAGTCGGGGGCGCGGGGGTGGCGGGGAGTGACGGAAGAGCGTAGTGCCGCCCGAAGGCCGGAGTGTGTCTGCCTCTGTTGCTTTTCAGTACGGCATGGCACGATCTGGTCGACGCCACATGTTACTGACGGTTAATCAGTTTTCTGGTACTGCTCGAACAGTTGGGAACTGCTCGGAGGGGGAGCTCGTGTACCGACGCCACTGTGCCGCCGCCGCGATGACTCTGGTCTGCGCGCTGGCGGTCCTCGCCTCGCCGGTCCAGGCATTCGCCGCACCGACACCGCCGGGGTCCGCCGATGGTGGCGGGAAGAGCCTGGAACAGGTGCGCGCGGAGATCGACGAGCTGTACCTGGAGGCGGGCGCCGCCACGGACGCGTACAACCTCGCCGAGGAGAAGGCCAAGAAGCAGTCGGGCGAGCTGGTCGGGCTGGCGCAGTCGATAGTCGAGGGCCGGGCGAAGATCGCCGCCCTCAAGGACCGGGCCGGCGCCCAGGCCCGCGAGGAGTACCGCAACGCCGGGCTCCCGCCGGGCGCGCGGCTCATGCTCAGCGGCGACCCCCAGCTCTTCCTCGACGGCATCAGCCGCAACCGCCAGGGCCAGCAGGCCGGCAAGGGGCTCCTGGAGGAACTGACCAGGACGCAGCAGGACCTGGAGACGTACACCAAGGACGCCAGCACCAACTGGACCAAGCTGGAAGCCAGCCGGGTCAAGCAGGCCAAGGCCAAGAAGAAGATCAACTCGCAGATAGCGGCGGCGAAGAAGCTGGAATCGCGGCTGGAGAAGGAGGAGCGGGCCCGGCTCCTCGAACTGGAGCAGGAGGCGGCGCGGCAGGCGCAGACCGCCTGGCTCGACTCCGGCGCACTGCAGGAGATCAACCGGGACGCGAGCCCGCTCGGCAAGCAGGCAGTGGCCTTCGCGACCGCGCAGATCGGCAAGCCGTACGTGTGGGGCGCGGAGGGCCCCAAGTCGTACGACTGCTCCGGGCTGACGTCCCAGGCGTGGGCGGCCGCGGGCCGCCCGATCCCGCGCACCTCGCAGGAGCAGTGGCGGCTGCTGCCGCACATCGCGATCAAGGACATGCGCCCCGGCGACCTGATCATCTACCACGCCGACGCCACCCACGTCGGCATGTACGTGGGCAACGGCCAGATCATCCACGCCCCGCGCCCCGGCCGCGACGTCACCCTGGCGGGCGCGGGCTCGATGCAGATACTCGGCGTGGTCCGCCCCGACGCGTAGTCCTTGGGCGGACGGCGGGACGGCGGGACGGGGCGGCGCGTGGCCGCGCCGGACGTGGTTGCCTGGGGGCGCAGGGCCCGGGCAACCCGGGTGAGGCGGGCCACTGTCGGGGGTGGGTTGCGCGTGACCTTTGTCATGTCGCTGTAGCGCGGCCCACCGTGCCTGATCCGTGGTGGGACGCGGCTTATGGCGGTGCATATGCCGGCCGCGGCGGGCGGGTCGGCATTCCGTTCCCCTGGTCCGGACCGCTATGGTCCCCGTCTGGCGGGACGTCGTTCGTCGCTCCGCCGCGCCCTCGGGGGGAGGGAAGGAAACCCGAACCGATGCCCGTATCCGTACCGCAGCCGTGTTCCGCGCCCGCTGCGGAGAACAGCTCCGGCGCCGGCCTCACCCTCCTCGTGATCGAGGACGACCCGGCGGGCACCTTCACCGCCCCGGAGCTCTCCACCGCGGCCGGTGCCCGGGTCCGTATCCGTGCCGCCCGGAACCTCACCGAGGCGGGCCGGCTCCTCACCGACGACGTGGACTGCATCCTGCTCGACCTGGCCCTGCCGGCCGGCGCCGAGGCGCGGGGCGACGGCGAGGGCGAGGAGGACGGACTCGCCACGCTCAAGCACGTCCTGCGGATCGCACCCCGGCACGCCGTGCTCGCCCTCACCGCGGAGGACGACGCCGAGCTGGCCGCCGAGGCGGTCCGGGTGGGCGCGCAGGACTATCTCTTCCGGGGCGAGCTGGACAGCAGGCTGCTGAGCCGGGCCATCCGCTACGCCGTGGAACGCAAACGGGCCGACGTCGCACAGCACCAGCTCACCGAGTCCCGGCTGCGCGCCGAGGAGAACGCCCGGCTGGAACGCGGGCTGCTCCCGACCCCGCTCCTCGACGGCTCCGACCTGCGCTTCGCGGCGCGCTACCGCCCGGGCCGCAGCCGCGCGCTGCTCGGCGGGGACTTCTACGACACCGTCCGCACCCCGGACGGCACGGTGCACGCGATGATCGGCGACGTCTGCGGCCACGGCCCGGACGAGGCCGCGCTCGGCGTGGAACTGCGCATAGCGTGGCGCGCGTTGACGCTGGCGGGGCTGTGCGGCGACGAGCTGCTGTCCACCCTCCAGGAGGTCCTGGAGCACGAGCGGGAGAGCGAGGAGATCTTCGCGACGCTCTGCACGGTGGACATCGCCCCGGACGGCCGCCGCGCGGGCCTGTGCCTGGCCGGGCACCCCGCGCCGCTGATCGCCCGCCACGGACGGGCGGCGCAGCTGCTCCCGTACGAGGACGGCGGACCGGCCCTGGGCCTGCTGCCGCGTGCGCGGTGGCCGCGACGGCAGGTGGAGCTGGGCGGCGCCTGGAGCCTGATGATGTACACAGACGGCCTGATCGAGGGCCGCGTCGGCGACGGCACGCAGCGCCTCGGCCAGGACGGCATGGTGGCGATGATCAACCGGCAGCTCGCCGAGGGCCTGACCGGCGAGGAGCTGCTGGAGGCGGCGGTCACCCAGGTGCGGGAGCTGAACGGCGGCGAGCTGACGGACGACGTCGCGGTCCTGCTGCTCGACCGCGACCAGGAAACCGCCCGGTCCCGGCCCCCGGTCGGCGCGCGGCGCGTGAACATCCCGCGCCCGCGCCCGGCCTCACCGGCGGCGGCTCAGCGCCCGCCGTTGTAGGGGCCGTACGGGCCGTCGCTGCTGGATCCGCCGCGTCGGCGGCCACCGCCGCTGACGGCCTTGAGGGCGGGCCGTACGTCCACGAAGAAGACGATGGTGGCGATCAGCCCGGCGATCTGCAGGAAGATGAAGATGGGCCAGAGGTTCACCGCGACCACGATGCCGAGAATGATCAGCCAGAAGGACTTCTTCTGCTTGTCCGCGGCGCGGTAGGCGTCCTCGCGGGCCATCAGGGCCATGACCAGCGCGACCACGGCGAGGACGAGCATGGCCGCGGAGAGCAGCCCGAGGAACGAGTTGAAGCCGTCGAGCAACATGATGTGCACCGCCTAGTCAGGTGAAAGCGCCTCGCGGCCAAGGTACCGGGACAACGAACGGGCCACCCGGAATGTGCCCGCCCGCCGCCCCGGCACACCTGCCGAGGGCATCGGCGCTACTTGCCGGAGGGCGGGGTGGCCTTCTTCGCGGCGGGCTTCCGCGCCGGAGCCTTCTTGGCGGCGGCGGGCTTGGCGACGGGCCTCGGCTTCGCGGCGGCCGGCTTGGCCGTGGTGGCGGGCTTGACCGCGGCCGGCTTCGCGGCGGGAGCGGCCTTCGCGGGGGCGGCCGGCTTCGGCGCGGCGGCCGGCTCGGACTCCTTGCGCGGCTCCACGACGACGGCGATCTCCACGATCTCGTCGGCGGTCTCGCCCCGCCACGTCCGCACGGTGCGCTCGCCGCGCTCGGCGACCTTCTCGTACGTCTCCCGGGCCCGTACGGCGTACTCGGCGGCGACGCCCACCCCGCGCAGCGCCAGGTCCTGGGCGTTCTCGCCGAGCTTCTTCAGGTCGGTGTCGAAGGCGCCGATCACCTCGGTGACCTTGGCCTGGAGAACGGACTGCGCCTCCCGGGCCTGCTCGGTGACCTTCTCCTGCACGGCCTTGGGGTCGGTGTTCCGTACCGCCTCGATCCGCTCCGGGGCCTCGGCCCGCAGCTGGTCGAGCAGCGCGGGCACCTTGCGGGCCTGGCGCACGGCCAGGTCGGCCGTGCCGGCGGCGAAGTAGAGGGGGGTCGGGTCGGTGAGGGTCTTGCGCAGGTCATCGGTGATGGCCATGACTGTGGTCCTCCCGGATCATCAGACTGGGTGTGAGGGTGATGGAGCTCTCAAGCTGTATCGGCAGCACTGCCGTCGGCATTGAAGGGAGCGTCTGCCCCGGCCTCGTCGTCCAACCCGTTCTCCTTGCGGAAGGACGCGTAGATCTGGAGCAGCACGCTCTTCTGGCGCTCGTTGATCGACGGATCGGCGAGGATCACCGCCCGCGTCTCCAGCTCGTCCTGCTGCCGCTCGTCCAGAATCCCGGCCCGTACGTACAGGGTCTCGGCGGAGATGCGCAGCGCCTTGGCGACCTGCTGCAACACCTCGGCGCTCGGCTTGCGCAGCCCGCGCTCGATCTGGCTGAGGTAGGGGTTGGACACGCCGGCGGCATCGGCGAGCTGCCGCAGCGAGAGCTGCGCACTGCGGCGCTGCTCCCGCAGGTACTCGCCGAGATTGCCGACGTTGAGTGAGGCCATGCCTCGATGCTGCCCCCACTTGCTAACTTTTGCAAGCAGCCGCTTGCAAAAGTGTTCCACGTTACCCGTCGGCGCCGATGCGGCCCTTTCGTCATGCAGGGAAACAACCAGGCGGGCCAGACCGGACCGGCCCGGCAGGATGGGTGGATGGGAAACGTATCGTTACGCCGGCTCGACCTCGGGTACTTCGTCCGGCCCGCCTCGGAGACGGGCGGTCCGCAGCCGCGCGTCGAACCCGTCCTCGCCTACCTGGTCCGGCACGACAACGGGCTGATCCTCTTCGATACCGGTATCGGTGACGCGGGTCCGGAGACTGAGGCGCACTACCGGCCCCGGCGGCGGGCGTTGCGGGAGGCCCTGTCGGGGGCGGGGGTCGGGCTCGACGAGATCGCCCTGGTCGCCAACTGCCATCTGCACTTCGACCATTGCGGCGGGAACCCCCTCCTGGGCGGCCGGCCCGTCCTGGTCCAGGACGTCGAACTGGCCACCGCCCGCGCGGGCGGCTACACCGTCGACGCGCTGGTCGACTTTCCGGGTGCGGTGTACGAGGAAGTCACCGGCGAAGCCGAGATCTGGCCGGGAGTCCGGATCGTGCCGACGCCCGGGCACACCGACGGGCACCAGTCGCTGGTGCTCCGGCAGAGCGACGGCACGGTGGTCCTCGCCGGGCAGGCGCACGACTTCGCCTCCCACTTCGCGTCCGACCAGCTGGCGCGCCAGGCGGCCCTGGACGGCGTGGAGCCGCCGCTTCCGCCGTATCGGCCCTGGCTGGACCGGCTGGCCGACTTCGACCCGCGCCGCGTGCTCTTCGCGCACGACTGCTCGGTCTGGGAGCCGGCGCGGTCCTGAACGGCGGTTCGATGACGGGGTGCAGCCCCTCCGGAATCTGAGCACGCCGGCTCCTCCTCAGCCGCGCCCCCCGAGGAAGCCCGCCACCACCGCTCCGAACGCCTCCGCGTCGTCCGCCCACGGGTAGTGCCCCGCCCCCGGCTGCACGACGAGTGCGGCGTCCCGGAACAGCTCGGCGAACGTGGTCACCGCACTCGGCGGGCTGTTCAGGTCGTACGCGCCGGCCAGCAGCAGGACGGGCGCGGTGAGGGAGGCGAGGGCCTTGCGGGTGGCCGGCGGATCGAACGCCCCCTCGGCGCCGAAGAGGGCGACGGACTCCGGGTTGCCGGGGCGGCCGAGCGCCTGCAAGCGGCGGGCCGCGTCGTCCCAGCGGCCGTGGAAGAACGGCTCGACCGCCGCCCAGTCCGTGCCATTCCCGCGTGTGATCGCCTCCAGCGCGGGGAAGGCCGTCGGGAACCACGGTTCACCGCTCCTCAGCCGCGCGAGCGCCCGCCGCTCGTCCCCGGTGACGTCGATGCCGACCGCCCGCGTGCTCGGGGCGATCAGGGCCAGCCCGCCGATCCGGTCCGGGTGGCGCTCCGCGTACCGCACCGCGATGTTCGCCCCGGCGGAGTGGCCGAGCAGATCGACGCGGGCGAGCCCGAGGTGGCGGCGCAGCGCCTCCACGTCCTCGGCCAGGCGGTCGCAGCGGTACGTGGAGACGTCCGCCGGGACCGCCGAGCCGCCGTTGCCCCGCAGGTCGGGGACGACGAGGCGGCGG
Organism: Streptomyces sp. NBC_00523; assembly: GCF_036346615.1. NCBI lineage: Bacteria > Bacillati > Actinomycetota > Actinomycetes > Kitasatosporales > Streptomycetaceae > Streptomyces > Streptomyces sp. NBC_00523. The sequence continues at coordinate 3,982,356 of NZ_CP107836.1, read as the reverse complement.
TGGGCCGACAGTCCGCCGAGGTCGCCCAGGTACCGGGAGTCGGCCGGGCCGCCCGGCACGCAGACGACCGGGTCGCCGGGGCCGTCCCCGTACGTCCGGTAGGCGAGCAGGGTGCCGTCGGGCGCGGTGAAGGTGTGCGTGGTCATGAGGGCAGGGTGGCAGCTATAACCTAGTTATACAACCTGGTTATGGAGTCTCGGTATATAACTGGGTTGTGGCAGCAGGCGATCCGACGCAGCAGAAGAACAGCTCCCCCGCGCTCACCGAGGCGCAGGCCGCGCGCATGCTCGCCGGGATGAACGAGGTCATCCGCGCGGGCGAGGAGACGCGGCGGCTGCGCACCGAGATGATCAAAGTGCTCGCCGACCTCGGCTGGACCCAGGAGCGCATCGCCCGCCTCACCGGAATGAGCCAGCCCGCCGTCTCCAAGCAGGTGGTCAAACACCGCGACGCCGGACCGCCCCAACCCGTCGGCCTCGCGCTCGGGCAGGACGACCCCCCATGGCTGGAGGGGCGGCTGTGGGGCGTCGCCGAGGACATCACGGAGACGTACGGCTCCGCCGCGCGCTGCCACCCCGTCGTCGACGCCCTCGCGCGCGGCCGGCAGCGCCTCACGCCCGAGAACACCGACGCGCTGCGGCGGCTCGTCGAGGAGGACCTGCGGCGGTACGGGGACGGGCTGGCGGCGCACCGGGCCGCGTACGACGAGATCAGCCGTGCGCTCGACGTGCCGTCACGGACCACCGGTACGCCGCCCGGCTCCCCGTCCGTACGCCGTACGCTCGCCCACCGCCTGCAACTCGACCGGCTGCGGGGCGAGTAGGCCCGGGGGGCAGGGTGCCCGCCGCGCCGTAGGCTCGTCCGTATGACCTCGTTCCTGCCGCTCCTCGTCTGCACCGGCGCTCTCGCGGCGGTCATGGGCCTGCTCGGGTGGCTGGCCGTACGGGCCCGGCGGCGCGGGGCGGCCGGATCGGCGATGGGGGCCGCGCTGGCCGCGTACGACGAGGCGTTCCGGGTGACCGCCCACGAGTCGTACTACGAGGTCCGGGCGCAGGCGGACCGGCAGGCGTCGATGGCCTCGCCCGACGACGCGTGGCGCCCCTTGCACGACCGGCGCGGCCGCCGCCCCGGCGCGACCCGCGCCCGTGGCTCCCTGCGTCACCGCAACGCGTTCGTACGGTGGTGGCGCCGCAGCGGCTGACGCCGGTCCGGCGGGGGGCGGACCGCGCTGGTCGTCCTGGGCACCGTCGGCCTGGGCGCCCGCCGCCTCAGAACACGTCCGGGCACCAGGCCCTCCGCGCCGCCCGGAAGACCGCGTCCGCCTTCGCCGCCGCGCCCGGGGTCAGCTCCTCCACCCGGCCCAGCGCCGCCAGCCGCAGCACCGATTCGTCGCCGAGCCAGAGCGTGCCCAACTCCCGGACGTCCAGCGCCAGGTCCGCCGAGCGCGTCGTCGGCGCGCAGGTGGCGCCGTCCGGGGTGGCGTCCAGGTGGAAGCGGCCGGCCGCGTAGCCCGCCGCGTCCCGGATCTCCAGGACCAGCGACCCGGGCACCGCGTACGTACGGGCCTCAAGGGCGCGTACGACGTCCAGGACGCGCACCCACAGGAAGTCCGCCTGCGTCACCACACGCGCCGCGCGCGGGTCCGGCAGCAGCAGCGGGAGCAGGTCGTCCGCCGGGCGGATGCCGGTACGGATGGTGGAGATCCAGTCCACCGAGCACAGGAAGTGCCACAGCGCCCGCTCCGCCGCCGGGGTCACCGCGATCATGTCGCGCACCTTCGCGCCGTTCAGCGGCTGCTTCGCGTCGCCCCAGTTGTCGTCGGCGCGGTAGATCAGCAGGCCGTCGACCGTGCCGTCCGCGCCCCGGTACACGGCGTAGAAGGGCTCGGTCCAGTGGTCCTGGGCGAAGACCCCCTCCCCCGTGGTCTTGTCCCACCAGCGGCCGTCCCGGCTCACCGCACCGTGCTGCCGGGCCCGCAGCCGGTCGTGCAGGGCGGGGCCCAGCTTCCGGACCTCCGCGCCGTCCACCAGGTCGATCCGGCCGCCGTCGCCGGCCGCCGGGACCCGGCGGTGCGGGTCGAGACCCGTGCGGTGGACGTCGACCTCCCACACGGTGGCCTGGGCCGCCGGGCCGAAGCCGTACCTGCCGTAGATCGGGTACTCGGCCGCGATCAGCGTCGCCGCCACGTCCCCGCCCTCCTTCGCCTCCGCCAGGTCCGCCGCCATCATCCGCGAGAGCAGACCGCGCCGCCGGTGGGTCGGCGAGACGGTGACGTTGGTGACCGCGTCGGTCGGCACGGTGGCACCGCCGACCACCGTCAGCTCCTGCGCGAAGGAGCGGAACGTCGCCACGCACCGCCCCGCGTCGAACGCCCCGCGCGTACGCGAGAGGTCCGTGTACGCCATGCGCCCCGACACCTCCTCCTCCGGCGGTGTGGGCGGCCGGAGGAAGCCGGTGTTCAGGGCGCGCAGCCAGTCGGGGAACTCGGACGGGGTGACGAGGCGGATATCGAGGGCGTTCATGCGCCCCACGCTAGGCAGCGCGCTACGGGATGTCGCCCGGTTTTGGCGCCCGTGGGCGCGGGAAGAGCCGGGGCTCAGAAAGCCGCCCGGATCTCCCCCACCTCCACCCCGCCGCCCAGCAGCGGCGCCCGGCCGATCCGCCCGACCACCGGGGCGTCGATCCCCAGCAGCCCCAGCGCGCGAGCCAGGACCGGGCCCAGTGCCCGGATCGAGCCGTCATCGATCTTGAAGGCCAGCGCCCGGCCGTCCGCCAGGGCCACCGCCTGCACGGCCTCCGCGCCCATCTTCGACAGGGTGCCGGGCACCTCGCGCATCAGCCAGGTGTCGGGGCGCCGGGTGCCCGCCACGTACTCCGGGTGCGCCCGCATCGCGTCCGCCACCCGGCGCTCCGCCGTACCCGGCTCGGCCGTGACGAAACCGCGGAACGCGCGCGCCAGGCCCACCAGCGAGATCGCCATCAGCGGCGCCCCGCAGCCGTCCGTGCCGACGGTTGCGACCTCCTCGCCCGCGGCCTCCTCCACGACCTGGTGCACCAGCCGCTGGAGGGGGTGCGCCGGGTCCAGGTAGCCGTCCATGTCCCAGCCGTTGCGCGCGCAGACGGCGAGCATCGCCGCGTGCTTGCCGGAGCAGTTCATCGTGATGCGCTCGCGGACGCGGCCGGCGGCCAGATACGTCTCGGCCTCCACCGCGTCCAGCGGCAGGTCCGGCGGGGTCTGCAGGTCCTCGGGCGACAGTCCGTGCTCGGTGAGCATCTTGCGTACGAGATCGAGGTGGAAGTCCTCGCCGGAATGGCTCGCGGCGGCCAGCGCCAGCCGCTCCCCCGACAGGTCGAGCCCGGCCCGCAGCACCGCCGCCGCCTGCATCGGCTTGTTCGACGAGCGCGGGAAGACCGGCGCTGCCGGGTCGCCCAGGGACAGCTCCACGCTGCCGTCGGCGGCCAGCACGACCAGCGAGCCCCGGTGGTGGCCCTCGGTGAAACCGGACCGCACGACCTCCGCCAGCACCGGCAGGCCGGGGGCCGGGTCGGATATGGCGGGGGTGCGGGCTGCGCTGGAGGTCATGGTGGCCTTCCGGGGACGGGAGGGACCCGCCCGTCCCCGGAGGGATCGCCTCAGGCGAGCAGGTCGTCTACTTGTGCTTCCCCGTCACGGTACCTGCGGGCGATCTCCGCGCCGCAACCGTCCGCCGTGCGCTGGAGCCGGTGCCGGCGCCGGGAAACCTGCTGTTCGTAGCGGACGAGGCGCCCCATCGCGGTGTGCAGCTCTTCGTCCGTCCGGGCGTCGAGGTCGGACAGCTCCACCTCGGCCAGCGTCTCGGCGGCGAGCTTGCGGTACTTGTCGCTGCGCGGCGTGGACAGCGTGACGTGCCGGGCGGACGAGCGCTGCGGGGACGGGGCGTCGGCGAGGATCTCCGACAGCCGGTCCACCACGGGCGACTCCGGGTCCCGGCGCCGGGCCAGCTCGGCCCGCAGGATGTCGATCCGCCCCTGCACGAGCCGCCGCACATAGCTGAGGTCGGCCTCGTCGCGCTGGGCGTCGCGGCGCAGCGCGCGCAGCTCCGGCAGGCGCAGGGCGGTCAGTTCGGCCCGGGCCGCTCCGTCGCCGGTGTCGTCGCCCTGCCCGGTCCGCTGTACGGGTGGGCGCATGGTGCTGATGCTCGTACCGTTGCCCGTGCTGCTGACACCGGGGCGCGCGACCGGCACTGCGCCCGGGGACTGCCCGGTTCCATGGGTGCTCATGCTTGTGTCCATCCCCTCGACCCGGTGCGTCGGCGCACCGCCTCCCGAGCATCGTGCCACCCCGAGGGGCCTTCTGAGGTTGCTCTGTACCCGTTCGGCCCAAGATAGGTTGGTCTGTATGCGTGCAGTGGTACAGAGGGTGGATGGTGCGAGCGTCACGGTGGCGGACGCCGCGGACGGCGACGGCGGTTCCCGCGTCGTCGGGGAGATAACCGGCGAGGGCCTGTGTGTGCTGGTGGGGGTGACCCACGACGACACCCCGGAGAAGGCGGCGCAGCTCGCCCGGAAGCTCTGGTCGGTCCGCATTCTGGAGGGCGAGAAGTCCTGCTCCGACGTGAATGCGCCGCTTCTGGTGATTTCGCAGTTCACCCTCTACGGGGATGCCCGGAAGGGCCGCCGCCCCACCTGGAACGCCGCCGCGCCCGGCGAGGTCGCCGAGCCGCTGGTGGACGAGGTGGTGGCGCGGCTGCGGGCGCTCGGGGCGACGGTGGAGACGGGCCGGTTCGGGGCGGACATGCGCGTCTCGCTCACCAACCACGGCCCGTTCACCGTCATCGTCGAGGTCTGAACCCCGCCCCCGGAGCCCCTACGGTTCGACCACCGTCTCCTGCGCCGCCGCCGTGTCCCCGGCCAGCAGCTGCGCGTCGACCGCCACGTTCCGCTTCACCAGGGCGAGGGCGATCGGGCCCAGCTCGTGGTGGCGGGCGGAGGTGGTGACGAAGCCCAGCTGGCGACCCTCCGGCCCGTCCGACGCGAGCCGGACCGGGGTGCCGGGGCCCGGCAGGTGGACCTCGCTGCCGTCCAGGTGCAGGAAGACCAGGCGGCGCGGCGGCTTCCCCAGGTTGTGCACCCGGGCGACGGTCTCCTGACCCCGGTAGCAGCCCTTCTGGAGGTGGACGGCGACGCCGATCAGGCCCAGCTCGTGCGGGATGGTGCGGTGGTCGGTCTCGAAGCCGAGCCGCGGCCGGTGCGCCTCCACGCGCAGCGCCTCGTAGGCCAGCACCCCGGCGACCGGGCCGTGCTCCGCCGCGTACGCCTCCAGCCCGGCGCGCGGCAGGAACAGGTCGCGCCCGTGCGGTGTCTCGCGTACGACGGCCCCGTCCGGGACCTCGGCGATCGAGCCGGCCGGGAGGTACACCACCGCGAAGTCCTCGGTGCGGTCGGCGACCTCCACCCGGTAGAAGAACTTCATCGACTCCAGGTACGCGATGAGGTCGCCCTGCGTACCCGGTTCGACGTGCATCCACACCGTCTCGCCGTCGTCCACGAGATACAGGGCGTGTTCGATGTGGCCGTTCGCGCTGAGGATGAGCGCTTCGGTGGCCTGGCCCGGGGCGAGCTCGGTCACGTGCTGCGTGATCAGGAGGTGCAGCCAGGCCAGCCGGTCGCCGCCGGTGACGGCGACGACGCCGCGGTGCGAGAGGTCGACCAGGCCCGAGCCGTCGGCGAGGGCGCGCTGCTCGCGGAACAGATCGCCGTAGTGCGCGGCGACGCCTTCGTCGCGGCCCTCGGCGGGGACGGCGCCGGGCAGGGACAGCAGGGGGCTCTTCATGCGACCAGCGTACGACTGGTTTTCGGACCCCGGCCGCCCGGTGCCCCGGGGCCCGGCGGCCCGGTGCCTCAGACCTCGTCCGCCGGGGCCGGAGCGGGGGCGTCCGGGTCGTCCTTCGCCGCCTTCGCCGTGCAGTCGGCGCAGCGGCCGAAGATCGCGAAGTGCTTCATGTCCGTCTCGAACCCGAACGCGCCGCGCAGCTTCTCGGTGAACTCCGCGACGACGCTCACGTCGGCCTCGATCACGTCCGTGCAGTCCCGGCACACCAGGTGGATGTGGTGGTGGCGGTCGGCCAGGTGGTACGTGGGAGCGCCGTGCCCCAGATGGGCGTGGCTGACCAGCTCCAGCTCCTCCAGGAGCTCCAGCGTCCGGTAGACCGTCGAGATGTTCACGCCCGACGCGGTCCGGCGCACCTCGCAGAGGATGTCGTCGGGCGTCGCGTGTTCGAGCGTGTCGACGGCCTCCAGGACCAGCTGGCGCTGCGGGGTCAGCCGGTAACCGCGCTTCCGGAGATCGGTCTTCCAGTCGGTGCTCACCACAGCCCCCAGTGTAGGTCCGGGCGGACGGCTACTCGGCGGAAACGGCGGCTACTTGAAGAAGGCGATCCCGTCGTCCGGCAGGTCACCGAGGCTCTTGGCCATCGCCTCGACCTCCTCGGGCGTGACGGTCTTCTTCAGGTGCGCCGACATGTACGGCCGCAGCTCGACCTCGGGCGTCGCCTTCTCGCCGACCCACATCAGGTCGCTGTTCACATAGCCGTAGAGCCGCTTGCCACCGCTGTACGGGCCGGAGGCCGCGGTACGGGCCACCGCGTCGGTGACCAGGTCGATCTGCGGCTTCTTGTCGGCCAGCTCGCCGTACCAGATCTCGATGACGCCCTGGTCGCGGGCCATGACGACCTCGACCTTGCGGTCCTTGTCGATGCGCCAGTAGCCGGTCTCGGTCTCCAGCGGACGGGACTTGTTGCCGTCGGCGTCGAGGACCCAGGAGTGCGAGGTGTACTCCAGGAAGTCACGGCCGTCGTGGCGGAACGTGACCTCCTGACCGAAGTTGCACTTCTCGGCGCCCGGGAAGTCGGAGACTCCCGCGCCCACCCAGTTACCCAGGAGGAAGGCCAGCGGGACGAGGTCCGGGTGGAGGTCGGACGGGATCTCGATCATGAGCGGCTCAGTCGATCTGTGAGGCGGGAGGCGGGAACGCCGGGAACGGGGAGGTGGTCAGCGCTGACCCTGGTACAGCTTCTTCACGGTCACGGCGGCGAAGGCGAGAACGCCGACGCAGACCAGGACCAGCAGGGCGGAGAAGAATGCCTCAAGCACGGGGGGCTCCTCGGACGAGCGGTTTGGCGGCAGTACAGGGCAGTACAGGACCGGGCCCCAGCCTAATAGGTGGGGCCCGGTCCCGCCGTTCCGGGGCCGGTCAGCCCAGCAGCTGGTTCTGGAGGATCAGCGTCTGGTGGAACGGCACGCCCGGCGTCCCCGCAGCGCCCTTGCGGGACTGGACGACCACGGCGAGCGTGTCCCCCGCGATGACGAAGCCCGTCCGCACCTGCGCGGCGCCGTAGGGCTTCGGCTCGCTGAACACGTACGAGGCCGTGGCCTCCACCTTCCCGCCGCCCTTCCAGCTCTCGTCGAGCTCCATCTCGTCCGCGCCGAGCAGGTCGTCCCCGGCCGACGCCCCGATGAAGCGGTCGTCGCGGTACGCGTCCGCGTCGTCCGCCGAGCTGAACTGGAGCAGGTAGATCCGGTTCGACGTGCCGTCGGGCATGGTCCAGCCGCGGGCCGCGATGTGCCGCAGGGTGCCCTCGCGCAGGGTCTCGCCGATCCCGGCGCGCCCGCCCTCGGCGAACTCGGAGGCGAACTGCGCGTTGCTCACCCAGCCGCCCTTGAGCTTCTTGTCCACCGTGGCTCCGGCCGGGGCGGGCAGCAGCAGCTCGCGCAGGTCCGCGTGGTGGATCTCGGACGGGTTGCCGTCGCTGTAGGGGCGCGGCTTGTCCGCCGGGAGCGCGGGCAGGGTGAGCCGGGGGTAGTCCCAGCGCCCGTCGTCCTCGGTGGCGAGACCGGGTACGTCGGTGCGCTCCATCGAGGTGATGCCGTACGCCGTACCCGCCCCGGCCGCGCCGAACACCAGCACGGCGGCGGTCCACCGCGCCACGGCCCGCAGCACCCGGCGCGGCGGCCGGGGGCCCTGCGCCACGGGGGCCGGGGGCAGGGGCGGCATGGGCGGAAGGTCCGGGAGCTCCGGAAGCCGCGGGGGCTCGGGGGCGGCGGAGACCGGCGCCTCGGGCTCCGGACCGGTCGCGGGTGCGGCCGTCTGCTCGGTCATACGTACTCCCCCGGGGACGTGATGTGCTTCAGCTGGTCCTTCACCAGTTCGGCGACGGCCGACTTGCGGAACGGCTCGATGCCCGACGCCGAGAAGGTGACCATCACCTCGCCCTCGTACGCCATGCAGAACATGCCCTCGATCCGCCGCTCGTCGTCCTTCGGGTCGAGGAAGCAGGAGGCGTTCTTCGGGTGGCCGGCGATCTTCGGGCCGTCGCGCAGGACGTCGATGCTATCGAAGAGCTCGTGCCGGAAGGTGTAGAGGTCCCGGACGGCCCTCTTGTCCTTCATCCGGACCAGCTGGGTGTCGATGACCAGGTCGTTGTCGTGCGAGGCGTAGGTGCGGACCGCCAGGCCCTGGATGCGGAGCTTGTCGATCCGCTTCTCGAAGTCGCGCCGCTGCCGGCCCGACAGGCCGCGCCCGCCGTCCTTCATCTCGGCGGTGGCCGCGGCGCCGCTGACCTCGGCGTCGTTGCCGTACGTGCCGGAGTCCGGGCCGAGCCGGTAGCCGGCCGGGACGGGCAGCAGCAGCTTGCTGAGCTCGGTGGTGGCCCGGCCCCGCGCCAGGTCCCCGGCGGGGTCCTTGGCCGGTTCACGGGCGGGCTTCTGCCACAGCTGCGTCGGGACCGCGCGGTCCGCGCCGTCGACGGTGGCCTTCGTGTACGCGGCGGCGCCGCCGACCGCGGCGAGCACCAGCACGACGGGGAGGACCGTGAGGACCACCCGGCGCGCCCTGCCCCTGCTCGCGGGAGCGGGCGCCGCGAAGGGGATGTCGTCGCTCACCGGCGGAACGGCCTCGGGGGTGTGGTCGTCGTTCACAGGCGCTCCAGCTGTCGCTCGGCCAGCGTCCGGATGTCCTTCTTGCTGATCGGAGCGCTGTCGTAGATGTGGATGTCGACCATCACGTCGCCCCGGCTGAAGATCGCCCTGGCCTGGTAGAAGGGCAGGTACCCGGCCTTGCGCTCGGCCGGGAAGAGGTAGTAGCGGCCCTCCGCGCTGCCCTTGACGGCGGTGCCCTCGTTACCGGCGGCCTTCTCGTCGGGCATGTACGAGCGCTGGTCCTCGGCGTGCGCGGCGGCCGCGGCGCCCGAGCGGAACTGCACCAGGTACACGTCGGCCGCGCGGTACTCCCCCTTCTTCCAGGACGTGCCCGCGACGCGGCGGAGTCCCTGGTCGAGAAGGTCGCCGTACATGTAGTCCTCGTTCTCGAAGTTCATGGCGTAGTCCGCCGCCCCCAGCCACCCGTCCTGGGTGAGGGCGGTCAGGGCCTTGTCCTCCTGCCAGCCCTTCGGCCGGGGCACGATCAGCTTGCGCAGGTCCCCCTCCGTGCGGACCCGGCGGTCCTGCGAGGCCGGCAGCGGGTCGGGCGCCTTGCCGGTGGGCAGGGCCTTCGCCGGGTATGCCAGACCCGGCTGCGAGAGCGCGGCGAGCGGCGTCGGGGCGCGGTCGGCCTGGACGCCGTAACCGGTCGCGATGCCGCCGGCGATGCCGAGCACGGCCGCGGCGGCGATGATCAGGGTCGTACACCCGCGCGGGCGCCGCTTCACGGCGGCGGCGGGCTCCACTGCGGGCTGCACTGCGGGCTGCACGACGGCCTCCGGCCGCTCCCCCGCCCCGGCCGCTTCGGCCGCATCGACGGGCGGCTCGGGCTGCCCGTCGGAAACGCTGTCTTTCGGATGCAAAATGGGTCCCCCCCACGAGACCTTGAAGCACGGATTCCGTATCCGCGCACACAACTGACCCACAGGTACGGGGTGGGGTTGTGCGGCCGAGGATTACAGTTCCGTATATGCCGAAGAAGCTCGTGATCAAGGTGACCGCAGGTGCCGACTCCGCCGAGCGCTGCTCGCAGGCGTTCACGGTGGCGGCGGTGGCCGTCGCCAGCGGGGTGGAGGTTTCGCTCTGGCTGACGGGGGAATCGGCGTGGTTCGCCCTGCCGGGCCGCGCCGCCGAGTTCGAACTGCCGCACGCCGCACCGCTGCCGGACCTGATCGAGTCCATCCAGGCGGGCGGCCGGATCACGCTGTGCACGCAGTGCGCGGCCCGGCGCGACATCACCGAGGAGGACGTCCTGGAGGGCGTGAGGATCGCCGGGGCGCAGGTCTTCGTCAGCGAGATCATGGCCGACGGGGTGCAGGCGCTCGTCTACTGAGCGGACCGCTCAGCCGCGCCGCTTCCGGCCGTCCAGCTCGTCCCACCACGCGTCCGACTCCGGATCGCCGGTGGCCCCGGTCGCGCCGCCGTCCTTGCCGGTCTTCGCGTCACGGGGCGACGGCTGCTGCTGCCGCTGCTCCTGCCCGCCGGGCTCGTCCCACCAACGGTCCTCGGGCCCTTTGCGGTTGCCGACCATCGCCGCGACGGGCGGGATCACCATCGCGACCACGCACATCGCGATGGCGGCCGGCATCGACCAGAGCCTCACGAAGGCCCAGGCCGAGACGAAGAGGACGAGGCATACGCCCATCAGTACGAAGTAGGCGCGCCGGCGTCGGCGGTACATGAGTCCAGCGTAGGCCCGATCGGCCTGCTCGGCCGGTCCTGGGAGAACCCGCACTTCACGCGGGCGGCACGAAGGGCCGTACCCGTGCCAGGCAAGCGTCCAAACCCCCTGGGGTACGGCCCTTCGGCCGGTCATCGGCTGTCGCCGACAGCGGTACTAGACCGCGATGGCCACCTCGGCCAGGCCACCGGTCTGCGCGACGACCGTGCGGTCCGCGGTGCCGCCGGGGACGAGGGCGCGAACGGTCCAGGTGCCCTCGGCCGCGTAGAAGCGGAACTGGCCGGTCGCCGAGGTCGGGACCTCGGCGGTGAACTCGCCGGTCGAGTCCAGCAGGCGGACGTAGCCGGTGACGGGCTCGCCGTCGCGGGTCACGCTGCCCTGGATGGTGGTCTCACCGGGCTTGATGGTCGAAGCGTCGGGGCCGCCGGCCTTTGCTCCACACATGGTTCAGTCCTTCTGGTCGGGGGTCGTGCAGGTCCGGGTCGTACGGATTACTTGTTGGCGCCGAGCTCGATCGGGACGCCGACGAGGGAGCCGTACTCGGTCCACGAACCGTCGTAGTTCTTGACGTTCTCCTGGCCGAGCAGCTGGTGCAGCACGAACCAGGTGAGCGCGGAGCGCTCGCCGATGCGGCAGTACGCGATGGTGTCCTTCGACAGGTCGACCTGCTCGCCCTCGTAGAGCGCCTTGAGCTCTTCGTCGGACTTGAAGGTGCCGTCGTCGTTGGCGTTCTTCGACCACGGGATGTTGCGGGCGCTCGGCACGTGGCCGGGGCGCTGCGACTGCTCCTGCGGGAGGTGCGCCGGGGCGAGCAGCTTGCCGCTGAACTCGTCGGGCGAGCGCACGTCGACCAGGTTCTGGGTGCCGATGGCCTTCACGACGTCGTCGCGGTAGGCGCGGATCGACTCGTCCTGCGGCTGGGCCTGGTACTGCGTGGCCGGGCGGGACGGGATCTGGTCGCCGTCCACGAGGTCGCGGGAGTCGAGCTCCCACTTCTTGCGGCCGCCGTCGAGCAGGCGGACGTCCTGGTGGCCGTAGAGCTTGAAGTACCAGAACGCGTAGGACGCGAACCAGTTGTTGTTGCCGCCGTAGAGGACGACCGTGGTGTCGTTGCCGATGCCCTTGGCGGACAGCAGCGCCTCGAAACCGGCCTGGTCGATGAAGTCGCGGCGGACCGGGTCCTGGAGGTCCTTGGTCCAGTCGATCCGGATCGCGTTCTTGATGTGGTTCTTCTCGTACGCGGAGGTGTCCTCGTCGACCTCGACGATGGCGACCTGCGGGTCGTCGATGTGGGCCTCGACCCAGTCGGCGTCTACCAGGACGTCACTGCGGCTCATTGTGTTTCTCCTCCGGGGCAGTCTGCGGCGAGATGGTGCACGGGTCGTGCGTGATGCGGATGTGCGGGGCGCGGGCCCGTATCCACGGGCGGCATGCGCGATGGCCCCGACGTGCGGTCGAAGGGCCTGGGAATGCGGGAAACCGGGCGTCCCGCTCAGACAGTGCGACAGAGCATGGCGGCGACGCGGCACAGGTCCACTGCCCGCCGCTTCGTGAGATCCGCCTGGCCACCCCGAGGGAGGCCGTCCATAGAGCACTGCATGGGACCGATCGTAGGGACGTACGGGCGGACATGTCACCGCCATGTCGCATGTTGAGACAGGATCGTCCGCAATACGGAACAGCTGCCGCTACGACACCGGCCCGGCGCCGTCGCGCGAGGCGCCCGGGCGGTCCGCCATCTGCGGACCGGACCCGTCCGTCTCACTATGTGGCCGGGCCACTCATCCCCGCCCGCGCGCGGACCCGGTCATGCGGGCCTGGTCACCCCGCCAGCCGCACGTCGGTGCCGGTCCCCGATATCTCCAGACCGTCCTCGGTCGGCTGGATCCTCTCCAGCTTCAGGCCGTTCGGCAGCCCGCCGACCTCGCGCTCGAAGTCGGTCTTCTCGCGGATCAGCTTCTCCAGGCCGGGAATGCCCTCACCCGGCACCTTGTCCGCGTGGACGCGGACGGTGTGGCCGTCGAGCAGCGTGACGGTGGACAGGACGCTGCGCGAGATCGGGCGTCCCAGGACGTTGACCGTCCCGGTCACCTTCACCTTGTTCCTGCCGCCGTACTCGACCTTGACGCCGTCGCTGGCGGCCTTGGTCAGGTCCTCGTACGAGATGACGACCGTCCCGGTGGCGCGGTCGGCGACGGCGCCCGAGAAGCCGTCGGTCAGCCGCACGTCGTGCAGCTCGGCGTCCAAGGTGGAGATCCGCAGCGTGCGCCCCCCGGCGCGGGTCCCGATGCCGGTGATCTTCACGTCGACCTCGTCCAGCTCCGAGCCGGCGAGCTGGGTGAGGAACGGGAAGCCCTTGACGGAGATGTCGGTGGAGTCGATCCGCGCGCCCGGGATCTCCACCCGGTCCTCGGCCTGCGACTCGGCGATGTACACCGCCACCCGGTCCACAGCCACGAACAACGCCGCCAGGATCACCAGGGCGATGACCCATATTCGCAGTGCACGCATGCCTGTCCTTCCCCCCACCCTGCCGTCCGTACGGCGTGATCGACGTGCGAAAGCCCCCCAACGGTTCCCCGTGGAGGGCCTCGCCATGCGGATGGAACGGTACGGATTCCAGCGGTACGGGACTACGTCAGCACGCGGCCCAGCACATAGACGGCCGGCGCGGCCGCGGTCAGCGGCAGGGCCACACCCGCCGTCATGTGCACGAAGCGTGACGGGTAGTCATAGCTCGCGACCCGCAGCCCGATCAGCGCGCAGACCCCGGCGGCGAGGCCCAGCAGCGCCCCCTTCGCACCCAGGTCCGTGAAGCCCCCCGCCACCGCTCCCGCCCCCGCCGCGACGGCCAGCGCGGCCACCACGGACACCGGCGCGGGCAGCGGAAGCGCCCGTACGAGCACGGCGGCGGCCACCGCGACCGCGCCCACCGTCACGGCGTCCGGGACGGCCGCGAGGTGGCCGGCCGCCAGCACCGCGAGGGCGGCCGAGGCGACGGTGGCCATGAGGCCCTGCATCCGCTCGTCGGCGCCGGCCCGGCTGCGCAGCTGGAGGACCACGGTGAGCAGCACCCAGACGCCCAGCGTGCCGATGATCGCCGCCGGACCGTTCTCCCGGCCCGCCGCGAGCAGCGCCACATCGGCGACCAGGCCGCCGGCGAACGCCAGCGCGATGCCCTGCCGGGCCGGCCACATGCCGTTCAGCCGGAACCAGCCCGCCGCCGTCACCGCCTGGAGCAGCACCAGCGGCACGGCCAGCGCGTACGAACCGATCGCCGCGCCGAGCGCCAGCAGCAGCCCGAGCACCGCGGTGATCGCGGCCGGCTGGATTCCCGGCGCGATGATCGGGGAACGCCCCTCGGCCCGGGCGCGCTGCGCGTCGGTGATCCGGGCGTTGCCGAGGGTGGTGGGCGCGCTGTACCCCTCGGCGCCGGAAGCGGCGGGGGCGGGCGGCACGGGCGCCACGGGCTCGGGCGCCACGGGCTCCGCGTGGACCTCGGGCGGCAGCGGGTAGGAGCCGGTGCCGACGGGGGCGGCGTGCGCCCCGTGCTGCGCGGGGCCGTCCGTGCGTTGCACCGTCGGCTGGTACTGCGTGTCCCAGGTCTGCCCCTGCCAGGTCTGCGTGGCGCCCTGGTCCGCCTGCCCGGCCGAGGGGTCCGGGTACGCCTGCTGCGGGTAGCCCTGTGCTGGGTACCCCTGCTGCGGATCGCCGTACTGCTGCTGGTCCTGGCCGTACGCGTACTGCTGCTGCGGGTCCTGCTGCCCGTACCCGTACTGCGGCTGCTGTTCCGGGCCCTGGCCGTACCCGTACTGCGGCTGTTGCTGATCGTTGCTCATGTGCTGGGGTTCACCCTCCTGCGAACGGCGGGAGCACCTCGACCGTGCCGCCCTCGGCAAGGCGTACGGTCTCATGGCTCCGGGTACCGACGGGATCGCCGTCGATGAGGAACGAGCACCTGCGCAGGACGCTGCTCAGCTCGCCGGGGTGCCGCTCGCGCACCGCGTCGAGCGCCTCCTTGAGGGTCGCGGCGGCGTACGGCTCCTCCGCGGTCCCGGCCGCGGCCTTGGCGGCGGCCCAGTAACGGATCGTTCCCGCGGGCATGGCGGCGCTCCTTTCGTTCCGTTGCTCCGGTGCCGGTTCGGGGGACACCGGCCCCCCATCATGGTTCACCGTCGCACCACCCAGTCGGCGATGCGGGTGAGCAAGCTCTCGTCGGCCGCGTTCTCCGCGTGCCCCATGCCGCGCTCCAGCCACAGCTCCGCCGCGTCGCCCGCCGCGGCGGCGAGCATGCGGGGGTGGTCGAGCGGGAAGTACGGGTCCCGGTCGCCGTGCACGAGCAGCAGGGGGGCGGGGGCGATCAGGGCGGCGGCCTCCACCGGGGAGAGCGGGACCGGGTCCCACGCCTCGCGGTGGATGCGCGTGCGGAAGCCGTAGCGCCCGACAAGCCGTCCGGCGGGCCGGGTCACCATCCAGTGCAGGCGGCGCATCGGAGCCGTCCCCCGGTAGTACCAGCGCGCGGGGGCGCTCACCGACACCACCGCGTCCGTGTGCGCCCCCGTACGCGCTCCCGCGCGCCCCTCGCGCTCCTCAACGTCCCGGTCCGCTCCGGCGTCCCCGCCGTCCGCCCCCGGGGCGGCGTACAGCGCGCCGTGCCGCAGCACCACCGAGCCGCCCATCGAGAAGCCGACGGTCACCACGCGCCGGTGCCCCAGCGAGCGCGCCCAGCCGACCGCCGCCGCCAGGTCCAGCACCTCGCGGTCGCCGACCGTGGAGAACCCGCCGGACCTGCCGTGACCACGGAAGGAGAAGGTCACCACCGCCGCGTACCGGGAGAACGTGCGTACCGCCCTGCGCACCGCCGGGCGGTCCACCGAACCGGTGAATCCGTGCGCGACGACGATCGCCGTCTCCCCGCCGTCATCCCCCGTACACGGGTCGTACACCGCCTCGATCCAGGTCCCGTCGTCCGCCCGCAACGCGGCCCTCAGGGGCACCCGCGTGACCGAGCGAACAGCGAAATCCGGAATTCTCCCCTCTGACACAGAACTCATGTGGGTTATTCTCCTGTGAAGAGGATCCGGGCAAAGCAGCCCCCGGATCCTTTTGTGCTTTCCGGGCGTTGTTACGGCAACGTTTCGACAAGCTCAGCGGAACCGTACGAAGCAGAGCCGCATACTCCCCCGGGCCCGGCCCGGGAGTGCCCCTCTCGCAGGGAACGAGGAGGACCGAACGTCATGGGCGAGCCGACCACGCACCATCAACGACCGACGAACCGGGCAGGTGGACGGCGATGAGCTCTCTGCTGCTCCTCACGAATGCCCTCCAGCCCTCGACGGAGGTGCTTCCCGCCCTCGGTCTCCTGCTTCACAGCGTGCGCGTCGCACCCGCCGAGGGCCCCGCGCTCGTGGACACCCCGGGGGCCGACGTGATCCTCGTGGACGGGCGCCGCGACCTCCCGCAGGTCCGCTCGCTCTGCCAGCTGCTGCGGTCCACCGGACCCGGCTGTCCGCTGATCCTCGTCGTCACGGAGGGCGGCCTCGCGGCCGTCACCGCCGACTGGGGCATCGACGACGTCCTGCTGGACACCGCGGGCCCCGCCGAGGTCGAGGCCCGGCTGCGGCTGGCGACCGGCCGCCAGCAGATCACCGCCGACGACTCCCCGATGGAGATCCGCAACGGTGACCTGTCGGTGGACGAGGCGACGTACAGCGCGAAACTCAAGGGCCGGGTCCTCGACCTGACCTTCAAGGAATTCGAACTGCTGAAGTACCTGGCGCAGCACCCGGGCCGGGTCTTCACCCGCGCCCAGCTGCTCCAGGAGGTCTGGGGCTACGACTACTTCGGCGGTACGCGCACGGTCGACGTCCACGTACGGCGGCTGCGCGCCAAGCTCGGCCCGGAGCACGAGTCGCTGATCGGGACCGTGCGGAACGTGGGCTACCGCTTCGTCGCCCCCGAGAAGGTCGAGCGGGCGGCGGAGGAGGCCAAGGCGGCCAAGCGGGAGGTCACCCGTTCGGAGCAGCCACGCGTAGCCGAGGTCACGGAAGAAGCCCCGGTCCGGCCTGCCAAGAGGTAGTTCCATCCGCGTAGACTGCCGCGCGTGGCCAAGGTGACGCGGGACGATGTGGCGAGACTGGCGGGGACGTCGACCGCAGTGGTCAGTTACGTCATCAACAACGGACCCCGGCCGGTCGCCCCGGCCACGCGCGAGCGGGTGCTCGCCGCGATCAAGGAGCTGGGCTACCGGCCCGACCGGGTCGCCCAGGCGATGGCCTCGCGGCGGACCGATCTCATAGGGATGATCGTGCCGGACGCCCGGCAGCCGTTCTTCGCGGAGATGGCGCACGCGGTCGAACAGGCCGCCGCCGAGCGCGGGAAAATGGTCCTCGTCGGCAACTCCGACTACCGCGACGAGCGCGAGGTCCACTACCTGCGGGCCTTCCTCGGCATGCGGGTCTCCGGACTCATCCTGGTCAGCCAGGGCCCGAGCGAGCGCGCCGCCGCGGAGATAGAGGCGTGGGACGCCCGGGTCGTGCTGCTGCACGAGCGGCCCGAGGCCATCGACGACGTCGCGGTCGTCACGGACGACATCGGCGGCGCCCAGCTCGCCACCCGCCACCTCCTGGAGCACGGCAACGCGTACGTGGCCTGCCTCGGCGGTACGGAGGAGACCCCGGCGGTCGGTGACCCGGTCGCCGACCACGTCGAGGGGTGGCGGCGCGCGATGCACGAGTCGGGCCGCTCGACGGAGGGCCGGCTCTTCCAGGCCCCGTACAACCGCTACGACGCCTATCAGGTGGCCCTGGAGCTGCTCGCCGGGCCGGACAGGCCGCCGGCCATCTTCTGCGCCACGGACGACCAGGCGATCGGCGTGCTGCGGGCCGCGCGCGAGCTGCGCATCGATGTGCCGGGCGAGCTGGCCGTCGCCGGGTTCGACGACGTCAAGGAGGCCGGGCTGACCGACCCGCCGCTCACCACGGTCTCCTCGGACCGTCCGGCGATGGCGCGGGCGGCGGTGGACCTGGTGCTCGACGACTCGCTGCGGGTGTCGGGGTCGCGGCGCGAGCGGCTGAAGCAGTTCCCCTCGGCGCTGGTGGTCCGCCGCTCGTGCGGCTGCGGAGAGCCGCCGGCCTCCGCCTGAGCCCCGGGCTTCATATCGGGCATACGAGGTTCTGCCGGGCTTCTCAGGACGCCCTCACGCTCCTCTCATCTTGGCCGGACAGGCTCATAGACATGACAGAGAGCCAGCGCCCGAGCGGCGAGTACCCGATGTACCCCTCGTACGGCAACGGCGAAGCGGCCTACCCGCCGCCGCCGTCATACCAGCCCGCCCAGCCGGTCTTCCCGGACCCGGTGGGCCCCGGAGTCTCCGAGCCGCCCGCGCCCCGGCGCCGGGTCCGCAAGCCGGTCGCGCTCCTCGCCGCCGTGGCCATCGCGGCGGCGATCGTCGGCGGCGGCACCGCCACGGTGATCGGCAGGCTCACCGACGACCCCGCCACCACGGCCGCCGGGAGCGGCATCGTGCCGGGCACCACCGTCTCGCAGAGCGACAAGGGCACGGTGGCCGGTGTGGCCAAGGCCCTCTCGCCGGCCATCGTGGAGATCGGCGCGACCTCGACGGCCGGCCAGTCCACCGGTTCGGGCGTGGTCATCACCTCGGACGGCGAGATCGTCACCAACAACCACGTCATCGCGGACGCCTCCCAGATCAAGGTCACCCTCAGCACCGGCAAGACGTACACCGCCGACGTCGTCGGCACCGACGCCGACAAGGACCTCGCGCTGATCAAGCTCCAGGGCGCGAGCGGCCTGAAGACGGCCACGCTCGGCGACTCCTCCCAGGTCGCCGTCGGCGACGAGGTCGTCGCGATCGGCTCCCCCGAGGGCCTGACCGGCACCGTCACCAGCGGCATCGTCTCCGCCCTCGACCGCGACGTCACGGTCGCCAAGGAGGGAGACAACGGCCGGAGCCAGGGACAGGGCCAGGACCAGCAGGGCGGCGGGCGCCAGTGGCCCTTCGAGTTCGGCGGACAGCAGTTCAACGGCGACACCGGCGAGTCCACCACCACGTACAAGGCCATCCAGACCGACGCCTCGCTCAACCCGGGCAACTCCGGCGGTGCGCTGATCAACATGAACGGCGAGATCATCGGCATCAACTCCGCGATGTACTCGGCGAGCTCCGCCGCCGGCCAGGGCAGCTCCAGCGCGGGCAGCGTCGGCCTCGGCTTCGCCATCCCGGTGAACACCCTGAAGGCCGACCTCGACACCCTGCGGGCCGGGAACGGCTCCTGACCGTACGGGGCTGAGAAACTGGGCCTCCGCGCTCCGGCCCGTACGACCGAGAAGAGGACAAGACAGCGATGAGCCCCGCCGAAGACGAGCCGCAGCGCATCCTGATCGTCGACGACGAGCCCGCCGTGCGCGAGGCCCTGCAGCGCAGCCTCGCCTTCGAGGGATACGGCACCGAGGTCGCCGTCGACGGCCTCGACGCCCTCACCAAGGCGGAGTCGTACGCCCCCGACCTCATCGTCCTGGACATCCAGATGCCCCGCATGGACGGCCTGACCGCCGCGCGCCGCATCCGCTCCACGGGTGCCACCACGCCCATCCTGATGCTCACGGCCCGGGACACCGTCGGCGACCGCGTCACCGGACTCGACGCGGGCGCCGACGACTACCTGGTCAAGCCGTTCGAACTGGACGAGCTGTTCGCCCGCATCCGCGCGCTGCTGCGCCGCAGCTCGTACGCGACGGCCTCGGGCGGTCCGGTCCCCGACGACAACGTGCTCTCCTTCGCCGATCTGCGCATGGACCTCTCGACCCGCGAGGTCATGCGCGGCAACCGGCGCGTGGAGCTGACCCGTACCGAATTCACGCTCCTGGAGATGTTCCTCGCGCACCCGCGCCAGGTGCTGACCCGCGAGCAGATCCTGAAGGCGGTGTGGGGCTTCGACTTCGAGCCGAGCTCCAACTCCCTGGACGTGTACGTGATGTACCTGCGCCGCAAGACGGAGGCCGGCGGCGAACCGCGGCTCGTCCACACCGTGCGCGGTGTGGGGTACGCGCTCCGCTCGGGCGGGGGCGACGGATGACGGGGCCGCTGCGCCGCGTCCGCGCGCTGCCGCTCCGCTCCCGGCTGGCCCTGCTGGTCGCGACGGCGGTCGCGGCGGCGGTGGCCGCGGTGGCGGTGGCGTGCTGGTTCGTGACGCGGGAGCAGCTGGAGGGGCAGCTGGATTCGACGTTGCGGAACTCGACGGTCGACAAGGAGTACCTCGCCGACCTGTACGACTACTGCACCAGCACCGCCAAGGCGCCGCCCCGACCCTACACGGCGATGACCGTCCAGCTCATCGACGCCCAAGGGACGGTCTGCATCGCCCCGGGCGCGTCCGCGCTGCCGGTGACCGAGGCGGACCTCGCGGTCGTCAACCGGCAGCGGGAGGAGGTGCTGCACTCGGAGACCGACACCGACGGGGTGAAGATGCGTGTCTTCACCTACCAGGTGACGGTGACACCGGCCGGGCCGGCCAAGCCGCGCATCCCGATCGGCGTCTCCGTCGCCCGCCCTCAAAGCGAGATCAACGACCCCCTGTCCACCCTCGCCTGGGTCCTCCTCCTCGTCGGCGGCATCGGCGTCGTCGGCGCGGGAGCCGCCGGGCTCTGGGTCGCCCGGTCAGGGCTGCGGCCCGTGGACGAGCTGACCGAGGCCGTCGAGCACGTGGCCAGGACCGAGGACCTGACCGTCCGCATCCCCGCCGAGGGCGAGGACGAGATCGCCCGCCTGTCCCGGTCGTTCAACTCGATGACCGCGTCCCTGGCGACCTCCCGCGACCGGCAGGCCCAGCTCATCGCGGACGCGGGCCACGAGCTGCGCACCCCGCTCACCTCGCTCCGCACCAACATCGAGCTGCTGGCCCGCAGCGACGAGACCGGCCGGGCGATCCCGCCGGACGACCGCAGGGCCCTGATGTCCTCGGTGAAGGCGCAGATGACGGAGCTGGCCGCGCTCATCGGCGACCTCCAGGAGCTGGCCCGCCCGGACGCCGCCCAGCCGGGCCCGCTCCAGGTGGTGGCCCTGCACGACATCACCCGGGCCGCCCTCCACCGCGCCCGGCTGCGCGGTCCGGAGCTGACGATCACGGAGGATCTGGCCCCCTGGTACGTACGCGCCGAACCGGCCGCCCTCGAACGGGCGATCGTCAACGTCCTGGACAACGCGGTGAAGTTCAGCCCGTCGCACGGCACGATCGACGTGGTGCTGCACCGGGGCCGCCTCACGGTCCAGGACCACGGCCCCGGGATCCCCGCCGACGAACTCCCGCACGTCTTCGAGCGCTTCTGGCGCTCCCCGTCCGCCCGCCAGCTCCCGGGCTCGGGCCTCGGTCTGTCGATCGTGGCGCGTACGGTCCAGCAGTCGGGCGGCGACATCGCCCTCACCCCGGCCGAGGGCGGCGGCACGGAGGCGGTGATCAGCCTCCCGGGGGCCCCGCAGCCGCCGCCGGACACCGCACGCGAGTAACACCCCCTCATGCAGAGGCCACGCACATATCTCATAGGATCTTCACAGCTGCCCGCGTGTTCACTCCGCTATGGCTCGCACCGCCTGAACCGTCCGTTTCTCCGGATCGACTCCAAGGGCTCATGTGAAGATTCGCCGCATACTCGCCCCGGCCGTGGCGGTCGCCGTCACCACCCCCGCCGCGCTCCTCTCCGTCACCCCGGCCTTCGCCGACTCCAAGCCGGCGGCGGAAGCCCAGGCCGAACCGACGATCGAGCAACTCGAGAAGGCCGCCGCCGAGGCGCAGAAGGCCTACGACGAGGCCGTTGCCGCGCAGAAGGCCGGTTACGAGGTCCTGAAGAAGGCCCTCTCCGACGAGGCGCCCCTCGCCGTGGCGGCCAAGGCCGCCCGTAAGAAGGCGGACGACGCCGCTGCCGCCAAGACCGCTGCCGACGAGGCCGTCACCGACGCCAAGGCCGCGCTCGCCTCCCTGCCCGACACCGCGACCGACGCCGAGCGCGCCGCGATCGAGAAGGAAGTCGCCGACGCCGAGGCCGCGGCCGCCATCGCGGCGACCGCCAAGACCGAGGCCGAGACCAAGGCCAAGGAGGCCGTCACCGCCTCCGACGACGCCCGTGTCGCCGCCGCCCGCGCCTACGGCGTGCTGCAGAAGGCCGTGGCCGACGCGCTCGCCGTCAAGACGGCCGCCGACGAGGCGCTGGCCAAGGCCCGCGAGGAGGAGGGCGGTCCGGACTGCGTGCCCGCGAACCTCCGCGCCACCCTGACCGGCCTGCCCTCCTCGGTCGTCGCCGGCACGAGCACCACCTTCTCGCTGCGCGTGAAGAACGGCACCAAGGAGACCCTCGACGCGGTCACCACGTACGCGTACGTGCACACCACCGACACGAGCGGCCTCAAGACCACCGACGCGTACATGCACCTCCAGTGGTCCACCGCCGCGTCGCCGAAGTGGCAGGCCGTCGGCAAGGACCACCACATCGGCATCGGTGCGCTGAAGGCGGGCGCGCGGACCGACGTCAAGCTCCGCCTCACCGCGGACGCCAAGACTCCGGCCGGCAACGGCGTCGTCCTCACCTCGGCCGAGTACGTCAACAAGGACGGCTCCTGCGGTGGCGGCCCCGGCATGGACACGACCGCCTTCACGGTCAAGGCCGCGGGCACGGGCACCGGCACGACCGGCGGCACCGGCACCGGAGGCACCACCGGGTCCACCGGAGACACCGGCTCCACGGGCACCTCCGGCTCGACCGGCACCTCCGGGACGCAGGCCCAGGGCTCGGCGTCCGACGAGGCGTCCACCGGCGGCGGCCTCGCCTCCACGGGCTCGTCCGACGCCACCGTCCCGCTCGGCATCGCCGGCGCCGCCGCCGTGGCGCTCGGCGGGGCGGCCGTGTTCGTCGTCCGCCGCCGCAAGGCGGGCGCGGGGGCCTGAGCACACACGTAAAAGAGGAGGGGCTGCGGACCGGTTCGACCGGTCCGCAGCCCCTCCCCGTTTCCGCCGTGCTGCTACTGCACGATCGTGATCCGGTCCGTCGCCGGCGGGTCCAGCGGGGCCGAGGCCGTGGAGTGCGCGGCCAGGTAGGCGTTGAACAGGTCCAGGTCGGAGGCGCCGACCAGCTTGTTCGTGCCCTCGCCGAGCGCCGCGAAGCCGTCGCCGCCGCCCGCCAGGAACTCGTTCATCGCGACGCGGTACGTCTTGCCCGGGTCGATCGCCTCGCCGTTCAGCTTGATCGTGTCCGTGACGACGCGGTCCGCGCCGGACTTGGTCATGTCCAGCGTGTAGGTGAGGCCCTTGGAGACCTGGAGGATCTTCGGGCTGGCCTCGTTCGAGCCGCTGACCTGCTGCTGAAGGGCGCTGACGAGCTGGGCGCCGGTCAGGTCCACGACGTTCATCATGTTGGTGAACGGCTGCACGGTGAACGACTCGCCGTAGGTGACGACGCCGTCGCCCTCACTGCCGGATGCCTTGTACACCAGGTCCGCGCGGATGCCGCCCGGGTTCATGAAGGCGACGACCGCCCCGCCCTTGTCCGCCGGGGCCAGGCCCTCCAGCTGCGCGTCGGCGATCAGGTTGCCGAGCGGCTTCTCCGGGGCGGTGGAGCCGCGCCCGTTGATGTCCGCCGAGATGTAGCCCTGCGGCCGGTTCGCGATCGGGGCCGCGAGCGTGTTCCAGCGGGCGATCAGGTCCGTCATGTCCTTGGCGGGCTTCTGGTCGCGGCTCACGAGGTGGTTCGCGGAGACCGGGTTCGACGGGGTCGGACCGTGGTGCTTCGAACCGTGCTTGCCACTGCCCTTCACCGCCGTGCGCACGATGTCGCCGGTGCGGCGGTCGTACGTCAGCGTCGTGTCCGTGTACAGCCGGCCGAAGGAGGCCGCCGACGTGACCAGGCGCGGGTTGCCCGCGGGGTCCGGGATCGTGCAGACGTACGCCTGGTGGGTGTGGCCCGTGACCAGGGCGTCCACCTTCGGCGAGATGCCCTTGGCGATGTCCGTGATCGGCCCGGAGATGCCGTCACCGGCGCCCGGGCTGTCGCAGTCGTAGTTGTACGAGGAGGAGGCGGGCAGGCCGCCCTCGTGGATGAGCGCGACGATCGACTTCACGCCCTGGCGGTCCAGCTCCTTGGCGTACTTGTTGATCGTCTCGACCTCGTCGTGGAACTTGAGTCCCTTGACGCCGTTGGCCGTCACGATGTTCGGCGTGCCCTCCAGGGTCACCCCGATGAAGCCGATCTTGACGCCGTTCTTCTTCCACACGGTGTACGGCTTGAGGATCGGCTTCCCGGTCTTCTCGCTCGTCACATTGGCCGCGAGGTACGGGAAGTCGGCACCGGGGAACTTCTTGCCCTTCTCGTAGCACCCCTCGACCGGGTGGCAGCCGCCGTTCTGAAGGCGCGCCAGCTCGGTCGCGCCCTCGTCGAACTCGTGGTTGCCGACGCTCGTCACATCGAGGTCGATCTTGTTCAGCGCCTCGATGGTCGGCTCGTCGTGGAAGAGGCCCGACAGCAGCGGGCTCGCGCCGACCATGTCGCCGCCGGCCGCGGTGATCGAGTACGGGTGGCCCTGGCGGGCGGTACGCAGCGAGGAGGCGAGGTATTCGACGCCACCGGCCGGGATCGCCTTCGTCGTGCCGTCGGCCTGCGTCTCGGTGACCGTGCCGGCCGAACCGGCCGGCGGCTCCAGGTTGCCGTGCAGGTCGTTGAAGGACAGCAGCTGTACGTCGACGGTCCGGGCCGGCGTGTGGTGCCCGTGGCCGCCGCCGTGCCCGTGGCCGCGCCCGTGGGCACTGGCCGGCATCGCGGCGACGAGCGCGCCGACGGTGGCGAGACCGGCCGCGGCGGCGAGCACCCGCCGTGACGCCCGGTTCTTCTGCGGTGTCGCTGACATCGGTCCCCTTGTGAGTTCAGCGGGTGAAGTACGAGCCGCAGCCTAGAGTCAACGCGCGTAGCGCGACAGGTGTACGGGGTTACGAAGTGGTTGCCGACCGGTGCGCGGCCGCGGCGCTTACGCTCGTACGCATGACGACTGACGCACCCCTCCCCGCCCCCGGACGCGAGATCCAGACGCTCGACACCCTCTCCCCCGACCAGGCCGCGGCCGTGCTCGACCTGCTCGCCGAGGCCGCGCGGTCCGACGGCCGGCAGGCCGTGTCGGAGCAGGGCCGTCTGCAACTGCGGGGCGGACAGCGGGCGGGCGTACGGCACTTCCTGCTGTCCGCCGGGGGCGTGCTCGCCGGGTACGCGCAGTTGGAGGACACCGACCCCGTGGAGGCACCGGCCGCCGAGCTGGTCGTGCATCCCGCGCACCGGGGCCACGGCCACGGCCGGGCGCTCGGGGCCGCCCTGCTCGCCGCCACCGGGAAGCGGCTGCGGGTCTGGGCGCACGGCGGGAAGGCCGCGGCGCGCCACCTCGCCCAGGTCCTCGGCCTCTCGCTGTTCCGGGAACTGCGCCAGCTGCGCCGCCCGTTGAACCCGCTGAACCTCGCCGAGCCGGTCCTCCCGCCGGGCGTCACCGTGCGCACCTTCGTCCCGGGCGAGGACGACGCCGCCTGGCTCGCGGTGAACCGCGCGGCCTTCGCCCACCACCCGGAGCAGGGTTCCCTGACCCAGCCCGACCTGGACGACCGCAAGGCCGAGTCCTGGTTCGACCCGAAGGGCTTCTTCCTGGCGGAGCGCGAGGACGGCGCGGGCTCCACGGAGCTGATCGGCTTCCACTGGACGAAGGTGCACGCCGAGGAGCAGCTCGGCGAGGTGTACGTGGTCGGCATCCGGCCCGACGCGCAGGGCGGCGGCCTCGGCAAGGCGCTCACCGCGATCGGCCTGCACCACCTGGCGGCGGAGGGCCTGCCGACCGCGATGCTCTACGTCGACGCGGACAACCCGGCGGCGCTCGCCGTGTACGAGCGGATGGGCTTCGTGACGCACGAGGTCGACCTGATGTACCGCACGGAGTCCTGACCCCTCCTCAAGTGTGTTCGGGGCGGCGTCGCTTGACGCCGCCCCTTCTTTACGGCACCCTTTCACTACTCAATTAGTGAAAGGGTGAAGATGGCAGAGTCCGCGGCAGTCGAGTTCCGCATCGACCGGCGCAGCGGCGTCGCCACCTACCTCCAGATCGTCCAGCAGACGAAACAGGCCCTGCGGCTGGGCCTGCTGGAGCCGGGCGACCGGCTGCCCACCGCCCGGGAGGTGGTCGAGGCGACCGCGATCAACCCGAACACCGTGCTCAAGGCGTACCGCGAGCTGGAACGCGAAGGGCTGGTCGAGGGCCGTCGCGGCCTCGGCACCTTCGTCACCCGGTCGCTCGGCGGCGCCGCGGCCGACGACGACTCCCCGCTGCGCGCCGAACTCGCCGCCTGGGCGGGCAGGGCACGGGCGGCCGGACTCGAACGCGACGACGTGAGCGCGCTCTTCACCGCCGTACTGGACAGCACATTCGAGGGGGACCAGGACCGATGACGGGTACCGCACTGGAGGCCGAGGGGCTCGGCATGAGATACGGGGGCCGCACGGGCGACTGGGCACTGCGGGACTGCGCGTTCCGGCTGCCGGCCGGCGCCGTCTGCGCGCTCGTCGGGCCCAACGGCGCCGGGAAGTCCACCCTGCTCGCCCTGGCGGCGGGCTTCCTGCGGCCGGCCGAGGGAACGCTGCGGGTCCTGGGCGACGCGCCCGGCGCATCGCGTGCCCGCATGGCGTACGTCGCCCAGGACAAGCCGCTCTACCCGCAGTTGACGGTCTCCGAAACGCTGTGGGCGGGTGCACAGCTGAACCCGGACGGCTGGGACCGGGAGGCGGCGGCGCGCATCGCCGGACCGCTGCCGTCGGACGCGAAGGTCCGCGACCTCTCCGGCGGGCAGCGCAGCCGTCTCGCCCTCGCCCTCGCGCTGGGCAAGCGGGCCGGACTCCTGCTCCTGGACGAGCCGATGGCCGACCTCGACCCCCTCGCACGCCACCAGCTGATGGGCGCCCTGATGGCCGAGGCCGCCGAACACCGGACGACCATCGTGATGTCCTCGCACATCCTCAGCGAACTGGAGGGCGCCTGCGACCACCTCCTCCTGATCGACGGCGGCCGCGTCCGCCTCGGCGGCGAGACGGACGAACTGCTCGCCGCCCACGCCCTGCTCACGGGCCCGGTCCGCGACCTGACCCCGCACACGGTGATCGAATCCCGCACGACGGGCCGCGCCCTGACCGCCCTGGTCCGCCCGGAGGGCCCGGTCGACCCGGCCTGGGACCGCTCCGAACCCACCCTGGAGGAGCTGTTGCTCGCCCACCTGCGCTCCCCGGAGGCCCCTGCGCTGCTCACGCCGAGCGCGACGGTCCACGAGGCGGTGGCGGCATGAGTGCGGTCACTCTGCGAGGTCCGGTCCGGCTCGTCGTACGTCAGCACCGCCTGGTCCTGTGGATCAGCGGCGCCCTCGCCCTCGCCGGGATCGCCCTGGTGATCGGCGCCTGGTGGTTCACGTCCGCCTCGGCCGACGACTTCGCCGGCACCGGCTGCTCGGTGCGGCACACCGTCACCGGCTGCGGCATCCAGGTCCGCCACTTCCTCAGCATCGAGTTGCACTACGCCCGGCTCCTCGACTACGCCGGGCTGGTCATGACGACCCTGCCCGTACTCATCGGCCTCTACGTCGCCGGGCCGCTGATCGGCCGGGAACTGGAGGACGGCACCTACCGGCTCTCCTGGAGCCAGTCCGTGAGCCCCGCCCGCTGGCTGGCAGCCAAGCTCGCCGTGCCCGGCGTCCTCATCGTGGCCGGGGTCGCCGTACTCTCCGCCGTGTACGCGTGGGGCTCGTCCCGTACGCACGAAACGCACTACCCGGCGCAGTCGTCCGAGCCGCTGGTGAACGGGGCGATGGGCCCCGTCCCCGTCGCCGCCGCCCTGCTCGGCGTCGCCCTCGGCGCGCTCATCGCCCTGCTGCTCCGGCGCACCCTGGCATCGATGACCCTCACCGTGGTCGTCTCCCTCGCGCTGATCGTGGCCAGGGAGGCCGTCCGTCCCGACGGAGCTTTCTGGCCCCTCCAGCTCATGGAAACCGGCATCCTGCTCGTCCTCGCCGCAGCCGCCACCGCCCTCGCCTTCCGGGTCCTGCGGCGCTACCACGCCTGAGGCATTCCCAAACCCGTCCGGGGCTCGGCCCCGGACGGGACCCCCACACACGGCCACCCACCGCTTCCCGCACGTCATGTCGTCGTAACCACGCATTCAGACGGCCTTGCGACCCTCGCAGGATGCAGCCAGCTGTGCCGTCCCCCCGCAACGGGCGAAATCCCGGCAGAACGCGCCCCGACCGCGCCGTCCACGCGATCTCGTCCTCCTCCGACGCGCCCCCTGAGCGCTCCGCGCGGAACAATGGGCCCATGAGCCAGCAGCCCAGCTCCGAGGTCCCGGTCCAGCCCGCCGCCCAGCCGTCCGTCGGCGCCCTCGCCGCACACCGGCCGCACGCCGTCGCCCCCTCCGGGGCGGGCACGGCCCTGTCCACCGCCGCCGATTTCGATCCCGACATCGACGCCGACGCCGACGCCTACGAACCCGAGGTGGACGGCGACGAGCTGCCCCAGGGCCGCTTCCTGGACCGGGAACGCAGCTGGCTCGCCTTCAACGAACGCGTCCTCGAACTGGCCGAGGACCCGACCACGCCCCTCCTGGAGCGCGCCAACTTCCTGGCGATCTTCGCGTCGAACCTGGACGAGTTCTTCATGGTCCGGGTCGCCGGCCTGAAGCGCCGCATCGCGACCGGCGTCGCCACCCGGTCCGCGTCCGGCCTCCAGCCCCGCGAGGTGCTGGACCTGATCTGGACCCGCTCGCGCGAACTCATGGCCCGGCACGCCGCCTGCTACCAGCAGGACGTCTCCCCGGCCCTGTCCGACGAGGGCATCCAGCTGATCCGCTGGCCGGAGCTGACCGACAAGGAGCAGGCCCGCCTGTTCACCTTCTTCCGGCAGCGGGTCTTCCCCGTCCTCACCCCCCTCGCCGTGGACCCGGCCCACCCCTTCCCGTACATCTCCGGCCTGTCGCTGAACCTCGCCGTCGTCGTACGCAATCCGGTCAGCGGCCACCGCCACTTCGCCCGGGTCAAGGTGCCGCCGCTGCTGACCCGCTTCCTGGAGGCGTCGCCGCAGCGCTACGTCCCCATAGAGGACGTCATCGCGGCCCACCTGGAGGAGCTGTTCCCGGGAATGGAGGTGCTGGCGCACCACATGTTCCGGGTCACCAGGAACGAGGACCTGGAAGTCGAGGAGGACGACGCCGAGAACCTGCTCCAGGCCCTGGAGAAGGAGCTCATGCGCCGCCGCTTCGGCCCCCCGGTCCGCCTGGAGGTCGAGGAGTCCATCGACCCGTACGTACTGGACCTGCTGGTCCGCGAGCTGAAGGTGTCCGACGCCGAGGTCTACCCGCTGCCCGGCCCCCTCGACCTCACCGGCCTCTTCGGCATAGCGTCGCTGGACCGCCCCGAGCTGAAGTACCCCAAGTTCGTCGCCGGCACCCACCGCGACCTCGCGGAGGTCGAGTCCGCGTCCGCGCCGGACATCTTCGCCGCCGTACGCGAGCGCGACGTCCTCCTGCACCACCCGTACGACTCCTTCTCCACCTCCGTCCAGGCCTTCCTGGAACAGGCGGCCGGCGACCCGGACGTCCTCGCGATCAAGCAGACCCTGTACCGGACCTCGGGCGACTCCCCGATAGTGGACGCCCTCATCGACGCCGCCGAGTCCGGCAAGCAGGTCCTCGTCCTGGTCGAGATCAAGGCCCGCTTCGACGAGCAGGCCAACATCAAGTGGGCGCGCAAGCTGGAGGAGGCCGGCTGCCACGTCGTCTACGGGCTCGTCGGCCTGAAGACCCACTGCAAGCTCTCCCTCGTCGTCCGCCAGGAGGGCGACACCCTGCGCCGCTACTCGCACGTCGGCACCGGCAACTACCACCCGAAGACGGCCAGGCTCTACGAGGACCTGGGGCTGCTCACCGCGGACCCGCAGGTCGGCGCCGACCTCTCCGACCTCTTCAACCGGCTCTCCGGCTACTCCCGCCGCGAGACCTACCGCCGCCTCCTCGTCGCCCCCAAGTCGCTGCGCGACGGCCTGGTCGCCCGCATCACCAAGGAAGTCACGCACCACCGCGCGGGCCGCCCCGCCTACGTACGCATCAAGGTCAACTCGATGGTGGACGAGGCGATCATCGACGCCTGCTACCGGGCCGCCCAGGCCGGCGTCCCCGTCGACATCTGGGTGCGCGGCATCTGCGCGATCCGCCCCGGCGTCACCGGCCTCTCCGAGAACATCCGGG
Organism: Streptomyces sp. NBC_00523; assembly: GCF_036346615.1. NCBI lineage: Bacteria > Bacillati > Actinomycetota > Actinomycetes > Kitasatosporales > Streptomycetaceae > Streptomyces > Streptomyces sp. NBC_00523. The sequence continues at coordinate 3,952,408 of NZ_CP107836.1, read as the reverse complement.
TCCGTTCGGTCCTCGGCCGCTTCCTCGAACACTCCCGGGTCTTCGCCTTCGGCAACGGCGGCGAACCCGAGGTCTGGTTCGGCAGCGCCGACATGATGCACCGCAACCTCGACCGCCGCATCGAGGCCCTCGTCCGGGTCACCGACCCCGCCCACCGCGCCGCGCTCAGCCGCCTCCTGGAGACCGGCATGGCCGACACCACCTCCTCCTGGCACCTGGGCCCCGACGGCAACTGGACCCGGCACTCCACGGACGCGGACGGCAAGCCCCTGCGGCACGTACAGGAAATGCTCATTGACGCCCGGAGGCGCCGGCGTGCGACGCCCTGACCAGCACACCCAGGCCGCGGCCCCGGCCCACGCGCCCGGCATCACCGGCGTGAGCGCGGGGTCGGTCCTCGGCCCCTATCTGCGCGCCCAGGCCGCGGACTTCCTGCGCAGCCTGCGCCTGCACCGCGAGAACACCGCCCCCACGGACGCCGGATCGCGCGCCGCCGAACAGGCCGCCACCGCGCTGCGCCGCTCCTCCCGCCGGATCGGCGCCACCCTGCGCACCTTCCGCACCGCGCTCGACCCGCTCTGGGCGGAGCAGCTGCGCACCGAGCTCTCCTGGCTCTCCGGCACCCTCGCCCGCGAACACGCGTACGCGGACCGGCTGACCCGGCTCCTGGAGGCGCTGCACGGCCTCTCCGGCGCCCCCGTCCTCCCGGCCGCCCGCAGCGGCGAGTCCACGGGAACGGGCCGCCCCGTCCTCGGCGTCGGCGCCGCCCGCGCCGGTGCCCTGCTGGAACGGCAGCTCACCCTCGCCCGGACCCGCGCCCACTCCGCCGCCCTCCAGGCGCTCGGCTCCGCCCGCTTCCACGCGGTGGCCGACGCGGTCGCGCTGCTCGCCTCCGAGGTCCCGCTCGCCCCTGCCGCGACCGGCCCCGCCGGCGAACTGCTCGCCGGGCCCGCGGACCGGGCCGAGCAGCGGCTGCTGGGGGCCGTCGCCGCACTGCCCTCCGACGAGTCGGCGGAGCCGTACAACGAGGCGCACGACGCGCCCTGGCACCAGACCCGCCTGCTCCTCCGGCTGCACCGCTACGCCCACGAGGTGGTGCACGGCGCCCCCGATCCGGTCCTGGCCGCCCCGGGCCGCGCCCTCGACCTGCACCGGGACGCGGCGGAGGCGGCCGGCGCGGCGGCCGCGGCCGCCCGCACCCCGAGGATCGCCCCGGCGACCGCGTACGCCCTGGGCGTGCTCCACGCCGACCAGCGCCACGAGGTGGAGGCGGCACGCGCGGTCTTCCGCGAGAGCTGGGCCTGTGCGACGACGGGGGCGGCGCGGCCGTGAGCGGCACGGTGCGGGCGGCGGGCTGCGTCCTGTGGCGCCGGCCGCCCGCGCCCGCCGGGGGCGTGGAGCTGTGCCTCGTACACCGGCCGCGTTACGACGACTGGTCGTTCCCCAAGGGCAAGCTGAAGCGCGGCGAGTCCCTGCGGGAGGCGGCGGCTCGCGAGGTCCTGGAGGAGACGGGCCACCACTGTGTGCCGGGGGCCGTGCTGCCCCTGGTCCGGTACGTCGCGCACGGCCGCCCGAAGGAGGTCACGTACTGGTCCGCCGAGGCCACGACGGGCACCTTCACGCCGAACGACGAAGTGGACGCGGTGCTGTGGCTTTCCCCGACGGCCGCCCGCGAAACGCTGACCCAGCCGCGCGACCGCGACGTGCTGGAAGCGGCACTGCGGACGCTGCCGGAGGCGTGACGCCGGAACCGGGCCGCCCGCCACGGTTCACTCTCCGTTCACTCACCCCCGTAAACCACGTCACCTGTTCTGCCTAATTTCAGACCTACCGGGTGCAGCGATCAGCCACTGCACCGCCCGCGTCGCACGCCGCCCGCAAGCAGCCGCGGCGGCTTCTGGAAGGAACACCCGAAAGTGAAGCTTCAGCGCAAGAACCGGCTTCGTGCCACCGCGCTCGGTGCCCTCGCCGTCTCCGGCGCCCTGGTCCTCACGGCGTGCGGTTCGGACGACAACAGCGGCGAGACCTCCGCCACCGGCGGTGCCAAGACGAAGGCCGCGTCCAACGTCAAGTGCGACGGCGCCAAGGGCCAGCTGCGCGCCTCCGGCTCCAGCGCGCAGAAGAACGCCATGGACCTCTGGGTCAAGGAGTACATGGCCGCCTGCTCCGGCGTGGAGATCAACTACAACTCCTCCTCGTCCGGCGAGGGCATCGTCGCCTTCAACCAGGGCACCGTCGGCTTCGCCGGCTCCGACTCGTCGCTGAAGCCCGAGGAGGTCGCCGACTCCAAGAAGATCTGCAAGTCCGGCCAGGGCATCAACCTCCCGATGGTCGGCGGCCCGATCGCCGTCGGCTTCCACCTCGAAGGCGTCGACAGCCTGACCCTGGACGCCCCCACCCTCGCCAAGATCTTCGACACGAAGATCAAGAAGTGGAACGACGAGGCGATCGCCAAGCTCAACCCCGACGCCAAGCTGCCGGACAAGGCGATCCAGCCCTTCCACCGCTCCGAGGACTCCGGCACCACCCAGAACCTCGGCAAGTACCTCGGCGCCGCGGCCCCGAAGGACTGGACGTACGAGGCCGAGAAGAAGTGGCCCGCCCCCGGCGGCCAGGCCGCGTCCGGCTCCTCCGGCGTCGCCTCCTCGGTCAAGCAGGTCGACGGAGCCATCGGCTACTTCGAGCTGTCCTACGCCACCTCGCAGCAGATCTCCACGGTCGACATCGACACCGGCGGCTCCGCCCCGGTCAAGGCGTCCTCCGAGAACGCCTCCAAGGCCATCGCCGCCGCCAAGGTCAAGGGCACCGGCAAGGACCTGGCGCTCGACCTCGACTACACCACCAAGGCCGACGGCGCCTACCCGCTGGTCCTCGTCACGTACGAGGTCGTCTGCGACACCGGCAACAAGGCCGACACCCTCGGCACCGTCAAGTCCTTCCTGACCTACACCGCCTCCGCGGACGGCCAGAAGCTCCTCACCGAGGCGGGCTACGCCCCGATCCCCGAGGAGATCAACGCCAAGGTCCGCGAGACCGTCGCCGGCCTCTCGTAACCAGCCGTACGACACCCAGCGCATCCGGCGGCCGGTCCGGAACACCCCTCCGGACCGGCCCCGATCGCAGCCCCTCCGGTGCACCGCCGCCAGGGGAGCCCCGGCTCCCCCACACAGACCGGAAAGACCATGGCTTCCACCACACAGATACAGACCCCGCCGGGCAGGCGATCTGGCCCCCGGTCCACGGGCCGCGCCGGGGACCGGATCTTCCTCGGCCTCTCCCGCGGCTCCGGCATCCTGCTCCTGGTGATCATGGCGTCGATCGCCGTGTTCCTCACCTACCGCGCCGCGATCGCCATCTCGAAGGACGAGGGCAACTTCCTCACCACCTTCGACTGGAACCCGGCCGGTGACCCGCCCGTCTTCGGCATCGCCGTCCTGCTCTTCGGGACCGTCGTCAGCTCCGTCATCGCGATGGCCATCGCGGTCCCGGTCGCCGTCGGCATCGCCCTCTTCATCTCGCACTACGCCCCGCGCAGGCTGGCCGGCCCGATCGCGTACGTCATCGACCTGCTCGCCGCCGTCCCCAGCATCGTCTACGGCATCTGGGGCGCCCTCGTCCTCGTGCCGTACCTGGAGGGGCTCAACCTCTGGCTCGACCAGTTCTTCGGCTGGACCTACGTCTTCGAGAAGACCGAGATCGGCGTCGCCCGCTCCCTCTTCACCGTCGGCATCCTGCTCGCGATCATGATCCTGCCGATCGTGACCAGCGTCAGCCGCGAGGTCTTCCGCCAGGTCCCCCGGATGAACGAGGAGGCCGCGCTCGCCCTCGGCGCCACGCGCTGGGAGGTCATCCGCCTCTCGGTCCTGCCGTTCGGCCGCTCCGGCGTCATCTCCGCCTCGATGCTGGGCCTCGGCCGCGCGCTCGGCGAGACGATGGCCGTCGCCACCGTCCTGTCGCCGAACTTCCTGATCTCGCTGCACGTGCTGAACCCGGGCGGCGGGACGTTCGCCCAGAACATCGCGGCGAAGTTCGGCGAGGCCGACGCGTTCGGGCGGGACGCCCTGATCGCCTCCGGCCTGGTCCTCTTCGTCCTCACCCTGCTGGTCAACGGCGCGGCCCGGCTCATCATCGCCCGCCGCAAGGAGTACTCGGGGGCCAACGCATGAGCCACGCCACCACCACCCCCGGCGTCCAGGACCTCCCGACGCCCGCACCGGCCGCCCCGAAGGGCAGCCTCAGCAGCCGGTCCCTGCCGCGCCTCGCGCCGCTCGGCTTCGCCGTCGCCGCGATCGCCCTCGGCGTCGGTCTGAGCCTCGCCGCCGGCTGGCAGAGCCGTGTGCAGTGGGGTCTGATCTCCGCGCTGTTCTTCCTGGTCATCTCGTACGTCGCCACCAGCGTGGTGGAGAACCAGCGCCAGGCCCGCGACCGCCTCGCCACCAGCCTGGTCTGGGTGTGCTTCCTGCTCGCCGTCGTCCCGCTGGCCTCGCTGCTCTGGACGACCGTCAGCCGCGGCTCCGAACGCCTGGACGGCTACTTCCTGACCCACTCGATGGCCGGGGTCCTCGGCCCCGAGGCCAGCGGCGGCGTCTACCACGCGCTGATCGGCACCCTGGAACAGGTCGGCATCGCCACCCTGATCTCCGCCCCGCTCGGCCTGCTCACCGCGGTCTACCTGGTGGAGTACGGCAAGGGCGCGCTGGCCAGGGCCGTCACCTTCTTCGTGGACGTCATGACCGGCATCCCGTCGATCGTGGCCGGTCTCTTCATCCTGTCGATCATGCTCATCGCGGGCCTGGAACCCTCCGGCCTGATGGGCGCGCTCGCCCTGACGATCCTGATGATCCCGGTCGTCGTCCGCTCCACCGAGGAGATGCTCAAGCTCGTCCCGAACGAGCTCCGCGAGGCGTCCCTCGCCCTCGGCATCCCGAAGTGGCGCACGATCCTGAAGGTGGTCCTGCCGACCGCGATCGGCGGCATCGCGACCGGCGTCATGCTCGCCGTCGCCCGCATCGCCGGCGAGACCGCCCCGATCATCCTGCTGGTCTTCGGCAGCCAGCTGATCAACACCAACCCCTTCGAAGGCGCCCAGTCGTCACTGCCCTTCTACATCTACGAGCAGTACAAGATCGGGGAGGCCGCGTCCTACGACCGCGCCTGGGCAGCGGCCCTGGTCCTGATCGCCTTCGTCATGATCCTCAACCTGGTGGCCCGCGGCATCGCCCGCTGGAAGGCCCCCAAGACCGGCCGCTAGGCCCGGCGGAAAGCAGCAGTGATTCAGATGGCCAAGCGCATTGACGTCAGCGGACTGTCGGCCTACTACGGCAGCCACAAGGCGATAGACGACATCTCCATGACCATCGAGCCCCGCTCGGTGACCGCCTTCATCGGCCCCTCCGGCTGCGGCAAGTCCACCTTCCTGCGCACCCTGAACCGGATGCACGAGGTCACCCCCGGCGGCCGCGTCGAGGGCAAGGTGCTCCTGGACGACGAGAACCTGTACGGGACGCACGTCGACCCGGTGACCGTACGCCGTACGGTCGGCATGGTCTTCCAGCGCCCGAACCCCTTCCCCACCATGTCGATCTTCGACAACGTGGCGGCGGGCCTGCGCCTCAACGGCTCGTACCGCAAGAGCGCCCTCAACGACGTCGTGGAGAAGTCCCTGCGCGGCGCGAACCTGTGGAACGAGGTCAAGGACCGGCTGAACAAGCCCGGCTCCGGCCTCTCCGGCGGCCAGCAGCAGCGCCTGTGCATCGCCCGCGCGATCGCCGTCGAGCCGGACGTGCTGCTGATGGACGAGCCGTGCTCCGCCCTCGACCCGATCTCCACCCTCGCCATCGAGGACCTGGTCGGCGAGCTCAAGGAGCGGTTCACGATCGTCATCGTCACGCACAACATGCAGCAGGCGGCCCGCGTCTCGGACCGCACCGCGTTCTTCAACCTGGCGGCCGTCGGCAAGCCCGGCAAGCTCATCGAGATCGACGAGACGGAACGCATCTTCTCCAACCCGTCGGTCCAGGCCACCGAGGACTACATCTCCGGCCGCTTCGGCTGATCCCGACGGCCCTCCCGTACGGCCTTGGGGTGCTGCATGGCGGTGCCACCACAAGGCGAAAAGGGTCCGCCCCGCACTCCCTCGGGAGTGCGGGGCGGACCCACGTACAGCAGCCGGCGTCAGCCGAACATCAGGTAGACGACCCCGTAACTCGCGGCGGCGACCAGCGCCGCGGCCGGCATCGTGATGAACCAGCCGAGGATGATGTTCTTCGCGACACCCCACCGCACCGCGTTCACCCGTTTCGTGGCGCCCACACCCATGATCGCCGAGGTGATCACATGGGTGGTCGAGATCGGCGCGTGGAAGAGGAAGGCCGAACCGAACATGATCGACGCACCCGTCGTCTCGGCGGCGAAGCCCTGCGGCGGGTCCAGCTCGATGATCTTCCGGCCGAGCGTACGCATGATGCGCCAGCCGCCCGCGTACGTACCGAGCGACAGCATCAGCGCGCAGACCAGCTTCACCCAGACCGGGATCGGATCGCTCGGGGACTCGACGTCGGCGATGACCAGGGCCATCACCACGATGCCCATCGTCTTCTGCGCGTCCTGGAGACCGTGACCGAGCGCCATGCCCGCCGCCGAGACCGTCTGCGCGATGCGGAAACCGCGCTTGGCCTTGTGCGGGTTGGCCTTCCGGAACATCCACATGATGGCGACCATCACCAGATAACCGACCACCAGGCCGATCACCGGCGACAGGAACATCGGAATGACGATCTTGTCGAGCACCCCGTCCCAGTGCACCATCGTCCCGCCGGCCAGCGCCGCGCCGACCATCCCGCCGAACAGGGCGTGCGAGGACGACGAGGGCAGGCCGAAGTACCAGGTGACCAGGTTCCAGATGACGGCACCGACGAGCGCGGCGAAGAGGATGCCCATCCCCTTGTTGCCCTCGGGCGTCGCGATCAGGCCCTCACTGACGGTCTTGGCGACCCCGCTGCCGAGGAACGCGCCCGCGAGGTTCATCACGGCCGCCATCGCCAGCGCCGCACGCGGCGTCAGCGCACGGGTCGAGACCGACGTGGCGATCGCGTTCGCCGAGTCGTGGAAGCCGTTGGTGTAGGTGAAGCCGAGCGCGACGCCGATGGTCACGATCAGTACGAAGGTGTCCACGTGGTTCAGGACTCCTTGACCGCGATGGTCTCCACCGTGTTCGCGACGTGCTCGAACGCGTCGGCAGCCTCTTCCAGCACGTCCACGATCTGCTTCAGCTTCAGCACCTCTATGGCGTCGTACTTGCCGTTGAAGAGGTGGGCGAGCAGCTTGCGGTGGATCTGGTCGGCCTGGTTCTCCAGACGGTTGACCTCGATCCAGTACTCGGTGAGGTTGTCCATCGTGCGCAGACCCGGCATGGCCTCGGCGGTCAGTTCGGCCGCCCGCGCCAGCACCTCGATCTGCTGCTCCACACCCTTGGGAAGCGTCTCGATCTGATACAGCACGACCAGATCGACGGCCTCCTCCATGAAGTCCATGATGTCGTCGAGCGACGACGCGAGGTTGTAAATGTCCTCACGGTCGAACGGCGTAATGAAGGAGGAGTTCAGCTGGTGGAAGATCGCGTGGGTGGCATCGTCCCCCGCGTGCTCCGCTGCCCGCATGCGCTCCGCGATCTCGGCCCGGGAGGACGAATCCGCCCCGAGCAGTTCCATCAGGAGTTTCGAGCCCGTGACGATGTTGTCCGCGGATGCGGAGAACATGTCGTAGAAGCTCGTCTCCCTGGGGGTCAGACGAAAGCGCACGTGGGGTCCTCGGGGTGCTTTGGATTCGGTCAGGCTGATGCTAGGCGCATCATCCGGCCACGGCTAACCGGCATTCTTCAGTGTCGCGCATCGGGCACAGTGATCAGCACGGGACCCCGGTCACGTTTCAGCTGAATTCGTTAGGATATACCCACCAGGGGTATATAAACGGCAGGGTAAAGGGAAAACGGGAGGCAGCAATGACCACCACCGAGGCCATGGGGACCGGGCCCTCACCGGACGCGGCACCCGGCGCCGCCCCCGTGGAAGCGATCGTCACCGACCACGACCGCGGAATACACGGCTACCACCACCAGAAGGCCGAACACCTCAAACGCCTGCGCCGCATCGAGGGCCAGATCCGCGGCCTCCAGCGCATGGTGGACGAGGACGTCTACTGCATCGACATACTCACCCAGGTCTCGGCGTCCACCAAGGCGCTCCAGTCCTTCGCGCTCCAGCTCCTGGAGGAGCACCTGCGGCACTGCGTCGCCGACGCGGCCCTCAAGGGCGGCGACGAGGTCGACGCGAAGGTCGAGGAGGCCACCAAGGCCATCGCCCGCCTGCTGCGCACCTGACCCCCGGCGACCCCTCAGCCCCGGTGGTCGCCCTGCCGGGGGACGGTGGTGCGGTCGGCGCTCACCTTGACGTCGAGCACCTCGTCGATGCGGTCCGCGCTGAGCCGTTCCCCGATCGCCGCGGACGCGGCGATCATCAGTTCCCCGCACAGCTCGATCTCGGCGAGCGCCACATGGTCCGATACGGTCGGGCTGAGCGTCACCACGTCACTCACCTCTCACTGCCGTTACCGGCTTCCCAGAGTAGAGAGCCCGACACGTACCGCGCATGGCACGGACGGACCATTTCACCCCCACCCATGCGGGGACCGTGCGACTCATCTCACGCCCGTCCCTGTTCGATCTCGCCGGTGTAGATGTCCCGGTCGTGCGGCAGCCGTACGGTGACGGGCGCGCCGAACCCGTACAGCAGCGTCGTGGAGACGACCTCCGCCGCCCGGCCCTCGTTGGCGAAGCTGAACCGGTGGCGCACCTTGCGCAGCCGCCCCTGCTCGTCCAGATACGCGTCGAACGGCACGGTCCGCGTGCGGAACCCTTTCGCCGCCGCCCCCAGCGCCGCCCGCGCACCGGGCCCCGCCAGCCGGGCCGCCCGGCCGATGTCCGCGGTGCCCCGGTAGTGCCGCACGGTCACTCCGGCCACATCCGTCTCGCCCACGTACGTCACGGCCCCCGCGCCCCGCAGCAGTTCGGCGGCGGCCAGCGGATCGGTCACCCCGCCGGTGACCAGGTTCCCGTCCTCCAGGGCCGTCGTGTCGATCCGCACCCACTTGTCGGCGGGCACCCCCGCACCCCGGTTCATCATGTACAGCGCACCCGGCGCCAGCAGCTCCGTGATCGGCCGGTGCTCCTCCTCGCCCGCCGCGTCGGGCGGCAGCACCACCTTCAGCCGGCCCGAACCGGCCCGGAAGTCGTACGCCCCCGAGCCCCTGATCGTGACCCGGGTGCCGCCGGCGGCCGTCTCCATCGACGTGCTCACCTCGGCGCTCGCGACCCCGTCCCCGGCGAGCACCGCCGCCGCCCGCCGCACCACCTCGGCGCCGCCGTCCCGGGCGTCCGCGGCCGCCGTGGCACGGTCGACGCCGCCGCCACCGGCACACCCGGCGGCCGCCGCCGCCACGCCCACCGCGGCGAGGGCGCGCACGACGCGCACCCCGCCTCCGGACCTGTGCTGCTGCACCACCATCGCCTGCCCATCCCCAAACGCCGAACCGCTTGCCCGAGGTCGTGTCCGCCTCGCATAACGACGGCCGGTGCCCCCTGTAACGTCCACGCCCCCGATTGGCGCCGTCGGCGTCGCCCGCGCGCCCCCCGACGGTTGACGGACCCCTCCCGGCCGGGCCGCCCCGCCCAGTACCGTGTTCGCGTGTACGACCAACACGCCGCCGAGGTCCCGCCGGCCCGCCCCGCCCATGAACCGACCACCGTCGAACGCGGCTCGTTCTGCACCGCCCGCTGCGCCTGCGGCTGGTCCGGGCCCGCCCGCCGGTCCCGCGACCGGGCCCGCGCGGACGCCGACGAGCACCGCACCACGGCCTGACCACCGGCCCTCCCCCAATCCGGCCTGACCCAAGGGAAAGACCCTCTCCCCCACTCCGGAGGTCCGATGACCCCGCCGAACCGGCGCACGCTCCTCGCGGCGGGCGCCGCCGTCCTCACCGGTGCCACCGCCACCGCCTGCGAGGGCACCGACACGACGGACCCGGCCCCCGGCGACACCACGGCCGCCAGCAGGCCCGCGTCGTCCCCGGCCCCCTCGGCGTCCAAACCCTCCGGCCCGGCCGACTGGTCCGCACTCGGCAAGAGCCTCGACGGGCCGCTGATCCGCCCCGGCGACACCGCGTACGCGACCGCCCGTCAGCTCTACAACACCCGCTTCGACGGCCAGAAACCGGCCGGGATCGCCTATGTCCGGCACGAGGACGACATCCGCGAGTGCCTGGCCTTCGCCCGCCGCGCCTCCGTGCCGGTCGCGATCCGCAGCGGCGGCCACTCGTACGCCGGCTGGTCGAGCGGCAACGGCCGCCTGGTGATTGACGTCGCGTCACTCAACCGCGTCGAGGCGAACGGCACGATCGGCGCCGGCGCCAAGCTCCTCGACGTCTACGAGGGCCTGGCCACGCACGGCGTGACGATCCCCGGCGGCTCCTGCCCCACGGTCGGCATCTCCGGTCTCACCCTCGGCGGCGGCCACGGCGTCGCCGCCCGCGCCTACGGCCTGACCTGCGACAGCCTCACCGCCGCCACCCTCGTCACGGCCGACGGCCGCACGGTGACCGCCGACGCCAAACGCGACCCGGACCTCTTCTGGGCCCTGCGCGGCGCGGGCAACGGCAACTTCGGCGTCGTCACGAGCCTCCGCTTCCGTACGCACTCCGCCCCCCGGACGGTCACCGCGTACATGTCCTGGCCCTGGTCGCGTGCCCGGAACGTCATCACCGCCTGGCAGGAGTGGGGCCCGGCCCAGCCCGACGAGATCTGGTCCGCCGCGCACCTCGACGCCGGGCCGGGCGGCAGCAACCCGACGGTCTCGGTCTCGGCGTTCAGCCTCGGCACGTACGGGGACCTGCAGAACGCCGTCGACCGCCTCGCCGACCGCATCGGCGCCCCCGCCTCCTCGGTCTCGCTGCGCCGCCGCGACTACCGGGAGGCGATGCTCGTGTACGCGGGCTGCTCGGGCCTCACGGACGCGCAGTGCCACCTGCCGGGGACCACGCCGGGCCGCACCTCGCAGGGCGCCCTCCAGCGCGAGACGTACGCCGCCGCCTCCGACTTCTACGACCGCTCACTGCCCCCGGCGGGCGTGTCGGCCCTGCTCGAAGCGGTCCTGGCGTTCACCCGCCTCGCCCCCGGCCAGGGCGGCGGCGGTTCGGTCGCGCTGACCGCGCTGGGCGGGGCGGTGAACCGGGTGGACCCGGGGGCCACCGCGTTCGTCCACCGCCGCTCCCGGATGCTCGCCCAGTACATCGGGGCCTGGCGGCCCGGGGCCCCGGGAACCGCCCAGCAGAAGTGGCTGAAAGAAACCCATGCGGCGATGCGCCCGTACGCCTCCGGGGCGGCGTACCAGAACTACACGGACCCGTCCCTCACCAACTGGCGCTCCGCGTACTACGGCTCGGGGGCGGCGCGCCTGGCCCAGGTGAAGAAGCGGTACGACCCGGAGGGGCTGTTCACGTACGCGCAGGGGGTGTGAGGGGCGGAGGGCCCCACATACACGTGTGCCCCGGGCCGCCCTCGCGGGCTCCGGGGCACATGCGTGAGGGGGACGGGCTTCAGGCCGCGAGGCCCTTCTCGCCGTCGGTCCCGCCACCGCGCGAACCGGGGCGCGGCTCGGGGATCCCGAGCGCGTCGTCCCGGCCGGAGTCCGCCGTCCGGGGACGGCGCGAGCGGACGAGGGGGCCGAGGCGGGCGGACCGGGAGACGGCCGCCACGAGGGGCGTCAGCAGCATCATCGCCAGGGGCGCGAGGAGCAGCGCGACGGCCGTACCGAGGGCGAAGCCGCCGACGACGTCCGTCGGGTAGTGGACGCCCATGTAGACCCGGCAGAAGCCTTCCAGCAGGGCGAGCCCGATGGCCGCGATGCCGAACTTCCGGTGGGCGACGAAGAGCCCGACGCCGAGGGCCATCGCCATCGTGGCGTGGTCGCTGACGAACGAGAAGTCGTTCTTCCCGTCCACCAGGACATCGAGCCCGGAGTGGTCCTTGAACGGCCGCGGCCGTTCCACGAAGCCACGGATCGGGATGTTGATGAGCAGGGCGATCCCGGCCGCGAGCGGGGCCCAGACGAGCCCGGCCACCGCCGACACGGAGTCCTCGGCCGTGCCGCGCCGGCGAACGCTCCACCAGCACCACAGGACCACGAGGACCATGCCGAACATGATCCCGTACTCTCCGACGAACTCCATGACCCGGTCGAACCAGGTGGGAGCGGACTTGGCGAGCCCGTTGATGTCGTAGAGCAGGCTGACGTCGGGGTTCGACCCATCCAGTGCGAGTCCAGCCATCTGCTGCGGCCCCTTGCCTTGTCTGCTACTGCGGCACACGTCCCTGTGCGCCGCGATTCACGAACCCCCGTGTTCGGTCCGTCCACGTCGATCACTCACGCGCCCAGCCAGAGAACGACACGCCGCGTGCGTACGTTCCACTCTCCACCGAATGATCACCACGACGTTATCGAAGAGTGACACATCGTCGCAGCTCAGGGCCCGGGCTTCACGGAGGGTTTCCGGCCACCACCGCACGCGCCTCAGGCGGCCGGCCGCGCGGTCGGCAGCGCCGCCGCCCCATCCTTGGTCACGCGTGTGGCACCGAAGTAATCGGGCGAGTCGATCTTGTCGAACCGGATGACCGCACCAGTGTACGGAGCATTGATCATGTACCCGCCCCCGACGTACAGGCCGACGTGATGAATGGCACGGGAATTGGTCAGATCGTCGGAGAAGAACACCAGATCACCGGGGAGCAGTTCATCCCGCGAGGGATGCGGCCCGGCGTTGTACTGGTCGTTCGCGACGCGGGGCAGCTCGATGTCGACGGTCCGGTACGCGGCCTGGGTCAGCCCGGAACAGTCGAACCGCCCGCCCTGCTCGGGCGTACCGTTGCCGCCCCACAGGTACTTCGTGCCGAGCTTCTTCTGCGCGAAGTAGATGGCCCCGGCCGCCTGCTGGGACGGCTGCACACGGCCCACAGGCCGGGCGAAGCTCTTCTCCAGTGAGCGGATGATCTTGACGTAGTTCCTGGTCTCGGCGATGTCGGGCACGCCGCCCGACTTGATCACGCGGTACGCCCCCGCGTTGTAGGCCGCGAGCATGTTGTCGGTGGGGTCACCGGGGACCTTCTTCACGTACCCGGCGAGCTCGCAGTCGTACGAAGCGGCGGAGGGGATCGCGTCGGCCGGGTCCCACACGTCCCGGTCCCCGTCCCCGTCCCCGTCGATCCCGTGCCCCGCCCAGGTCCCGGGGATGAACTGCGCGATGCCCTGCGCGGCGGCGGAGCTCTCGGCGCGGGGGTTCCACCCGCTCTCCTGGTAGAGCTGCGCGGCGAGCAGGGCCGGGTTGATCGCTGAGCACAGGTTCCCCCACTTCTGCACCAGCCCCTGATACTTGGCCGGCACCGCTCCCTTGGCCAACGCGACGGCCCCCCCACCGGCGCCCCCGACGAGCCCGGCAGCCGCGGAGTAGGTCCCCACAACGAGCAGAGCCACGAAACACAGGGCCCCCCCGACCCCGACCCCCATGGCCACCCAGAATCTACGCACCCGTCAACCATCCCCCATCGGGGCACGGTTCGGGAGCGTTTTCGACGGTGTGTACGAGTCACACGGGGGCGCTCAGGGAGCGCCGACCGACCAGAACCCGTCGCGGACGTTGGGAGCGGGTACCGGTTCGCCCACATGCTCGTCGCCGCCGGCACGCGGAGTGGGCTTAGAAACCGAGGACCGGTCCACGCACGGCGTAGCGACCTCAAAGAACGCCTGCCCACGCCCCCCGATGAGTAGCCTCACTCGGAATCGGTCCGGCGTCTCAAAGTACGTTGCCGGGCTCTGCGCACTGGCGTTTACGCCGACCTGGCGGTACCCAGCCTTCTGCCACTGCCGTTCAACAACTCCCAGGAAGCTTCCCCGTCGCTCCTCAGAGATCACCGTGGTCACAGCCCTTCTGCGTGAAACATCACAGTTTCCTTCAGTCGATTCCCCATGAACCCACTCCACCGGAGGTTTGATTCCGGAAAATGTCTCGTCAAGGATCCTGTCAGCTCGATCGGCAGCCTCCTGCATGTTCAATCCACCACTCCTCTCACCATCCTGCGAAACGCTAGAATCATCCGCCAACGCACAGCTTGACACCAGCAACAGGGCAGCTACTGCGGCAACCATTCGAGTCTTCACCTTGGACGCTCCCGCTCAATTTCATCCGACTTTCCGGCAACAATTCTCGCGATGTTGTCTGCAGACACTTGGTCTTTCGCCGGGTCGAAATAGTTGGAGTGCGCTTCCCCGGGTCTGTGCCCCCACTCCAGGGGGCGAGGTCCTTCACTTACGGCAAACCGGGTTGCCCCGAATTCCCGATGCGCGGGATCGGTACCGAACCAAACGTCACTTTCGTCGCTCTGGGCGTCTTGCGCCGCATACCCCATAGCGCCGCCAGCCACGCCACCTGCCACACCACCGACCGCTGCCCCAACGGGCCCTCCACTCAGCCCGAGCGAAAATCCGGCCGAAGCGCCCCCAACGATCCCGGCACCCAAGCCACTCGCTTCCCGATCATTAGGCAACTTCGTGACAGGGTCGTTCTCGGCGGCGCCGACGAAGACGTGCTCCCTCCCCACCCCGAGTTCATCTGCGGACCGTGCACCCGTTCCCGGGCTTCCGAGCAAGACCACGTCGTCAGCCCCCGGGATTCCGCCCATCTCCTGAGCAGCTAGGCCCACTGTCAGCGAACCGTACGAGTGCCCGATCGCAGTGACATGAGGGTCTGAATTCTGATTCGTTACCGAAATGCCCTCCATGAACTGGTTGTAGGCAGCCGCACCGGTCACCGCGTTCGACTGACCCGTCACACCCAGAGGGTCATCCAACGACGCCTGCGGAGCGTCATACCCAAGCCACACAATTGATGCCACCGAAGCATCGGGGTCCATCTCTTTCGCGCCGATGGCGGTATCACGAGCCCGCTTGAGGTCCCCCCTAGCAAAATCCTCATCCAACGACGTATTCAACCCCGGCACATACGCCGCCACATTCCGCGCCGTATCCGGATTCCCGTACGACACAATCGCGCGCCCGTTACCCTCGTCCCCGATGCCGAGGAGGTACATCGGCGGCTGGCCGCCCTCGGCCAGTTGGCGGTCGATCTCCCGCAACCCCGCCAACCGCACCCGAGACACCTCGTCATCCCGCCCCTCCAGCTTCCCGATCAGGAGCTGGAGGTTGTCGCGGTTCGCCGTGTCGCGGATCAGGGACGGGATGCCGTCCAGGTTGCCGATCTGGTCCGGGTACACCGCGAGGTACTCCTCGCGCTGTTCGTCCGTCAGGTGCGCCCACCACTCCCGCACCGCCGCAGGCGCCGCGTTACGCGGGATGCGGGACTTGAGGTACCCGCGCGCCGCCTCCCGGACCGCCGCCGCGTCACCCGCCGCGTCGGTCCACGTGCGGTCCGGGACCTTGAGCCCCTCCTCCGCCCGCAGCCGGCGCAGGATCCGGGTGAAGCGCCAGTCGATCCGGGCAGCCGCACGGACCGCCCCCGTGACCCGGTCCGAGATGTCCCGCGCCCTCGCGGCATGGGTGTCCGGGGTGCCCAGCCCCGAGGGAGGCAGCAGCCCGGGCATACCGGTCACCCGAGCCGTGCCACCGGGCAGCGGATCACCGTCGAACAGCCCCCCGGGCCCGGACGGGTACGACACCGACCCATCCGCGTGCACGGTGAACCTCAGCGACTCCGCCTCCTCCAACGCCCGCCGCAGCACCCCCTGCTGCACCCGCATCTCGTGCGCGAGGCTGTTCAACGCGGTCCGGATCAACCCGCACTCGGTGTACACGTACTGCAGGTTCCGGCTCATCCGCCGCAGCCGCCCGACCGCAGCATCGGCCGCCGCGCCCCGCTGGGACTCGCGCAGACCGACGAGGAGCTGCTTCTCGATCCGGTCCCGCCCCGCATCCGCACGGTTGCTCGCCTTGCCCCAGCCATCCGCCGCGCTCTCCAGCTCGGCGCACTTGAGGTCGCGTAACTGAGCCCACGTCAACGTGGAGGACAGCGCGGTCACCGCTCGACCCCGTGGGTCGGACGCGCGACGGGCGAGAAGGACGACCGCACGGACTCATTCGTCTCCCCCCTGCGCCCGCGCGACAGCGCGCAGGCTGCCCGCGAGCGCCCCGCACTCATGGCGGGCGGACTCGACACGGCGTACCCAGGACTCCCGCACCGCACCCAGCTCGGCCAGCGAGTTCAGACCGGCGGTCCCCGCGATCAGCCCCTCGTGCGCCGTCGTCAGTTCCCCGCGTACGGGACCGAGATGGGCCCCCATCCCCTCCGCACCCCCGGCGGCCCGCAGCCACGCACCACCGCTGTGCCGCAGCTCATCCCCGGCAGCAGGGCCACCGCCGGCGGCGGAGCCGCCCCCGCCGCCACCCGCGAGATCGACCAGCCTCAACCGCGCACCACTCATCGTCCACCCCGTTCTTGATCACGAAGATCGTGGAGCGGCACTGTGCCAAACGCGGCAACCGCGACACGCCGGACACACAGCGGCCGGGGAGCGGGCACACCCCCGCTCCCCGGCCCTGCCAACGCCTCGCCCCCGACCGGGGATCACCCGATCGATGGACCGGTCCTAACTCCCGTACGCCCTCGGATCCTCCTCACCGAGCCGCCGCAACGCGGCCGCCGCACGGTCCTCCGGCGGGGTGCCGTCCTCCGCGATGTGCCAGCGGATCTGCCGTACGTAGCCGTCCTCACCGTCGTAGAAGAGGCTGATCAGGGTGTCCTCGGGGTTACTGAAGGCCGTCCCGGCCCAGTCGAGCCGGACATTCCAACGCGCGAGGAGGTCCGGCCGGCCGCGCAGCCCGTCGGCGATCAGCCGGGCGGCCCGGCGGGCGGGCCACATCCAGCTCTCGTCGTCCGACGCCCGGGCGATCTCGGCGTCGTACGCTGCGGCGTCGAAGCGGAGCTCGGGCAGTTCCCGTTTGCCGCCCGGCGGAACGTGGCGTCGCCAGCCCGACCAGACGACCTGATCCCCGTCCCGCCGGACGGTGACGTACAGCGCACCGCAACAGCCCTCCGTGCAGTACGCCTCGGCGAGCTGCACCTCGCGCGGTTCGTCCGTGGCCCGCAAGGTGTCGGGGAACAGCAACTCCTCGGGGGAGTTGGCGGGCCCCTGACCGAAGTAGTCCGGGACCAGCGGACGCCCGTCGACAAGGACGCGCGCCTCGACGGCGCCCGGTTCGTCGGGGTCACGCTCGTGCACGGCGATACGCAATCGCGCACCCGGCTCCTGCGGCGCCCCCAGCACCTGCGCCCGCGTACGCCGCACCCACGCGGCCCGCCACCGCACACCGGGCTCGTCGCCCTCCCCGTCCGGCACCACACACCACTCCGGCCGCCTCAGAACGGCCGTCAGCTCCGACAGCGCCGCCTCACGCCGCCCGGGCCCCCAGTCGTGCAGCACGGCGGGCCCGGTGCTCAGCTCCTGAACGGCGGACAGGAGAAGCGCATGGTGGTCGAGCGTGGGGGGAAGGAGCCCGGCGCCCCGGGCGAACGCCTCGTACGCGCGAGGGGCGTCCAGGTAGGAGAGGATCGCGGGCCGATAGTCGCGGAGGCTGGTCATGAGGAACAGCAGCCGCCCGGTCCGGGCGATCAGCGCGGCGCCCTCGGAAGCCGGAAGCGCTGGCACCTCGGCCAGTAGATCCACCAGCCCGGACGCCTCCGCCACCCGCCGCGCCACCTCGGGCCCCACGCCCCCCGGGAGCGCGACCAGCCATTCCCGTACGGCGGTACGGTCGCCGGCGTCGAGGGCGGCAAGCAGCGGCACGAAGGTCACGGCCTCACCTTGGTTGCGGAGTTCGAGCAGCGCACCGGCAGGCCGGTCCAGGGCGTCGAGCGCGTGGACGACGGGGTACACGAGGGTGCGCAGCCGGCCGAGGGTCCGGAGATACGGCACATCCTGCGACTCACCCAGCCCGGTGAGCAGGGCGAGCCCGACGCAGACGGCCCGGTATCCGGTCCCCGTACGCACGAGCACCCGCGCCAGCGCCCGCGCGCGTTCCTCGTTCTCCACCGGCATCCCGGCGACGAGGAGACGCAGGGTGCGATGCCTGACAGGCGGGTCCAGGGCGTCGAGGCGCCGATGCACCTCTTCAGCCGCCTCGACGGGGTCGGGGGCGGCCAGCAACGGACGGAGAAGACGGGTCAGCTCGTCCTTGGTTCGAGTGAAGTCCCGGCTGACCCGGTTGGACGGGCCACGGCGGGGTACGGGCGGCGCCGCGTCCGCCTGGCACCAAGGCCCCTCGGGCTCGGCGTGTTGGACACGCAGCGCGCACGCGTATAGGGGGGCGGGCCGGGGAGTGAGCGCTCCGCGCTCTTCCGGGGCGCTCAACGGGCGGGGTGGTTCTCGATTCCATAGGTCATGGCGCGGAGTGTGGCAGAGCCGCGCATCACCACGCCAGCACTTTTCCTCCGGGCGCGGTAACACGCGTGCTTTCCCCGCCCAGCCGGAAGAATGCGCCCCCATGAGCTCATCGTCCCCCTCCCCCAGCTTCTGGCACCGGCCCATGGTGGCGCGCAGCGCCGACGAGCAGCACCGCGCCTCGACGATGCTGGAACTCTTCTTCGACCTCTGTTTCGTCGCCGCCGTCGCCCAGGCCGCGTCCGCCTTCGAGCACGAACTCGCGGCAGGCCGCATCGGCCACGCCGTCCTCGGCTACGCGATGGTGTTCTTCGCGATCTGGTGGGCGTGGATGAACTTCACCTGGTTCGCCTCCGCGTACGACACCGACGACGTCCCGTACCGGCTGCTGACGCTCGTACAGATCACCGGCGCGCTCGTCCTCGCGGCGGGCGCGCCCGAGGCGCTGGAGCACGAGGACTTCACCGTCATCACCTGGGGCTACGTGATCATGCGGCTCGCCATGGTCACACAGTGGCTGCGCGCCGCCCGCTCGGACCCGGAACGGCGCCGCACCTGCCTGGGGTACGCCGCCGGGATCTTCCTGGTGCAGATCGGCTGGGTCGTACGGCTGGCCCTGCCCGAGGACACCGGCCTGGTGACGTTCGCGGTCCTCGTCGTCGCGGAAATCGCCGTTCCCGCACTGGCGGAACGTAAAACCACCACCACCTGGCACCCGCACCACATCGCCGAACGGTACGGGCTGTTCACGCTGATCGTGCTCGGCGAGTCCATCACCGCCGCCACCGTTGCCGTACGCGCCGCGCTGGACACGCACGCGGCGCTCGGCGACCTCGCCGCACTGGTCGCGGGCGGACTCCTGACGGTGTTCGCCCTGTGGTGGCTGTACTTCGCGCAGAGCGCACCCCGGCTGCTGACCAGCCTGCGTACGGCGCTGCTGTGGGGGTACGGGCACTACCTCGTCTTCGCGTCGGCCGCCGCGGTCGGCGCCGGGCTCGCCCTCAACGTCGCGCACACCGCGGGCCACGGCCACATCTCCGACCGCACGGCGGCGGCCGTCTACACCGTCCCGGTCGCCGTGTTCATCACCCTCGTCTGGCTGCTGCACCACCGCACCGCGGGGCTTCGCCGCGCGGCCGACGTGCTCCACCCGGTGGCGGTCCTCGCGGTCCTGGCGGCCACGTACGCCCCGTCCCCCATCCTGACCACGGGCATCGTCACCGCACTGCTCATCGCGGCGACCCTGCTGCTGGCTGCCCGGGACGCGGGCAGCGACGCCGGGCGGACCGACGCGCACTGACGTCAGCGGCCGGAGGGCACCGCCTGTCCGGGCAGGGCGATCCCCTGCGCCTGGGCGGTCCTCCCCGGCCGCAGGGTCCACGGCACCGGAGGCGTGGACGCCAGCCAGCCCTCCTCGATGAGGGTGTGCACGATGACCCCGCGCAGCTCCCGCCCGAGCTTCTTCCACCGCAGGCCCTTGCACAGCTGGCCGTGCGACGGCCCGTGGCCGTGCTCCGCCCGGAACTCGACGGTGTACAGGGCCGCCTCGCGCCCGCAGTCCGGATGGGCGGCCCGCCACGCCTCGTACGCGTCGAGAGCCGTCCGGGGCGCCGGCAGCGGGGACGGCCCGCACATGAACGCCGGAGCGAGCCGCACGAAGGGGAGGTGGCAGAGCGCGCACGCCTCGACCGCCTCCGCGTGCCGCCGCAGTGCGGGGCTCACGCCGGACTTCCAGGCCGCCCAGCTCTCCGGGGTGGGCTCGGCGGCGGCCGCCGCCTCCCGGGCCGCCCGACGTTCCTCCTCCGCCCGCGCGATCGCGGCAATCTCCTCCGGGGTACGGAACCGGCCCGCGAGGTGCCTCACCGACTCACCGAGCCGGTAGGTCTGCCCGGACACCTCCGCGAGGAACCCCTTCTCCAGGAGCACGGGCACCGCCCCGTAACAGGCGGCGGGCAGCTCGGCCGGTGCCTGGCCGACCAGTTCGTCGGAGCAGTGGGCCGCCAGGAACAGCGCGGCCAGCCGGACCCCCGACGCCCCCTTCCGTACCGGCTTGGCGAGCCTCGTGCGCATGGACCAGCCCGACACCCGCGACCGCGCGTCCTTGCCGAGACGCAGTGCGCGGTCGGGCCCCGGGGCCAGGTCCGGCACCACGATGGCGTACGGCACATCCGGTTCCCCGCCGATGAGCTGCCCGGGCACATCCCACCCCGCCGCCGTCAGCTCGGCCAGGGCGCCCTCCGGGTCCTCCAGCCGCAACGACCGCAGATCGGTCCCGGTGAGGTTGCCCGCCCCCGTCCGCGCGGCCCGGATCCCCACGACGACCGCCAGGAGCCGCGCGTCGACGGAGTCCAGCGGCAGGCCGGCCACGTACGAGAGGAGCGCACGGGCGCCCTCCCCCTGGCGCGGTGTGAGCAGGAAGGGAGGCGGCGAGGCGGCGGGACCGTCTCCGGCGGAAGCGGTCGTCACGGGCGGCACGGCGGACACGACAGGCTTGGGCACATCACATCTAACGGTGATCGGACCGCCGAAGTCACGCGCGGACCCGGTCTTCCCGCACGGCCACCGGGCCATGCACCACCCGAAGCCCTCGTTCGAGGGACGTCGCGAGGGACGTCAGCCGGACGTCAGGCAGGCGTTAGCAGAACATGAGCGGCGCGCGGGAGGCTTCCCCTGTCAGACGGTCCGGAGGGGGAGCGGTTCGCCGCAGATCCCGGCCCTGTCTGCACCGACCGACCCACCGACCGCCACACACTTCGGGGATTCCCATGCGTACGTTCCGCAACCGCACCGCCGTCCTCGGCGCCGCCGCCACCGCCGTGCTCGCCCTCGCCCTCACCGCCTGCGGCGGGGACGGCAGCGGGACGAAGGCGGCCGGCCCGGCCGACGGCTCCGCCTCGGCCAAGGCCACCGTGGCCGCGAAGGACACCTCCAAGGACACCGCCGGCGACGCCGCCCAGGACCAGGGCAGCACCGCGGGCGACGGCGCGAAGACGGGCGGCGGCTCCACGGACGCGGTCACCTCCAGCACCGGCAAGTCCAACGGGGGCGCCGCGAAGACGGGCGGGTCCACCGCCGGCGACACCAGCGACTCCTACGCGTACAAGCACCCCTGCAAGAGCGGCGACCTGTCGGTGCGCGTGTACGCCCGCGAGGGTTCGGCCACCCAGCACGTGATCGAGG
This sequence comes from Streptomyces sp. NBC_00523, assembly GCF_036346615.1. NCBI lineage: Bacteria > Bacillati > Actinomycetota > Actinomycetes > Kitasatosporales > Streptomycetaceae > Streptomyces > Streptomyces sp. NBC_00523. Next base: position 3,930,735 of record NZ_CP107836.1, on the reverse strand, counting down.
TCAACAACACCGGCAAGAACTCCTGCGGCCTGAGCTACTTCCCGCGCGTCAGCCTGGGCGCGGCGAAGGCCACGGACCACAGCGGCGACATCATCCCGCTGGTCCCTAGCGGCCTCGGCGGCGCTCCGGCGTACCCGGTGAAGCCGAAGACCGCCGCGATCGCGGTGATCGACCTCAACCCGGGCGGCGGAAACGGCGTGACCTGGGTGGACGAGCTGAACGTACTCGCCGACGGCGACCACATGGCCAACGCCGAGCAGCTCAACTTCCCGCTCGGCCCCGACGTGAAGGTCGGCACCCCGAAGCTGGGCCTGTACGAGCGCACGGTCGCCGACGCGGTGGCCTCCATGAAGCAGGCGAACACGAAGCCCTGACCTCCCGGGCCACGACGGTGCCCTCGGACGGACCAAGACGGTCTGTCCGAGGGCACCGCTACGATCCGGGCATGCCTGCCTTCCGCGACTTCAACTTCAAGCTGATCGTCATCGACAAGCTCATGTACGACGACGAGACGCTCACCCCGGCGTTCCGCATAGCCGACTGCCTGAAGGCGAAGGGCATCGACGACCCGCAGACCTACGCCTACGACAACGACCTCGCGTTCACCGTCCTGGACGAGGCCCGCGCCCACTTCGAGGCCCTGGAGATCAGCCCGGAACTCCTGGCGACGGTCGAGACGCTGGACGTCGACGGCGGCCTGCAGGTGTACCAGGAGTGCGCGCCGGTCTGGGACGGAGAGGACGGCCTCTTCGACGTGGGCTCGCTGGACGACCTGGACCTGCTGCCGAACCTGCGGCTGATCGAGGGCGTGGACAACTGCGGAATCGGCATGTCGTTCGACACCGACGTCCTCGCGAGCCGCGGCATCGCCACCGACTGACGGACGACGCCCCGTCAGGGACGCTCCCTGAGCTGCCTGTACGGGTCCGGCCGTACGTGTCCGGCGCCCGCGCGGCGGGAATGATCAATCGCATGAAAGAGGACAACAGAGACACCGCAAGCAGCACACCCGGCCAGATCCTGCACTGGAACCTGTTCATAGGCGGCCACCTCAGCGCCTCCGTACCCGTGCGCCTGGTCGAACGAACGGACACCGGACAACTGGTGTGGATGAAATCGGGCACCCCGATGTGGCGCACCGCCCTCCCGCGCGGCGTGACCCACCTGCGCGACATCGCCCCGCACGAGCGCCCGGCCGAGGGCTTCCCCGTCGTCGCGGGCCGCTGGCCGATGGGCGACGCCCTCTTCTACCAGCCGACGGGGGCGGCCCACGCGGTGCTGTGGCTCTTCGGCCGCAGACACAAGTTCCGCGGCTGGTACGTCAACCTCGAACGGCGCGTGCATCACGGCGCGGACATCGACATCGCCGACCACGAGCTGGACATCAACGTGGCCCCGGACCGGACGTGGAGCTGGAAGGACGAGCAGTCCTTCGCCGACAAGACGGGCCACCCCGCGTACTGGACGGCCGAGGAAGCGCTGGCGATCCGGTCCGAAGGAGCGACGGTCGCACAGCTCGCCGAGGCCGGAACCTTCCCCTTCGACGGCTCATGGTGCGACTTCCGGCCACCTTCGTACTGGAAGACCCCACCGCGTCCACCGGTTCCGCGTCACCCGCTGCTGCGCCCGACGGGCGCTCCGACCTCGCCTCCGCCGCCCTGAAGTGGGCGATTCGGCCGCCGCGGGATATCTCGGCCGGTCTGGCGTGATGACGATCATTGCCCGACGTCACTCTCCGTGATACACAGAGTAACCATACGCATTTCGCTCACACACCGATTCGATCCGCAGGTCAGGGCGGTCAGACCGGTCAAATGTGCGAGATCCGGGTAAAGAGAGCCGTGAAGCCGTCGTACGAATCCAGTTTCATCAGCGAAGATAGAGAGTGACCCGTGCCATGCGGTACGGGCGGTGAACTACCCAACTGGGGCGGTGACTTACATGATCCTGGCAGCTGAAAAGGGCGACATCACCACCATCATCGGCGGAATCGCCCCGAACTGGGGGCCGTTCGGCACCCTGGGCAACGAGGCCCGCGTGATGATCGAGGTGGTGATGGCGATCGCCATCCTGCTGTGCCTCGGCATCGCGGTCTGGGGGGCGGCCAAGCAGCGGATCGGCGCGACGGCTCTGCGCGACACCTTCAGCGCGGAACAGGGCAAGGGGCTGATCGTGGCCGGTCTGACCGGTGTGTTCATCATCGGATCGCTCGGCACCCTGTTCACCATTGTGTACGGGATGGCCGTCTGACCTGGCGTCACCCCCGAGCCGGGGCTCGTCCGCCCCACCCCTCCCATCCGTCCGTCGTGCCCACCGGCAGAGGTTGCGTACCCCTGATGTCGAGTCACCACACCGCGTCCGCGCGGAGAGCAGCACGGCTACCGTCGTACTACAACGCGGTTCAAGCAACGGTTGAGGGGGCGTACGCGGCATGAGTCTCGGCGACGAGGACGGCTACGGCAACGACGCGGGACGCACGAGCGACGCCTACAGCACGATCGGCGGCACCCGCCAGACCCGCACCCGCCTGCCCGACGGCCCCACCGGCGACCCCTACGGCCCCCGCCGCCCGGCCCGCAACTCCCGCTCCCTCATCACCTTCGCCGGCGTGGTGATCCTCCTGCTGGGCGCCATCGCCTTCGCCAACATGGGCGGCGACAAGACCGACTCGAACGGCAAGTCCGACACCACCTCCGGCAACAAGGCGGACGCCGCCCCGACCTCACCCACCGGCACAAAGCCGGTAACAGGCAAAAACGGCACCATCCCCTCAGGCTTCGCCCACGACCAACAGGGCGCGGAGAGCGCGGCCTCCAACTACGCGGTGGCGTTGGGGTCTGCCGACATGTTCGTCGCCTCATCCCGTCAGGCCATCGTGCAGGCCACCCACGATCCGGCCGTCGTGGGAAAGCTGACTACAGATCTTGATACCGCCTACTCACCGGACTTCCTCAAGAACGTCGGACTGAACGACGACGGCAAGGCGCCCAGCGGCTTGACATTCGTCTCTCGCACGGTCCCAGTGGGAACGAAGGTGGTCGAGCACACCGCAGACTCGGCCACGGTCGAGGTCTGGTGCACCGGTCTCGTCGGAATGGCCGGTGAAGGCTCCACGAAGCCGGTGACCGAGACTTGGTTCACGATCTCGGAAAAGCTCAAGTGGATCGGCAATGACTGGAAGATCGAGTCGTCGAGTCAGACAGAGGGGCCCACTCCCGTCAGCGGTGACAACCGGGCTTCCTCGGCCGACGAGATCGCCGGCGCGGTAGAGGGTTACGGAGGATTCGTCTATGCCCGCTAGCCGTCGCCGGAGCATGCGCTCCCTGACCACACTGAGCATCCTTCCCGCGATGGTCCTGCTTGCCTCACGGGCCGCAGCGGCACCATCGCCGTCCCCGTCGCCCAGTAAAGAGGGCAACGATGCATGCGATCTCATCGTGGGACTCGCCAAGGACTACTGCGAAGGCGGGAGCGCCAGCTCCCCCCGGTCCACCCCACCCTCCAGCACCGACCCCGCACTAGACCCGCTCACCTCGCTCGGCCGGGGCTGCGCCGACGCCGCCGCGTGGATCGTGGGCAAGCTCAGCGACGCCGTCAAGGGCACCGCCAACGTCGACTTCACGAACACGCGCTTCCTCCAGCAGTACGCCATCGTCTTCGCCGCCTCCACCGTCCTCACGCTCGTCCTCTGGCTCCTCGCCGTAGCCAAACGAGCCATCCGCGGCGTCCCCCTCACCACCGCCATCTCCGAGGCCATCGGCTTCCTCTGGCTCACCGTCCTCGCCTCCGCCTTCACCCCCCTCATCCTCTACACCATCGTCTCCGCCACCGACGGCGTCACCGAAGTCATCGCCTCCTCCTCCGGCGGCCAGACCGACGTCTTCTTCGGCTCCTTCGCCCAAGCCCTCAAGAAGGACTCCGACATCGGCGGCGGCCCGATCATGCTGATCGTCGTCTCCCTCGTCTCCATCCTCGCCGCCGGCATCCTCTGGCTCGAACTCGTCATCCGCGCCGCCCTGCTCTACGTCGGCGCCCTCCTGGGAACCGCCGTCTACGCCGGACTCGTGGACAAGAACATGTGGGGACACGTACGCCGCTGGGCAGGCATCATGATCGCGGTGATCATGGTCAAACCCGTCATCGTCGTCGTACTCGGCCTCGCCGGCGCCCTCTCCTCCGACGACGGCCCCGACGCCTTCTCCGCCGTCGTCTCCGGCCTCGCCATCATCCTGCTGGCCATCTTCGCCTCCGCCATGATCTACCGCTTCGTCCCCGGCTTCGGCGACGAGATCCAAGGCGCCCGCACCAACCGCAAGCAGGCCACCGACGGCTCCCAGGCCGCCGCCATGATCAGCTCCCCCGCCGCCCTCGTCTCCCAGGGCATCAAGACCCACAGCAGCCGCGGCGGACAGAACAGCGGCGACACCAGCAGCGGCGGCGGCCGCCCCGCCAACCCCGTCAGCGGCGGAGTCGCCGCCCACAGCTCCCGTAACCCCGGCGGCGGATCCACCCCCTCCGCCGCACCCCCGCCCCGCAGCGGCTCCCCGACCGCCGGCACCCCCCACAGCAGCCGCGGCACCCGCGGCGGACCAGGCAGCACAGGTAACAACCGCACAGGAGGTGGCGGGCGTTGAGCACACAGTCCCATCCGATCGCGCCCCGCCGTACGTATCTCATCGGCCGCGCCCGGCCGAACGCGATCGTCGGCAAGAACCGCGAGACGGGCGAAATCGCCCTGATCATCGCCGGCGCGTTCCTCGGCATGATGAGCGGCCTGCTCGTCCCCGTCCTCTCCCTGCGCATCGTGCTGCTCACCGGCTTCCCGCTGCTCGCCATCGCCATGGTCTACGTCCCGTACCGGCACCGGACCTTCTACAAGTGGTTCGAGATCAACCGCAGCTACAAGCGCTCCCTGCGCCGCGGCACCACCTACCGCTCCACCGCCATCGAAGCCGGCACCCGCGCCGACGGCCGCGAGGTCGAGATCGGCCCACCGCCCGGCATCGGCCGCATCAACTGGCTCTCCGCCCCCTTCGGCCCCGACGAGATCGCCGTCCTCCTCCACGCCGACCGGCGCACCGTCACCGCCGCCATCGAGATCGAGGGCCCCGGCGTCGGCCTGCGCGACAGCGAGGACCAGGAAGCGCTCGTCGACCGCTTCGGCACCCTCCTCAAGCACGTCGCCAACGGAGACGGCTTCGTCACCCGCCTCCAGATGCTCGCCCGCACCCTCCCCGCCGACCCCGACGCCCACGCCAAGGACGTCGCCCAGCGCGGCGCCCAGGCATCCCCCCGCTGGCTCCAGGACTCCTACGACCAGCTCCAGTCCATGGTCTCCACCTCCAGCGAGCAGCACCGCGCCTACCTCGTCGCCTGCATGCACTTCAACCGCGAGCTCGCCGCCGAGGCCCACGCCATGGCCCGCGCCGCCCGCCCGCACTCCGGCCGCAAGCTGGACCGCGACGCCGGCCTCGCCGTCGTCATGGCCCGCGAGCTCACCGACATCTGCGCCCGCCTCGCCGAAGCCGACATCCGGGTCCGCCAGCCCCTCGGCCAGAGCCGGCTGGCCTCCCTCGTCCACTCCATGTACGACCCCGACCACCCCATCGACCACATCCAGGCCATGACGAAGCGCAACGCCTGGCCCGCCGAGCTCGACGCCGTCGAGCCGACCTACCTCCAGGCCAAGACCCGCGAATCGTCCACCCGCGCTCCCTGGTGCCACTCCACGGCCTGGGTGAAGGAATGGCCGATGACCCCCGTCGGCGTCAACTTCCTGGCCCCCCTCCTCGTCCACACCCCCGACGTCATCCGCACCGTCGCCGTCTGCATGGACCTGGAACCCACCGAGATCGCCATCGAGCGCATGCTCACCGAGAAGACCAACGACGACGCCGAGGCCAGCCGCCAGGCCAAGATGAACCGCACCGTCGACCCCCGCGACATCGCCGCCCACGGCCGCCTCGACCAACGGGGTGAAGACCTCGCCAGCGGCGCCGCCGGCGTCAACCTCGTGGGGTACATCACCGTGTCGTCCCGCTCCCCCGAGGCCCTCGCCCGCGACAAGCGGACCATCCGCGCCTCGGCCGGAAAGTCGTACCTGAAGCTCGAATGGTGCGACCGCGAGCACCACCGCGCCTTCGTCAACACCCTGCCGTTCGCCACCGGCATCCGCCGCTAACCGCCAGTCCGCGACACCGAGAGGGAGGTCAGTCACGCCATGCGAGATCCGCTGTCCGCGTTGTCGGACGCCTTTACCGCCTTCCTCTTCGGGAAGGTGGAGACCACCCGGCTGCCCGTCCGCACCTCGACCGGCCAGGCCCAGGCCGTCTACCTGCCCACCGCCGCCCCCGGCCTCGGAGACTCCGGTGTGATCATCGGCCGCGAGGTGTACTCCGGCAAGGGCTACATCTACGACCCCTTCCAGCTCTACGGACAGCAGCTCCCCGCTCCGCACTGGCTCGTCCTCGGCGAGTCCGGGAACGGCAAGTCCGCGCTGGAGAAGACGTACGTGCTCCGCCAGCTCCGCTTCCGCGACCGACAGGTCGTCGTCCTCGACGCCCAGGGCGAGGACGGCGTCGGCGAGTGGAACCTCATCGCGCAGGAGCTCGGCCTCACCCCCATCCGCCTCGACCCCACCTCCGCGCTCAACGGCGGCATCCGGCTCAACCCGCTCGACCCGGCCATCACCACCACCGGCCAGCTCGCCCTGCTCCGCACCATCATCGAAGTCGCCATGGGCCACGGCCTGGACGAACGCTCCGGCTTCGCCCTCAAGGTCGCCCACGCCTACGTCAACGCCACGACGACCGACCGCCAGCCCGTCCTCACCGACATCGTCGAGCAGCTGCGCCACCCCGAACCGGAATCCGCCCAGGCGATGAACGTCGACATAGACGACGTCCGCGCCTGGGGCCTGGACGTCGCCCTCGTCCTCGACCGGCTGGTCGACGGCGACCTGCGCGGCATGTTCGACGGCCCGACGTCCTTCGGCATCGACCTGGACGCCCCCCTGATCGTCTTCGACCTCTCGCACATCGACCGCAACTCCATCGCCATGCCCATCCTGATGGCGATCGTCGGCGTCTGGCTCGAGCACACCTGGATCAGGCCCGACCGCAAGAAGCGCATCTTCCTGGTCGAAGAGGCCTGGCACATCATCAACTCGCCCTTCGTCGCCCAGCTCTTCCAGCGCCTGCTGAAGTTCGGCCGCCGCCTCGGCCTCTCCTTCGTCGCCGTCGTCCACCACCTCAGCGACGTGGTCGACGGCGCCGCCGCACGCGAAGCCGCCGCCATCCTCAAAATGGCCTCCACCCGCACGATCTACGCCCAGAAGGCCGACGAGGCCAGAGCCACCGGCCGGGTCCTCGGCCTGCCCCGCTGGGCCGTCGAAATCATCCCCACCCTCACCCCGGGCATCGCGGTCTGGGACGTGAACGGCAACGTACAGGTCGTCAAACACCTGATCACCGAAGCCGAACGCCCCCTCGTCTTCACCGACCGCGCCATGACCGAGTCGTCTGTGAGCGACCAGCTCCCGGACGACGTAAGAGCCGCCGACCTCGAAGCGGAGGAACGCGCGGCCAGGATCGAGAACCAGCAGCGACTGAACGAGTCGTCCGAGTCAACGGTGGCATGACATGGCAGGGAGCGACGGGGGACGGTCCGGCGACGGCAAGGGGGGCGGCATCCCCGACGGCCTGCTCGTCGGACTGCTGGCCTTCCTTCTCGGACTGACGCTGATGGCCTGGGCGGCCACCGGATTCGCCGGACTCCTCGCCCACGGCGCCTGGCCCGACGGCGTCACACCGACCGAGACACCCCTGGCCCTCCGCCGCCTGCTGGAGGCCCCGCACGACCTGCCCGCCGCTTGGCCCAGCACCCCACCCGGCCAGCTCTCCGGGTACGGCCTGTTCTGGGGCCTGCTCATCGGCGAACTGATGGTTCTGGTGGTGCTGACGATCTTCGTCATGGGCGTCATCACCCGCTGGCGCGCCGGACTGGCCCGCCGCCGCGCGGAACGCAACGAACGGCTGGCCCTCCTCGAACAGGCCCACCGCGAGGAGCGCGCACGGCGCAAGCTGGCACAGGGCAAGGGCCGGAAGACCGGCCGGCGGAACAAACAGCAGGACTACGCGTACGAGTCGGCGCTCGCCGAGCCGGAACCGGCCCCCGAGCCCACCCCCGACGCCCTCCGCAAGACGCCACCCGTCCCCGCGCCGGCCACCCCCGTTCCCGCCGAACACCTCACCGAAACCGCACCGCAGACAACGGCCCTTCCGCCCGAGGCCGCCCCCGAAGCACGCACCGCCCGAAAAACACCGCCCGCACCGACGCCCACCGAACCGGCCCTCGCCACCACCCCCCTCCCCGCCACCGTCCCCTCCCCGCGCACCCCCCTCGTCCTCTACGGCCCCGCCGCCACCCGCCGGGCCACCGCCGTCCAGGCCATCCGCGAAGCCGACGGCCCCGTGCTCGTCGTGACCTCCGACCCCACCCTCTGGGCCGAGACCAAGGACGCCCGCGCCAAGCTCGGCCCCGTCCTCGTCTACGACCCCGGCCACCTCTGCGACACCCCGGCCCGGCTGCACTGGGCGCCCACCGCCGGATGCGAGCAGGCCGACCGGGCCGCGGCCCGCGCAGGCGCGCTGCTCGCCCCCGTCCGCCCCCAGGCCCGCGTCGACTCGGCGACGGCCGACATCGCCGAAACCCTCCTGCGCTGCTGGCTGCACGCCGCCGCCATCGACGGCCGCCCCTTCCGCCAGGTCCACCGCTGGGCCATCGGCGGCAACGCCCACGAACCGGTCCGCCTGCTGCGCACCCACCCCAAGGCGGCCCCCGGACTCGCCGGACTCCTGGAGTCCGCGCTCACCGGCCATCCCGAACGCCGCGAGATGGCCCAGGAACTGACGGTGCGGGCGTTCGGCGCCCTCTCCTCCGTCCACGTCCGCGACGCCTGCACACCAAATCGAGCAGATGCGCTCGCACTGGATTCCTTTGCGGACGAAGGGGGCAGCATCTATGTGGTGGGCGAAGCCATCGAAACCCCGCGATCCGGTCCAGGGACGATGCCCCTGCTCACCGCGTTCGCCGCAGACGTGGTCGAGCACGGCCGCCGCATGGCCGCACGGTCATCCGACGGCCGGCTCGACCCACCAATGACGCTCGTCCTCGACGACATCGCGGCCGTCGCACCGCTGCCCCGCCTGCCCGAACTGCTGAGATCCGGCCAGACCCAGGGCCTGTCCACCATCGCCCTGCTCCGTTCCCCGGAACAGGCCCGCTCACACTGGACGCAACAGCTCCGGACACCCAGCAGCCTCTGAGCAGCGGGCACGGGCCTCAGGGCCGCGCCACCGCGTACTCCAGCTCACGCGCGTCCGGATCGCCGGGCATCGGCACCGACTCCCCGGTCGGCACAAAGCCGAACCGCCGGTAGAACGCCTCGGCGCGCGGATTGTCCTCGTGCACATACAGCCGTACGCGCTCCAGCCGCGGCGCCTCCAGCGACCACGCCCAGTCCACAGCCGCCCGGAACAGCGCGTCCGCCACTCCCGCGCCCCGCGCCTCCGGCCGTACGAACACGCCGACCAGGTGCCCCTGGTTCACCGACACCGCCTCACCGAACCGCGCCTCGACGTCCGGGCCCTCCACGAGCACCGTCACCGAGCCCGCCCAGGCACCGTCCGGGCCCTCCGCGACGAACTGCCGCACCTCGCCCCCACCGTCCTCGGAGGCGTCCACCGTCCGCTCCCGCCACGCCTCGTCGGAGCGCTTCAGCCCCTGCTCGTACGTCTCCAGGAACGCCACCGGGGCGGCCGGGTCCTGCAAGGCGGCCAGCCGGAGCTCCTTCACCGACCGCCATTCGTCGGCGCGCACCGGCCGTATCACGTAGTCCATGCCCCGATCCTGACCCGCCCTCCCGAGACCACGCAAACGGATTGGTCCCGCCTGCCACGTGTCGTCCCCCGGTACTACACGCCCCCGCACATTCCGCCCTCCGGTCCGACGACCGGCCCTCGCCCGCTCCGTAGCGTCGACCGCATGATCAGGGCACACGCACTCACCAGGCGCTACGGGGACCGGTGGCGTCCGCCGTCCACCGCCACCCCGCTCACCGGACCCATACAGCGTCTGTTCCTGCGCATCCGCGCCATCGATCAGCGCCGGCCGTCGGTCTGGAACGGCGTCCTCACCACCTGCTGGGTGCTGTTCGCCGTCCTCGACGTCTCGTCGGGCGGCTGGCGCACGGTCGCGGCGGACCCGCACGTCCCGGCACCGCTGGTGTTCACCATGAGCGCGGCCTTCTCCGTCCCGCTGCTGTGGCGCCGCAACCACCCGCTCGCGGTGCTCCTCTTCATGGCGCCGTTCTCGCTGGCCAACGTGTGGACGGGTGCGCTCATCCAGGCGGCGCTGCTCCAGGAGATCGTGGTCTTCACCATCGCGGTACGCCTCCCGATGCGCACCCTCGCCTGGTCGGGCGTCCTGATCGCCGCACCGCTGGTGATCACCTCGGGCCGGTTCCCGGAGGTCGGGGGCCGCCTCCTGCTCCCGCACGTCTGAATGTTCGCCATCGCCGCCCTGGCGGGAATCCTGGTGCGTACGCGCAAGGAGTACACCGAGGCCCTTCTCGACCGGGCCGACCGCCTGGAACGCGAACGCGAGCAGCAGGCCCGTCTGGCCGCCGCTGCCGAACGGACCCGGATCGCCCGGGAGATGCACGACATCATCGGCCCCAACCTCTCCGTCATCACGACCCTGGCCGACGGCGGCTCGTACGCGGCGGCCCGCAGCCCGGCGCGCGCGGTCCAGGCGCTGGAGGCCATCGGCACCACGAGCCGCCAGGCCCTCGCCGAACTCCGCCGCCTGCTCGGTGTGCTGCGCGACCAGCCGGAGGAAGCGGACCGCACCCCGCAGCCCACCCTGGACGACATCGACGCACTCTTGGAGGGCGTACGCCAGGCAGGTCTGCCGGTACGTCTCGAAGTACGGGGTACGCCTCCGGTCCAACCGCCCACACCAGGACGTCAGCTGACGGTCTACCGGGTGGTGCAGGAGTCCCTGACGAACACGCTGAAGCACGCGGGCACTTCACCGTCACTCGCGGCCGACGTCACCCTGACGTACCGGCCCGGCGCGCTGGAAGCCCTCGTCACGGACAATGGCAACCCGCCCCGGAACGAGCGGAGCTCCGCAGGCACTGGGCAGGGCATCACAGGGATGCGCGCACGCGCTTCCCTGTACGACGTCACACTCGACGCCGGACCGTCCGCCGAAGGCGGCTGGCAGGTACGGCTCCGGCTCCCCCTGGAGGACTCCCCCTCGTGACGACCGTGCTCATCGCGGACGACCAGCCGATGCAACGCTTCGGCTTCCGCATGCTGCTGGAGAGCCAGGACGACATGACGGTCGTCGGCGAGGCCGCCAACGGCCACGAAGCGCTTCAGCTCGTCGCCCGGCACCAGCCGGACGTGGCCCTGATGGACATCCGCATGCCGCTCCTGGACGGCATAGAGGCAACCCGCCGCATCATCAGGACGGGCTCCCGCACCCGCGTCCTGATCGTCACGACATTCGACCTGGACCGGTACGCGTACGACGGCCTCCGCGCCGGCGCCAGCGGCTTCCTGATCAAGGACGCGTTGCCGGAGGAGATGCTGTCCGGCATCAGGGCCGTGGCCCTCGGCGACGCGGTGGTCGCCCCGAGCCTCACCCGGCGGCTCCTGGACGCGTACGTACAGCACTTGCCCGCCGAACCGGGCGAACCGGCCGCCCAGGATCTGCGCATCGCCGGCCTCACCGGCCGGGAACGGGAGATCCTGACGGTGATCGGCCAGGGCTGGACCAATCCCGAAATCTCCGAGCGCCCGGCTGGTCTCCCCGGGCTGAAACGCAGAAAAGCCCCGTGCCACAAGGGCACGGGGCTCTTCCTAAAAGGAGTTCGGCGGCGTCCTACTCTCCCACAGGGTCCCCCCTGCAGTACCATCGGCGCTGAAAGGCTTAGCTTCCGGGTTCGGAATGTAACCGGGCGTTTCCCTAACGCAATGACCACCGAAACACTATGAAATTGAACCAACCGGATGAAAACACGGCTGTTCGTTATTTCAGAACTAACACAGTGGACGCGAGCAACTGAGGACAAGCCCTCGGCCTATTAGTACCAGTCAGCTCCACCCGTTACCGGGCTTCCACATCTGGCCTATCAACCCAGTCGTCTACTGGGAGCCTTAACCCTTCAAGAGGGTGGGAATACTCATCTCGAAGCAGGCTTCCCGCTTAGATGCTTTCAGCGGTTATCCTTTCCGAACGTAGCCAACCAGCCATGCCCTTGGCAGAACAACTGGCACACCAGAGGTTCGTCCGTCCCGGTCCTCTCGTACTAGGGACAGCCCTTCTCAATATTCCTACGCGCACAGCGGATAGGGACCGAACTGTCTCACGACGTTCTAAACCCAGCTCGCGTACCGCTTTAATGGGCGAACAGCCCAACCCTTGGGACCGACTCCAGCCCCAGGATGCGACGAGCCGACATCGAGGTGCCAAACCATCCCGTCGATATGGACTCTTGGGGAAGATCAGCCTGTTATCCCCGGGGTACCTTTTATCCGTTGAGCGACAGCGCTTCCACAAGCCACTGCCGGATCACTAGTCCCGACTTTCGTCCCTGCTCGACCCGTCGGTCTCACAGTCAAGCTCCCTTGTGCACTTACACTCAACACCTGATTGCCAACCAGGCTGAGGGAACCTTTGGGCGCCTCCGTTACTCTTTAGGAGGCAACCGCCCCAGTTAAACTACCCATCAGACACTGTCCCTGATCCGGATCACGGACCCAGGTTAGACATCCAGCACGACCAGAGTGGTATTTCAACGACGACTCCACAACCACTGGCGTGGCCGCTTCAAAGTCTCCCACCTATCCTACACAAGCCGAACCGAACACCAATATCAAACTATAGTAAAGGTCCCGGGGTCTTTCCGTCCTGCTGCGCGAAACGAGCATCTTTACTCGTAGTGCAATTTCACCGGGCCTATGGTTGAGACAGTCGAGAAGTCGTTACGCCATTCGTGCAGGTCGGAACTTACCCGACAAGGAATTTCGCTACCTTAGGATGGTTATAGTTACCACCGCCGTTTACTGGCGCTTAAGTTCTCAGCTTCGCCACCCCGAAGAGCAGCTAACCGGTCCCCTTAACGTTCCAGCACCGGGCAGGCGTCAGTCCGTATACATCGCCTTACGGCTTCGCACGGACCTGTGTTTTTAGTAAACAGTCGCTTCTCGCTGGTCTCTGCGGCCACCCCCAGCTCACCGAGTAAATCGGATCACCAGTGATGGCCCCCCTTCTCCCGAAGTTACGGGGGCATTTTGCCGAGTTCCTTAACCATAGTTCACCCGAACGCCTCGGTATTCTCTACCTGACCACCTGAGTCGGTTTAGGGTACGGGCCGCCATGAAACTCGCTAGAGGCTTTTCTCGACAGCATAGGATCATCCACTTCACCACAATCGGCTCGGCATCAGGTCTCAGACTTATATGCACGACGGATTTGCCTACCGTGCGTCCTACACCCTTACCCCGGGACAACCACCGCCCGGGCTGGACTACCTTCCTGCGTCACCCCATCGCTTACCTACTACAAGTCTGGTTCGTCGGCTCCACCACTACCCTCAACTCCGAAGAGATCGGGCCGGCTTCACGGACTTAGCATCGCCTGATTCAGTACTGGGCGTTTCAAAGCAGGTACCGGAATATCAACCGGTTGTCCATCGACTACGCCTGTCGGCCTCGCCTTAGGTCCCGACTTACCCTGGGCAGATCAGCTTGACCCAGGAACCCTTAGTCAATCGGCGCACACGTTTCTCACGTGTGTATCGCTACTCATGCCTGCATTCTCACTCGTGAACCGTCCACAACTCGCTTCCGCGGCTGCTTCACCCGGCACACGACGCTCCCCTACCCATCCCAGCAGGCGTTGGCCCTTTATGCTGGAATGACACGACTTCGGCGGTACGCTTGAGCCCCGCTACATTGTCGGCGCGGAATCACTTGACCAGTGAGCTATTACGCACTCTTTCAAGGGTGGCTGCTTCTAAGCCAACCTCCTGGTTGTCTCTGCGACTCCACATCCTTTCCCACTTAGCGTACGCTTAGGGGCCTTAGTCGATGCTCTGGGCTGTTTCCCTCTCGACCATGGAGCTTATCCCCCACAGTCTCACTGCCGCGCTCTCACTTACCGGCATTCGGAGTTTGGCTAAGGTCAGTAACCCGGTAGGGCCCATCGCCTATCCAGTGCTCTACCTCCGGCAAGAAACACACGACGCTGCACCTAAATGCATTTCGGGGAGAACCAGCTATCACGGAGTTTGATTGGCCTTTCACCCCTAACCACAGGTCATCCCCCAGGTTTTCAACCCTGGTGGGTTCGGTCCTCCACGAAGTCTTACCTCCGCTTCAACCTGCCCATGGCTAGATCACTCCGCTTCGGGTCTAGAGCGTGCAACTCAAACGCCCTATTCGGACTCGCTTTCGCTACGGCTTCCCCACACGGGTTAACCTCGCTACACACCGCTAACTCGCAGGCTCATTCTTCAAAAGGCACGCAGTCACGACGCACCGAGCAAGCTCGATGCGCGACGCTCCCACGGCTTGTAGGCACACGGTTTCAGGTACTATTTCACTCCGCTCCCGCGGTACTTTTCACCATTCCCTCACGGTACTATCCGCTATCGGTCACCAGGGAATATTTAGGCTTAACGGGTGGTCCCGCCAGATTCACACGGGATTTCTCGGGCCCCGTGCTACTTGGGTGTCTCTCAAACGAGCCGTTGATGTTTCAGCTACGGGGGTCTTACCCTCTACGCCGGACCTTTCGCATGTCCTTCGCCTACACCAACGGTTTCTGACTCGTCTCACAGCCGGCAGACTATGAAAGAGAGATCCCACAACCCCGCATGCGCAACCCCTGCCGGGTATCACACGCATACGGTTTGGCCTCATCCAGTTTCGCTCGCCACTACTCCCGGAATCACGGTTGTTTTCTCTTCCTGAGGGTACTGAGATGTTTCACTTCCCCTCGTTCCCTCCACACTGCCTATGTGTTCAGCAGCGGGTGACAGCCCATGACGACTGCCGGGTTTCCCCATTCGGACACCCCCGGATCAAAGCTCGGTTGACAGCTCCCCGGGGCCTATCGTGGCCTCCCACGTCCTTCATCGGTTCCTGGTGCCAAGGCATCCACCGTGCGCCCTTAAAAACTTGGCCACAGATGCTCGCGTCCACTGTGCAGTTCTCAAACAACGACCAGCCACCCACCACCCCACCCTCACGGGCGAGTTCACTGGGGCCGGCAACCGAAGGACAGACTCAAACGAGCCCGTACCTTCAGATACCCAACAGCGTGCCCGACCCGACCAGTTGTTCCTACACGTTCCACGCCGAAGCAGTACTAGTGACAAACAACTTGTCGTGCCGAGTAGTCAACGTTCCACCCATGAGCTGACCACCGTCGAACATTTGCCGACGTAGTGGCTCTGGATTCCTTGCGGAATCTAGATGCTCCTTAGAAAGGAGGTGATCCAGCCGCACCTTCCGGTACGGCTACCTTGTTACGACTTCGTCCCAATCGCCAGTCCCACCTTCGACAGCTCCCTCCCACAAGGGGTTGGGCCACCGGCTTCGGGTGTTACCGACTTTCGTGACGTGACGGGCGGTGTGTACAAGGCCCGGGAACGTATTCACCGCAGCAATGCTGATCTGCGATTACTAGCAACTCCGACTTCATGGGGTCGAGTTGCAGACCCCAATCCGAACTGAGACCGGCTTTTTGAGATTCGCTCCGCCTCGCGGCATCGCAGCTCATTGTACCGGCCATTGTAGCACGTGTGCAGCCCAAGACATAAGGGGCATGATGACTTGACGTCGTCCCCACCTTCCTCCGAGTTGACCCCGGCAGTCTCCTGTGAGTCCCCATCACCCCGAAGGGCATGCTGGCAACACAGAACAAGGGTTGCGCTCGTTGCGGGACTTAACCCAACATCTCACGACACGAGCTGACGACAGCCATGCACCACCTGTACACCGACCACAAGGGGGGCACCATCTCTGATGCTTTCCGGTGTATGTCAAGCCTTGGTAAGGTTCTTCGCGTTGCGTCGAATTAAGCCACATGCTCCGCTGCTTGTGCGGGCCCCCGTCAATTCCTTTGAGTTTTAGCCTTGCGGCCGTACTCCCCAGGCGGGGAACTTAATGCGTTAGCTGCGGCACCGACGACGTGGAATGTCGCCAACACCTAGTTCCCAACGTTTACGGCGTGGACTACCAGGGTATCTAATCCTGTTCGCTCCCCACGCTTTCGCTCCTCAGCGTCAGTAATGGCCCAGAGATCCGCCTTCGCCACCGGTGTTCCTCCTGATATCTGCGCATTTCACCGCTACACCAGGAATTCCGATCTCCCCTACCACACTCTAGCCTGCCCGTATCGACTGCAGACCCGGGGTTAAGCCCCGGGCTTTCACAACCGACGTGACAAGCCGCCTACGAGCTCTTTACGCCCAATAATTCCGGACAACGCTTGCGCCCTACGTATTACCGCGGCTGCTGGCACGTAGTTAGCCGGCGCTTCTTCTGCAGGTACCGTCACTTTCGCTTCTTCCCTGCTGAAAGAGGTTTACAACCCGAAGGCCGTCATCCCTCACGCGGCGTCGCTGCATCAGGCTTTCGCCCATTGTGCAATATTCCCCACTGCTGCCTCCCGTAGGAGTCTGGGCCGTGTCTCAGTCCCAGTGTGGCCGGTCGCCCTCTCAGGCCGGCTACCCGTCGTCGCCTTGGTAGGCCATTACCCCACCAACTAGCTGATAGGCCGCGGGCTCATCCTTCACCGCCGGAGCTTTCAACCTTCTCCCAGGAGGGAGAAAGTATTATCCGGTATTAGACCCCGTTTCCAGGGCTTGTCCCAGAGTGAAGGGCAGATTGCCCACGTGTTACTCACCCGTTCGCCACTAATCCACCCCGAAGGGCTTCATCGTTCGACTTGCATGTGTTAAGCACGCCGCCAGCGTTCGTCCTGAGCCAGGATCAAACTCTCCGTGAATGTTTTCCCGTAATCGGGAGACACATCACGAGAGCGGAACGAACAGGGTCGGAATATGACCCGTCGTCCACTGCGTCCTCGCTGTGTTTTGCCTACCCAGTCAATGACTCGGCAGGACTTTCAAAGGAACCACCAACCTGCCGAAGCAGGCCGGGGTATCAACATATCTGGCGTTGACTTTTGGCACGCTGTTGAGTTCTCAAGGAACGGACGCTTCCTTTGTACTCACCCCTGCGGGCTTTCCTCCGGGCGCTTCCCTTCGGTCTTGCGTTTCCGACTCTATCAGACTCTTTCGTGTCCGATTCCCGGTCGAAGCGGGTCAAGCGGTTTCTGCTTTCCAGTTCTTCGCTTTCGCGTTTCCCTTTCCGGCGAGTCCGACTCTATCAGATCCCTTCGGGCCTGATTCCCAGTCAGCGGGGCTTGTCCTCCGGGCTGTTGGGCCCTTCCGACGTCCAAAACTCTAGCGGATTTTCCCGGCGGCTCATAATCGGGCCTTCGAAATTAATTTCGGCATGCCGAAATTTCCCCGAACGGGAGATCGTGCTGAGTTTGGTGTGCCGCGTCTGCGGCGGGATCGGCTGCCGCAGAACCGTTCAGGCTCCGTGGCAACCCGAAGAACCTTACGGATCGCCGAGGGGCGTGTCAACCCCTCCCCACCTGCCCCGCCGGGCCGCTCAGTCCAGGTCGGTGAGCCGGCCGCCGGCGTCCGGCTGGGCGTGCTCCACCCTCCGCAGCAGGCGGGTCAGCATCGCGCCGAGCACCCCGCGCTCCTCGCCGTCGAGATCCTGGAGCAGGTCCGCCTCGAAGTCCGTGGCCATCCGCATCGCCTCCAGCCACTTCGTACGGCCCTCGTCCGTCAGCTCCACGATGACGCGGACGCGGTTGTTCTCGTCCCGGTCGCGCGTCACCAGGCCCTCACCGGCCATCCGATCGATCCGGTGCGTCATCGCGGCCGGGGTGAGACCGAGCCGCTTGGCGAGCTCGCCGGGGCCGAGGCGGTAGGGCTCTCCGCCCAGCACCAGGGTCTTCAAGACCTCCCACTCCGCGTTGCTGATGCCGAGCGCGGCGAGCTGTCTCCCGTACGCGACGTTCATCCGGCGGTTCAGCCGGCCGAGTGCGGAGACGACCTGTTCGACCTGGGGGTCCAGGTCGCGGTACTCGCGCTGGTAGGCGGCGATCTGCTCGTCGAGGCTCGGCTCATCGAGTCCGGGCTCGGTGGTGTCGGACATGGCGCGCAGTATGGCACGCCACCCATAGCCGTCGAAGTCCTTCGAGTCGTAGTGTTCAACGTCTAACTTTAGTGATAAAGTCTTCGGGTTCGAGTCGTTCGATCGGTACGACTCAGAGGCTTCGAGAGCTTGAGGTAGGTGAGTGTGACCAGGGAAATGGGCGCAGCACTGCGGCGGATCCAGCTGGGGAGCGCGCTGAGCGCGTTCGGGCTCGGGTTCACCGTTCCGTATCTGTACGTCTATGTGGCGCAGGTACGGGATCTGGGCGCCGGTACGGCCGGGATCGTGCTGGCGGTCTTCGCCATGGCGGCGCTTGCCGTGCTGCCGTTCACCGGCCGGGCGATCGACCGTCGCGGTCCGCTGCCCGTGCTGATCGCCGCCTCAGCCGTCGCTTCCCTGGGCGCCGTCGCGCTCGGTGTGTCCTCGCAGGTCACCGCCGCCGTTCTGGCGGCTGCCGTGCTCGGCGCCGGCACCGCCGTCATGCAGCCCGCGCTCGCCACCATGCTCGTCCGGTGCACCGGTCCCGCGACCCGCACCCGGGCCTTCGCGATGCAGTTCTTCCTGCAGAACCTGGGCCTGGGGATCGGTGGTCTGGTCGGCGGGCAGATCGTCGACACGAGCAGCCCGGCGTCGTTCACGCTGCTGTTCCTGATCGAAGCGGTCATGTTCCTGGTGCTCGGCGTCATCGCGGCGACCGTGCGGATGCCGAGTGCCCCCGTCAGCGCGCCGGAGGCGGCGGCCGGGGCACCGGCCCCGCGCGGCGGACTGCGGACGCTGCTCTCGCACCGCGCGATGGTGCAGCTGTGCGTGCTGGGCTTCGTGCTGTTCTTCGCCTGCTACGGGCAGTTCGAGTCCGGGCTCGCGGCGTACGGCACCGAGGCCGCCGGCATCGAGCCCTCCACGCTCGGCATCGCGCTGGCCGCCAACACCGCTGTGATCGTCGTCGCCCAGTTCGTCGTGCTGCGTCTCGTGGAGCGCCGGCGGCGCACCCGGGTCATCGCGGCGGTCGGCCTGATCTGGGCCTTCGCCTGGATCGTGGCCGGTTACGCGGGCCTCGGGCACGGCAGCCAGACCATGGCGACGGCCGCGATGATCTCCACGTACGCGCTGTTCGGGCTCGGCGAGTCCATGCTGTCGCCGACCGTCGCGCCGCTGGTGGCGGACCTGGCGCCGGAGTCGATGGTGGGCCAGTACAACTCGGCGTTCGCGCTCTGCAAGCAGCTCGCGCTGGCCGTCGGCCCGGCCGTGGGCGGTCCGATGGGGGCCTCGCTGCACGGCCCGTACATCGTGACGTTCGTGCTGTTCTCGCTGGGCATCACCGCGCTCGCGCTGCGGCTCGGCCGACGGCTCACCCCCGTACAGGACCAGCCCTCGCTCGCGCACGTGCCGTCGCGGGTGGTGGCCGTCTCCGTGCCGGAGAGCGCGCCGGAGCCCATGGCCGCCGCGCGCTGAGCGCGGCCGCTACCGCGGCAGGACGAACTCGCACCACACGGCCTTGCCGCCGCCCGGCGTGCGGCGGCTCCCCCACGACGTGGCGATCGAGGCGACGATCTCGATGCCCCGGCCCGCCTCGTCCGCCGGTTCGGCGCGGCGGCGGCGCGGCAGGTGGTCGTCGCCGTCGGTCACCTCGATGATCAGGCGGCGGTCGGTGCGGCGCAGGCCGAGGCGCATCGGCGGGGTGCCGTGCTGGAGGGAGTTCGCGACGAGCTCCCCGGCGGCGAGGACCCCGAGGTCGCACAGCTCCACCGGGAATCGCCACGAGGCGAGCACGCCCGTCGCGAAGGCGCGGGCGCGGGGAGCCGCTTCGATGCCGCCGAGCAGTTCGAGCGAGGCGTTGTGGAACAGCTCCGCGGCGGCGCCCGTGCGCGCCGGGTGCTGCACGACCAGGACCGCCACGTCGTCGTCGTGCTCCGCGGTGACGTTGAGGGAGCGGATCAGCCGGTCGCAGACGACCTGCGGCGCGCCCGTCGCCCCGGACAGCGCCCGCTCCAGCGCGCCCACGCCCTCGTCGATGTCCTCGCTGCGGCGCTCGACCAGCCCGTCCGTGTAGAGGACGGCGGTGGAACCGGGCGGCAGCGGGATCGTGCCCGAGGTGTGGATCCAGCCGCCGGTGCCGAGCGGCGGGCCGATCGGCTCCTCCGCTCGGTGGACCGTGCCGTCCTCGTCGCGCACCAGGATCGGCAGATGGCCAGCGGAGGAATAGACGAGCAGCCCCTCGTTGGGGTCGTGCACGGCATAGGCGCAGGTGGCGATCTGGCTGGCGTCGATCTCGGCGGCGAGCCCGTCGAGCAGCTGAAGGACCTCGTGCGGCGGAAGGTCAAGCCGGGCGTACGCCCGTACGGCGGTGCGGAGCTGACCCATGACGGCGGCGGCGCGCACCCCGCGTCCCATCACGTCCCCGATGACCAGCGCGGTGCGGCCCGCGCCGAGGGTGATGACGTCGTACCAGTCGCCGCCGACCGCGGCGTCCGTGCCGCCCGGCTGGTAGGTGGCGGCGATCCGCAGGTCGTCGGGCTGTTCCAGCTCCTGCGGGAGCAGCGAGCGCTGGAGGGTGACGGCGGTTTCGCGGTGGCGGCCCTCGCTGGCACGCAGCCGTTCGGCGGCCTCGGCGTGATCGGTGACGTCGGCCGCGTACACGAGGACTCCGCTGTCGCGGCCCTTCTCCTGGTCGGGGCGCACAGGAGTGCAGGTCACGGTGTACGAGCGGCCGTCAGCGGCCTTGCGGGACTTGACCGTGCGCGGGGTGCCGCTGCGCAGGACCTGGTCCATGAGGGGGAGCAGGCCGATCTCGGCCAGCTCGGGCATCACCTCGGCGGCCGGGGCGCCGCAGGGGCGGGGGCCGAAGGCGGCGGCGTACGCGTCGTTGACGTAGGCGATGTGGTGGTGGGGGCCGTGCACCAGGGCGACGAGGGCGGGCAGCCGGCCCAGGATGTCGCGGGCGGAGAGGTCCTCCAGGTCGGGCGCCGAGGGCAGCGGGACGCCGACGGTCCCGCCCTGCGGCGGGGCGGCGCCCGGTTCGGCGCGGGCCGCCGGTACGGAGCTGTGGTCCTCCCGGGCGGCGCGACGCTGCGTACCGGGGAGGCGGGCGCTCCAACGCGTGAAGTTCACGGAATTTCTGGCCTCGTGTGTCGGTCTGGTCCGCTCGGGCGGGTGCTTCCTCTGCCAGGGCGTCGGGCGCGTTCGTCGCTCCTGGGGCGGTTTTCGCTGGTCACTGTCGGTTGCTGCCGGCCGGGTCACTCTGTGCAGATGTGGGCCCACCCATGGTCACACGTCCAGTGTGTCGGACCCTACTGACAGTCGTCCCCGTCCGGCCGCGGGCGGCGTCCGGCGGCGAGTTCGAACTCGGCCCGGGGGTGCTCCAGGGAGCCCAGGGAGACGATCTCGCGTTTGAAGAGACCGGCGAGCGTCCATTCGGCCAGGACGCGTGCCTTCCGGTTGAAGGTGGGAACCCGGCTCAGGTGGTACATGCGGTGTATCAGCCAGGCCGGATAGCCCTTCAGCCGACGCCCGTAGATGTGCGCGACGCCCTTGTGGAGTCCGAGCGAGGCGACGGAGCCCGCGTAGCTGTGGCGGTATTCGGTGAGCGGTCCCCCGTCGAGCGCGGCGACCAGGTTGTCCGCGAGGACCTTCGCCTGGCGGACGGCGTGCTGGGCGTTGGGGGCGGTCGTGCGGCCGGTTTCGGCGGCGGTGAGATCGGGAACGGCGGCGGCGTCGCCCGCCGACCAGGCGTGTTCGGTGCCCTCGACGGTGAGCTTCGCGGTGCACACGAGCCTGCCGCGTTCGTCCAGGGGGAGGCCGGTGGCGGCGAGGAGCGGGGCGGGTTTGACGCCGGCCGTCCACACGAGGGTGCGGGTGGGGAAGCGGGAGCCGTCGCTGAGGACGGCGACGCGGTCCTCGCAGGAGTCCAGCCGGGTGTCGAGGCGTACGTCGATGTTGCGCCCCCGCAGTTCCCGTACGGCGTACCGGCCGAGGGATTCGCCGACCTCGGGCAGGATGCGGCCGGTGGCCTCCACGAGGATCCATTTCAGGTCCTCGGCCTTGATGTTGTGGTAGTACCGCGAGGTGTAGCGGGCCATGTCCTCCAGTTCCGCGAGCGCCTCCACACCCGCGTAGCCGCCGCCGACGAAGACGAAGGTCAGGGCGGCGTCTCGGACGGCGGGGTCCCGGGTGGCGGACGCGATGTCCATCTGTTCGATGACGTGGTTGCGCAGCCCGATGGCTTCCTCGATCGTCTTGAAACCCACGCCGTGGTCGGCGAGGCCGGGGACGGGGAGGGTGCGCGAGACGGACCCGGGGGCGAGGACGAGCTCGTCGTACGCGATCTCCAGGGCGCCGGTGCCGTCCTCACCGCTGGCGAGGGTGGTGACGGTCGCGGTGCGCTTGGTGTGGTCGATGGCCCGGGCCTCGCCGATGACGATGGTGCAGTGCGGCAGGACGCGGCGCAGCGGTACGACGACATGGCGCGGCGAGATCGAGCCGGCGGCGGCCTCGGGGAGGAACGGCTGGTACGTCATATAGGGCTCGGGCGCGACCACCACGATCTCGGTCTCGCCGCTTCTCAGTCTCTGCTTCAGCTTCCGCTGGAGACGCAGCGCTGTGTACATCCCGACGTAGCCTCCGCCGACGACGAGAATGCGCGTGCCGGGCGGGGGGCCGGGGGGTGTGCCCCCGGAAGCTGAAGCCATCACCACCCCATGACGCAACGTGCACCGGAATTTGTCCACAGGCCCGGCAAATTGTGTGACCGGAGGTCGTGGACGGGCCGGTGGTGCGGGACGGACCCTTGGTACGCAAGCCCCGCAGGTCAGGCATTGCGGCAGGGGGCCGGGACGGGGATCAAGTGGTGACCAACCGGTCCTTGCGCCGATCCGGGGGCGCTCCGGGCGGAACTGCCCCCTTCTGAATTGACCCGGGCTCAACTATGTTCGTATGTCGTCGGGGTGTCGGACGGTGACGATCGGTCCACCCTCGACGGACACGGCGGGAGTCTCCGGGGGGAGACGCGTCATAACCGGGGGAACAGTTATGGACATTCAGGAATCGCATTGGCCGACCACTGCTGTCGCGCCTGAAAGCAGCGGACACATCGGGGCAGTTGGCACCCTCAACGGAACGGGCGGCACCACGACGACCGCGCCTCCGGCGGCGGTGAACGCGCTGGGCAACGGCCTCGGTGCCCAGCCCGCCGGTGTGCCGGCGCACGCACGGTCCGCCCCGCTGCGGGTGGACGCGCAGCGCAATCTCGAGCACGTACTGCGTGCTGCGCGCGAGGTGTTCGGGGAGCTCGGTTACGGGGCCCCGATGGAAGACGTGGCCCGTCGGGCCAGGGTCGGCGTCGGTACGGTCTACCGGCGCTTTCCCAGCAAGGACGTGCTGGTGCGCCGGATAGCCGAGGAGGAGACCGCCCGGCTGACCGACCAGGCGCGTTCCGCGCTCGGGCAGGAGGACGAGCCGTGGTCGGCGCTCTCGCGCTTCCTGCGGACCTCCGTGGCCTCGGGGGCGGGGAGGCTCCTGCCGCCGCAGATACTGCGGGTCGGTGTGGAGGCCGAGGACTCGACCGTGGTCGGTGAGGCCGGCGAGGGCGGGGACGAGCCCCGGGTGCCGCAGCAGCGGCAGGAGGCGGGCACGGCCGCGCCCCGGGCGGTGGCCCGGCAGCGGACCGGTCCGGAGGCCGGCGACGAGGACCTGGGCGCCGGTGCGGCCGAGCTGCTGGAGGTCGTGGGGCGGCTGGTCGACCGGGCCCGGACGTCGGGCGAGCTGCGCCACGATGTGACGGTGTCGGACGTCCTGCTGGTCATCGCGACGGCCGCGCCTTCGCTGCCGGACGCGGCCCAGCAGGCGGCGGCCTCTTCCCGGCTGCTGGACATCCTGCTGGAGGGGCTGCGCTCGCGTCCCGAGTGACGGGTGCCGCGCGGGGCGGGGCCGCGATGCCCTGCCTCCCGCCCGCTGCCGCGTCAACCCAACCCCTCGCTCCTTCCCCGAAGGAGTGCCGACCAGCACTCGCATTTAGCGAGGACGCCCCGGATGAGTGGTTGGTGGGACTGAGGGCACGCCGCATCGGCGCTCTGTGGCACGCTTGCCCGGTATTCGGGTCCGATGGCGCATACGGGGGCGTCCGCGATGAGCGGTGACGGGCAGAGGGAAGAGTCGTACGACGGTGTGTCCACCGCCGGCGGCGGTACGGAGCCGGCCGGCTCACCCGGGCACCAGGTGCCGAGCCAGGCCGTCCCCGGCCACCACGAGGTCGACACGGAGGCGGACGACCCAGGCGGAACGGTCCTGCCGGGCCCCTGGCCGCCCGCGCCGGCCGACGGCGGCGGAGCGGAGAGCGCTTCCGAGAGCCCCGGCGCGGGTCCGGCCGAGGCCGTTCCCGCCGTGCCCATGCAGCGGGCGGGGCGGGGCTCCGGCGGGGCGGACGGCGCGGCGGCGGGGCCGTCGGACGCGCAGTTGATCCAGCGCATGCGGGAGGGCGACAACCTCGCCTACGACGAGCTGTTCCGGCGCCACTCCCAGGCCGTGCGCCGCTACGCCCGCACCTGCTGCCGGGACGCGCACACCGCCGACGACCTGACCGCCGAGGTCTTCGCCCGGACGCTCCAGGCGGTACGGGGCGGCAAAGGGCCCGAGGAGGCGGTGCGCGCCTACCTGATGACGGCGGTCCGGCATGTGGCCGCTGCCTGGACGAAAACCGCGAAGCGCGAACAACTGGTGGACGACTTCGCCGCGTTCGCCGCCCAGGCCGCCCGGTCGTCCGAGGTGTCCGACGACGACACCCTCGACCTCGGGGCGGACGTGCTCGCGATGCACGAGGCCGAGCAGTCGATGGCCATGCAGGCGTTCCGCAGCCTCCCGGAGCGCTGGCAGGCGGTGCTGTGGCACACCACCGTCGAGGAGGAGTCGCCCAGCGACATCGCGCCCCTGTTCGGGCTGACCGCCAACGCCACGTCGGTGCTGGCCAGCCGGGCACGTGAAGGGCTCAAGCAGGCGTATCTGCAGGCCCATGTGAGCCAGGCGCTCACCTCCGGCGGCGACTGCGCGCGGTACGCGGACCGGCTCGGCGCGTACGCCCGGGGCGGGCTGCGGATGCGGGCGGAGCGCGGGCTGCGGGGGCATCTGGACGAGTGCGCGAAGTGCCGCGTCGCGGCGGGCGAGCTGGCCCACGTCAACGCCGGCATCCCCGCGCTGCTCCCGGTCGCGGTCATCGGCTGGTTCGCCGCCGGGTACGCCGTCAAGGCCGCCGGAATCGTGGCGGGAGGCGCGGTCGGCGCCGCCGGGGCGAGTGCCGCCGCGGCGGCTACCGGAAGCGGCTCGTCCGCAGGCACGGCGGGGGGTGCGGCGGCCTCCGAGGGGCTCGGCGCGCCCGCCAAGGCCGGCATCGCCGCGGCGGTGGCCGTCGCGGCTGCGGCCGGGCTCGTCTGGGCCCTGGTGGGCGACGACAGCCCCCGGCCCGAGGCGAAGCCGGTCCCCAAGCCCCCGGCCGTGGCGCCCGCGGTGCCCTCGCCGACGCCGCCGAAGCCGGCTCCTCCGGAGCCCACGCCCCCGAAGCCCGCGCCGCCGGCCCCCACACCGCCGGAGCCCACGCCCACCCCGACGCCCAAACCGACGCCCACGCCGACACCGAAGCCGACGCCGCCGCCGAGTCCCACGCCGCCGCCGACGTCCCCACCGCCGAAGCCGCCCCCCAGCCCGCCCGCCCCGACACCGCCGCCTCCCGCTCCGGCGCCGGACGTCTACCAGGTCAACGAGCTGGACTACTCCCTCTTCGGCGACCACACCGCACCCGAGGTGGTGCTCGGAGAGAGCGGCTGGGTCTGGCAGCGCTCCGGCGTATCGGTCGGCGGCACGCAGTACGCGCACGGGGTGACCGTGAACGGCCGCTCCTCCGTGGTCATCCAGCTGAACCGCCAGTGCACCCGTTACGAGGCCATGGCCGGGGTGGACGACCTCACCATGGGGCTCGGCGCGGTGCGGTTCTCGGTGTTCGGCGGGGACGGGACGCGGCTCTGGCAGTCCGCCGTGGTCCGGGGCAACGACCCCGCCGTGCCGGTCGGGGTGAACGTGGCGGGCCAGGAGCGGATCCGGCTGGTGGTCGAGCCGGAGCAGCCGTTCGGCGGGGCCGCCCTCGCGGACTGGGCCGAGTCGCGCATCAGCTGCCGCTGAGGATCGCGGGGGCCCGCCCCTCGGCGCGGGCGGGCCGCGCTCGGCACAGCAGGCCCGGTGTCACGGCAGGTCCGCGACGACCTCCTGCAGCAGGGCGATGACGTCGTCCAGGGACAGCCCGTTGCCCGCGGCGCGCTCCTCCTCGTAGCGCGCGGAGCCCAGCGCCTCGCGGCTCAGGCGCTCGGCCGCGTCGGTCTCGGCCAGCTCCCCCTCGGTCCGCGGGCTCGACGTCCGCCGCCAGTCGTCGGCGGCGGCGGACACCCGGGCAGCCACCGCGTGGTGGCCGAGCTGTGCCAGGACCGACGCCGCGCCGTCCGCCAGATGCCCCGTGACGATCTCGGCGCACTGAGCCTCCTTGGCCGCGACGAGAGAGCCGGTCAGCCCGCGCGCCCCGGCGACGAGGCCGCCGTCGGGCCCCGGCTCGTGCACCGCGATCCGGGCCGACAGGCCGGCCATCGCCACGGTGAAGTGGGACGGCGGGCCACCGCGCCCGGCCTCCTCCAGGGCGGCCGTGAGCAGCCGCCGGGCGTCCGCGATGTCGCCCCGGTAGAACGCCATCGTGGCACGCAGGTAGTGGACGTACGCGCTGGCGTCATGGGCCTGGTGGCGTTCGGCCTCGGCCTCCGAGCTGTCCAGCCGCTGACGGGCCTCCGCCAGGTCGCCGGTGCGGTAGGAGAGTTCGGCGAGCCGGGCCAGGAGGAATGGGGCCTCGGCGTGGGCGCCGACCTCGCGGGCGAGCAGCAGCGCCTCCTCGTACGCGGTGCGGGCCTCGGCGTAGCGTCCGCGCATCATGCCCGCCTCGGCCGCCGCGCTCGCCACCTGGGCGCGCATCCAGCGGTCGCCGACGCGCCGGCTCAGGGTGCGCAGCTCGTCCAGGTCGTCATCGATCCCGGGCATGCCGCCCGGCATGTCGACCACCATGTGCGCGCGGAACATCAGGATGACGCCGTACTCCCACGGGCCGCCGTGCTCGCGGGCGTTGTCGACCGCCGCGTCGATCTTCTCCCGGGCGTCCTCCGGCGTACCGGTGAGATACGCGGTCATCGGCCAGAGCAGTCCCGGGAACCGGACGCTGTGGGTGAGCGAGGTGGCGAAGGCGTCGGCCACCCGCATCACGAGCGCGTGGAGCGCGGTGTCGTCGTGCGCCATCGCGGAGTGCCCGCTCTCCGCCGCGAAGAAGAACCACAGCATGTGCAGGTCCATCCGGGGCCAGTACCGGGGGTCCGACTCGTCGGTGGGTTCGGGGCCGAGCTCACGGGCCTTCCGGCTCCAGGACAGCCCCTCGGAGCGGTAGTTGCGCAGCCACCAGAACCAGCCCATGGCCAGCACCAGACGGGCCGCTTCCGCCTCGGAGGAGGAGGCGGGCGAGGTGGTGCGCTGGAGCACGGCCCGGATGTTGTCGAGGTCGGTCTCCAGACGCTGGATCCAGGGCAGTTGCTCGTCGGAGCGCAGCAGCGGATCGGCCTTCTCGACCAGGGCGAGGAAGTAGGCGGTGTGCGCGCTCTCGACGGCGGCGCGCACCTCAGGGACCTCGGCGCACCGCTCGGTGGCGTACTCGTGGATCGTCTCCAGGAGCCGGTAGCGCATCGCGCCGTCCGCGCCCGGGGCGGCCACCACCAGGGACTTGTCGACCAGCGCGCCGAGCAGGTCGGCGGTGTCGGTGGCGGGCCCGCCGGGGACGGCCGGTGTCCTGATGACCGCTTCAGCGGCGGCCAGGTCCCAGCCACCCGCGAAGACGGAGACCTGGCGCAGGGCGGTGCGCTCGTCCTCGTCCAGGAGGTCCCAGGACCAGTCGACCACCGCGCGCAGCGTCTGCTGGCGGGGCAGCACGGTCCGGCTGCCGCCCGTCAGCAGACGGAACCTGTCGTCGAGCCGGTCCGCGATCTGACGCGGTCCGAGCAGGCGCAGTCGGGCGGCGGCCAGCTCGATGGCGAGCGGCAGCCCGTCCAGCCGACGGCAGATCTCAGCGACGGCGTCCGCGTCGTGCGCGGGCCCCTGACCGGGGTCGAAGCCGGGGCGCACGGCCCTGGCCCGCTCCGTGAACAGGCGGTGCGCGGGGTCGGCCGGCAGGGGGTCGACCGGTCGCACGGACTCACCGGGCACCGCGAGCGGTTCGCGGCTGGTGGCGAGGATGCGCAGCTGTGGGCAGCGGGTCAGCAAGCTCTCGGCCAGCGCGGCGGCGGCGCCGATGACGTGCTCGCAGTTGTCGAGAACGAGAAGAACGGGTGCGGGGCGGGCGCCGTGGCCCAGCCGGTCGACCAGCAGGTCGACCGGGTCCGTGCGCGGGGGCGCGGCATCGAGGGCGGTATCCCGCAGGAGGGCGGTCTCCCGCAGCCCGAGCGCGGAGAGCACGGCGCCCGGGACGGCCTCGGGGTCTTCGACGGGGGCGAGTTCGGCGATCCAGACATCCGGCGGAGCCTCGCCCGGTCCAGGGGCCAGATGTGCGGCGGACTCCTCGGCGAGGCGGGTCTTCCCGGAGCCGCCGGGGCCGGTGAGGGTGACCAGCCTCGACCGGGTCAGGTCCTCGCGGATGGCGCGCAGTTCGGGCTCGCGCCCCACGAAGGAGGTGAGCCGGGGACGCAGATTGCTCCGACCGGGTTTCACGTGAAACAACCCGGTTTCGGCGGGCGCGGGCGCCGGGGCGAGGAGTTCGCGGTGCAGGGCCGACAGTTCGGGCCCGGGATCGGTGCCGAGCCCATCCGCGAGGGCGCGGCGCGCGTCCTCGTACGCGGCGAGCGTCGGCCTGCCGGCCGTCGCCGCGCAGGGCCCGTATCAGCTGGGCCCGGAAGCGCTCGTCGTACGGGTGGGCGGCGGTCAGCTCGGTCAGCTCGGCGACCAGGGCGGCGGCCGGGGGTGCGGCCTCGCCGGGCTCTGCGGTGAGGGGTTCGGCGAGGGCCGGCGTCCCGGAAGCGGACTCCATGGCGGCCCCGGTGCCGCCCGGGCCCGCACCCCCGCCCGGGCCCGCACTCCCCGCACCACCCGCCGCGCGGCGCAGGTCCGCCTCGATGCGGCGTTCCAGGGCGGCGATGCGGTGGGCCTCGGGGCGCAGCGCATGACCCTGGTCCCCGTCGGGCAGGTCGGCCAGGGCCGGGCCGCGCCAGAGGGCGAGGGCGGTCCGCAGGGTCCGGGCGGCGCGGTCCGGCGCGCCCGCCTCCAGTTCGGCCCCGCCCTGCCGGGCCAGCCGCTCGAACACATAGAGGTCGACGTCGTCCGGGCCGGCCGTCAGGCGGTAACCGCCCGGCGTACTGGCCAGCGCCTCCCGGCCCAGCACCCGGCGGAGCCGCCCGACGAGGGCCTGGAGGGCGGCGGGCGCGTCAGCGGGAGGATCGTCCGCCCAGACGTCGTCCACGAGGTCGGCCACGGGCACGGGGCGTCCCGGCCGCAGGGCGAGGGCGGCGAGAAGAGCGCGCAGCCTGCTGCCACCGAGGGGCAGCGCGCCACCGTTCTCGTCTCGCGCCTCGGTGGCGCCCAGGATCAGATACCGCACGGCACCATTGTGTCCCGGCGGAAGTGCCGGTGAGCAGCGGTCGGACGGACCGGGACGCCTGGGGACGAACCCACCCGACGGGCACCCGCCCCGGCGGACACGTGGAGACGAACCCACCCGGCGCACCCCCGCCCCGGGACACCTGAGGACGAACCCACCCCGGCGCGCCCCACCCCCTCACCCCTGAAGCGAGCGCCGGGCCGGGACCACACCTCCCGCCACCGCGCGCTGCCGGGGGGCCGCCGTACCGGTCCAGCAGGTGCCGCGCCGGGAGACGAGGCGGCGCAGCCACAGCTCCGTGGAGGCGAGCTCGGCAAGGCCGTCCAGGGGCAGCGGCTCCCCCTCGGAGGCCGCGCGCAGGGCCTTGCGCACGACGCGGGCCTCCACGAGACCGGCGTCGGCGAGCAGCGGGGCGTCGAAGAGCGCGATCAACTCGGGCAGGGCGGCGCGCAGCCCGGTCCGGGTCACCGCCGTCGAGGTGTGCTGCGAGGGGGCGCCCCAGCCGGGCGGCAGCTCGTGGATGCCCGCGCCGGCCAGGACACGGCGCAGGATCGCCGCACGGGCGCCCGGCTGGACCCGCAGCGACTCGGGCAGCGCGCGGGCCGCGCGTACGACCTGGTTGTCCAGGAAGGGGGCGTGCAGCCGCTGGCTGCGGATCTCGGCGGCCTGCTCCAGGATGCGGTGGTCGGCGGCGCTGCGGGCGAGGGCGGCCCTCGCGCGGGCCTCGCCGGGGCGCTGGACCGAGGAGGGGCGGATCGCCGCCTCCTGAAGACGAACCGATACTTCTGCCAGCGCCTCCCCGGTGAGCCACCGGGCGGCCGGGCCCGGTCTCGACCAGGCGAGTGCGGCGAGCGACGCATCGGCCGGGGTGTCGAGGCCGGGTGCGAGGCGGTTGGCTTCGGGCAGCCGCCCTGCCGCCGTTTCGAGGCCGGTGCGATAGGACGTACGGGCCAGCTTGCGGGCCGCCCGGTAGACGGTCAGCGGCACGAACAGCGAGTGCGCGGAGGGGCCTTCGGCCTTGGCGAGGGCGGCGACCGGGCGCAGCAGGTGGCGGCGGCGCCGGTCCATCAGCAGGTCGGCGAGGCGGGCCGGGTGGGCGTCGAGCACCTGCCGGGCACCGGCGCCCACGAAGTGGTCGGCGCTGCCCGCTGAGAGCCGGCGCCGGTGCCGTTCGGCGAGGACGAGGGAGGGAGCCGGCTCGTCGGTGAGCGGCCCGGCCCCCAGCTCGGCGTAGGGCAGGGCCTCTTCGCCCGCCGCGACGACGACGTGGTGCAGCCGGGGGTTGGCCGCGATGGCGCGGGCCCGTTCGAGTTCGGGTTCGTGGGCGCGGGTCGTCAGATCGTTGAAGGTGACCGCGAGCAGCCGCTCCCCCGCCCCGGTGCCGTGGCCCAGGATCGTGCCGGGCAGCCCGGGCAGACCGGCGGCGAGCAGGGCGAGGGTCGCCGACGCGCTGCCCCCGGAGAGGTCGGCGCCGATGCCGGGCACGGGCGCGCCCCGGGCGGCGCGGCGTTCGGCCGGGCCCATGCCGGGGACCGGGCCGGGGTCGGGCGGCAGGGTCTCCGGGGCGTGGCGCGGGGCCAGGAGCCGGGCGCGTACCGCTTCGACCAGGGCGTCGCGCACCCCGTCGACGGCGCTCACCGGGTCGAGCTCGGGCGCCGCGACGGCGAGGGAGGCCACCGCCTCGTAACCGGTGATCTCGCGCGAGCCCTCGCGGAGGATCAGGGCGTGGCCGGGCGGGATGCGCTTCACGCCCGCGTAGGGGGTGCCGTCGCGCAGCGCCTCCGGGGTCTCGGGGCAGGCCAGCAGGGCGGCCAGGTGGCCGATGTCGAGCTGGGCCTCGATGAGATCGGCGAGCGGCAGCGCGGCGGTGGCGTACGCCGTGCCCCCGGCCCACGGTGTGTAGAAGACCGGGCGGGCCCCGGCGAGGTCGCCGACGACGGTGATCCGGCGGCCGATCTGGACGACGACCGTGTAGCTGCCGGTCCACGCGGTGAGGTGGCGCAGGGCGCCGCCCCGGGCGGCCAGCAGACCGACGCGCAGCTGTTCGTCGGTGGCCCCGCAGCAGCCGAGGACGGCGAGCCGGACCATGGGGGCGCCTTCGGCGGTGTCCACCCGGACGGTGCGGATCTCATCGGGCCGCCAGTCGCCGACCGCCCAGAGCGGATCGGGGTCGCCCCACAGGAGTTGGGAGCCCACGGGGTGCATCGTGCGCCCGTCGTCGCTGCCGCCGACCGCCCCGGCCGTGCCGAAGCTCGCGGCGATACTGCTCCAACCCACCAACCAACGCATCGCCGCCTCCACAGGCTGTGGACAAAAAACGGCGCGGCAGGCAAGCAGCCGGAGAACTCCGGTGACGATCGGCGCCGTTGCGGACATGCTGCCACGACAACGGCGCGCAGGAGTGGCTACGGACGGCGCACGTCGTGAGCGCATGCGCCCCTGGCAAAGGCCGCTGGGCGGACACCGGGACGCGCGATCCGTGCGGGGCTCGCGCGCGTCGCCCGGGAGAGCAACGGAAGTGCGGATTCCGGGCGTTGCGTTCCCCGGTACGGCCCCGCGCGAACGGCCCGCTTCCGGCCAACGCCCGGACCCGGATCCCGCGACGGCGGGAGGGCACCCGCCTCCCCCGGCCCGACCTCGTCCGACCGTCGACATCCGGCCAATCTCAGGGCGGAACGGAACCGTTGGCCATCCGCTCCATGGACCGATTCGCTCCGGTATCAACACACTTGGCCGCCGACGCCCCGGTCAGCGCATCCGCTCGGCCATCCACCCGCCGCACCGAAGGTCCCCACCCGGGGACCCCCGGGAACACACGGTCCGGGAGGCGGGCCTCGCCCCCCGGACCGGTCCACCGCCTGCGGGGAATGAGGCGGCGATATCCCCCAGCCCCCCGCATCGGACGCGGCGGGCCGATCCACGCACCACCCATGCAAGCGCCGCCTCCGGGACCGGGCCAGAGCGCACGTGCGGGCGCACGGCCACACACCAGGGTGCACGCACGGAGCCCTCGGAGGACCCCGGCCGAACCCGCCGGGATCGAGCGGGGCGACAGCGGACACGAACGCCCCGCGCGCCGGTCCGCGCTGGTCGGCAGGGAGAGGAAGCGGCGCGACGAAGCCCGTACACCGCCGCCGCGAAGCGGAATCGCACACCCTCACGGGCCGGCCCGCATCCCGCTCCGGCGATCTCCACTCCCCCTCCCCCGCACCGCCGCCATTCCCCCGCTCTTCCTTTTCCCTTCCTCCGCCGCGTGTTCGCCTCCACCGCCCCGCACGCCCCTCGCGTCACCTCCCGCCCCACAGCACCCCGCGCGTGGCCGGGACGGACAACAATCCCGCCATACGGACGTCCGGCCCTTAACGGTAGGGATGCGACGAACTACGCTGGGTGCACTGATGTTCTCTGCAGGGCGGCATATTCCCCGGGGCACGGCCAAATGCGTGTGCGGGCGGAGTGACAGGGTTCGTCCCTGGGGAGAACACGGTACGAATGCCGCGCGCCGAGACGGTGACGCGGCTGCCGTCTGTGTGTCGAGGGGTGGCCATGTCCAGGGAGCAACGAGGACCGAACGAGAAGCTCGGCACCGTTCTCGCCCTCGCGGGAATCAGTAACGCCGGGCTCGCCCGACGGGTCAACGACCTCGGGGCGCAGCGCGGACTGACCCTCCGCTACGACAAGACGTCGGTCGCCCGGTGGGTCTCAAAGGGCATGGTGCCCCAGGGCGCCGCGCCCCATCTCATCGCCGCGGCGATCGGCGCCAAGCTGGGCCGGCCCGTCCCGCTGCACGAGATCGGTCTCGCCGACGCCGATCCGGCGCCGGAGGTCGGCCTGGCGTTCCCGCGTGACGTGGACGCGGCCGTCCGGTCCGCGACGGAGCTGTACCGGCTGGATCTGGCCGGGCGGCGCGCGGGCAGCGGCGGGATCTGGCAGTCGCTCGCGGGCTCGTTCTCGGTGAGCGCCTACGCCACACCCGCGTCCCGCTGGCTGATATCCCCCGCCGACCCCTCGGTCGCGCGGGCACCGGCCACGGCCGGGGGGCAGCCGACCGGCGCGCACGGCGCACCGGGGGCGCACGGCCCCGCCGGGGCGCCCGCCCAGCCGGGCACTGCCGCGTCGCCCGCCCAGGCGACCGGGACGGCCACCGGCCACAGCCTCCTGATCCCGGCCCAGCCCGGCCCCGAATCCGGAGGCGACGCCTCCTCGTTGCGCGTCGGCCACAGCGACGTATCCAAACTCCGCGAGGCCGCCCAGGACGCGCGCCGCTGGGACTCCAAGTACGGCGGCGGCGACTGGCGCTCCTCGATGGTCCCCGAGTGCTTACGCGTGGACGCCGCCCCGCTCCTGCTCGGCTCGTACAGCGACGAGGTCGGCCGGGCGCTGTTCGGCGCGGCGGCCGAGCTCACCCGGCTCGCCGGGTGGATGGCCTTCGACACCGGCCAGCAGGAGGCGGCCCAGCGGTACTACATCCAGGCGCTGCGCCTCGCCCGGGCGGCGGCCGACGTGCCGCTCGGCGGCTACGTCCTGGCGTCGATGTCGCTCCAGGCGACCTATCGCGGCTTCGCCGACGAGGGCGTCGACCTCGCGCAGGCCGCCGTCGAGCGCAACCGGGGGCTCGCGACCGCCCGCACGATGAGCTTCTTCCGCCTGGTCGAGGCCCGCGCCCATGCGAAGGCGAACGACGCGCCGGCCGCGGGGGCCGCGCTCAAGGCGTCCGAGAGCTGGCTCGAACGCTCCCGGGAGGGCGACGCCGACCCGGCGTGGCTCGGCTTCTACTCGTACGACCGGTTCGCGGCCGACGCCGCCGAGTGCCATCTCGACCTGAAGGCGCCCCGCCAGGTCCGGCGCTTCACCGAGCAGGCGCTGTCCCGGCCCACCGAGGAGTTCGTCCGCTCGCACGGGCTGCGGCTCGTCGTGTCGGCGGTCGCCGAGCTGGAGTCGGGGAATCTGGACGCCGCCTGCGCTGCCGGCACCCGGGCCGTGGAGGTGGCGGGCCGCATCTCGTCGGCGCGGACCACGGAGTACGTACGCGACCTGCTGCACCGACTGGAGCCGTACGGGGACGAGCCGCGCGTCGTGGAGCTGCGCGAGCGCGCCCGCCCCCTTCTGGTCGCCCCGGCATAGAAATCCCGACGTCGGCATGGAGGTCCCGCTTCCGGGGAACCGCCACGCTGACCGCACGGGTTTGAGTGCGTTGTCAGTGGGTCAGTGCACTATCGGGGTGGGAGGTGGCGTGATGATGACGCACGCGGCGTACGACTGCGATGTGCTGGTGATCGGCGGCGGGATCGTCGGCCTGTCGGCCGCGTACGCGCTCACGCGCACCGCGCCCGGCACCCGGGTGACCGTGCTGGAGAAGGAGAAGGGCCCGGCGCGCCACCAGACGGGCCGCAACAGCGGGGTGATCCACAGCGGGATCTACTACCCGCCGGGCTCGCTCAAGGCGCGGTACGCGCTGCGCGGCGGCGCCGAGATGACCGACTTCTGCCGGGAGCACTCCATCCCCCACGCGGTGACCGGCAAGCTGATCGTCGCGACGGACCGCGCCGAGCTGCCCCGGCTGCACGCCCTGGTCCAGCGCGGCCGCGAGCACGGGCTGCCGGTGCGCGAGCTGGGGCCCGCGCAGATCGCCGAGTACGAGCCGAAGGTGCGGGGCCTCGCCGCGATCCGGGTCGGCACGACGGGCGTGTGCGACTTCCGGGCGGTCGCCGGGCGCCTCGCCGACGAGGTACGCGGCGCGGGCGGCGTGATCCGCTTCGGCGCCGAGGTCACGGCGATCGACCGTCGCCCCTGGGGCGTGGCCGTGCGCACCGCCGACGGGCTGGTGGTCCGGGCCAGGGTGCTGGTCAACTGCGCGGGGCTGCACTGCGACCGGATCGCCCGGATGGCCGGCGACGACCCGGGGATGCGGATCGTGCCGTTCCGGGGGGAGTACTACGAGCTGGCGCGGCCCGAGCTGGTGCGCGGGCTCGTCTATCCGGTGCCCGACCCGGCGTTCCCGTTCCTCGGCGTCCACCTGACCCGGGGCTTCGACGGCTCCGTCCACGTCGGCCCCAACGCGGTGCCCGCCGCCGCCCGCGAGGGCTACGGCTGGCCCGTCGTCCGGCCCCGCGAGCTGATGGACACGCTCAGCTGGCCCGGCTCGTGGCGCATCGCCCGCAGACACTGGCGGTACGGGGCGGGCGAGGTGCACCGCTCCCTCTCGAAGCGCGCGTTCACGCAGGCCGTCCGCCGCCTCCTGCCCGAGGTCAGGGAGGAGGACCTGCGCCCCTCGCCGGCCGGGGTCCGCGCCCAGGCCGTGCTCCGGGACGGCACGCTGGTGGACGACTTCCTGATCCGCGAGGCCCCGCACACGGTGCACGTGCTGAACGCCCCGTCGCCCGCCGCCACCGCCTCGCTGCCCATCGGCCGCGAGGTGGCCCGCCGCGCCCTGCTCCGGGCCCGGGCGGCGGGCTGGAAGCCGCCGGAGCGGGCGACGACGGGGTGATTCCCGCGCCCTCCGTGGCAGGACGCCCGTCCCCGTAGAATCAGGGCATTGTGTCTGAGCCCAAGAACCCCTCCCCGACGCCCGACGACGGCACCGTGCCCACCACCGCCGGGATCCCCGACGACGTGCGGGCCGCGTCCCTGGAGCGCGCGCGCCGGATGCGTCAGCAGCCCCGCTTCCCCGGCGGTCCCGCGGCCGACCCGGCCGGCTCGCACCACGAGCGCCGCATCCGCAGCTTCCAGCCGCGCCGCAGCCGGGTCACGCCCGGCCAGCAGAACGCCCTGGAGCGGCTCTGGCCCAAGTGGGGCCTGGACATCGACGGGCTGAGCGTCCTGGACCTGCCCGCCCTGTTCGACGGCCTCCCGGTGGTCCTGGAGATCGGCTTCGGCATGGGTGAGGCCACCGCGCAGATGGCGGCCGACGACCCGGGCACCGGCATCCTCGCCGTCGACGTGCACACGCCCGGCCAGGGCAACCTGCTCGGCCTCGCCGACCGGAACGGCTCGGCCAACGTCCGGGTCGCCAACGGCGACGCGATCATCCTGCTGCGCGAGATGCTGGAACCGGATTCGCTGGACGGGCTGCGGGTCTACTTCCCCGACCCGTGGCCCAAGTCCCGCCACCACAAGCGCCGGCTGATCCAGCCGGAGTTCCTGGACCTGGTGGCGGGCCCGCTGAAGTCCGGGGCGATCGTGCACTGCGCGACCGACTGGGAGCCGTACGCCGAGCAGATGCTCGACGTGCTGACCGCGCACCCCCTCTTCGAGAACACGGTGGCCGACGGCGGTTACGCCCCGCGCCCCGCGTTCCGCCCGCGGACCCGGTTCGAGGGCCAGGGCCTGGGGAAGGGCCACGTCGTGCACGACCTGCTCTTCGCGCGCGTCTAGGGCCTTTCCTTTGGGTCAAGCCCTGGCCCGACGGGCACCATGGCCGTTGTCCGACCCGCTCGTTAGGGTCGAGGGGTGTCCGACGGGTCTGTTCAGCGACAACGGTGGGATCAGCCGGCCGTCCCGGTGCTCCAGGAGCAGCGGGTCGGCGAGATCCTGGCCGCCGTGCCGGCGCGGGGCCAGTGGCGTTACCGGCCGCGCCGCGTCGGCCTGCTCTGGCGGAACCGTACGTTCCGAGTCATCGCCGTCTTCACGCTGCTGGCGCTCTGCGGGGTGGTGATCCTCGCCCTGGTCCGCGACCAGACCGGCACCGAGGGCTTCCTCGTCGGCCTGAGTCTGGCCGTCCTGCCGGTCCCGGTGCTGATGACGGCCTTCCGCTGGCTGGACCGGGTGGAGCCGTCGCCGTGGCGGAATCTGCTGTTCGCCTTCGCGTGGGGCGCGTGCGCGGCGGCCCTGGTCGCCATTCTCGCCAACTCGTTCGCGACCCGGTGGATAGCCGACAGCGATCCGGGGAACGCCGACACCCTCGGTGCCACGGTCATCGCACCGGTGGTCGAGGAGAGCGCCAAGGCCGCCGCCGTGCTGCTGCTCTTCCTCTTCCGCCGGAGGGACTTCACCGGGATCGTGGACGGCGTCGTCGTCGCCGGGTTCACCGCGACGGGGTTCGCCTTCACCGAGAACATCCTCTACCTGGGCAACGCCTTCGGCGAGGACCAGCAACTGGACTCCGGCTTCGCGTCAGTGACCGTGGTGACGTTCCTGGTCCGTGCCGTGATGACCCCCTTCGCCCACCCGCTCTTCACCGTCCTGACCGGCATCGGTCTCGGGATCGCCGCGAGCAGCGCCGCCGGCCGCCGGGTGCGGCGCATCGCCGTACCGCTGCTCGGCCTGGTCCTCGCGATGGGCATGCACGCCCTGTGGAACGGCTCGGCGACCTTCGGCCGGTACGGCTTCTACCTCGTGTACGGGGCGTTCATGGTCCCGGTGTTCGGCCTGGTGACCTGGCAGGTGATCCGAGCCCGCCGCAAGGAGCTGCGCTCCCTGGCCGTCGAGCTCCCCGCGTACGCCGAAGCCGGCTGGCTCACCCCCGACGAGCCCCGCGCCCTAGCCTCGATGCGGGCCCGCGCCCTGGCCAGGAACGCGGCGCGCAGGCGGTACGCGGTGAGCGCCTCCGGCCATCCGTACCACCCGGACTACGCGAGGGTCCGTGCCAAGGAGGCGAAGGAGCGCGGCAGGGCGGCGGCGCGGGCGGTCGCCGAGTACGAGGCGTTCGCGACGTCCCTGGCCTCCCTGCGCCGACAGGCCGGACTGGGCAGGGCCGACCCGGACTTCGCCGCGCGCGAGCTGGAGCTGCTGCACCACCTGTGGCAGCGCCGCGAGATCGCGGGCCCCGCCCTCGCGTACGCGGCCCGGGCCACGCACCGCCGGCCGCCCGGCTACACGGCCGCCTGGCCACCTCGCCGACCGTACGCGGGCGGGCCCGTGCCCTACGCGTACGGCAACCCGGCCCCGTACAACGGCAACCCGAATCCGTACGGCAACCCGGCCCCGTACAGCGCCCCGCCCACGTACCCGACGACGCAGCCCTACGGTCAACACCCCTACGGCCAACAGCCCCACGCCAACGGGCCGCAGGCCTGATCGCTACGCCGAGGCCGCCGTCAGCGTCGACAGCTCCTCGTCCGTCAGCTCAAGCCCGGCGACCGCCAGCAGGGCGGGCAGCTGGTCGACCGTGCGGGCGGAGGCGATCGGCGCGGCGACCGTCGGGCGGGACGCGAGCCAGGCCAGGGCCACCGTCGCGATCTCGGCGTCCCGGTCCCGCGCCACCGTGTCGAGCGCGGCGAGCACCCGCTGTCCGCGCTCCGACTCCAGGTGACCGGCCGCGCTCCCGGCGCGGGCGCTGTCCACAGCAGTCCCCGGGCGGTACTTGCCGGTGAGGAAGCCGGCGGCCAGCGCGTAGTACGGGACGGCCGCGAGCCCGGCGTCGGCGGCGGTGTCCTGGAGCTCGCCCTCGTAGGTGTCCCGGGACACGAGGTTGTAGTGCGGCTGGAGCGCCACATAGCGGGCCAGGCCCTCGCGTTCGGAGAACTCCAGCGAGGCGCGCAGCCGCGCGGCGCTGATGTTGGAGGCGGCGATCTCGCGGACCTTGCCCTCCTTCACCAGCTCGTCGAGGGCCGTGATGATCTCCTCGACCGGGACCGTCTCGTCATCGAAGTGTGTGTAGTACAGGTCGATGTGGTCCGTGCCGAGGCGGCGCAGCGACTCCTCGGCGGCCGACTTGATCGTGGGCGCCGAGAGGCCCTTGTAGCCGGGCAGCGCACCGACCTTGGTGGCCACCACGACGTCGGACCGGTTGCCGCGCGACGCGAGCCACTTGCCGATGACCGTCTCCGACTCGCCGCCCTCGTTGCCGGGCACCCAGTGCGAGTAGGCGTCGGCGGTGTCCACGAAGTTGCCGCCTGCCGCCGCGTACGCGTCGAGGACGGCGAAGGACTGGGTCTCGTCAGCGGTCCAGCCGAAGACGTTTCCACCGAGGCAGAGCGGGAAGACCTGGAGGCCCGACGGGCCGAGATTGCGCAGTGAAGTCATAGGTGGAACAACAGCTTCCGGGCTATCCGCTATTCCGTGCCATCTACATCCGGCAGGCTGCTCCCTGCGGAGGCTGCCGCTGTACGCGAACCGGCAGCCCTGACGTCGGGGGGGGGTGTGCGTCAGGGCTGCCGGGGTTCGGAAGGCCGCGTGCGGGGAAGGGCCGGGGTGCCGGAGGAGGAGTCCTCAGACCGTCAGGCCGCGGGCGCGCAGCCAGGCCATCGGGTCGATGCCGGTGCCGTCCGGGGTGTGGACCTCCAGGTGGAGGTGCGGGCCGGTCACGTTGCCGGTCGCGCCGACGCGGCCGATGGTGTCGCCGGTGGTGACCTTCTGGCCGACCGTGACGCCGATCGAGGACTGGTGGCAGAACCACAGCTCGGTGCCGTCCTCCAGCTCCAGCACCGTGCGGTAGCCGTAGGCGCCGGACCAGCCGGCCGACTTGATGGTGCCGGTGTGGATGGCCTTGATCGGGGTGCCGGTCGGGGCCGCGAAGTCGAGGCCCGTGTGGTAGCCGGAGGACCACATGGAGCCGGCCTCGCCGAACGTCGAGGTGATCGTGTACGAGGAGGTGGGGATGGCGTAGCTGGCGGCGAGCTTGGCCAGGCGCAGCGCCTCGGCCTTCTTCTTCGCCTCCTCCTCCGCCTTCTTCTTCTCAGCGGCGGCCTTGGCCTCGGCCTCGTCCTGCTGCTTCTTCGCCTCGGCGGCCGCCTTCTCGGCAGCGGCCTTCTCCTCGGCCGCCTTCGCCTCGGCGTCGGCGGCGCCCTGCTGCTGTTCGGCCTGCTGGAGGATGCGGGCGCGCAGCGCCTCACCGGCGTCCGTGGTGCCCTGCTCGGCCTCGGCGGTCGTGATGCCGGCGGTCGTCAGCGGGGCGGCGGCGGTGGCGGTCGCGGGGGTTTCGGCCTCGCTCTCACCGGAAAAGAACGCGCCCACGCCGGGAAGGGACTTGGCGTCGGGGAGATTGCCCGTGATGGAATCGGGAAGAGAGATGGAGACCGGCGGCTTGCTCTGCGCGGTGGCCATGCCTC
This sequence comes from Streptomyces sp. NBC_00523, assembly GCF_036346615.1. Classification (NCBI taxonomy): domain Bacteria; kingdom Bacillati; phylum Actinomycetota; class Actinomycetes; order Kitasatosporales; family Streptomycetaceae; genus Streptomyces; species Streptomyces sp. NBC_00523. Next base: position 3,889,783 of record NZ_CP107836.1, on the reverse strand, counting down.
CCGCACCGACGGCCGCGATGACACCGACGCCGAGGACGGTGGAGCTACGGGCCAGACCATTGCGCTGCTTGGCGACACGGTGCTTGCCGCGGACGGGGCGGACGGACTCCTCGGTGGGGTTCCATTCCTCCCAGGTCCGCTCGGAGTCGGCGTCGTCGGCGCGGAAGCCGCTGCCGTAACCGGCGCCGGTGGCAAAGCCATTGCCCCGGTCGGTCGCGTAGTCGCCGCCCTGTTCCGGGATGTAAGCGGTGCCGGGGCCGGACGCAAAGTCGGCGCCGTACTCGGGCACGAACCGGGAAGGTGATTCGGGGGCAGGCTTGTTGGACGCCACGCGGGCGCGCTCCTTTCCTTCCTTCTCGCCTACCGGGTTAGCTGACGGGTTCGGAGCAGGAAGGTCTCCTACGGGTTCCTCCGCCTCTTGTGAAGACGAAGATGCCCGATTCACCCCATGTAGGTGGTTCCCCGGTTCCCTTGCGGAATTCGGCGCACGCGCGCGGCGCCGTCCCTGACGACGGCTGGGACAACCGCGCTGCGTTATCGAACGTTAATAGACAGACGGGTCCGATTCCAAGCTGTTCCCACTGATCGTTCACGCGCCCGGCCTGGACTTTACGGGACACAACCGGGTGGAATCGGGCGAGTTGATCGACGCTCAGCCACTACGCGTTTTCTGACGTTGCGTCAAATGTTATGCGGAGCGACGCTCCTCAGTCACGCAGCGTGGTACCCCCCTTGATGATCTTCACCGTCCTGCGCCGGTCGGGCTGTCCCTTGGCCGGCCGGGCCACCGCGAGCAGCGCCATGTCGTCGGTCGACTCGCCCCCCGTATGCAGCCGTACGTCGTCGGTCAGCGCGGACAGCAGCTCCTCGGGACCCGGGAAGAGCCGCCCGCGCAGCCGTTCCGCCGGGTCGTAGAAGACACCCTCGGCGTCACGGGCCTCCGACAGGCCGTCCGTGTAGAACAGCAGCGTCCCGCCGGGCGGCAGCTCCCACTCGTCCGAGCGGTCCGGCCGCACCCCCAGGTCCATGCCCAGCGGCAGCGCGGGCTCCGTGGGCGTCAGCGCCTCCACCGCCCCGTCCCCGCGCAGCAGCAGCGGCTCGGGGTGGCCCCGGTTCACGATCCGCACGAACTGTCCGCCCGGCCGGATCTCTGCGAGCGCGGCGGTCACGAACTCCTCGAACTCATCGAAGCCGCCACCCCGCGTCGACTCACGCGCCAGCGCCCGCTCCAGCCGCTGCGCCACGCCCTCCAGCGACTTCTCGTGCTCCGCCGCCTCGCGGAACGCCCCGATCACCACCGCCACCGCGCCGACCGCCTCCAGCCCCTTCCCGCGTACGTCCCCCAGCACGAGCCGTACGCCGTACGGAGTGTCGGCGGCCGCGAAGAGGTCGCCCCCGACGAACTCGTCCGCCTGCGCCGCCTCGTACCGCGCGGCCACCTGGAGTCCGCCGATCCGCTCCGGCGGGACGGGGAGCACGGCTCGCATGGCCGTCTCGGCGATGATCCGGGCGGACGCCAGCTGCTCGCTGCCGCGCCGCACGACCCGGTTGATCACACACGCCTGGACGGCGACCGTGAGCACGGTGAGCATCTCGATGAACGAGACCACCTCGACCAGGTCGCCGGTGTAGAGCCGGATGCCCGCGACGGCGAGCACTGCGGCGATCCCGATCCGGATCGTGGTGCCCAGACCGAAGAAGGGCGCGGCGATCAGCGGGGCGGCCGCGAAGATCGGGACGGCCGTGAAGGAGGGCGGCGTGAAGAGGTCGAACACCACCCCGATGACGATCATCGTCACCGGCAGCACCCGGACGAACCGGCGGCTGCCCGCGCCGTCGGGCCCGCGCCACCGTCGCTCCCACTTCCTCACCTGCGGTCTCCTGCCCGGTGCGGCCACGGCCGGTACCGCGCACCTCCCCCAGCCTCGCGCCCGCCCGGCCACCGGGCGAGTCCTCGGCCGCCGAAGGGGCGACAACGCGTATGCGCCGACAACGCATCAGGCCCGGCACGCTGCATGCGTGCCGGGCCTGATCCTTCAGTAGCGGGGACAGGATTTGAACCTGCGACCTCTGGGTTATGAGCCCAGCGAGCTACCGAGCTGCTCCACCCCGCGTCGGTGAACCCAACTCTACGGCATCTTCGGAGCTCTCATGACCACCACCCGTCCCGCGCACCCCGTGCGCACCGGCGGCGCGGACCACGGCCGCCCTTGACCCGAACCCCAAAGTGCCGAAAACGAGAAGGTGTTGCGAGGAACATGTGTTCTGACGCAAGGTATCTGCTGCACCCCCCGGCTCGGTGGGCTGCCCGTGTGAGCAGGCCCCGACCGCGCATGCCGGCGCGCGCGGAGAGCTGCTCCCGGTCTCTGATCGCAGCCTGTCTGGAGGGCTCTCGACCATGGCCGCACCGCTCGCCGCCTCCGATAACACCCCCGCCCCCTCGGCCACCCCGCCGTCACCCGCACGCGCCGCCGCCAAGAGCGGCCTCATCGGCGGTGTGATGGGCGCGGCGATGAGCGCGGCGGTGAACTACCTGGCGATCGGCCTCCCGGGCAGCGCGTCCGTCAACGCGGTCAACCACGCGATATCGGGCCTGATCAGCGGATTCCTCGCCGGTTTCATCGGCATCATGGTCCACAGCAAGAAGACGGCGGCGGCGGCCGCGGCCACCGCCCCCTCCGAGCCGGAGAAGTAGCCACCGCCCTCCACAGCGCTCCCCCTCCAACGGGCGCACGGACCCATATGGCGATATGACTGATTTCAGACTCAGCCATTTCGAGGCTCCGGGAGTGGACGATGGACGACTATCCCCTGCTCAACCTGTTCTGGACGATGCTCTGGTTCTTCCTCTGGATCATGTGGCTCTTCCTCCTCTTCCGGGTCATCATGGACATCTTCCGCAGCGATGACCTGAGCGGCTGGGCGAAGGCCGGCTGGCTGATCCTGGCGCTGGTACTGCCCTATCTGGGCGTGCTGATCTACGTGATCGCCCGCGGCAAGTCCATGGGCAAGCGCGACGTCCAGGAAGCGAAGGAACGCGACGCCGCCTTCAAGGCGTACATCAGGGACGCGGCGGGTACGGAGGGCGGCAGCCACCACAAGAGCGGCGGCCACGTCGAGGACCTGTCGAAGCTCGCCGACCTCAAGGACAAGGGCGCGATCACCGAGGAGGAGTACCAGCGAGCGAAGTCGAAGCTCCTGGTCTGACGCCCGCCCCCGCACACGACGGAGCCCCGGGTCGCGCACGCGCTGACCCGGGGCCACGAGGTAGGCCGTGTGGGACTCGAACCCACAACCAACGGATTAAAAGTCCGCTGCTCTGACCAATTGAGCTAACGGCCCTCGGCACATCACCCCCGAGCATAGCCCGCCCCGGCCGCGCAGCCGATCGGGTATCGACCACGCGGCCCCGTCACCGGGTGGGGCGGGCTCAGGACTCAGGGCCGAGGGCTCAGAAGATGGCCTTGTACGTCTGCCAGCCGGTGGCGATCTGCGTACGGGCTCCGAAGGAGCCCTTGCCGTTGCCGTTGTTGCGGAACAGCTTGCCCGCCGAGTCGCGCACGACGAAGTCGTTCCGGCCGTCGCCGTTCAGGTCGCCGACGCCGATCAGCGCGTTGTACGAGCTGCCCCAGTCCGAGAACACCTTCACGCGCGGCGCGAAGCGGCCGTTGCCCAGGCCGTTGTAGCGCCACAGGCCGCCGTTGCGGTCGTGGCCGAGCAGGTCGGGGACGCCGTCGCCGGTGATGTCGCCGACGCCGGTGATCTGGGCGTACGTCCGCCAGTCGGTGTTGATCCGGGTCTTCGGGAGGAACTTCCCGGCGGCCGTGCCCGCGTAGAAGTAGATGTCCCCGGTGGACGTCTGACGGGCGACGAGGTCGGCCCGCCCGTCGCCGTTCAGGTCGCCGGGTGACGTCAGCACGTCGTACTGCTGCCAGCCGCCGCCGATCACGGTGTGCTTGCCGGCCGGCTTGTAGCCGGAGGTGCCGCAGTTGCCTTCGTACCGGCGCAGTTCACCGCCGGGCATCCGGACGAACAGGTCGGAGCAGCGGTCGCTGCCGGTGTCCGCGAAGGGCACGGCGAGGGTGCCGGCCGGCCAGCCGGTCCCGGACGCCTTGCCGCTGAAGACACCCGAGCCCTGCCCGAACTGGATGGTCAGGTCCCCGTGCGAGTTGAGCGTGACGAGGTCGCCGATGCCGGAGCGGCCCTGGTCGTGGAAGCCCGCCTTGCCGCCGCCGACCGAGATGGTCCCGTTGGCGGTGTACTTCCCCGAACCGTCCTCGGCCGTCGCCGTCAGGGTCCAGGTGTGCGTGCCGTTGCCCGTGTATCCGCCCGCGTCCGTCAGGCCGTCCCAGTTGACGTCCGCCTCGGTGCCGTCACCGCCCTTGAGGGTGCGCACCGTGCGGCCCGTCCAGTCCTTGACGGCGTACGTCCAGGAGACGGGCTTGTTGAACTGCCAGCTGCTGTTCCAGCTCTCCAGTCCGTCGACGCCCTTGATGTCCATGTACGCGTCGCCGAGATCGGAGGCGATCTTCGCGAGGGACTGCGCGGGCACCCCGCTGGGCACGACGTGCAGGGTCTGCGCGGCGTCGAGATACGCGATGTCGCCGCCGAACTTGTCCACCGCCCAGGTCAGCCGCCGCTGGTCGGCGGTCTTCCCCGCCGGGAGCGCCGCAATCACGCGCGGGGCGGCCGCCTTGCCCGTGTGGAAGTCGGTGAGCAGCAGCTCACCCGCGCTCCGGTCGTGCCGGACGAGGTAGCCGTCGCCGACGAGGGCGGGCCCGGACGGCACGGTGAACGACTTCTTCGCCGTACGGTCGTACACGCCCGCGGCACCGGTCGTCCCGCAGTTCCAGTAGAGCCAGCGGCCGACCGCGCGCACCTCCTTGATCACGCAGGGGGCGCCGGTGGCCGCCGTCTCCACGACCTTCTTCGTCCCCAGGTCGGTCGCGCTGAGCGCCCCGGTGGTGGTCGCCGCCCAGAGCGTCGTCCCCCAGACGGAGGCCGCGCTCGGGGTGCGGACGACGGGGTCGGCGGTCGAGGTGTAGCCCGGGTACATGCCCGCCTGCTGCTTGGCGGGGGAACCGCCGTTGACGACGTAGGCGCGCCCCGTCGTGTCCACGATCCGCGCGGTACCGGCCGGGTAGTGGGTCCCGGTCCCGTGGTACGAGTTTCCGGGCGCCCGGAACTGCACGCTCTCGGTGCCGGCGTCGTCGCCGTCGACGAACACCACGCCGACGTCCCCGTGGCCCGAGGCCATGAGGTCGACGCACGCGCCGTTGTCGCAGGGCACCGTCCTGAGGTGCGCGTCGTTGGCGTACGTCCCGGCGAAGGCGAGGCTCTGACGCTCCCCCACGGTCGTGGCGTCGGCGGACACCCGGCGGTCGAACACCATGCGGTCGCCGGAAGCGCTCCGCTCCGCCGTCACCAGCCGCCCGCCCGCGAAGTCGAGGCCGTAGACCCCGGTCGTCGCCACGGTGGCGGGGGCGGGGTCGGCGGCGCTCGCCGGTACGGCGGCCGTGGCGAGCACGGTCGCCCCGGCCACGGCGCCCACGAGCGCGACGCGCCCGCGTATGAACACGGTCAAGAGAAGGTCCTTTCCGGGAAGCCCGGAGGTCGAGCCAATGATCAGAAGAGATTCTTGTACATCTGCCAGCTGCCGCCGACCTTGGTACGCGCCGCCAGCGCGCCCTTGCCGTCGCCGCGGTAGCTCCACAGCACCCCGGACGTGTCGCGGGCCAGCAGGTCCGCGCGTCCGTCGCCGTTCAGATCGCCGGAGCCGACCATCGTGTCGTACATGGTCCAGCCGTACCCGATCTTGGTACGGGCGCCGAGTGTGCCGTTGACGGTGGCGGGGTAGCGCCACACGTTGCCCGAGCGGTCGCGGGCCACCAGGTCGCCCTTGCCGTCGCCGTCCAGGTCGCCCGTCCCGGCCAGGAGGTACCCCTGCCAGCCGTAGCCGATCTTCACCCGGGGCTCGAAGAGGCCGTCGCCCTTGCCCTTGTAGAAGTACAGGTCGCCGGAGGGCGTCCGGCCGAGCAGATCGGCGCGCCCGTCGCCCGACATGTCGCCGGGCGAGGTCAGGGCGTCGAACATGTTCCAGCCGGTGCCGATCTTCTTGTACGCCGTGGTGGGCTTGAGCGCGGCGCCGCAGCCCGGCTTGTACGCGCGCAGCTCGCCCGCCTTCGTACGGACCAGCACGTCGTTGCACCGGTCGCCGCTGACGTCCTCGAACGGCACGGCGGCGGTCACGGTGTTACCGCCCGTCCAGCCGGTGCCCGACACCTTGTCCTCGACCCGCCCGGCCCCGGTCCCGGTACCGGCCCGCCAGTCGGCCTTCCCGGCCGAGGTGAACGCGAGCAGGTCCCCGTACCCGTCATTGCCGACGAAGTCCCGTGCCACGGCTGCCGCTCCGGAGACCTTCACCGTCCCGGAAGCGGTCAGGGCGGCACCCCGGCCGTCGGCGGGCTTCGCGGTCAGCGTCCAGCTGTACGCGCCATTGGCCACGAACCGGCCATCCGCGTCCTTGCCGTCCCACCCGGTCTTCACCAGGCCCCGCACCTCACCACCGGCCAGCGTGCGGACCGTGGCCCCCGTCGCGGCGTTCCGCAGCGTCAGCTGCCAGGACGACGCGGGCTTCGACAGCCACCAGCGGGGTGACCAGGGAGCGCTCGCGACGTTCACCGATGCCGCGGCGGCGAAGTCGCGGACGGACAGTGCGGAGGCCGTCACACCGGACGGGACCACGTGCACCCTGCCGTCCGTGTCGGCGAAGGCGAGCGGGCCTCCGAACCGGTCGACGGTCCATCCCTCGCCCTGCGCGGGATTGGCCGGCCGGCCGACGACGTGGGTGCCCGTCGTGCCCCGCACATCGGTGACGGAGAGGACCCCGTCCTTCTCCCATCCGACGTAGCCGTCACCGAGCATCGCGTCCCCGTGGGCGGGGAGGCGGACCGACTTCTTCGTGACGGTGCCGTAGACGCCGGAGGTGCCGGTCGCGCACTCCCAGTAGAGGTCGGTGCCGTTGGCGCGAAGATCCGTGAGGTCGCAGTCGCCGACGTCGACGCTGCGGATGTTCTTTCCGGTGCGTACGTCGAGCGCCTGGACGACGCCCTGCGAGGCACCCTCCACCCACAGCGTGGATCCGTCGATCGCGAACGCCGGCATGTACGCATTCTGGGCGGGGCCCGTGTAGACCGGCTTCCCGGTGTCCAGGTCGATGACCTGCAGACGCGGGCTGTGGTCCTCCGAAGACGGTCCGGGAATCCTTGCCACGGTGTAGCGGCCGGACGCCTGCATCGTGTCGTGCGGCTGCTGGTACGTGGGCTGGTCGTTGACCTTCCGGGCCGGCAGGGACGCCGACTCGTCGAGGACGCTCAGCCCCGTGCCGTTGATGCCCTGGTACGCCAGCCGGCCGTCACCGGTGGACTGGACCTCCTCGCACCAGTCCCAGTCACAGCCCGCGTACTGGTTGAACAGCCCCCGGTCCACGCGCGGACCGGCCGTCGGACCGCCGCTCAGCGAGATGTCGGTCCGGCGCAGCCGCGCCTGGCCGAACGGGATCCTGTCGACGGTGTGCAGGCGCCCCTGAGCCATGCTCATGCCTTCGACAACGGTGGCGATCGCGGCGACTTCGGCCACCTTCGCCGTGGTGACCCTGCCTTCCACGCCCGCCCGCAGCGCGTACACGGAACTGGTCGCGTCCTGACTCCCGCTCGCCCTGCCCAGCAGCATCGTTCCGTCGGGCTCGACCACCGGGATCGCTGCGGCACGATCGAGGACCACGCGCTCCGGGCCGCCGGTCACCGGGACCGCGAGGACGGTGTGGTCGGTCGCGGTGTCCCCGCCGGTCGCCGACGGCCGGGTGTACAGGACCTCGTCGCCGACCACGCCGAGCAGTTTCTCGTCACCCACATCTGTGAGGGTGATCTCGTGGGCGGGCTTCGAGAGGTCCGTCAGGTCCCACACGCGGTAGGTGCCCGTGTCGCCGAACCGCTGGACCACCCGCTGTCCTCCGGGCGTCACCCAGCTGTTGGGGAGGGCAGTCGGGTGCAGTCCCGACCCGTCCAACCGGTACACGACCCGTCGGCTGTCCACAGTCGCCTCGACGAACACGCCGTCCGCGCTGCCGTGCTCCTGGACGTACAGCGACCTGGCCCCGTCCGGCAGTCCGGCCACCGGGGTCTCCACCACCTGGCCGTTCTCCCACGACAGCTGACGCAGTGCCGGCTTGCCCTCGGTGGTGGCGGTCGTGACGACCGTGCCGCCGTAGGTGCCGGCGTGGCGCCACCCCGAGGGGATCGGCAGGGACCACTCCTGCCCGGTCCGCATGTCCCGCTGGACGGGCGACGCCAAACCTGTGAAGGTCACGACGTCCGTGCCTGCCACTGTGGCGACCCGCTGCCTGTCCGGCACCGGGACGGCTCGCGTGGACCCGTCGGCGTACGAGGTCCAGTTGTAGCCCTCTCCTGCCTGCCCCCACAGATACCCGGTCGCCCCGGCGCCCACCAGGCGGGCCGCGTTGGGGTTCCGGTTCTGCTCCGCGGGGATGACGAGCCCGGCGGGCGGCGAAGCCTCCGCGCCGGCGGAGGGAGGCACGAACGCCGCCCCGATCCCCAGCGCCGCGATCATCGCGACAGCACTTCTCACGGCCGTAAGGCGTCTCAAGACGAGCCCCTCCTGGGTGCTTCGAGAGCATGAGGAGGACGCGGCAGCATGTGCCGCGGTCTGTGCGAAGTGAAAGCCCCCCGGCCCCTACCCCCCATGCGATTCAGGTGACATTAACAGCAGCCGCGCATGCACCGGTAGCCAGATTCGAACTCGTTCAAAGAACGATGCCGCGAACAAACGAAAGCGGGCCCGTCCTCGAAGGACGGGCCCGCTTCATCAGGTCAGAGACCTACGGACGATCAGCCGTTGCGCTTCCAGCGCGGCTTGTCGTCGCGGCGGCCGAAGGAGCCGGTGCTGGTGCCGGTCGAACGGTGGTCGTCGCGGCGGCCGTTCGGGCGGTCGCCGCCGGAGCGGAAGCCACCGGACGGGCGGTCGTCACGACGGTCGCGGTTGAACGGACGGTCGCCGCCACCGGAGCGGAAGCCACCGGAGGGACGCTCGTCACGACGGTCGCGGTTGAACGACGGGCGGTCGTCGCGGCGCTCGAAGGAGCGGCCACCACGGTCGTCCCGGCGGTCGCCGCCGGAGCGGAAACCACCGGACGGGCGGTCGTCACGACGGTCACGGTTGAACGGACGGTCGCCACCACCGGAGCGGAAGCCGCCCGAGGGACGCTCGTCACGACGGTCACGGTTGAACGACGGGCGGTCGTCGCGACGGTCGTTGCCCCGGTAGCCACCGGAAGGCCGGTCGTCGCGGCGGAACGGACGGTCGCCGCCCCGGTCGCCCCGGTCGTCGCGGCGGTCGTTGCCCCGGTAGCCACCGCGGTTGTCGCGGCGCTCGTAGTTGCCCCGCTCGTCGCGGCGGTCCTCGCGCACGGCCGGCTGCTCCGGCACGGAGGCGGCGGCAGCCGCGAGGGCGGCCTCGGCCTCGGCGGTGACCTCGGCCACGGCGGCCTCGGGGTCGTCGCCGCGCTCACGGGCGGCACGCGCCACCAGGCGGTCGGCCTCCTCGCGGAGCTCGACGGCGCGGCGCTGCGCGCGCTCCAGCTGCTTGGTCAGCTCGGCGGCCTCGCGCTCGGCCTGCTTCGCGGCGTTGTTCGCGGAGTCGGCCTGGACCTCGGTGAGCGAACGGGCGCCGGTGATCTCGGCGACCTCCGGCTCGAAGACGCCCGCGCCCTGCACGATGTGGCGCGAGGCGTCGACGCCCGCGTCCTCCATCAGGCGGAAGATCTGGCGGCGCTGGTGCGGCAGGGCCAGCGAGACGACCACACCGGACTTGCCGGCACGGGCGGTACGGCCCGAGCGGTGCAGGTAGTCCTTGTGGTCACCGGCCGGGTCCACGTTCAGGACCAGGTCGATGCCGTCGACGTGGATACCGCGCGCGGCGACGTCGGTCGCGACGAGCGCGTTGACGTAACCCTTCTTGAAGTCCTCCAGGACCCGGGTGCGCGCGCCCTGCGTCATGCCGCCGTGCAGCGCGTCCGCCTTGACGCCCGCGTCGACGAGCTGCTCGGCGATGCGGTCGGCGCCCAGCTGGGTGCGGACGAAGATGATCGTGCGGCCCTTGCGGGCGGCGATCGCGGAGGTGACCGGCGCCTTGTCCTTCGGCTTCACGACGAGGACGTGGTGCGACATGGTCGAGACGTTGCCCTGGGCGGAGTCGACCTCGTGGGTGACCGGGTTGCTCAGGTAGCGCTTGACCAGCGTGCCGATCTCGTTCTCCATGGTGGCGGAGAAGAGCATGCGCTGGCCGCCCTCGGGGATCTGGTCCAGCAGCTCGGTGACCTCGGGCAGGAAGCCCAGGTCGGACATCTGGTCGGCCTCGTCGAGGACGGCGACCTGGACGTTCTCCAGCGAGCACGCGCCGCGGTTGATGATGTCGCGCAGGCGGCCCGGGGTGGCGACGAGGATGTCGACGCCGCGCTCCAGGGCGTAGATCTGGTTGCCCATCGACGTACCGCCGCAGACGACCTTCATCTTCAGGCCGAGCACGTCGCCGTACGGCTGCAGCGCGTCCGCGACCTGCATCGCGAGCTCACGGGTCGGGGTGAGGATGATCGCGCGGGGCTTCTTCTTCTCGGTGCGCCCCTCCGCCAGCGCCGACAGGGTCGGCAGGCCGAAGGAGAGGGTCTTGCCGGAGCCGGTACGGCCGCGGCCGAGGATGTCCTTGCCGGCCAGGGCGTCCGGGATGGTCGCCGCCTGGATCGGGAAGGGCGTGGTCACACCGTTCTGCGCGAGCTTGCGGACGATGCCCTCGGGCAGGCCCAGGTCGGCGAAGGTGACGGTCGGCTCAGCGGCCTCGGCGGTCTCGGCCACGACGGCCTCGGCGACAGCGGTGAGCTCGTCGTTCTCGACGTTCTCGGGCATGACGGTGTGGTCAGAACTGGAAATTGACATGCGAAATGCGAAACCTTCCGGAGTCTCGGCACGCGCCCATAACTCCGTGATTTCGCAATGTCGACCGCCTCAATGCGGTCCAGCCACGGCAAGGGAGAGTACGCGCCACACGGCGCTCTTCTGTGTCGGCGCCGGGCAATGGGATCAAACGATCTACCACCATACGCACTCTCACCCACATTGCGCAAGCCGCCTCCCCTCGCCCCTCCCCTCAGGCCGGTCCCACCTGCGGTGATGCCTCCGGCGTACGCAGCTCCGCCACCTCGTCCGGCCACCCCAGGGCGTCGGTACGGAACTGAGCCGCCGGAGACGCCGAGGGCTCCGGCGGCGCGGACTCCGAGGGCTCCGGACCGGGCTCCTCCGGGTCCGGCGGCGCGGGCGAGTCCGCCGGATCCTCCGGACCGGGTACGGGGTCGGCCGGCACCGAGGGCTCCGGCGGCGCGGACCCGGCCGGGCCCTCCGGTACGGACGGGCGGGCGACCCGGCCCTCGCCCTTCTCCGGCCCGCCCCCGGGCCCGCCGGAGGCCGGGGCGCTCCCGGAGGGCGACGCGGAGGCGCTCGGCCCGGCGCCCCGGCGCTCGGCCTGCGCACCGGCGCCGCCGATCCGCGAGTGCCCGGTCCCCGTCACCGTGGAGCCGTTCGGCTCGACCGCGGCCCCCTTCGGCTCGGCGAACCGCGAGGGCGCCGGTTCCGCCCCGTCGGAGCCGACGCTCATACAGCCGGTGGACGTGGCGAGCGTGACAGCGGTGACCGCTGCCCAGCGGACGGGGACGGAGAACTGGCGCACGGGGGCACCTCCGGGGACGCGAGGAAGGACGGGGCCTGACATGAACGAGACGGGTGCGCTCTGCCCAACTCCCTTGACCCCGCCCGGGACACGCCCGCCGGGGCGGCTCCTTCACCGCGGCCGCCCCGCGCGTGCGCCGCGACCGCCCCGCGCCCGGCTCAGCCGTAGCCGAGCGCGTGCAGCCTCTCGTCATCGATGCCGAAGTGGTGGGCGATCTCGTGGACGACGGTGATCTCCGTCTCCGCCACCACGTCCTCGCGCGTCTCGCACATCCGCAGCGTCGGACCCCGGTAGATCGTGATCCGGTCCGGCAGCACGCCCGCGTACCACTCACCGCGCTCGGTCAGCGGCGTGCCCTCGTACAGGCCGAGCAGTTCCGGGTCGTCGGACTCCGGCTCGTCCTCGACGAAGACCGCGACGTTGTCCATCAGCCGGGTCAGCTCCGGCGGAATCCGGTCCAGCGCCTCGGCGACCAGTTCCTCGAACGCTTCCCGCGTCATCTCCAGCACCCGGCCATTGTCCCGTACGGCCACCCGGCCCGCCCAGGTCCCCGCACCCCGGCATACCCGCACCACGACTGGGGCAGGGGCACCCAATGGCCCGCGCCCGACTCCCCTTCCGCCGCCCGATATCCCGCCGCGCCGCCCGCGGCCCTCTCGCCGCACCCCACCCCTTCTTCCGGGCGCTCGGACTGGTCGTCGTGGTGCTGTTCGGCGCCTGGCTCGGGCTGCTCGCGGTGGGCAGCGTCCGGACGCCCGTGGGGCCGATGGACACGACGATGACCCTGCGGCCCTCGCTCAACGGCGGCACCAAGATCAACGTCTCCCCTCTCGGCGCCCTGGAGCTGGACTCGCACCGCGCCCCGGTCCGCCTCGACGTCGACGTGGACCGGCTCGACCCGGTCCGCTCGCAGGCCCTGGTCCAGCACCCCGAGCGGCTGGCCGGGCTGGAGGACGAGGTCACGTCGGACGTCGCCTCGGGCACCCGCGAGCTGGCGCTGCGCTCCTGCGTGGCGGTGGTGACCGGGGCGACGGCGCTGGGCCTCGCGGTGTACCGCAGGCCGCGCCGGGCCCTGGCCGCCGGGGGCCTGGCCCTCGCGCTGCTGGCGGCTTCCGGCGTGGGCGCGTACGCCACCTGGAACCCGAAGTCGGTCCTGGAGCCCAAGTTCTCCGGGCTGCTCTCCAGCGCCCCCTCGGTCGTCGGCGACGCCCGCTCGATCGTCAGCGACTTCGACGTCTACCAGCAGGAACTGGCCCGCCTGGTCACCAACGTCACCAAGCTGTACGACGCCACCTCGACGCTCCCGGTCTACAGCCCGGACCCGGCGACCCTGCGCGTCCTGCATGTCTCGGACATCCATCTGAACCCGGCCGCGTGGCACATCATCGGCTCGCTCGTGGAGCAGTACGACATCGACGTGATCATCGACTCCGGCGACACGATGGACCACGGCACCGCCGTCGAGAACAGCTTCCTGGACCCCATCGCCGACCTGGGCGCCCCCTATGTCTGGGTGCGCGGGAACCACGACTCGGCCGTGACACAGAAGTACCTGTCCGACAAGAAGCGCTTCCCGAACGTCCACGTCCTGGATCAGGGCCGGGCCGTGACCCTCGGCGGGCTGCGGGTCGCCGGCATCGGGGACCCGCAGTTCACCCCGGACCGGACGGGCCCCGAGCAGGCGGAGGACGTCGAGGGCGTGGCCGGCCGCACGCTCGCCGCCGCCCTGCGCGAGCAGCAGCGGTCCGGCACCCCCGTCGACATCGCCGTCGCCCATGAGCCGGAGGCGGTGAAGGAGACGGACGGCGAGGTGCCGCTGGCGCTGGCGGGCCATGTGCACCACCGGCAGAACGAGGTCCTGAAGGGCGGCACCCGGCTGATGATCGAGGGCTCCACGGGCGGCGGCGGGCTGCGGGCCGTCCAGAACAAGAAGCCGGAACAGGTGCTCGCGTCGGTGCTCTATCTGGACCGCTCGACCCGCCGCCTGCAGGCCTGGGACGAGATCACCCTGGGCGGCCTCGGACTGACGACGGCCGAGGTCAGCCGCCATCTGCCGGAGCAGAAGCCCGCCCTCACGAGCCCGTCCCCGACCGGCCCGAGCCCGTCCCCGTAAACCGTTTTGGCGAACGCCGCCGGCATCCCATATGCTTCTCACGTCCCCGACGCGCTGCAAGGCGCGCAGGCGGGCCCTTAGCCCTCATCGTCTAGTGGCCCAGGACGCCGCCCTTTCAAGGCGGTAGCACGGGTTCGAATCCCGTTGGGGGCACGCTTGAACGTGTGCGAGACTTGTCTCGCACATTGCTTGGTCCTGTGGAGCAGTTAGGAGTGCTCGCCACCCTGTCAAGGTGGAGGCCGCGGGTTCAAATCCCGTCAGGACCGCTGAGGTTTCACGTGAAACCTTGTGGCTGGGTAGCTCAGTTGGTACGAGCGATCGCCTGAAAAGCGATAGGTCGCCGGTTCGATCCCGGCCCCAGCCACTTCCCGAAGGCCCCGTCCGATGGACGGGGCCTTCGCCGTTCCGGAAGGTCTTCGCCGTTCCGGAAGGTCTTCGGCAGCCCACCGGGAAGCGCCGCCCGAAATGGGTTCGCCCTTCCTCCGGCCCGGGTGAGATCCTGGGATCCGTATGTCTACTTCCTTCGCCGATCTCCAGTCCCGGCTCGCGCAGCTCTCGCTCCGCGACGCGAACCGGCTCGGCCGCCGCCTCGAGGGCGCCCGCCGCATCCGCAAGCCCGAGGCCCAGCGGGCCGTGCTGGACGAGATCGCCGCCCAGGCGGACAAGGCAGCCGGGCGGCTCGAACAGCGGGCCGGCCGGATGCCCGCCATCACGTACCCGGAACAGCTCCCGGTCAGCCAGAAGAAGGACGAGATCCTGGAGGCGATACGCGACCACCAGGTCGTGATCGTCGCCGGTGAGACCGGCTCCGGCAAGACCACCCAGATCCCCAAGATCTGCATGGAGCTGGGCCGGGGCCTCCGGGGCATGATCGGGCACACCCAGCCGCGCCGGATCGCCGCGCGCACGGTGGCCGAGCGGATCGCCGACGAGCTGAAGACGCCGCTCGGCGAGACCGTCGGCTGGAAGGTCCGCTTCACCGACCAGGTGAACCCGGACGCGACCTTCGTCAAGCTGATGACGGACGGCATCCTGCTCGCCGAGATCCAGACGGACCGCGAGCTGCTCGCGTACGACACGATCATCATCGACGAGGCCCACGAGCGGTCGCTGAACATCGACTTCCTGCTCGGCTATCTGGCCCGGCTGCTGCCCAGACGCCCCGACCTGAAGGTCGTCGTCACCTCCGCGACCATCGACCCGGAACGCTTCTCGCGCCACTTCGGCGAGGCCCCGATCATCGAGGTCAGCGGCCGTACGTATCCGGTCGAGGTGCGGTACCGGCCGCTGCTCGAAGAGGACGGCGAGGACTCCGACCGCGACCAGATCACCGCGATCTGCGACGCCGTGGACGAGCTCCAGTCCGAGGGCCCGGGAGACGTCCTGGTCTTCCTCTCCGGTGAGCGCGAGATCCGCGACACCGCCGACGCGCTCGGCAAACGGAACCTGCGCAACACCGAGGTGCTCCCCCTCTACGCGCGCCTGTCGCACGCCGAACAGCACCGGGTGTTCCAGCGCCACACCGGCCGCAGGATCGTGCTGGCCACCAACGTCGCCGAGACCTCGCTGACCGTCCCCGGCATCAAGTACGTGATCGACCCGGGCACCGCCCGCATCTCCCGCTACAGCCACCGCACCAAGGTGCAGCGGCTGCCGATCGAGCGGATCTCGCAGGCCAGCGCCAACCAGCGCAAGGGCCGCTGCGGCCGTACCTCGGACGGCATCTGCATCCGGCTGTACTCCGAGGACGACTTCCTCACCCGCCCGGAGTTCACCGACGCGGAGATCCTCCGTACGAACCTGGCCTCCGTAATCCTCCAGATGACCGCCGCCGGCCTCGGCGACATCGAGAAGTTCCCCTTCATCGACCCGCCGGACCACCGCAACATCCGTGACGGCGTGCAGCTCCTCCAGGAGCTCGGCGCCCTCGATGCGGCGGAGAAGGACCCGAAGAAGCGGCTCACCCCGCTCGGCCGCAAGCTCTCGCAGCTGCCGGTGGACCCGCGCCTGGCCCGTATGGTCGTGGAGGCCGACCGCAACGGCTGCGTCCGCGAGGTCATGGTCATCGCCGCCGCGCTCTCCATCCAGGACCCGCGCGAACGGCCCTCCGACAAGCAGACGCAGGCCGACCAGCAGCACGCCCGGTTCAAGGACGAGACGTCCGACTTCCTGGCCTTCCTGAACCTGTGGCGCTACATCCGCGAGCAGCAGAAGGAGCGCGGCTCCTCCAGCTTCCGCCGGATGTGCAAGCAGGAGTACCTGAACTTCCTCCGCATCCGCGAGTGGCAGGACATCTACGCCCAGCTGCGCACGGTCGCCAAGCAGATGGGCATCGAGCTCAATGAGGAGGACGCGCCCGAGCAGTCGGTGCACACCTCCCTGCTGGCCGGACTGCTGTCGCACATCGGGCTGAAGGACACCGAGAAGAACGAGTACCTGGGCGCCCGCAGCGCCAAGTTCGCGATCTTCCCCGGTTCGGCGCTGTTCAAGAAGCAGCCGCGGTTCGTGATGTCGGCGGAGCTCGTGGAGACCTCCCGGCTCTGGGCGCGGGTCAACGCCAAGGTCGAGCCGGAGTGGATCGAGCCGCTGGCCCAGCACCTGCTGAAGCGCACCTACAGCGAACCGCACTGGGAGAAGGACCAGGCCGCCGTGATGGCGTACGAGCGGGTCACGCTGTACGGCGTGCCGATCGTCGCCCAGCGCAAGATCAATTTCGGCCGGATCGACCAGGAGACCTCGCGGGACCTCTTCATCCGCAACGCCCTGGTCGAGGGCGACTGGCGCACGCACCACCAGTTCTTCCACGACAACCGCAAACTGCTCGGCGAGGTCGAGGAGCTGGAGCACCGCGCCCGGCGCCGCGACATCCTCGTGGACGACGAGACGCTGTTCGACTTCTACGACCAGCGCATCCCCGAACACATCGTCTCCGGCGCCCACTTCGACTCCTGGTGGAAGCACAAGCGGCGCGACGAGCCGGACGCGCTCGACTTCGAGCGCTCGATGCTCATCAACGAGAAGGCCGGGGCCGTCACCAAGGACGACTACCCGGACTCCTGGCGGCAGGGGAAGCTCAAGTTCCGGGTGACCTACCAGTTCGAACCGGGCGCGGACGCCGACGGTGTGACCGTCCACATTCCGCTCCAGGTGCTGAACCAGGTCACCTCGGAGGGCTTCGACTGGCAGATCCCGGGGCTGCGCGAGGAGGTCGTCACCGAGCTGATCCGCTCGCTGCCCAAGCCGATCCGCCGGCACTACGTGCCCGCGCCGAACTACGCGGACAAGTTCCTCGACCGGGCCGTGCCCCTCCAGGAGCCGCTGCCGGTGACGCTGGCCCGTGAGCTCCAGCGGATGGTCGGGGTCCCGGTCACCGCGGAGGACTTCGACCTGAGCCGGGTCCCGGACCACCTCAAGATCACCTTCCGGATCGTGGACGAGCGGCGCCGCATGGTCGCCGAGGACAAGGACCTGGAGGCGCTGAAGCTCCGGCTGCGCCCGAAGGCCCGCCAGGCCCTCTCCAAGGCCGCGGCGGCGACCGCGGGGCCCTCCGGCGAATCCATCGAGCGTTCGGGCCTGAAGGACTGGACGATCGGCACGCTGAACAAGGTCTTCGAGACCCGGCGTGCGGGTCAGCCGGTCAAGGCGTACCCGGCGCTGGTGGACCAGGGCGAGACAGTGGCCGTACGCCTCTTCGACACCGAGGCCGAGCAGGCACAGGCGATGTGGCGCGGCACCCGGAAGCTGATCCTGCTGAACATCCCGGTGAACCCGGCGAAGTTCGCGTCGGACAAGCTGACGAACCAGCAGAAGCTGGCCCTGTCCCGCAATCCCCACGGTTCGATCCAGGGCCTGTTCGACGACTGCGCGACGGCGGCCGCCGACCGGCTGATCGCGGCGCACGGCGGCCCCGCCTGGGACGAGGCGTCGTTCCGGACGCTCTACGACAAGGTGCGCGCGGACCTCGTGGACCTGACCGTGCGCACGATCGGCCAGGTGCAGCAGATCCTGGCGGCCTGGCAGGCGTGCGAGCGCCGGCTGAAGGCCACCAACAGCCTGGTCCTGATCAACAACGTCACGGACGTACGCGACCACCTGGCGCGCCTGATGCCGCCCGGCTTCGTCACCGCGACCGGGCTGCGCAGGCTGCCCGACCTGATGCGCTACCTGGTGGCGGAGGACCGCAGGCTCCAGCAGATGCCGACCAACGTCCAGCGCGACACCACGCGCATGGAGAAGGTCCACGAGATGCAGGACGAGTACGCCTGGCTGCTGGAGCAGCTGCCCAAGGGCCGCCCCGTCCCGCAGGAGGTACTGGACATCCGGTGGATGATCGAGGAGCTGCGGGTGAGCTACTTCGCGCACGCCCTGGGCACCGCGTTCCCGGTCTCGGACAAGCGGATCGTGAAGGCGATCGACGCCGCCGCACCCTAGTCCATCTCCGTAACGGACCTGCCACCCCGAGTGAGTTCGACCGCACCCGCTGAACTCCTGTACAGTCTGTTTTCGCAGCCGGACGCAAGGAAGGCAGCAAAACCTGGTCCTGTGGAGCAGTTAGGAGTGCTCGCCACCCTGTCAAGGTGGAGGCCGCGGGTTCAAATCCCGTCAGGACCGCAGTAACGAAAGCCCGGATCGCATCGATCCGGGCTTTCGCGCGTCTTGACTGCGGTGTCCGCCGACGAGTACTCAGAAACCAGGGGCCGCCCCGTGATTCCTGGAGTGGGGCGGCGCGCATCCACCGGGAGGTGGCGCGATGGGGGCATCCACGGGCGAGAGCCGGCGCGAGCGGACACAGGGTCTCGCGAAGGCACCCAGGCACGACGTCCGCGCACTGCTGCGCGCGCACCTGGCCGCCGCCTCCGGCTACCGGCACCTCACCCGGCGCTGCGCGGTCTGCGCCCGGCTGCTGAGGCTCGCCATGGAGCCCGTAACGGCCCCACAGGCCGCCCGGACGGCCGATCGGCCCGCCGGACCGCCCGAGCCGCCCACGAGGCGCCGACGGGTCCCCGTGCAGCCGTCGCGCAGCGGGGACGTAAGTCCTCCCACGACATGACCTTCGGCGGCGCCGTCGGCTTCCTCACAGTGGCAGGCTCGTAGTTGGCAACACTCGTGCAGTGTGACGGGTGTCACTGAATCAGTTTTGAGAAGGGGGTCCTTTACACCCTTCCTACAACTAGCGAATTTAATATGTGCAATTGCACCTCCCGGAAGGATGTCCTCCGGATACCCCCGCACCGCCCGCCGACACCACGGGCGACGCTGCGAGTGAGGCCGTCGGCGAGGCCCCGGCCGCCGGACCCGGCTGCGCAAACGACGCCGTAAGCCGACGGGGGGCAGGCGCAAGGCGGAGCCGTTCCAGGCGCAAAAAAATCGCGCTGGACCCGGCGGAGTCCAGCGCGATCGGATGACATGACCCGTACGACACAGGTATGGCGCCCGTTGGGGCGGGCGCCCGTCATATGGAGCTATGGGTGGGCAAGAGGGTTGGGGGACCCAGAAGCCCAGGTGTGACGGGGTGACAGGGGGTTTGTCAGGCCTCGCTGCGCTGCTGCGGAATACCCGCAAGCAGTGCGCGGACCTCTGCCTCGCGGTACCGGCGATGCCCACCGAGCGTGCGGATGGACGTGAGCTTGCCTGCCTTCGCCCAACGGGTAACCGTCTTCGGGTCCACGCGGAACATCGTGGCAACCTCAGCCGGGGTCAGCAGCGGCTCGGCATCAGGGGTGCGAGCGGTCATGAGCGGCCTCCTCGGGAGAACCGAACCATCTCGGTTCTTTCCTCTAAATTCTGCACCTTGACCCACGTTGCCCGAAATGGCGGACGCGGGCCGAGTCGGTTATAGGACGAACGGCTTGTCCTCGGCACTACAACTACACCATCCGTCCAGCCCGGTCGGCCAAACCGATGGAATTGCCCTCCCAGGTGTCCATCAGCGACGGAAAGCCGATGGACCATGCCATAGCGGACAGTCACACCACCGTGACGATCAGTCACAGAGCGATCAGGAGTCATCAGACCCCCCATAGCGTGCAATGCTGAGTGATCCGCCCATACATGGACGGATGGAGTCCTCACCGGACTCCTTGTCCTATTTTGGCACGAGGAGTAGGGAAGGGCGCAAGGGCCCCGTAAGTGCTATCCATCACGGTTGAGGCAAAGGCCCGGTTCGGGACGTAGGTCCCGCCACCCCCTGGGCCCCTTCCGCCCCTTCACCCACACGTGTCACATCCGGAACCGGTTCACGGGCCGTCCGCGCAAGGTGGCGCGCCGGTCAGTTGGCGAACTGACGGTCCCTTACGGCCCGCCAGCGCTCCGCGAGACGCGCGTACGCCTCGGCCGCCCGCTCCGCGTCCCCCGCCCGCAGCGCGGCGATCCCCTCCGCCACGTCGGCGGCGCTCCGGTCGACGCTGAGCTCCCGCTCCGGCAGCGCGTGCACGAGCCCGCCGTAGTCCAGCTCCACGAGCGAGCGCGGGTGGAACTCCTCCAGCCACCGCCCGACGTCCACGAGCCCCGCCGTCAGCGGACCCTCGTCCATCGTCTCCCGCAGCGTCCGCAGCGACCGGGCCAGCCGGCGCCGCGCCTCGACCATCGGCGTCCGGTACCGGAACACCGGAGGCTCCCCGGCCGGACCGGCGACCACATGCTCCCGCTCCTCGTCCGCGAACAGCACGAACCAGCGCACCGGCACCTGCCACACCGCCGTCCTGATCCACGGCCGGGCGTCCGGATTGCGCTCCGCCCACCGCTCGTGGTCCGCCAGCGCCTGCCCGCGCACCACCGGCGGCAGCACCGCGTCGAGCACCGGCCCGGGGAACAGCTCCGCCAGCCCGTCCATCGCCAGCCAGCCGCGCAGCCGGGTCCGCCACGGGCACACGCACACCACGCCGTCCACCTCGGCCACGAACGCGTCGGCGCTCTCGTGCGCCGGCACTCCGGCGGGCGGGGTCGCCACCAAGTCGGCCAGCGAGCGCCTGAGTTCGTCCTGTGCCGTGGGCACCCGGTCGCGGGCCGCGTAGCGGGCCCAGTGGGCGCGCTCGCCCTCCGGGAAGGCCGCCAGTGGCTCGTACACCCGGAGGTAGGACGCGTAGGGAACCAGCACCGAAGACACCACCGACATGCGGTGATCGTGTCACGCCTGTCCCCCGGTGGGGGGTGATCCTTGGCACTGGAACAGATCTACGTGGGGGTAGGACTTACGCTCTTGCCCAGCCGGGCCGTCCGTACGGCCGGTCCGGCGGGCCCTCCCCACCTTCAGGAGGGTCTTTCCGCCGCTTCGTACTTGGGAGTCACCACAGTGACCGATGTGACCGGCGCGCCTGTCGATGTCCTGCACACCCTGTTCCACTCGGACCAGGGCGGACACGAACAAGTCGTCCTCTGCCAGGACCGGGCCAGCGGCCTCAAGGCCGTCATCGCCCTCCACTCCACCGCCCTGGGCCCCGCCCTCGGCGGCACCCGCTTCTACCCGTACGCCTCCGAGGCCGAGGCCGTCGCCGACGCGCTGAACCTCGCGCGCGGCATGTCGTACAAGAACGCCCTGGCCGGGCTCGACCACGGTGGCGGCAAGGCCGTCATCATCGGCGACCCCGAGCAGATCAAGAGCGAGGAACTGCTGCTGGCCTACGGCCGGTTCGTCGCCTCGCTCGGCGGCCGGTACGTGACGGCCTGCGACGTCGGCACCTACGTCGCCGACATGGACGTCGTGGCCCGCGAGTGCCGCTGGACCACCGGCCGCTCCCCCGAGAACGGCGGCGCCGGCGACTCGTCGGTGCTCACCGCGTTCGGCGTCTTCCAGGGCATGCGGGCCTCGGCCCAGCACCTGTGGGGCGACCCGACGCTGCGTGGCCGGAAAGTGGGGGTCGCCGGTGTCGGCAAGGTCGGCCACCACCTGGTCGAGCACCTGCTCGCGGACGGCGCCGACGTCGTGATCACCGATGTGCGCGAGGAGTCCGTCCGCCGGATCACCGACAAGCACCCCCAGGTCGCCGTCGCGGCGGACACCGAGGCGCTGATCCGTACCGAGGGCCTGGACATCTACGCCCCCTGCGCGCTGGGCGGCGCCCTCAACGACGACAGCGTGCCGGTGCTCACCGCGAAGGTGGTGTGCGGCGCGGCCAACAACCAGCTCGCGCACCCGGGCGTCGAGAAGGACCTGGCCGACCGGGCCATCCTGTACGCGCCCGACTACGTGGTGAACGCGGGCGGGGTCATCCAGGTCGCGGACGAGCTGCACGGCTTCGACTTCGACCGGTGCAAGGCGAAGGCCACGAAGATCTTCGACACCACGCTGGCCATATTCGCACGTGCGAAGGAAGACGGCATTCCGCCGGCCGCGGCGGCCGACCGGATCGCCGAACAGCGGATGGCGGACGCCCGTCGGCGCTGAGCCGGCGCCCCTCCGCGGGGCCGCGGCCCGCCGGCCGGCGAGACAAGACTCACGCCGGTCGGCGGGTCGCCTGCCGATAAGAGGTTAAAATCGCAGTTGACCAGCGAGGACGGGGCGTCTCGTGGGTCCTCTTCCGGGGCGCGTGATGCGGGCGGCGTACCGTATGGCCGCGGAAGCAGGTACCGTTAAAGCTCTACAGGCACGGTCTCTCTACCGAGAGTCCGTCCTGAAACATGAACGCGTGTCAAGACTCTGGGGCCGTCGAGCCCCGTCACCGAGGGGGTCGAGCCATGGGGCGCGGCCGGGCAAAGGCCAAGCAGACAAAGGTCGCCCGCCAGCTGAAGTACAGCAGCGGCGGGACGGACCTGTCGCGTCTGGCCAATGAGCTGGGCGCATCGACTTCGAGTCAGCCACCGAACGCGGAGCCGTTCGAGGACGACGACGAGGAAGATGACCCGTACGCACAGTACGCGGATCTGTACAACAACGACGAGGACGAGGACGAGAACGACCAGTCCGGTCCGTCGTCCAAGCGCCGCGGCGCTTGACCTCGCGCTGACACATCACCCCGGTTCGGAGCTCCTCCGGACCGGGTTTTGTGCTGCCTGCGTACGGGAAGAGCGAGGCGGCCGGTGACCGGCCGGGCCCGTCGGCCCGGCCAATCCTCCCGCTCAGCGTGCGTACGAACCCACCAGCTCGGCGCCGGTCGCGTGGTCGCCCCGGGCGGTGATCTCGCCGGCGACCCAGGAGTCGACACCCCGGTCGGCCAGCGTCGTGAGGGCCGCGTCCACGGACTCGGCGGGGACGACCGCGATCATGCCGACGCCCATGTTCAGCGTCTTCTCCAGCTCCAGCTGCTCGACCTGACCGGCCTTGCCGACGAGGTCGAACACCGCGCCCGGGGTCCACGTGGAGCGGTCCACCGTCGCGTGGAGGTCGTCCGGGATGACCCGGGCGAGGTTGTTGGCCAGGCCGCCGCCGGTGACGTGGCTGAAGCCGTGCACCTCGGTCGTACGGGTGAGGGCCAGGCAGTCCAGCGAGTAGATCCGGGTCGGCTCCAGGAGCTCCTCGCCCAGGGTCCGGCCGAACTCCTCGACCTGGCGGTCCAGCGCCCAGCCGGCCCGGTCGAACACCACGTGGCGGACGAGCGAGTACCCGTTCGAGTGAAGCCCGGAGGACGCCATGGCGATCACGGCGTCACCCTCGCGGATGCGGTCGGGGCCCAGCAGGCGGTCGGCCTCGACCACGCCCGTACCGGCTCCGGCCACGTCGAAGTCGTCCGCGCCCAGCAGACCCGGGTGCTCGGCCGTCTCGCCGCCGACCAGCGCGCAGCCGGCCAGCACACAGCCCTCGGCGATGCCCTTGACGATGGCCGCGACACGCTCGGGGTGCACCTTGCCGACGCAGATGTAGTCGGTCATGAACAGCGGCTCGGCGCCGCAGACGACGAGGTCGTCCACGACCATGCCGACGAGGTCGTGACCGATCGTGTCGTACACGCCCATCTGGCGGGCGAGGTCGACCTTGGTGCCGACGCCGTCCGTGGCGGAGGCCAGGAGCGGACGCTCGTAGCGCTTGAGCGCCGAGGCGTCGAAGAGGCCGGCGAAGCCGCCGAGGCCACCGAGACCCGCGACCTCGGGGCGCTGCGTCTTCTTCACCCACTCCTTCATCAGCTCGACGGCGCGGTCGCCGGCCTCGATGTCGACGCCCGCTGCCGCGTAGGAAGCACCTGTTGTCTCAGACATTGCCTGGGATCTTTCGTGTGGAGATACGGGGCTGGGGGAAGGGCTGCCGGACGGTCCGGGTCACGGACGCCGCAGCGCGTCGGCCGCCGCGGTCGCCGCGGGGCCCGCCGCCAGCTCGGTCTCCAGCAGCTGCTTGCCGAGCAGCTCCGGGTCCGGGAGCTCCATCGGGTACTCGCCGTCGAAGCAGGCGCGGCACAGGTTCGGCTTGTCGATCGTCGTCGCCTCGATCATCGAGTCGATCGAGATGTACGCGAGCGAGTCGGCGCCCATCGACGTGCCGATCTCCTCGACGGACATGCCGTTGGCGATGAGCTCGGCGCGGGTCGCGAAGTCGATGCCGAAGAAGCAGGGCCACTTCACCGGCGGGGACGAGATCCGGATGTGGATCTCGGCGGCACCGGCCTCACGGAGCATCCGGACCAGTGCGCGCTGGGTGTTGCCGCGGACGATCGAGTCGTCCACGACCACCAGGCGCTTGCCCTTGATGACTTCCTTGAGCGGGTTCAGCTTGAGGCGGATGCCCAGCTGGCGGATCGTCTGGGACGGCTGGATGAAGGTCCGGCCGACGTAGGCGTTCTTCACCAGGCCGGCGCCGAACGGAATCCCGCTGGCCTCCGCGTAACCGATGGCGGCCGGGGTGCCGGACTCCGGCGTCGCTATGACCAGATCCGCCTCGACGGGCGCCTCGGCGGCCAGCTTGCGGCCCATCTCCACCCGGGAGAGGTAGACGTTGCGGCCCGCGATGTCGGTGTCGGGGCGCGCCAGGTAGACGTACTCGAAGACACAGCCCTTGGGCTTCGCTTCCGCGAATCGCGAGGTACGCAGACCGTTCTCGTCGATGGCGACCATCTCGCCCGGCTCGATCTCGCGGACATAACTGGCGCCGCAGATGTCGAGGGCTGCGGACTCCGACGCGACGACCCAGCCGCGCTCCAGGCGGCCGAGGACCAGCGGGCGGATGCCCTGCGGGTCACGGGCGGCGTAGAGCGTGTGCTCGTCCATGAAGACCAGGGAGAAGGCGCCCCGCACCTCGGGAAGCACCTGGGCGGCGGCCTCCTCGATGGTGAGCGGCTTGCCGTCGTCGTCGGTCTGGCCGGCGAGCAGCGCGGTCACCAGGTCGGTGTCGTTGGTCGCGGCGACCTGGGTGGCGCGGCCGTCCTTGCGCGGGAGGTCGGCGACCATCTCCGCGAGCTGGGCCGTGTTGACCAGGTTCCCGTTGTGACCGAGGGCGATCGAGCCGTGCGCGGTCGCACGGAACGTCGGCTGCGCGTTCTCCCACACCGAGGCACCGGTGGTGGAGTAGCGGGCATGACCGACCGCGATATGGCCCTGGAGCGATCCCAGGGAGGTTTCGTCGAAGACCTGCGAGACCAGTCCCATGTCCTTGAAGACCAGGATCTGGGACCCGTTGCTCACTGCGATGCCCGCGGACTCCTGTCCACGGTGCTGCAGGGCATACAGTCCGAAATAGGTGAGCTTGGCGACCTCTTCGCCCGGAGCCCAGACACCGAAGACGCCGCAAGCGTCCTGGGGGCCCTTCTCTCCGGGGAGCAGGTCGTGGTTGAGTCGTCCATCACCACGAGGCACGCCATCGAGTGTAGGGGAGATCGACCACTGGTCCGAATTGGGGATCCCCCGCCCCACCACCGGCGGAGCTCCCCCGAAGACCGCTCCCGGACCCCTCGGATCAGTCACGCACGGTAATCTCGGGCCTTCCCCGATCTACGCGCGGCAACCGCCGCAGGGCAGGCGGCGCCCGGATCACCGGCCATCCACCGACAGGTTCCGGCCACCCGGAAGACCCTGCGAAGAGGCCCGTCGTGGCACTGCGTGAGCCGGTTCCCGGGCGCCGGGAGCAAGCAGCCCGACCGGTCGTTTCGTGGCGAGCCTCACACCATGGGCGCCCGGTATGCGGCATCTCGGGGCGTCCGGCGGCCGGGTCAGGCCATCAGCGGCAGCAGCTCGGAGAGATCCGCGCGCTCGCCGCTCGCGGCGACCCTGGCCGCTTCGACCTCCCGCGCCCACTCCGTACGCCCGGTCGCGAGCCGGATCCAGGTGAGCGGGTCGGTCTCGACGACGTTGGGCGGGGTGCCCCTGGTGTGACGCGGCCCCTGGACGCACTGCACCACCGCGAACGGCGGCACCCGGACCTCGACCGAACCGCCGGGCGCCCGCTCGGCCAGCGCGTCGGCGAGGAGCCGGCTGCACGCGGCGAGCGCCTGCCGGTCGTACGGGACGGAGAGCCCGGTCGCCTCGTTGAGGTCCCAGGTGTGGACGACGAGCTCCACGGTGCGGGTGACCAGGAAGTCGCCGAGGCGCATCGCCCCGACCCGGGTGGCCAGCAGCCGGTCCTCGGAGGCGCCGTTCACCAGGGCCTCGAAGCGGGCGGCGACCTCCCCGTAGAGCGCGTCCAGGTCGGGGGCGGCGGCGGCCCGTTCGGCGGTGTCGTCCGCGATCCGGGGGGCCCGGGCCGCTGTGGTGAACGGCCACTCCAGGAGGGACACCTCGGGCCTGGCGAGGGCCGGCGCGGGCAGCTCCAGCGTCCGGCTGACGTGCGCGAGGGCCATGGTGAGGTGCACGGCGAGCTCGCGCACCGTCCAGTCACCGAGTCCGCTCGGCGCGGCCAGCTGCTCCGGGGTCAGCGTGCGCACGCCGTCCCGGACGTGGGCGAACTGGGCGAGGACCGCGGCGCGGGTCCTGGCCGGGTCGTAGCGACGGGCGCGCTTCTGCGAGGGCGGCATGCCGGGGAGCCTACGACGCGGCACCGACAGGGCGTCCGCCCCGCAGCCGCGGGGCCCCCGGGTCAGGTGCGCGTCGCGTAGTCGCCGAGGCCCTTCTCCAGCAGGTCGAAGCCCCGGTGGGCGAGGGCGACGGCGTCGGGGACGACCGCGGCCGCCGGTTCGCCGGCCAGCAGGCGCCTGCGGTTCTCGGTGAGCAGGGCGTTGCGCGTACCGAGGAGCTGGGAGGCGACGATGCGCGCGATGACCGGCTCCTCGCCCTCCTCGATCAGGGCATCGGTGAGCTGGTCCTGCGTACGCACGAAGAAGGAGTGGGCGCGGGTGAGCAGGGCGGGCGTCTCCAGGATGAGCCGGACGATGCCCAGGGCCAGCGGGTGGTCCCCCATCCCCACCGAGGGATCGTGGCGCTCGACGGCCTCCACGAACTGCCTCCGCAGCGCCGCGACCGCCGATTCACCGGGCGCGCGCTCCCGCACGATCCGGGCGGCGTCGCCGACGTGCTCCTCCAGCGGCGCGAAGACCAGGTCTTCCTTGCTGTCGAAGTAGTTGAAGACGGTCATTTTCGATACATCGGCCGCGTCGGCGATCTCCGCGACGGAGACCTGGTCGAACCCGCGCTCGGAGAAGAGCGTGGTGGCCGTTTCCAGCAGCCGCCGCCGGGTTTCCCTCTTCTTGCGCTCGCGCAGGCCCATCCCCTCGGTCATGACCTCACTGTACCAGGATGAAAATTAATCCTGGATGAAAACTTGACTCGGTACAGAAAAACGGTGAACAGTGGGACCGACCACAGCGGTGCGCGTCGGCACCGCCCAGCAGGGGGGATCCCAGTCATGCCCGGAACAGCCACAGCGCCCGCGCCAGGGCGGACGACCGCGGACGGACAGCAGGCCGGCGGCCGGAGCGTCACGATCGCCGTGGCGCTCTGCATCGTCACGATCCTGCTGGCCGTACTGGACTCGAACATCGTGTCCTCGGCGACCGTCCCGATCGTCCGCGACCTCGACCCGGTCCACGGCGTCGACCGGATCCCGTGGCTGATCGCCGCCTACCAGCTCGCCGCGACCGCCGCGCTGCCCCTGTACGGCAAGCTCTGCGACACCCTCGGCTCGAAGAAGGTCTTCATCGGGGCGCTCGCCACCTTCCTCACCGGCTCCGCGCTGTGCGGGATGGCCCAGTCCATGGGCGAGCTGATCGCCGCCCGCGCCTTCCAGGGCATCGGCGGCGGCGGGCTGATGAGCGTCACCATGGTCGTCCTGCGTCAGCTCGGCGCGGCGGGCCCCAAGGAGGGCGAGGGCGCCAAGGAGGGCGAGGGCTCCCAGACCAAGGGCGACAGGAAGGGCAGCATCGGCGGGATCATCGCCGGTGCGGGCATGGCGCTCGGCCCCTGGCTGGGCGGTGCCCTGGCCGACCACGCGGGCTGGCGCTGGATCTTCTACGTCAACCTGCCCGTCGGCATCGCCGTCCTGATCGGCGCGGTCTTCGTCGTGAAGCTCCCCGCCCGCACCGCGCGCCACCGCATCGACTTCCTCGGCGCCGGTCTCGCCGCCGCCTTCTCCACCGCGCTGCTCCTGGTCACCGAATGGGGCGGCGAGGACTACGCGTGGACCTCGCCGGTCATCGTCGGCCTCGCCGTCGCCGCCGTCGTCGCGCTCGGCCTGTTCCTGTGGCGCCAGGCCACGGCCGCTGAACCGATCCTGCCGCTCTCGCTCTTCCGGCTGCGGCTCATGCGGTACGGCTTCGCGGTCCAGGGTCTGGTCGGCGTCGCGATGATGGGGTCGATCGTCTACGTGATGATCTACCTCCAGGTGGTCCGCGGGGTCGCCGCGACGTCGGCCGGTCTCTTCCTGGTCCCGATGGCGATCGGCATGACCGTCGTCGGGCTCGTCTCCGGGCGCCTGGTCGCGGCCGGCTGGTCGCAGAAGACCTTCGTCGTCAGCGGCACGGTCTTCGCCTCCGCCGCCCTGGCCCTGCTGACCACGCTCGACACGGACACCGGCCTGTGGACCGTGCGCGGCGCGCTGCTGCTCATGGGCATCGGCTTCGGCCAGCTCATCGGCCAGCTGATCGAGCTCGTCCAGGACACCGCCCCGCCCGCCCAACTGGGCGTCGCCACCACCGGCGTCCGCTTCTTCCAGACCCTCGGCACGGCCCTGGGAGCCTCCCTCTTCGGAGCCGTACTCACCAGGGTCTACGCCGCCAAGGGCCCCGGCGGAACGACCAGCGACATCGGCCGCCTCACCGGGGTCGCCCACGACCGGGCCCTGGACGCCTTCGTCTCCTCGACGGACGTGGTCTTCGCCTGCGCCACCGGCGCCATGCTCCTCGCCCTGATCCTGGCGATCCGGCTGCCCGGCACCCGTACGAGGGCCTGACCCTTCCCCGTACGAGCCGGGGCCGAACCTCCCACCGGGGCCGCGCACTTCCCCGTACGCACCACGCGAAAACCCCCGACCGGGCAGAACCGGTCGGGGGTTTCGGCGTGTGCGATCCGGGAACTACGCGAGCAGCGCCGGGATCGTCTCCTCGTGCGCGGTGCGCAGCTCGCTCAGCGGGATGCTGAACTCGCCCTGGATCTCGATCGCGTCGCCGTCCACGACACCGATGCGGGTCACGGGCAGCCCGCGCGCCCCGCACATGTCGTTGAAGCGCAGCTCCTCGCTGCGCGGCACCGAGACGACCGCGCGGCCCGCGGACTCGGAGAACAGCAGCGTGAACGCGTCGAGGCCGTCCGGCACGACCAGCCGGGCACCCTTCCCGCCGCGCAGGCAGGACTCGGTGACCGCCTGGATCAGGCCGCCGTCCGACAGGTCGTGCGCCGCGTCGATCATGCCGTCGCGGGAGGCCGAGATCAGGATCTCGGCGAGCAGCTTCTCGCGGCCCAGGTCCACCTTGGGCGGCATCCCGCCGAGGTGGTTGTGGACGACCTCGGACCAGGCCGAGCCGCCGAACTCCTCACGCGTGTCCCCCAGCAGGTAGAGGAGCTGGCCCTCTTCCCCGAAGGCGACCGGCGTACGCCGCGTGACGTCGTCGATCACACCGAGCACGGCCACGACCGGCGTCGGGTGGATCGCCGTGTCACCGGTCTGGTTGTACAGCGAGACGTTGCCACCGGTGACCGGGGTCCCCAGCTCCAGGCAGCCGTCCGCGAGACCGCGGGTGGCCTCGGCGAACTGCCACATGACGTCGGGGTCCTCGGGCGAACCGAAGTTCAGGCAGTCCGAGATCGCGAGCGGCTTGGCACCGGTCGCGGCGACGTTCCGGTACGACTCCGCCAGGGCGAGCTGCGCGCCCGTGTACGGGTCGAGCTTCGCGTACCGGCCGTTGCCGTCGGTCGCCATGGCCACGCCGAGGTTGGACTCCTCGTCGATGCGGACCATGCCGGCGTCCTCGGGCATCGCGAGCACGGTGTTGCCCTGCACGAACCGGTCGTACTGGTCCGTGATCCAGGACTTCGACGCCTGGTTCGGCGAGGCGACCAGCTGGAGGACCTGCTCGCGCAGCTCCGCGCCGTTCGCCGGGCGGGCCAGCTTGCCGGCGTCGTCGGCCTGGAGCGCGTCCTGCCAGGACGGGCGGGCGAACGGGCGGTGGTACGTCGGGCCCTCGTGGGCGACGGACCGCGGCGGCACGTCCACGATCTGCTCGCCGTGCCAGAAGATCTCCAGCTGCGAGCCCTCGGTCACCTCACCGATGACGGTGGCGATGACGTCCCACTTCTCGCAGATCTCCAGGAAGCGGTCGACGTGCTGCGGCTCGACGATGGCGCACATGCGCTCCTGCGACTCGCTCATGAGGATTTCCTCGGGCGAGAGGGAGGAGTCGCGCAGCGGCACGGTGTCCAGCTCGACGCGCATGCCGCCGGAGCCCGCGGAGGCCAGCTCGGACGTGGCGCAGGAGAGCCCGGCGCCGCCGAGGTCCTGGATGCCCGCGACGAGCTTCTCCTTGAAGATCTCCAGGGTGCACTCGATGAGGAGCTTCTCCTGGAACGGGTCGCCGACCTGGACGGCCGGGCGCTTGGCCGGGCCGGTCGACTCGAAGGTCTCCGAGGCCAGCACGGAGACGCCGCCGATGCCGTCACCACCGGTGCGGGCGCCGTACAGGATGACCTTGTTGCCGGGACCCGACGCCTGCGCGAGGTGGATGTCCTCGTGCTTCATCACACCGATGCAACCGGCGTTGACGAGCGGGTTTCCCTGATAGCAGGCGTCGAAGACGACCTCGCCGCCGATGTTCGGCAGACCGAGGCAGTTGCCGTACCCGCCGATGCCCGCGACCACACCCGGCAGGACCCGCTTGGTGTCCGGGTGGTCGGCCGCACCGAAGCGCAGCGGGTCCACGACGGCGACCGGGCGGGCACCCATGGCGAGGATGTCGCGGACGATGCCGCCGACGCCGGTCGCCGCGCCCTGGTACGGCTCGATGTACGAGGGGTGGTTGTGCGACTCGACCTTGAAGGTGACCGCGTACCCCTGGCCGACGTCGACCACACCGGCGTTCTCACCGATGCCGACGAGCATGGCGTCGTTGGCGGGGACCTTCTCGCCGAACTGCTTGAGGTGGACCTTGCTGCTCTTGTACGAGCAGTGCTCGGACCACATCACGGAGTACATGGCGAGCTCGGCGCCGGTGGGACGGCGGCCCAGGATCTCGCGGATGCGCGCGTACTCGTCCTCCTTGAGGCCGAGTTCCTTCCAGGGCTGCGCGGTGTCCGGGGTTTCGGCCGCGTGCTTGACCGTGTCCAGGCTCATGCGTTGACCAGCTTCTTGATGATCGAGGTGAAGAAACCGAGACCGTCGGTGCGACCGGTGCCGATCAGCGGCTCCACTGCGTGCTCCGGGTGCGGCATCAGGCCGACGACGTTGCCCGCGGCGTTGGTGATGCCGGCGATGTCGCGCAGCGAGCCGTTCGGGTTGCGGCCCACGTAGCGGAAGGCGACGCGGCCCTCGGCCTCCAGCGCGTCGAGCGTGTGCTCGTCGGCGGTGTAGCGGCCGTCCATGTTCTTGAGCGGTACGGAGATCTCCTGGCCCGCGGAGTAGTCCGAGGTCCAGGCGGTCTCCGCGTTCTCGACGCGCAGGGTCTGGTCGCGGCAGATGAAGTGCAGGTGGTTGTTGCGCAGCATCGCGCCGGGCAGCAGGTGCGCCTCGGTCAGGATCTGGAAGCCGTTGCAGATGCCGAGGACCGGCATGCCCGCCTTCGCCTGCTCGATCACCGTCTCCATGACCGGCGAGAACCGGGAGATGGCTCCGGCGCGCAGATAGTCGCCGTACGAGAAACCGCCCGCCAGGATCACCGCGTCGACCTGGTGCAGGTCCTTGTCGCGGTGCCACAGCGATACGGGCTCCGCGCCCGCGACGCGAACGGCCCGGAGGGCGTCCTGGTCATCGAGCGTGCCCGGAAAGGTGACGACTCCGATACGAGCAGTCACTTCGACTCCTCGGCGTTCTCCACCTTGACGGTGAAGTCCTCGATCACGGTGTTGGCGAGGAACGTCTCCGCCATCTCGTGAATACGGGCGAGGGCGGCGTCATCGACCGGCCCCTCGACCTGCAGCTCGAAACGCTTTCCCTGACGTACGTCCGCGATTCCCTCGAAGCCGAGACGGGGCAGTGCGCGCTGCACCGCCTGTCCCTGCGGGTCGAGGATCTCGGGCTTGAGCATGACGTCGACTACGACGCGTGCCACTGGCACTCCCGGTGTGGTGGTGTGGTGCGGCTGTTTCTCCGGAGGGGGTACCCCGGACCCCCGCGGGTCCACTCAGCGTACCTGGCCGGAAATTCTACGCGGGTAGATATCAAACGGGATAGATCACGTCCAGATATCGGCCGATCGCCGGACGGCGGAAAAGCCGCGAAACAAATGCTCACGAGCGGCACACATAGCGGGCGGACACGCGGAAGTAATTGGACGGGCTTCACAATGCGGTACCACTCGCTGTACAAATGATTACCGGGGAATGCAGCATTGCCCCGGAGCACCGACAACAGTCGGCCCGCATCCGCGCTCACAGCCGGAAGGCCGGCATCGACGCATGTCAGACGCGTCGATGCCGTAGGAAAGGACCGATATCCGTGGCGCAGCGCGTAGTGGTCACACTCTCCGACGACATCGACGGGGGCACGGCGGCGGAAACGGTCACCTTCGCCCTGGACGGGAAGTCGTACGAGATCGACCTCAATCCGTCCAACGCAAAGAAACTGCGCAGCGCCCTGGCCCCGTACATGGCGGCCGGTCGCAAGCAGACAAATGCCGGCAAGCACGGCAAGACCCCCGTTCCGTACCGGCACACCTCGCTCGCGCCCGACCCGGCGGCGGTGCGCGCCTGGGCGCGCTCGCACCGGATGGACGTGCCCGCCCGGGGCCGCATCCCGAAGAGCGTGTACGAGGCGTTCCAGGAAGCGAGTTGACCCGGCGACAGGTCCGGCGGGGCGCCGCCGGAGGACCTGCGGGGGAGCCGACTTGCGCGACACCCCCGCAGGTCGGATAGAGTCTGGAACACGCCGAGGGGCGAGGCCGAAAAGGCCGAACCCCACGCAGCGTGCGGGTGTAGTTCAGTAGTAGAACATCCCCCTTCCAGGGGGAAGGCGCAGTGTGCAATTCCTGTCACCCGCTCTGCACGACTTGCAGGACCACTCCGGTGGATCAGGTAGAGTAGTGCTCGCTCCACCGGTGAAAGCCGAGTGGTTGCAATGCGGACGTAGCTCAGTTGGTAGAGCGCAACCTTGCCAAGGTTGAGGTCGCCAGTTCGAACCTGGTCGTCCGCTCAGAATACGAAGGCCCCGGTCGATTACGACCGGGGCCTTCGTCGTGTTCCCGTCTCTTCCGGTCGGCTCCCTGTGTCTTCCCGGCCCGTGCGCCACGACCCATGACGTTTGTCATGAGTGGTGATGACAGTCCGCACTGCCCCGGGCCCGGCGCGGACGGAAACCTGAAGACATGACCAGCGACGACAAGTCCCGAGAGTGCGTGATCCAGGCGGAAGACGTCCGGCGCAGCTATGCCGGCGGCTTCGAGGCCGTGTCCAGCGTCTCCTTCTCCGTGGCCCGCGGCGAGCTCTTCGCCCTCCTCGGTACGAACGGGGCCGGCAAGACCTCCACCGTCGAGCTCCTGGAGGGCCTGGCCCTGCCGGACGGCGGCACGGTCCGCGTGCTGGGCCACGACCCCTACGGCGAGCGCGCGCGGGTCCGCCCGCGGATAGGCGTGATGCTCCAGGAGGGCGGCTTCCCGTCCGAGTTGTCGGTGACCGAGACGGTACGGATGTGGGCGGGCTGCACCAGCGGTGCCCGGCCCACCGGCGAGGCCCTGGAGCTGGTCGGGCTCGGCCACCGCGCCCGCGTCCGGGTCAAGCAGCTCTCGGGCGGTGAGCGGCGGCGGCTCGACCTGGCGCTGGCGCTGCTCGGCCGGCCCGAGGTGCTCTTCCTGGACGAGCCGACCACCGGTCTCGACGCGGAGGGCCGCCGCGACACCTGGGCGCTGGTGCGCCGCCTCCAGGAGGACGGCATCACCGTGCTGCTCACCACGCACTACCTGGAGGAGGCCGAGGCCCTCGCGGACCGACTGGCGATCATGCACCGCGGCCGGATCGTGACCGCGGGCACCACGGCCGAGGTGACGGCGGCCCGCCCCGCCCGCATCCGCTTCGAACTGCCCGAGGGCGTTCCGGCGGCACGGCTGCCCCTGGAGCTCCGCGCCGCCGCCGAGGGCCCCCGGGTCGAGATACGGACGCACCGCCTCCAGGACGCCCTGACCGAACTGCTCGGCTGGGCCGCCGAGTCGGACGTCCGGCTCCACGGGCTCGACGCCCGCTCCGCCTCCCTCGAAGAGGCGTTCCTCGACATCGCGAAGTCCGCCGCCGAAACCGAAGAGGTGCCCGTCCCGTGACCCCCGCGACCACCACCCCCGCGACTACCCCCGGAGCCGCCCCCGCGCGCACGACGGCCGTGAGCCGACTGGCGGCCCTCGGCCGGGCCGAACTGTCGTTGCTCGCCCGGAACAGGACGGCGATCTTCGTCGCGCTCCTCATGCCGGCGGCCATGATCATGGCGATGAAGTCGGCGTTCGAGAAGGTCGACCTCGACGGGACCGGGCTCAGCGTCGCCGGAGCGACGCTCATGGGCGGCGTCGGGACCGTGCTCATCCAGGCCGTCTACATGAACCTGGCCTCCGCCTACGTCGCCCGGCGCGAGGAGCTGGTCCTGAAGCGGCTGCGCACCGGCGAGGTCACCGACGGGGAGATCCTGGCCGGGACCGCCCTTCCGGCCGGCGCCCTCGCCCTGGCCCAGAGCGCGGTGATCGTCGTCGCCGGAATCGCCTTTTTCGGCCTCGGCGCACCGGAGCGCCCGGAACTGCTCGTGGCGGGGCTGCTGTTGGGCGTGGTGCTGCTGACGGTCCTGGCCGCGGTCACCTCCGTGATCACCCGCACCGTGCAGACCGCCCAGCTGACGACGCTGCCGCTGTTCCTCGTCTCGATGATGGGCTCGGGCCTCTTCATCCCGCTCGACATATTCCCCGACCGGCTCGCGGCGGTCTGCGCGTACCTGCCGCTGACCGGTGTGATGACCCTGGTCCGGGCCGGCTGGTTCGGCGGCCCCGAGGGCACCGACCTGCTCGGCGCCGCGTTGACCGGGCTGGTCTGGACGGCACTGGCCGTGTTTGCTGTGCAGCGGTGGTTCCGCTGGGACCCCCGCCGCTGACGAGGAGGTTGGGCCGTGATGCGCGTACGGGGCTGGTACCGCGGCTGGCAGGAGCGCAGCAAGATGGAGCGGATCGACCTGTACTCGCGGTTCACCGTCTCCTGCATCCCCTGGCTCTTCGCCCTGGCCTGGCAGGGGGCGCCCTTCGACCACGACATCCGCCACGCCCCGCTGCCGCTGGCCCTCGGTCTGGCGCTGCTCCTGGTGAGCCTCGCGCAGTGCCTGCTGAGCAACCGGAACCTGCACGCTTCCTACGAGCACTACCTGGGCATCTCCGTCTTCCCGGGGCGGCGCCTGGCGGCCCCCGTGGTGCTTCTGGTCGTGGCCGTCGGGCTCCTGGCGGCGCTGGCCGGGGCGGACGGCGTCAAGGGCTCGGGGCTGCTGCTCATGACGCTGAACGCGCCGATGGCCCTGGTGATCACGCGGGTGCTCCTGGTGCCGGTCCGCCGCTTCCTGGTCGAGTCCCTCTGTCTCACCGCCCTGATCACCGGCGCCCTCGCGGTGGCCGGCGTCCGGGGCGGCACCCTGGCGGGAGTGCTGCCCTGCAGCCTCTTCGGCTGTGTGCTGGTCCTGATCTCGGTCCGGCCCAGCGCGTGGAGCATGAGCGTCATGTGGCAGGCCGAGCAGGCCCGGGGCATACAGGCCAGGCTCGCCGTGGCGGAGGAACGGCTGCGGTTCGGGCGGGACATGCATGACGTGCTGGGCCGCAACCTCGCGGTGATCGCGCTCAAGAGCGAGCTGGCGGTGGAGCTCGCCCAGCGCGGCCGGCCGGAGGCGGTGGACCAGATGATCGAGGTGCAGCGGATAGCGCGCGCCTCGCAACAGGAAGTACGCGATGTGGTGCGCGGCTACCGCGAAGCGGACCTGAGTACGGAACTGGCCGGTGCACAGGGGGTGTTGAGCGCGGCCGGCATCGAGTGCACGGTGACCGGCGACAGCGGCGAGCACCTGCCCGCGCCCGTGCAGTCGGCGCTCGGCTGGGTCGTCCGGGAGGCGGCCACCAACGTGCTGCGCCACGGCGACCCGCGCCACTGCGTGATCCGGGTGGCGGTCTCCGTCGGCTCCGTGGCGCTCGAGGTGGAGAACGACGGCGCGGCGCCCGCCGGGACGGCGCCCCCGCCCACCTCGGACGGGCCGGGCTCCGGACTGGCCGGTCTCCGCGAACGACTCGCCGCGCTGGACGGGATGCTGGAGGCGGGCCCGGCGAAGGGCGGCCTGTTCCGGCTGACGGCGACGATCCCGCTGGCGCAGGCCCCGGCGGCACGCCGCGCGCCCCTGGCCCTGCGTCCCGCGGTCATGGTGGCCCCGGGTGTGATGGTGAGGTCGCGATCCGGCCTCGTGGAGGAATGACGATGACCGCGGTACGGGTACTGCTCGCCGATGACGAGCATCTGATCCGGGGCGCGCTCGCCGCCCTCCTCGCGCTGGAGGAGGACCTGGTGGTGGTCGCGGAGGCGGCGACGGGTCCGGAGGCGCTGGCCATGGCCCGGGCCCACCGCCCGGACGTCGCGGTGCTCGACCTGGAGATGCCCGGGGCCGACGGTGTGAGCGTGGCCACATCGCTGCGGGCCGAACTCCCGGACTGCCGGACCATGATCGTGACCAGCCACGGCCGGCCCGGCCATCTCAAGCGGGCCCTCGCGGCGGGCGTGCGGGGCTTCGTGCCCAAGACCGTGAGCGCCCGCCAACTGGCCGGCATCATCCGTACGGTGCGGGCGGGGAACCGTTACGTGGACCCGGAGTTGGCGGCCGACGCCATCGCCGCCGGGGACTCCCCGCTGACCGTGCGCGAGACCGAGGTGCTGGAGCTCGCGGTCGACGGGGCGCCGGTCTCGGAGATCGCCGAGCGGGCCTCGCTCTCGCAGGGGACCGTACGGAACTACCTCTCGGCGGCCGCCTCGAAGCTGGGTGCGGAGAACCGTCACGCGGCAGTGCGTCTCGCGCGCGAGCGGGGATGGGTATAGTAGGTCTCGCGCTTCGGCGTTTGCGGACGTAGCTCAGTTGGTAGAGCGCAACCTTGCCAAGGTTGAGGTCGCCAGTTCGAACCTGGTCGTCCGCTCAGATGAAGAAGCCCCCGGCCTTTCGGTCGGGGGCTTCTTCATTTGGCGTTCCTACCAGGACGTGCCGGTGAGGAGTTCGAACGCCTCGATGTACTTGGCGCGGGTCGCGTCCACGATCTCCTGGGGCAGCGGCGGCGGAGGCTGCTCGCTCTTGCGGTCCCAGCCGGAGGCGGGGGACGTCAGCCAGTCGCGGACGAACTGCTTGTCGTACGACGGCTGCGCGTGGCCCGGCTCCCAGGAGGCGGCCGGCCAGAAGCGGGAGGAGTCCGGGGTCAGGACCTCGTCGGCGATGATCAGTTCCTCGCCGCCGTCGGCGGTGGGCGCGTAGCCGAACTCGAACTTCGTGTCCGCGAGGATGATCCCGCGCTCGCGGGCGATGTCGCGGGCCCGGCCGTAGACGTCCAGGGTGGTCCGGCGCAGCGCGACGGCGGTCTCCGTACCGACCTGGCGGGCCACCTCCTCGTAACTCACGTTCTCGTCGTGGTCACCGACGGCGGCCTTGGTGGCGGGGGTGAAGATCGCGCCCGGCAGCTCGGAGCCGTCGACCAGGCCGTCGGGGAGGCCGATGCCGCAGACGGTGCGCGAGGCGTTGTACTCGACGAGGCCGGAGCCCGCCAGGTAGCCGCGGGCGACGCACTCGACCGGGACCATCCGCAGCGACTTGCAGATCATCGTGCGGCCCTCCCAGTCGGCGGGCGCCCCGGCGGGCACCTCGGTCGACAGGACGTGGTTCGGCACGAGGTCGGCGAGCTGGTCGAACCACCACATCGAGAGGCGGGTCAGGACGCGGCCCTTGTCCGGGATCTCGGTCGGCAGCACCCAGTCGTACGCGGACATCCGGTCGCTGGCGACCATGACGAGGTCACCGGCCTCGTTCCGGTACAGGTCGCGCACCTTGCCGGTGTGCAGGTGGGTGAGCCCCGGCACCTGCACCGGCTCGGGCTTTTCTACGAATCCGGACACGCTGCCTCCGCGTACGTTGTTCCAAGAACCGTTCCGATTGTCCCGTATCCGGGAACGGCCGGCTGCGGAGGGGTGCCGTCCGGGTGGGCGCGGGAGCGCGGGGTGGGCGTCTCCGGTCAGGCGCGCTTGCAGATGCGGTCGAGGAGGTTGGCGGTGGCCTTCTGGATGCGCGGGTCCACATGGCCGGGGCGGTCCAGGGCCGGGGACCAGGCGAAGGTGCCCGAGGCGAAGACGAGCGCGCCGGACGGGGCCCGGTACAGCGAGGTCTCCTGGTGCCGCATCACGCCCTCGCTGTCCTGGTACGGGGAGTGGGCGAGCAGGATGCGGTTGTCGTGCTCCGGCAGCGTGGTGCGCGGGAAGTAGCGGTCGGCCTCGCCCGCCACCAGGCCCTCGATCTCGTCGCCCTCACCGGCACCCGTCGCGTCCCACAACCAGTGCTCCGCGTTCCGCACCACCAGGGGGTGGGGCTCGGGGACCCGGCCCGCGTACTGGATGCCGAGCAACTGCTGCTCCGGGCGGTCGATCTCACGCCAGAGCGCGGGCTTGCCGGGCCCCCTGCGCTTGCGGCAGGTGAGCAGCCGGTCCGGCACCCCGGACGCCGAAGGTCCCAGGCTGACCTGCCAGTACATGGTGTTGGCGGAGAGGTAGACCAGGGAGGTGCCGTGCTCGCGGGCGCGCTCGGCGGCCCGGCGCATCGGCACCGACCAGTACTCGTCGTGGCCCGGGAAGACCAGGCCCCGGTAGCGGGTGGGGTCGACCCGGCCCGCGTGCAGGTCGCGGGTGTCGGCGTAGGCGAGGTCGTAGCCGTAGCGCTCGGCCCAGCGGATGAAGTCGTACGCGTGTCCGACGTGCAGCGGGAGGCCCGCGCCCGCGTAGGGGCGGTCGAAGGAGACGGTGACCGCCGCGTCCTCCTCCCCGAGGAGCCGGCCCTCCTCGTCCCAGGCGTGATAGAGGCTGGCGCCGGTCCGGCCGTCCTCCGGATAGAGGTTGTACGCCTGCCAGGTGACGTCCGGCAGGACGAGCAGCAGGTCCGCCGGGTGGTTGTCGCGGATCGTGAACGGGATGTGGGAGCGGTAGCCGTCGAGTGTGGTGAGAACGGCGACATACGCCCCGAGCGACCAGTAGCTGGGGATCTGCAGCCGCCAGGACAGCCACCAGTGGTGGCAGGAGACCGTGCGGTCGGCGGTGAGCGGGGCCGGCTGCACGATGCCCGAGAGCCGGGGGCTCGTGGTGATCTTCGAGGCGCCGTCGCCCCCGTAGTGGCCGATCCGGTAGACGTCCACGGAGAACTGCTGCGGCGGGTCCACCGTGATGTGGAAGTCGATCGCCTCACCGGGGGCCGCGGCGCCCGTGGAGGTGAAGCCCTTGATCTGGCGGCGCACATCGTCGGCGGTGCGGGTGCCGCCGCCGGTGGAGCCGCGGGACAGGGTGGGGTCCACGTACCAGGGCACGACCTGGCCGGTGTCGTCGAAGTAGTTCTCGCTGCCGCGCAGCCAGGGGAGCGGCCCCTGGCCGAAAGGGTCGGTCACGGCATGCGCCAGGGCACCCGATTCCCACCGACGGATCTGTTCAGCCCCCATCACGCTCCCCCTCCCTCAGGCCCCCGGATCAACTGTGGTGCGCCGTCAGTCAGCGCCGTTCCCCAGCACATCACATAACGCACGCACTCCGTCACCGTTCGTCGTGAATTGACGTTAACGGAAGCTGTCGCTCCGGTTATGCGGTTGTTCTCGGCCATCCCGTCCGCCCCGGGCCCCGGTCGGCGGGGGCCTGTTTCAGACGAGACGGACGGGCTTGTCGGTGCGTACGCCGACCGAGGCGAGCCAGGACCGCAGCGGTCCGGCGTCACCGTCCTCGATGAGGCTGAGGACGGGGCTGCCGAGGTCCGCGCGGCGCTCGCCGTCGACCAGCAGCGTGGGCCCGTCGAGCCAGTCGAGGCCGGGCGCCGCGCCCGCCGTGTCCACGGCGGCGCAGCAGACCATGGCCGCGACGTGATCGGCGAGCAGCTCGGTGCCGGTACGGGGCGGCTGGAGCGGGAACAGCGGGAGCGGGTCGGGGCCCCAGAGCGCGAGGAGATCGTCCCCGGCGGCGGGGTCGGGGGCGGACAGGGCGCCCGGGGCTGTGGCCTTCGCCCGTCTCTGCGCCTCGTCCTCAGCCTCGGCCTCCTCGCGGGCCACGGCGGCGGTGATCCCGGCCGCCAGCTCCTCGCCACCGGCCTCCCCCGCCTCCAGGTGCTCGACCACGCGGTCCAGCGTGGCCACCCCGCCGACGGCCGCGGCGGGCGGCACGCCCACGGCGTCCAGGACGCGGTGCAGCCGGGCCGCCTCCGAGCGCCACTTCCGGTCGACCACCTCGTCCGGATACTGCTGCCAGTCCACCGGGGACCAGTCGGGGCCGGTCTCGGCGGGCCCGCCGTGGAACAGCCGCGCCGCCAGCAGGGACGCCGCCTCGTCGGCCGCCCCCGGCTCCTCCAGGAGGTCGCAGGCGGGCCGCTCGCCGAGCCGGGAGGCGTACCCCTCGGCCAGCCGGTCGCGGCGGGAGAGCTCGGTGAGCGCGGCGACCACGCCCGCGTCCAGCTGCGAGGGCCAGCGGCCCATCCGCCAGGCGGGCAGCGCGACCCGGGTCAGCAGCCGGTCCCAGCCCGCGTAGGCGAGGCCCACCTGCTCCTGCGCGACGATGCGCAGCCCGTAGTCCACCTCCCGGGCCCGCAAGGACGCGGCGGCCGCGACCCCCCGCTCCATCTCCGCGGCATGACCGCGACAGCTGCGCAGCAGTATCCGGGCGATCCGCCCGACGAAGACGCGCGGCAGCCGCAGGGCCCGGCGCACCGGCCCGCGGGCGGGGACGGCGGCATCGGCGACCGCCCCGTCCAGGCCCCGGACGAAGCGCCGGGCGGCGGCTATGTCGGGCTGGGCGGAGGCGCTGGTGCCCGCCACGACCGGGGCGAGCAGGGCACGCAGCTCGGCGACCCGCATCCACCACAGGAACGGGGAGCCGATGACCAGCACGGGGGCCGCCTCGGTCCGGCGGGCGGAGCCGTCGGACGCCGGATGCGTACGGTCCTCCAGCCAGCTGTCGCAGTCGGGCGTGAGGGCTATGGCCGAGGGCGCGGGTACGTCGAGCCGGTCCGCCAGCTCGCGGACCAGGCGGTAGAGGTCGGGCGCCGCCGCCTCGCTGAGCGGGACGGTCGGGCTGACCGCCGGCTTCGCCCGTACGACCGCGAGCGCGACGGCTCCCGCGATCAGCAGGACCACGACCGCGCAGACGGCCACGGCCCAGCGCGCCGCGTCCCAGCCGCCGCCGTCCGCGAACCCCCGCGCGCCTGCGGCGAACAGCACCACGGCCAGCGCGGCGGGCAGCAGTGCCACAGCTGTCGCCCTGCCGCGGATGCGCAGCAGGACGAGCGCCCGGGCCGTCGCTGCCCGCGCACCCGGCTCCTCACCCGTACCGGTACCGGACACGGCTGGACCTCACCCCCTCTGCCCCCACGGCGGTGTTGCTCACTCCCCCACTGTGGCACCGGCCACTGACATCGCAATGCCGGTGGGCCAAGTGCCGGAACGCTTGCGCCGCACCCTAGTTGGGGGTGCGGCGGGCGTCATCCGGATGGCTCAGCCGTCACTCGATGGAATGGCTTTGGTCAAAGGTGTTGAGGTGCGAGGGGTCAGCGGGGTACGGGCCGGAGCCCACCGCGCGTCCGGTTCAGGCTCCGGCGGCCGCCGCGTCCTCCGCGGCCTTCTTGGCGATGTCCGTACGGAGCTGGGAACCGTCGAGCCGGATCCGCGCCGCAGCCGCATAGGCGCGCTCACGGGCGCCCGCGAGGTCGTCGGCCGTCGCCGTCACGGACAGCACTCGGCCGCCCGCGCTGACGACGGTGTCGCCGTCGCTCTTGGTGCCGGCGTGCAGCACGTACGCGTGCGGGGCGTCCTGCGCCGCGACCTCGTCCAGCCCCTCGATCGGGTCACCCGTGCGCGGGGTGCCCGGGTAGTTGCGCGAGGCGATGACCACGGTGACGGCCGCCTCGTCGCGCCACACCAGGGGCGGCAGCTGGTCCAGGGTGCCGTTGGCGGAGCCGAGCAGCACACCGGCCAGCGGCGTCCGCAGCCGCGCCAGGACGACCTGGGTCTCCGGGTCGCCGAACCGGGCGTTGAACTCGATGACCCGCACACCGCGCGAGGTGATCGCGAGGCCCGCGTACAGCAGCCCCGAGAAGGGCGTACCGCGCCTGCGCATCTCGTCCACGGTCGGCTGGAGCACCGATTCCATGACCTCGTCGACCAGCTTGGGGTCGGCCCACGGCAGCGGGGAGTACGCGCCCATGCCGCCGGTGTTCGGACCCTCGTCGCCGTCGAGGGCGCGCTTGAAGTCCTGGGCGGGCTGGAGCGGCAGCACGGTGGTGCCGTCGGTGATCGCGAAGAGGCTCACCTCGGGGCCGTCGAGGAACTCCTCGATGACCACCCGGTCGCAGGCCAGCGCGTGGGCGCGGGCCACCTCGACGTCCTCGGTCACGACGACGCCCTTGCCCGCGGCGAGACCGTCGTCCTTGACCACGTAGGGCGCGCCGAACGCGTCGAGGGCGCTGTCGATCTCGGCGGGCGTGGTGCACACGTAGCTGCGGGCGGTGGGCACGCCCGCCCCGGCCATGACGTCCTTGGCGAACGCCTTCGAGCCCTCCAGCTGCGCGGCGGCACCGGACGGGCCGAAGCACGGGATGCCCGCGGCGCGCACCGAGTCGGCGACACCGGCGACGAGCGGCGCCTCCGGGCCGACGACCACCAGCCCGGCGCCCAGCTCGGCGGCGAGGCGCGCGACGGCGACGCCGTTGAGGGCGTCGACCGGGTGCAGTTCGGCCACCTCTGCGATGCCGGCGTTGCCGGGGGCGCAGTACAGATCGGTGACGTCGGGGTCGAGGGACAGAGAGCGGCACAGGGCGTGTTCGCGGGCGCCGCCGCCGATGACGAGGACCTTCACGGGGTGCAGCCTAGCCGCCGGGGCG
Organism: Streptomyces sp. NBC_00523; assembly: GCF_036346615.1. Classification (NCBI taxonomy): domain Bacteria; kingdom Bacillati; phylum Actinomycetota; class Actinomycetes; order Kitasatosporales; family Streptomycetaceae; genus Streptomyces; species Streptomyces sp. NBC_00523. The sequence continues at coordinate 3,846,305 of NZ_CP107836.1, read as the reverse complement.
CCGCGCCCTTGACGGACGCCGGTCCGTGGACAGGGGGCGGCCCGCCTACTCGTTGTTGAACTCCTCGACCACCGTGGCCCCCAGCTCGCGGACGATCAGCTCGTGCCCGGAGAGGGCGGAGTCGACCAGGTCGGGGTCGTCGGCCTCCGGGATGTCGTCCTCCGGGGCGACCGGCTTCGGCGCCTCGGGGGCCGCGTAGGAGGCGGGCGGCGGCCCGGCCGAGGAGCCGGAGCCCGGCTGCTGCGGAGCGGGCGCGGGAGCCGGTGCCGGGGCGGGCGCGGGGGCGGCGGGCCGCTCGTACGACTGCGGGGCCGGCGCGGCGGGGCGCGGCGCGGCGGGCGGCGGGCTGTACGGGCGCTGGGCACCGCCGGAGGGGGGCTGCGGGGGCTGTCCGGCGCCACCCGACGGGTCGACGATCGCCTCGATCTTCCACTGGGCGTTGAACTGCTCCGCCAGCGCCTGCCGCAGCACGTCCTCGCTGCCGCTGCTCGTGAAGTTGTCCCGCGCACCCGCGTTGAGGAAGCCGATTTGCAGCGTGCTGCCGTCGAACCCGGTCACCTGGGCGTTCTGGCTGAGAAGGATCCACGTGAAACGTCGGCGGTTCTTCACCGCCTCCAGGATGTCGGGCCACATGTTGCGCACCTGGCCTGCGCCCTGCGCCATGCCCGGAGCGGTCTCGGGCGCGGCGGGGGCTGTGGGGGCGCTCTGTGGGGTCGGGGTCGCAGCCGGGGGCGGGGCGGGGGCCCGGCCGGGTGCGGCGGCGGTGGGCCAGCCACCGGGCCGGCGCCCCTGGTCCGGGGCGGGCGCGGCGGCGGGCCAGGCACCGGGCCGCTGCCCGGCGGCGGGCGCCTCCGCGGGCGGCGGTGCCTGTACGGGGGCGGGGGGCGGGGTCCGGGGCGCCACCGGGGCCGGGGCGGGGGGCTGCGCGTCGCCCCGGACGGCAGCGCGGGCGGAGGCGGGCCCGGCGTCCGGCTGGGGGGCGGGCGGGACCGGTGCGTGGGCGAGGGCCTCGGGGCCGGGCACGTAGCCCATGGCGGGCCCCGGGCCGGTGGTGGCAAAGGAGGCGCCCCGCTCCAGTCGGTCCAGCCGGGCCTGCATGGAGCGCTCGTCGTCGAAGGCGGCGGGCAGCAGGACGCGGGCGCAGATGAGCTCGACCTGGAGGCGTGGCGAGGTGGCGCCACGCATCTCCGTAAGCCCCTCGTTGACCAGGTCTGCGGCGCGGCTCAGCTCGGCGGCGCCGAACACGGACGCCTGGGCCTGCATGCGCTCCACGACGTCGGCGGGGGCGTCGATCAGCCCCTTCTCGCCCGCGTCCGGCACGGCGGCCAGGATCACCAGGTCGCGCAGCCGCTCCAGCAGGTCGGCGACGAACCGGCGCGGATCGTTGCCGCCCTCGATGACCCGGTCCACGACCTCGAAGGCCGCGGCCCCGTCGCCCGCCGCGAAGGCATCCACGATCGAGTCGAGCAGCGAGCCGTCCGTATAGCCGAGCAGTGCCGTCGCCATGGCGTACGTCACACCCTCGTCGCCCGCACCGGCGAGCAGCTGGTCCATGACAGACATCGAGTCACGCACGGACCCGGCCCCGGCGCGCACGACGAGCGGCAGGACGCCGTCGTCCACGTGGCTGTTCTCCCGGCCGCAGACCTCGGCGAGGTAGTCGCGCAAGGTCCCGGGGGGCACGAGGCGGAACGGATAGTGGTGTGTACGCGACCGAATGGTCCCGATGACCTTCTCGGGCTCCGTGGTCGCGAAGATGAACTTCAGGTGCTCCGGCGGCTCCTCCACCACCTTCAGCAGGGCGTTGAACCCCGCCGACGTCACCATGTGCGCCTCGTCGATGATGTAGATCTTGTAACGACTCGACGCCGGTCCGAAGAACGCCTTCTCCCGCAGATCACGGGCATCGTCCACGCCACCGTGCGAAGCGGCGTCGATCTCGATCACATCGATGGACCCCGGCCCGTTGCGCGCCAGGTCCTGGCAGGACTGGCACTCCCCGCAGGGCGTGGGCGTGGGCCCTTGCTCGCAGTTCAGGCAGCGGGCCAGGATGCGCGCACTCGTCGTCTTGCCGCAGCCTCGCGGGCCGCTGAACAGGTACGCGTGATTGACCCGGTTGTTCCGCAGGGCCTGCTGGAGCGGGTCAGTGACATGCTCCTGACCGATGACCTCGGCGAACGACTCGGGGCGGTAGCGGCGGTACAGCGCAAGGGACGACACACCTACGAGGTTATCGGGGCGCACTGACAACCGGCCCCGACCGTGACCCGCACCACCCGGAAACGCAAGGGCCCCCCACGCACCCGCCAGAGCCGACCTACCCTTGCTGCCTTCCGGCCCTGGGGGAGTTCAGTCAGATAGCGCCACGTGAGGGGCTGACGCCCACCTTAGCCGATCCCCACCCCCACAAGTCCACCTCGGCCACCGTCCCGACCCCTCCCCGGGGAACGGGTTCGCGAGCACTCCTCAACGTCTTGTATTGTTTGCCGCGGAGGATTCGCCTAGTGGCCTAGGGCGCACGCTTGGAAAGCGTGTTGGGGGCAACCCCTCACGAGTTCGAATCTCGTATCCTCCGCCATTGCTCTCACCGGGCAATACATCGAAGGCCCCCGCAGTTCGCTGCGGGGGCCTTCGACGCGTTCGGGCTCTGGAGGGTCACCCGTTGCCGACGCGCAGGATGCCGGTGATGGTGCCCTGGTAGATCACGCCGCCGGGGGCGATGGAGCCGACCATCTGGAGGGTGTCGTAGAGGGCGCTCGTGCCGAGGTAGTGGGTGCGGACGGTCTTGCCGGTCGCGGGGTCGATCTCGGCGTAGAAGAACGAGTCGAGGATCGAGGTGGTGTCGGTGAAGGGGAGGGCGGGGGCGCGGACGACCGTGTGGATGAGGCCGTCCGCGGTGGACAGCCGGGGTACGGCCGCCGAGCGGATCTTGGTGTCCCACTTCAGGTCGCAGCCGGATCCGTCCGCGCGTACGTCGACGCGGCTGAGGCCGCCCTCGAAGTCGGCGGAGGCCGGAGTGGACGGGCCCGCGTCGTCGGGGAGCGCGGGATAGGGGTATCCGTAGGTGCTCGCGACGAAGACGGAGTTGCCGGCGCCCACCGGGGAGTTCTCGCTGCCGCTGCCACCGGTCCGGAGAACGGGGACGGAGCACACCTGGGCACCGGTGTCCGTGCGGTAGACGAGCAGGTTCTCGGTGGGGGCGGCGTTGTCCACGACCGTGAGGTAGTCGGTGCCGGTGCGGGGGCCGAAGAACGTCGGGGTGGAGCCGGTGCCCCAGCTGAGCTGGCCGGGCTTGCGCGCGGGCCCTCGGTCGTAGGGTTGCCGCCAGGCGATGCCGGGAACGCCGTCGTCCCCGGCGGTGAGCAGATAGGTGGCCTGCGTGGTCGCGACGGCGGTGCCGGCGGGCGCCGTCGAGATGGAGTTGTCGACGCGCTCCCCGGCGGGGAGCGTCAGGGCGTGGACGGCGCCCGTGCGGTCGTCGGCCGTGCCCACGATGCCGCCGCCGGTGGCGAACCAGACCCGGCCCTGCCAGTCCGGCGAGATGCCGGTGACCGCGTCCCCCTCCGGTACGGCCGACGTCAGCGACAGCGAGTCGGCGACGTACAACTCCCAGCCGCCGGAGGCCGTCCGGCGGTGGGCGATGCGCAGCAGGGTGCGGTCGCCGTCCACCGCGACCAGCCGGTCCTGGTGGTCGAGGTACGCGTAGACCCCGCCGAGCAGCGAGCCCTTGGCGATCTTCAGCTCGGCCAGCGAGTCGCCGGTCGCCGGGTCCAGCAGGTGCACGGTGGGGACCTGGCCGAGGATCGGCGTGCAGAGCGCCACGGGGTATCCGTCGGCGCCGACCAGGACGGTCGGGCAGGCCGACTGCAGGGTGACGCGCCTGGAGGTCAGCGGTCCGGTGCCCGGGCCTGGCAGCGGGGTGGCGTCGGACGAGCCGGTGTCGCCGTGCATGGTCGCGGTGCCCTGGGGCCCCGCGTACGGGTTGTGCGGTGGGAGCGGGTCGAAGACCGTGGCCGCCTGCGCCGGGAAGGCGGACCCCAACGCGAGAAGAGCGGCGGCACCGAGCACGGCGGCGCGCGGGAACAACGGGAGACGCGGCATGGCGATGTCCAATCGGGCGAGTAACACGCGGGCCGGCCGGGAAGGGGCCGGCTTACGGGACCGGGAAAGCGACGCCCTCGGCCGTCCCGCGTCACTACCCGCCCCGGAAATCGGATCGGGTGGGCCCGGCACGAAACAACGTCCGCGCGGTACGGACCGGAAGCGGTCGGCGACGAGGGCACGGCGGCAAGGGCCGCGAGGAAGGGAACGGCTGCCCGGCTGAGGGCGGGCCGGTTACGTCAGCGACACAGCGCGCTGGACTGCCGACAGCAGTCGACGTGGCGACGGATCACCAGCAGGACGGGTGCGTAACCGCTGCCTGCCATATCTGTCATGAACATGGATCGTAGTGTCCAAGTCCCCCTGGGCAAACGCCGTTCCGTATCGCGGACGGTGTACGGAAAACCGGCGTCGATGGGGCTGATCCGCGCTGACAACGGGGCAGCCGGACAGCCCTGTGCCATGATCGGCGGTGTTTCGCAGCGCTTGGCCCTCACGAGGAGATCCGGCTGACGCATGGACTGGCTGGAACGTACCGCGACCCTGCGGCAGTGGACCCGGAGTGGGGTTCGGGCGCCGCACAAGCCGTTGTTGGTGTTGTACGCGCTTGCGCGGTTTCAGCAGGATGCCGCGGGGGAACTGCGGTACAGCTCCGTGGAGGCGGATCTGAAGCGGCTGCTGGACGAGTACGGGCCGGGGCGTGCGACGACGCCCGCGTATCCGTTCCACCATCTCGTGAGCGACGGGGTGTGGGAGGTGCGCACCGATCACGGGGCGGGGAGTCCCGGCACCGGCGTACGGGAGTTGCGGGCGACGGGGGCGACCGGGCGGCTGGTGCCGGAGTTGCGGGACGCGTTGCGGCGGGAGCCGTCGTTGCTCGGGCGGATGGCGCGGGTGCTGCTCGACCTCAACTTCCCGCCCTCCCTGCACGAGGAGCTGTGCGAGGCGGTCGGGCTGGAGCTCCAGCCGGCCGAGATCGCCGAGGCGGGAGCGGCCGCGCGGCGGGGGCGGGATCCGCGGATGCGGGAGAGGGTGCTGACGGCGTACGAGTACCGGTGCGCGTTCTGCGGGTACGACGGGCGCATCGGCGCCGTGCCCGTCGGGCTCGAGGCCGCCCATGTGCGGTGGTGGGCGTTCGACGGGCCGGACGTGGTCGAGAACGGGCTCTGCCTCTGCTCCCTGCACCACAAGCTGTTCGACAAGGGGGTCCTCGGCCTCGGTGCCGACGACCGCATCCTCGTCTCGCAGAGCTTCGTCGGCCACAGCGCGGCGGCCGGCGCGCACGTCATAGCGCTCGCCGGCCGCCCGCTCATCGGGCCGCAGTCCTCCGCCGCCCCGGTCGCCCGGGACCACCGCGACTGGCACGCGCGCGAGGTGTTCCACGGCGAGCCGCGCGCGGCGGCGGTCTGAGGCCCCTTACGCCTCCGGCGTCCCGTCCGCCGCGATCCGGCGGAAGCCGAGGTACGGGGTCAGGGCCTCGGGGAGGACGAGGGAGCCGTCCTCCTGCTGGCACTGCTCGAGGAGGGCGGCCAGGGTGCGGCCGATGGGGAGGCCGGAGCCGTTGAGAGTGGCGACGAGCTTGGGCTTGCCGTTCTCGTCGCGGGTGCGGATATGGGCGCGACGGGCCTGGAACGTACCGAAGTTGGAGACCGAGGAGATCTCGCGGTACGTGTTCTGGCTCGGGATCCAGACCTCGATGTCGTACGTGAGCTGCGCCGAGAAGCCCGTGTCACCGGCGGCGAGCATGACGACGCGGTAGGCGAGGCCGAGCTCCTTCAGGCACGCCTCGGCATGGCCGACCATCTGCTCCAGCTCCGCGTCCGCCTCCGCCGGGTCGACGATGCGGACCATCTCCACCTTGGAGAACTGGTGCTGGCGGATCAGGCCCCGGGTGTCCCGGCCGTACGAACCCGCCTCGGACCGGAAGCACGGGGTCTGCGCGGTCAGGGCGAGGGGAAGCTCGGCGGGCGGGATGATCTCGTCCGCGTACAGGTTGGTCAGCGGGACCTCGGCCGTCGGGATGAGGAACAGCTCGCGGTCGGCCACCCCGGTCTTGAACAGGTCCTCCTCGAACTTCGGGAGCTGTCCGGTGCCGGTCATGGTCTTACGGGTGACCAGATACGGGACCGCGTGCTCCACGTAGCCGTGGCGGCGGGTGTGCAGGTCGAGGAAGAGGGTCGCCAGGGCGCGTTCCAGGGCCGCGCCCGCGCCGCGCGTGACAGCGAAGCGGGGGCCCGAGAGCTTGGTCGCCCGGGCGAAGTCGAGGATGCCCGTCGCCTCGCCGAGGTCGACGTGGTCCTTCGGCTCGAAGGAGAAGACCGGCGGCGTGCCCACGCGCCTGACCTCGACCGCGTCCGCGTCGCTGTCGCCGTCCGGGGACGCGTCGGCCGGGAGGTTCGGAATGCTGAGGAGGAGGTCGTTCAGCTGCTCCTGGACCTGCTCCTGATCCGCGTCGATGTTCCGGATCTCGTCCTTCAGCTCGCGGGCCCGCTCCTTCAGCTTGGTGATGTCACCGCCCTGACGCGCCGTCTGCTGGACCTCGCTCGCCACCCGCTTGGACTCCGCACGCAGCTCGTCCGCCGAGCGGATGTTCTGGTTCCGCCGGGACTGGAGCTCCTCCAGCGCGGGCAGGTCCAGCGCGTAACCGCGACGAGCGAGCCGGCGTACCGCTTCGGCACCCATGTCGATCAGGGCGCGGGCATCATGCATGAGGAAGATCCTTCTGGTCCGGCGAACGGGTCCGTGCGTTGTGGGACCGACGGTAGCAATCAGCGCACCGCGCACGACTCGCAATATCGGCGGGGCCACCTCACCGGCTCCGCGCGGACCGCAATCGGACTTCACGATTCCTTCACGGATAGTCCATACGGGGGATACGGTTCTCCCGTGTGCGGCGAGTTGCGCTGCGTCACGGAACAACCTGCTGCCGTCGCCAGGGCGCGACCCGACGCGGCCGCGCGTCTGGGGGACTGCATGCGTGAGATGACCAAGGGTGCCAACGTCGGGCTTGCGGACCTCAGCGACGATGCCGGCACGGTCATCGCGAGCCTGAGCTGGAGCAGCACCGCCGGGGACGGCGACGCGGACGTGTCCGTGCTCCTGCTGGACGCCGGGGGCAAGGTCCGGGGCGACGCCGACTTCTTCTACTACAACAACCCCTCCGCGGCCGACGGCAGCGTGCAACTGCTGGGCAAGACGCCGACGGACGGCGGCAGCGAGGACCGCATCAGCCTCGACCTGACCGCCGTCCCCGAGGACGTCGAGCGCCTGGTCGTTGCCGCGAGCCGGTACGGCGGCTCCCGCTTCGGCGACCTGGACGACCTGCGGATGACCGTCGCCGACCGGTCCGGCGAGGTGCTGCTCGGGTTCTCGATCGGCGACGCGTCCGTGGAGAGCGCCTTCATCTTCGGCGAGCTGTACCGGCGCGGTACGGAGTGGAAGTACCGGGCCGTCGGCCAGGGTTACGAGACCGGGCTCGCCGGACTCGCCACCGACTTCGGCATCGACGTGGACGACGAGGGCGAGAACGAGTCGGCGGACGAGGCCGCGCACGCGGTTGCGGACCCGGGTGACGGGGAAGACGCCCCGCCCGCCGCCGAGTTCGCCGGTGCCGCCCAGCCGCTCCCCGCCGTTCCCGCGCAGCCCGGCCCGAAAACCTCGGCGGTCGAAGAGCAGCCGGCCGCCCCCGCGCCCAAGCGCCCCCGTGCCCGTACGGCGAAGAAGAAGGTGACCCTGCCCGCCCTCGCCACGAAGTCGCTCGCCGAGAACGACTCCTGGCGGGCCGCACGGCTCTTCCCCGCCTCGAACCTCAAGAGCGACAAGGAGCGCGAGGTCCGGGCGACCTCCGTGCTGCTGTCCGTGATGGCGCAGGTGCCGGAGTTCGGGCGCCGGCTGACCGCCGCCTTCGGGGCCCCCGCCGGGCGCATGCAGACCTTCACCGAGGTCTCCCTCCCGCACGGCGAGACCCCGAAGCGTCCCGACGGGGTGATCCGGGTGGAGCGGGCGGGGAAGCTGTGGACCGCGCTCGTGGAGACGAAGACCAACGGGAACGCGCTGAAGTCGGAGCAGGTCCAGAACTACATGGACATCGCCGCCCGCCGCGGCTACGAGGCGGTGATCACGCTCTCCAACGACGTGGCGCTGGAGGGCAGCCCGCTGGTCGAGGTCAAGACCGACGGACGGCGCAAGCACAAGGTGGCCCTGTGGCACCTCTCGTGGGCGGAGGTGGCGCACCAGGCCCAGATGCTCATCCGGCACGAGGGTGTGGGCAACGCCGCCCACGCGTGGCTCCTTCAGGAGCTGCTGCACTACCTCCAGCACGAGAACTCCGGCTGCCACGGCTTCCAGAACATGGGCCCCTCGTGGGTGCCCGTGCGCAACGGCATCGACGAGGAGACGCTCAGCCAGGGCGACCCGCGCGCCGTGGAGGTCGTGGAGAGCTGGGAACGGCTCATCCGCCAGGTCTGCCTGCGGATCGGCGGCGAGCTGGGGCAGAAGGCCCTGCCCGTCCAGCGCACCCCGCGCGGCACCACCGCCCTCTCCCGGCGCGCCGCGCACGCCGACCGGCTCTGCGAGGAGGGGCGGCTCGCCGCCGAACTGCGGGTGGACGGATCGCCCGGCACCATCACGATCGTCGCCGACCTGCGGACCGGGAAGCTGCGCACCTCGGTGGAGATCCCGGTGCCCGAGGGGGCCTATCCGCTGACGTCGGCCAAGCGCCTGATGCGGCAGCTCGCCGAGGCACCCGCCGATCTGCACGTCGAGACGCTGGTCGAGGGGCAGAACGGCCCGCGCGGCACCCTGGAACGCCTGCGTCCGGAGCCGGGCGACGTGCTTCCCCGCGACGGCAGCCGGATCACCGGGTTCCGGCTCTCGCTCTTCAAGAGCATGGGCGCCACGCGGGGCAACGCCGAGACCGGGTTCATCCGCAGCGTCGACAACGCGGTGGACCGCTTTCACTCGCACGTGATCGCCCACCTCGCGCAGGCCGAGCGCCGCACCCGCCGCACACCCGCCCCGGAGCCGGAAAGTACCCGGGTCCCGGCGCCCGCGGGGGCCTGAGCCGGCCCCCGCTGACCGGCAAACGGCTGCAAACCGCTCGGTCGGCGGTGGTTGTGCTGGCCGTCGCCCCCGGCGCTCGTCATGATGCCGCCCATGACCAAGAGCGACGATGGCCGAGACATCACCCTCCGGATCGCCCAGGAGCCGGCGGCGGACGAGCTTCTCGCACGCAGTCCGCTCGCCGCCCTGGTGGGCATGCTGCTCGACCAGCAGGTGCCGATGGAGTGGGCCTTCGCGGGCCCGCACGCCCTGGCGCAGCGCATGGGCAAGGACGATCTGGACGCCCATGAGATCGCCTCGTACGACCCGGAGGCGTTCACCGGACTGTTCACCGCCAAACCCGCGCTGCACCGCTATCCGGGCTCGATGGCGAAGCGGGTGCAGCAGCTGTGCCAGTTCCTGGTGGCGCAGTACGACGGTGAGGCGGCCGCCGTATGGACCGATGCCGCGACCGGGGCGGAGCTGCGCCGGCGGCTCAACGCCCTGCCCGGGTTCGGTACGCAGAAGGCGCAGATCTTCCTCGCGCTCCTCGGCAAGCAGTTCGGGGTCCGGCCGCCGGGCTGGCGCGAGGCGGCGGGGCCGTACGGGGAGGAGGGCTCGCGCCGGTCCGTCGCGGACATCACCGGGCCCGAGTCGCTGGCCGAGGTGCGCGCGTTCAAGCAGGAGGCCAAGCAGGCGGCGAAGGCCGCGAAAGCCGCGGCGAAGGGCAAGTGAGCCTTCTTGTACGCGGCGTGGTGGCAATCGTGGCTGCGCCCGGTGGCTCCTGACCGGTAGGCTTTCCGTGTGATCTTCAAGCGCATCGGAAATGGGAAGCCTTATCCCGACCACGGCCGGGAAAGCACCCGGCAGTGGGCGGATGTCGCGCCGCGCCCGGTCCGCCTCGACCAGCTCGTGACCACCAAGGGACAGCTGGACCTCGAAACCCTGCTCGCCGAGGACTCCACCTTCTACGGCGACCTCTTCGCGCACGTCGTGAAGTGGCAGGGCGACCTCTACCTGGAGGACGGGCTGCACCGCGCGGTCCGTGCCGCGCTCCAGCAGCGCCAGGTGCTGCACGCCCGCGTGCTCGAACTCGGCTGACGCCTCGGAGCCCGTACGGGGTTCGTTCGGGTGTTTTCCCACCCGGACGGGTGCGATCCATTGATCATTTAGTAGGCATCATCACCGGGTCGCACTACGCTGCGCCCATGAGCATGCTCACTCCCCCCGGCATGGGCGGAAAGTACCGCATCACGGGTGACAAGTACCCCCGCATGCGACGCCCCCGCCGCCGCAGCAAAGTGGTCCTCGCGACCCTCGCCTCCGTGGTCGCCCTCGGGCTGGCCGGATGGGGCACCTTGCAGCTCATCGATGTCTTCACAGGCGGCGACAAGACGGCCAGTGCCGCCGACCGGAACGAGCGCTGCCCGTCCCCGGAGGCGTCGAAACCCGCCAAGGTGCTGCCGCAGCCCGCGAAGATCACGGTCAACGTCTACAACGCGACCACGCGCGGCGGTCTCGCCAAGGCGGCCGCCGACGAGCTGAAGAAGCGCGGGTTCAAGATCGGCGAGGTGGGGAACGCGCCCGCCGCGTACGACAAGAAGGTGCCGGGTACGGGCATCCTGCTCGGCGCCCCGGCCGCCAACGACGGCACGTTCCCGGTGCTGGGCGCCCAGCTGCCCGGGGCCACGACGAAGACCGACGCCCGCAAGAACGGGGCGGTCGATCTGATCATCGGCAAGAAGTTCACCGCGTTCAGCAAGCCGCAGACGGCCGCCGCCGCGCTGTCCGCGCTGACGAAGCCCGCCCCGGCGCCCTCCTCCTGCTGAGGACGGCGCCGGGCGGGGGCGTTCGCGCAGGAGTGCCTAGTCGACGGTGCCGTACATGCGGTCGCCCGCGTCACCGAGGCCCGGCACGATGTAGCCGTTCTCGTTGAGCCGCTCGTCGACCGAGGCGGTGACCACGGTGACCGGCGTCCCGGCGAGCTCGCGCTCCATGACCTCGACGCCCTCCGGGGCGGCGAGGAGCACGACCGCGGTGACGTCGTCCGCGCCGCGCCTGATCAGCTCCTGGATGGCCGCGACGAGCGTGCCTCCCGTGGCCAGCATCGGGTCCAGGACGTAGACCTGGCGGCCCGAGAGGTCGTCGGGCATCCGGCTCGCGTACGTGGACGCCTTCAGCGTCTCCTCGTCGCGGATCATGCCCAGGAAGCCCACCTCGGCGGTCGGCAGCAGCCGGACCATGCCGTCCAGCATGCCGAGACCGGCCCGCAGGATCGGGACGACCAGGGGGCGGGGGTACGACAGCTTCACTCCGGTGGTGGGTGTCACCGGGGTCTCGATGTCGACCTGTTCGGTGCGCACATCGCGGGTGGCCTCGTACGCGAGCAGGGTCACCAGCTCGTCGGCGAGGCGCCGGAAGGTCGGGGAGTCGGTGCGCTTGTCGCGCAGGGTGGTGAGTTTGTGCGCGACCAGCGGGTGGTCGACGACGTGGATCCGCATGACTCCCAGCGTAGCCGCGCCTCCCGCACCCGTGCGCTGGCATCATCCACACGTTCGGGGGGAAGGTGGTGGCATACGGACCCAGCGACGCAGCCAGCTTGGGGGTGAAGAGCCGATGGCCGACGGGGCACAGAGCGCCGAGGACCCCAGGAACGCGCGGACTCCCCGGAGCACACCTGACACCCCCGACGCACCGGACTCCCCCGACACGGCCGAGACCGACGCACAGCGCCGCCGTCGGCGCGCCCAGTTCCTCCGCGAGCTCCACGAGGCGAAGGCGCTGCGCGACCGGGTGCAGCCGCGGCGGGTCAAAGCCGCCCGAATGCGCCAGGCCATGCGGATGCGTACGTTCCGCTGGTAGCCCCCCGGCCTGCGGAAAAGCCGCTGGTGACGGTGGTGGAGAGAACTGATGGCCGACTCAACCGCCGAACTGCTCTCGCGAAGCGCCGGTTTCTGTCACGATGCCGAATGGGCGGGACGCAGGGCAGCCGGAGCACCGACTGTTCCCCGCCCGGACCGGCCCTTGGCCCCGAGACCAGTGGGAGAGTCACGGTGTACTTCGCCGCACTGCTCGCGCGCACCGAAGACGGGTGGGAAGCGAGCGACACGGAGCTCGACGATGTGGAGACCCTGTCCGACCTGACGGATCTGGCCCGTGACGCCTCGGTTGACGAGGACACGGTGCTCGTATTCATCGAGCAGGAGGACGCCTGGTTCGGCGTCGTCCGGGTGGACGGTGAGGAGGACCCCCGGATCTACGTCTCGGACGCCTCCGCCGCCGCCCGCTCCTCGTACGGGGAGATCCTGCTCACCGACGAACTGCTCGGCCGCGAACCAGGCGCCGAGGACACGATCGCCGCCCTGGAGGAGCTCGTCGGCCTCGACGGCACCGAGGACGGCGAGCCCGAGACCACCGCCACCAACGACAATGACGAGGACGACGAGGGGCCCTCCGCGGGCGTCGTCCCGGCCGGCCCGATCGGCGACTCCGGGGTCCTGTCCGACCTCGGGCTCCCCGAGGCCGAGCTGCTGATGCTGCGGACGGACGCCCTGGCGGAGATCGCGGACGCGCTGGGGGCGGCCGAGGTGCTGGAAACCGTCCGCTAGGGTCTTTCCTTTGGATCAGGCCGGATCAGGGAGCGGGCTGTGGTGCCGTGCATCGCAAGGCGGAGGATTGAGGCAACGCGGAGCGTTGGTGATTGACGACAACGCCGCGAGGCGCGGTGCCACAGCCCGCGAGCCCGGCATGATCCAAAGGAAAGGCCCTAGGGTCCGCGGGTGACCGATGCACCCCACCCGGACCTGCCCGATCCCGTACGGGACCCGTGGCGGGCGGTGATGCGCCGCGCCCTGGCCGAGGCCGACCGTGCGGCGGCGACCGGTGACGTACCGGTCGGCGCCGTCGTCCTCGGCCCGGACGGCGCGCCGCTGGCCACCGGGCACAACGAGCGCGAGGCGACCGGCGACCCGACCGCGCACGCCGAGGTCCTGGCGCTGCGCCGGGCCGCCGCCGCGCTCGGTGAGTGGCGCCTGTCCGGCTGCACCCTGGTGGTCACCCTGGAGCCCTGCACGATGTGCGCGGGCGCCCTGGTGCAGGCCCGGGTGGACCGGGTGGTCTACGGCGCCCGGGACGAGAAGGCCGGTGCCGCCGGCTCGCTCTGGGACGTCGTACGCGACCGCCGCCTCAACCACCGCCCCGAGGTGGTCGCCGGGGTCCTGGAAGCCGAGTGCGCGGCCCCGCTGACGGCCTTCTTCCGGGACCGCTGACCTGGCCGGGCCGGGGTGCGCGGCGTGGTCCCGTAACGGATTTCGGCGTACGGCCAACATGGTCTAAGCTCTCTCTCGGTAGCGTGTCCGAGCGGCCGAAGGAGCTCGCCTCGAAAGCGAGTGTGGGGAAACTCACCGAGGGTTCAAATCCCTCCGCTACCGCCAGCGAGAACCGCCCCCGAACCGTGTGAACGGATCGAGGGCGGTTTTGCGTGTGCCCGCGCCGGGTCAGTCGGCGGTTACGGCACGGCGGCCATGCCGCGCTCGGCCACCGCGCTCGCCAGGCCCTGCCATGTGCCGATCGGAAAGAGGTTCGTGCCGGGCAGCACGGCCGCCTCGAACCCGGCGGCCGTTTCGGCGGCCCAGCCCGCCATGTCGGTGTCGTCGTCTTGCGCACGGAAAGCAACCACGGGTATGGGAAGTGCCTCGCGCCGTACGTGCCGGTAGCCGGCGACCACGCCGAAGTCCGCCGCCACGGCCGGGCGCAGCATCTCGAACAGCACCGGATCGTCAAGAACCTCTTCCGGCACCATGCCCACGCCCCGCAGCTCCGCCCGGATGTCCGTGCCCGGTGGGTCGGCGGCGACGCGCCCGGGGGCTGCCGAGCTGACGAACAGCGCGGCCGGCAGCCGCTCACCGCGGCGGCGCAGTGCGTGGGCCAGCTCGTAGGCGACTACGGCTCCCATGCAGTGTCCGAAGAACACAAAGTCGGTCCTCGCCTCGAAGTCGTCGGCGAGGGCGTGCACGAGGGGCTCCATGGCGCTGTAGGAATGCTCGCGGAGCCGGTCCTCCCGGCCGGGCAGACGAGCCGCCATCAGGTCGACCTCGTCGGGCAGCCAGGACCGCCACTGGCGGAACTGACCCGCGCCCGCACCCGCCCATCCAAAACAGGCCACGGTCACCGCTCCGTGCTCAGCGCCTCCCGGCCAGTGCACGAAACTTCCCTTGGTCAGGAAACGCACAGGGTTGATCCCTCCAGGACTCGGAGCGCCGCGTAGTCGACCTTGCCGTTGGCGCTCAACGGCAGTGCCTCGACCCAGTGCGTCTCGTCGGGCAGCATGTAGGCGGGCAGCCGGTGCCCGATCGCTCTGCGGAGCGCCTGCCCGTCGATCGGTTCGCCTGTGTGGAAGGCGTACAGCCGTCGGTCCCGGACCAGCACCGCAGCATCGGCAACGGCCGGCACGGTACGCAGGGCTCCCTCGATCTCGCCGAGTTCAACGCGGTAGCCGCGCAGCTTCACCTGACGGTCCAGCCTGCCCAGATGTATCAGGCCGGAGTCGGCGCGCCGTATCCGGTCGCCGGTGCGGTACCAGTGCTCTTCGGTGAGCGGGCCCGGTCCTTCGTACAGCTCCGCCCGGACGCCGTCGAAGGTGAGAAAGCGGCCCTCGTTGTGCGTGGCGTCCAGGTATCCGGGGAACCGCTGTGGTCCTCGGACACATAGTTCGCCTTCATCGGCGGGCCGGCCGTCCTCGTCGAGCAGCACATGTTCCAGGGCCGGGTACACCGAACCGATCGGCACCGTCCCGTTGCGTGTTCGACGCCATTGCGTCGGCGACCGCGGCAGACGGTACTCGGTGCAGCTCACGGTCAGTTCGGTCGGCCCATACACGTTCTCGATGACGCTGTCGGGCGCGGCCTCCGCCCACGCCCTCGCCTGCTCGTGGGTGAAGGGCTCCCCGATGAACACGCTGTACCGCAAGGACGGCATGGCACCGGGCTCCAGCGCGCGAACCCGCTGGGCGAACGACACCGCCGAGGGCACCGAGTACCAGTGCGTGATCTCCTCGCGCGCCACATAGAGCGTCGGCGTCAGCAGATCACGGGCGGTCGGAACGACCAGGGTCGCGCCGGACGTCCAGGTGGCGAACAGGTCGAACACGGAAGGATCGAAGGTGAGGTCGAATGTCTGCGACAGCCGGCAGCCAGGCCCGAGTTCGTACCGGTCACCGATGTGATCGAGGTAGGAAGCGACGCTCCTGTGGCTCACCGGCACCCCCTTTGGTTTGCCGGTCGAACCGGACGTGAACAGCACGTACGCGAACTCGTCCGGCTCAGCGGTGGCCCCCTGGAAGTCCTCTGCACCGTCCTCCGGGGCGACGAGCACCGGCTTCCCCGCTGCGTGCAGCACCTCGGTGAGCGCTTCGCCCTCCGCGTCCACCAAAACCACGTCCACCTCGCCCTCGACCGCGATGGTGACGTTTCGGGCGGCGGGGAACACGGGGTTCATCGGCACGACGGTCGCCCCGAGCCGCAGGATCGCCAGATAGCCCGCGTATGCGGTGATGGAGCGTGAGGCGCACAGCCCCACACGCAGCACCCGGCCGTGCCTCTCCCGGATCGAGCAGGCGATCGCACCCGCGAGGCGCCACAGGGCGCGGTACGTCAGGCGCCTGCCCCCGGCCTCCAGCGCGACGTGTTCCGGAAAAGTCCCGGCGATCCGCTCGACACGGTGCACCGCGCTCTCGAACTCAGTCATGCGGACCCTCCCCGTTCGATCGCCGAGAGCATCGTGGTGACCCAGTGGCCGTTGGACACGTCGTCGGCGGCGAACAGCGCCGCAACTGCCGAGACGGCCCCGGACACGATCTTGTCCAGGCCCTCGGCCGAGTCGGCCGCGAGGAGAAGTCGGCAGGTCAGCCCCTCGATGGCCGCCCTCGGGTCACCCTGCCGTGCGATCTCGTCCACAGAGACGACACCGGGGATCCCCACCAGTTCAGCTGTCCGCACGTCCGAACGGACCAGGCCCGTCCGGACGGGGAAAGGCACGTACAGCGTGCACCGGTAGCCCTCTCCCGGCCCGGCCGCCACCTCGGGAGCCCTGCCGAGCGCCACCGTGAGCGCGCACGCCGCCAGGTCCGGGCCGCCAAGCTGCCTCACCAGCCGGTGCACTTCACCGCCCAGCCGGCCGTTTACCTCGATGACCTCGACGTCCTGCGGCGTCACCCGCAACTCGGTGTGCGTCAACCGGTCGCGGACGCCGAGTGCGGCCAGCGCCCGGTCCGTGGCAGCGAGTACACGGGCCCGGTCCGCGGCCTGCAGTCGAGACGGGTAGACGTCGCCCGTCTCCGTGATGCCCTGGCAGATGTGGAGCGGCAACTTGTCGACAACCGCGACGTGGTGGCGCGCGTCGGCGACTGACACGGTGTCCACGGAAACATAGTCCGCTAGCCACGGCACCCCGGACGGATGCGATCCGTTCGGGATGAATCTCTCATAGGTCAGCCGCGCCCACTGCTCCCGGGAGGCGTATTCGGCGTCCACATCGTCCTGTTCGCGCAGCAGACCGATGCCCGCGCCGGCCACGCCCCGGCGGGGCTTCAGCAGGCCGGGCAACCCCAGTGTGGCGACCGCCGCGCGTAGATCGCCCGGGGCGTCGACCGCCCCGGCGACCGAGCCGAACGCCTTGCGTTGCACCAGCTTGTCCCAGGGCCTCTCGGCCGAAGCGGCCCCAGGCAGCCCGAGCCCCGCCAACAGCAGGTCGCAGGTGTCCAATTCGCTGTCCAGGAAAGTCGTGCATCCCCGCAGCCCCAGCGTGCGAGCGGACGCGACCGGGTCGGCCGGGTCGAGCATGGCGGTCTCCATGAGGCTGCCCGCCGCCGCGACAAGCCGCGGATGCCTGTGCGCCGTGTCGGCGCGGAAGAGCAGCACGGGGGTGCACCAGCCCGTGGCGGCACGCAGAAGGTCTCTGCTCGTGGCGGATGCCTGAGGCCCGTGCAGCACGCCCACCCTTGGCAGCGCCCCGTCCGTCTCCCTCTCCGGGTAGGCGGGCATCAGGCGTCCTTCAGGCATGCTTCGGTCACCGCGGACAGCCGACCGTCGAGAAACAGCGCGCTCATAGGGAAGGTGATCGACAGGGCCGCCTCGACCCGGTCGATCAGCTGCACAGCGCTCAACGAGTTGCCACCTAGCGCGAAGAAGTCGTCGTCCGGCCCGCATCGGTCCAGGCGCAGCACCTCGCACCAGATTCTGCTGATCGTTTCCGTGGGGTTGCCGGTCGTAGTCATTGTTGTGCCTCCGCGGAGTTCTCTTGAGTGGTGATCAGGTGCCAGACGTCGGAGGCTTCGGCTCCCCGCATGATCTTGGCCTGTTCCGATTCCAGGCCGAGTTGAATTCGGCGGCAGCCTCTGCGGAGCGCGTGGCGCAGTGGTGCGTAGAACAGCGTCTCGGCCCATCCGAGGCGCCTGTGCTCCGACGAGTCGTCCAGGCCGACCTCGTACATCTCCAGGGTGTCGCCGTGGCGGCAGCCGAATCCGGCGGCGATCAGGCCGCCCTCGGCATCACGAGTGAGGAACGCGACGAACTCGGCCTCGGTGCCACTGGCCCACTCGGTCAGGCGGAACGCCGCTAGCCGTTCGTGGTCGGGTATGCCGTAGCGGCGCTTGAGCCGGGTCACCAGGGGGGCGGCGGCGGGGATCGCGTCGAGAGCTGGCACTTCTTCGGTGCGCAGACCGGCAGCCTCGCGGTCACGCCAGTCGCGGCGGACGACCGACCTCTTGCGGCCGGAGAGACGGGCCAGGTAGCCCTCCTGCGTATCGAAGTCGATGTCCAGTACCGACATCCGCGAGACCGGGCGAACCTCGGCCGAGGAGGGGAATCCGGCCCGGAACGCCTCTGCCTGATCGTCGCGCACATACAGGGCCGCCGCCCTCAACCCGTGCGCCGCGGCGTGTTCGACACCCGCCCGCACCAGCTGTCGGCGGATTTCGGCTGCCTGCCCGCGCTCACAGCCGCGCGCGACGACGGCACCCGCGACCAGGTCGTGCCGGCCCCCGAGCAGCAGATGTTCGTCCGCCGCTTTCAGGGCGTAGTCGGGATCGGGCAGGTCAGGCACCCTGCTGCGGTGCGTCGACAGGAATCCCACCGGGGTGTCCCCGACCGTCGCCAGCACGTACCCCTGCTCCCAGCGCGGGTCGCTGCGGCGGGCGTGCACCTTTCCGGGGGCCAGGGCCACCGCACCGATTTCCCAGTCGGTACCGAGGAACGCCGCGGGAAGACGGCTCGCGTCCACTACGTACAGCTTCATGCCTGCACCTCGATCCGCTCCTTCTCTCGTACGGACGGGGCCACGGTGGCGGTGATCGCCAGAAGGACCAGGCCGACAGCCAGAAAGACCAGCGCGGTCGGCGCTCCGCGCTCCTCCAGGAGGAAGCCCGCGATCAGTGAGCCGAGCGGCACCGGGCCGAACGACACGAGTGCGAACACCGAGCCCACCCGGCCCTGAAGGTGGTCCGGGGTGCTGCGCAACCGATGCACTTCGACCCCGACGATCCAGATCGGTCCGACGAACGCGATGACCACGATCGCGGGACCGAGCACGACAAGCTCAGTGGACAGCGTGAGCACCACGACCAGGGAGGCCCAGACCCAGCTGACCGCCATCACCACATGCGCCAGCCGCAGGCGCTCGTTCACCCACGAGGCGATGAGCGATCCCACGGTGCCACCGGCCCCGGCGCAGCCGAGCACGAGGCCGATCGTGACCGATGAGTGGCCGAGCCCCTGAAGCAGGACCACAACGACCAGCGTCAGGGCCTGGAAGGCGATGTTGCTCCCCGCGATCAGCAGGGCCGTGGTGCGCAGGAACGGTCGACGCCACAGCCACGCCGCGCCCTCACGGAGCTCCGCCGTCCACCGTTGGCGCCGCCGCGGCTCGTCCTGCTGGAACGAACCGCGAATGCCCAGCAGAGTCCCGAACGACACCAGGTAGGAGAGGAGATCGAAGAGGAACGGCACCCACCTGCCGATGGCAAAGAGCACGCCGCCGAGCGGCTGGCCCACCAGGTAGGCCGCACGGTCACGGGCGACGAAGCGTGACATCGCCACGGCCAGGTCATCCTCGGGGACGAGGTTGCTCAACGCCGCCTGCTCAGCGAGGTCCGCGTGTACGGTCAGCGTGCCCTCGACGAAGGCGACCAGCACGAGCTGCCAGATCGGCACCACGTCGAGGGCCAGGCCGACCAGTACGGTGACGAGTGCGAGCGCCCGGCCGATGTCGCACAACATCATCAGCCGGCGTCGGTCCACCCGGTCCACGACCAGCCCCGCAGGCAGCGTGCAGAGCGCATGCGGGAGGGCTGCCGCGAAGCCGACCAGGCCCGCGTCGCTCGGGGAGCCGGTCAGCGCCAGCACAAGCAAGGTGTACGCGAATGACGAGGCCGTACCGCCCAACGCCGAAAGAGCGGATCCGGTCCACAACAAACGGAAGTCGCGGTTCATCGGCGAGGGCCGTCCAGGATCGCAGCCAGCACACCGACGTGCTCGGGTTCCAGAACGCCGAGGTGGTCCCCGGCCATTCGGTGCACGTTCAGCCGGCCGCCGCACAACTCCGTCCAGGACCCGCGATACCGGTCAGGGGTGAGCCCCTGGACGACGGTGTGGTCGCCTTCCGCCGACTCGTCGCCCAGCACCAGGTTGACCGGCCAGTCCGGCGCCCGGTACCGGTAGCCGAAGACTGCCTCAAGCAGGCTCCGCCAGCCCCGCACATGTGCGAGCCAGCTCGCCGTGTCCAGTTCCTCCGGCGACGGCAGTTCCTGTTCCACCAGGTCCGCGAGTGCGGCGGCCGCGCGCTGATCCCCGGCCTCCAGCAGCTCCTCGCAGCGGCGGAAGGCGATCAGCTCGGCGGACGCGTCGGAACCATCCGCGATCGGGTCCAGCAGCGTCAGTTCGACGTCCCTGCCGGCGCGGTGCAGCATCGCGGCCATCTCCCAGGCGATCGGCGCGCCGCCGCACCAGCCCAGGACGCGGGCTCCGGAATCGGGGTGCACCGCGTGGAACTCCGCGAGGTAGCGGGCGGCCAGGTCCGTCACGCCTCCCGAGCCGGGGTACTGGAACGCGGCGACCGGCTGGTCGTCGGGCAGTCGGGCTGTCAGATTCCGGTACCAGTGCGCGCTGCCCCCTCCGGGGTGCACGCAGAGCAGCGGGACCTTCGTGCCCTCCTTGCGAAACCACACCAACGCCTGGTCCGGGAACACGCCGCCGGTCGAGTTCCGGCGGCCCTCCAGCACGGTGGCCAGAGCGCGGATCGTGGTGTGGCTACGCACGTCACGTACGGACACCCCCAGCTTGCCCGCGATCCGAACGGCGGTCAGTGAGTGGCCCCCGAGGTGGTGGAACTCCTCGTCGACGCCGATGTCCGGGAGCCCCAAGGCCTCCCTCCACACCCGTGCGATCCGGTGCTCCGCCGCCGTGGACGGCGCATCGCCCACGGCGCGGCCAGCCAGCGGCCGGGGCAGAGCGGCACGGTCCAGCTTGCCGCTCACGGAGCGCGGCAGTTCGGGCAGCGTGACGACATGGCTGGGAACCATGTAGTCGGGCAGCCTTTCGCGCAGGAACCCGGTGAGGTCGTTGTCCTTCCCCACCACGTACGCGACCAGGCTCTGGTCGTGGACGGCGGCGACGGCCTGCCTGACGTCGGGATGCCGGTGCAGTACGGCTTCGATCTCGCCCAGTTCCACCCGGTGACCTCGCACCTTGACCTGGCGGTCGAGCCGGCCCAGGTACTCGATCTCGCCATCACTCCGGCGGACCGCCCGGTCGCCGGTGCGGTACATCCGGCTGCCAGCCGGGCCGAAGGGGTCGGGCACGAACGCCGCAGCCGTGGCCAGGGGCTGTCCGAGGTAGCCATGGGCCACGCCGGGACCGGCGAGGCACAGCTCACCAGGCACCCCGACCGGCACCGGCTGGAGACGGCGGTCCAGCACATGGCACCGCGTGTTGGTGATGCCCCTCCCAATACTCGGTTTGCCTCCCCCGGGGAGCAGCGGCACGCCCGTCGCCATGATCGTGTACTCGGTCGGTCCGTACAGGTTGAGCATCTTCACGAGACCGGCCCACTCGTCGGCAAGGGCCTCAGGACACTCTTCGCCCGCTACGGCGACCACCCGCAGGTCGGGCAAGCCGGCCGGCTGGAGCGTGGCGAGAGCGGACGGGACGATCACGAGGTGCGTGATCCGTGTACGCCGCAGGCTCTCCCTCATGGGGTCCCCGGGCACCCGGTCACCGGGGTCGAACATGCAGAGGGTGGCTCCGTGGACGAGGGCCTGGAACATTTCGAACAGGGCCATGTCGAACACAGCTGGTGCGAGCTGGGCGACCCTGGCGCCGGGGCCGATGTCCAGCATCTCGGAGTGCGGGCCGATCATGTTGGCGACACCGCGGTGCCCGACGATGACCGCTTTCGGTACACCGGTGGAGCCCGAGGTGTAGATCAGGTAGGCGGCGGCATCCAGATCCAGCCGGACCTCGGCGTCCGGGCCGTCGCGCAGTTCCGTACCGTCAGAGAGAACGTGATCGGTATGCGCCAGCATGGGCGCCGTCCGGGCGGATGGCTGCTCCGGGTCAACGATCAGGAAGGCGGCGCCCACCATGTGCACGCCGAGGATCGCCGCCACCAGGTCCGCATCCATACACCTGCTGATGCCGACGACGGCGCCAGGCCGGACGCCGGACGCTGTCAGGTGACGGGCGAACCGCCGCGTCCGGTCCCACAGCGCGCGGTAAGTGACGTCCACGCCGTTGTGCTCGACGGCGACCGCGTCCGGCGTACGCCGCACCCAGTCCTCGATCACCGCGAGGAGATGGCGTTCCTGGGGCGCGACGACCGTGTCCTGCGCTGCGGCCAGGGCTCGGCGCAGGTCAGCGGGTGGCAGCAGGCAGTCCGTAACCGCGCCGTCCGGATCGGACGCCATCGCTGCGAGCACCTGCCCGAAGAGGCGCCCCAGCAGCCGTCCGTACTCGGGCGCGACACGTTCGGGACGAGCGGTCAGCACCAGGCTGCCCGGCTCGGTCGAGACCGCGAGGCCGAACTCGTTCGGGCTCAGGTCCACGATGTCCTCGGCGTCGACGATCTCGTCGTCCAGCACATGGAAGTTCAGGTAGTTGAACGCGATGCCGAGCAGGCTCCCGCCCACCCCGAGGTCCGCCCCGAGCGCCGCCATCGGGTACCGGCGATGCGGATGCACCGCGATCTCCTCGGCGAAGACCGCACGCACGAACTCCCGCCAGGAGCCGGTCACCGGTGGGCAGGTCACCGGGATCAGGTTGAGGAACATGCCACGCACCTGGTCACCGCCGACGACTTCCGGCCTGCCGTTCGATACCAGGCCCGCATAGAAGCCGGTCTGGCCCGATACCAGGGCGAGTACCCGCAGGTGGGCAGCGAGCAGCACGGACTTGAGCGGTGCCTGGGCGCGCCCGGCCAGTTCGAGGAGCCCGCGTTCCACCGGTTCGAGCGGCACGCGTACCTCGTAGTCCGTCCCGTCCGGTTCACCCCGGAAGGTCTGCGGCAGGGCAGCCGGCTCCGCCTCGGCGAGCCGGTCCCGCCAGAACTGGCGGTCCGGGCCGTCCGGATCGGCGCTGCGTCGTTCGGAAGCCACGAAGTCGGCGAAACGGACCGCCGGGACCCGCGTCTCCGCCGGCTCGCCCCTGGCCTGAAGGGTCATGTAGTCCCGAAGGAGCTCCGTCACGAGCGAATTGTGGCTCCAGCCGTCCAGGATGAGATGGAACTCCACCAGGCACAGCTCCCAGCGCCGGTCGCCCGTTCGAATCGCGTGCAGCCGCAGCAGCGGGGCCGCCGACAGGTCGAAGCCCTCGGCCCGCTCCCTCTCCAGAACGCCGGCCACCGCCTTCTCCCGGTCGGCACCGGACAACGAGCGCAGGTCCGTGCAGCGCACGTCGATGTCGGCGGCCGGATGCACCAACTGGACGGGCTCGGCGCAGGTGTTCACGTCGAGCGACGTGCGCAGGACCTCGTGGCGGGCCACGGCGAGGGAAGCCGCCGTACGCAGTCGGGCCTCGGAGAAATCTCCATCGTCGCGGACCGGGTACCGGGTCACGTTGTGGTAGCGGCGCACGTCGTCGTTGAGGAACTCGTACAGCATGCCCGCCTGGGTCTGGGACAGGGGGTAGGCGTCGACCAGTCCGTCGGGCAGCAGCCCCCGCTCCCCCGGACCGAGCAGCGCGAACGGCGCGACGAGGGGCTCGTCGGTGATCGTGCCGCCGGCCCTCTCCGCGAGTTCAGCCACGGTCTGGTTGCCGTACAGATCGGTGACGGTGACGTCGATGCCGGCCGCACGCAGCAGGCCGACCACGCGCACCGCCCTGATCGAGTCTCCACCGAGCCCGAAGAAGTTGGCGTGCGCCCCCGCTCGGGGAACCTCCAGCACTTCCGCGTACGCCGAGGCGACGGCCGCCTCCACCGTGGAGCGCGGCGCGACGAACTCCGCCTCCTGCGCCATGCGCGGGACCGGCAGGGCGCTGCGGTCGACCTTGCCGTTCACCGTGAGAGGAAGCCGGGCCAACGGCGTGACGACGCTCGGCATCATGTACCGGGGTAGCACGTTCTTGAGGTGGGCCCGCAGTACGGCCGGCTCGGCCTGCGTGACGGCGTAGGCGACGAGCCTGTCTCCCGCCACTGTGACCACTGCGCCCGTGACGTCCGGGTGCGCCACCAGCGCGCTCTCGATCTCGCCCGTCTCGACACGGTGTCCGCGGATCTTCACCTGCTGGTCGCACCGGCCGAGGTACTCCACGTCGCCGTCCGGCAGGCGGCGCGCGAGGTCTCCGCTGCGGTACATCCGTGCGCCCTCGGCCTCCGCGAACGGGTCGGGCAGGAAGCGCAGGGGCGTGAGCTCGGGACGGTTCAGGTAGCCGAGGGCCACGCCCTCCCCACCCACGTAGATCTCACCCGGCACACCGACCGGGCAGGGGCGCCGAGCACCGTCCAGGACGTACAGGCGCAGGTCGGCGAGGGCCGGGCCGATCGGGCTGCGTCCCGGCCGGTCCCCCGGGGTCATCCGCCTCGCGGTGACGTGAACCGTCGTCTCGGTGATGCCGTACATGTTGATCATCTCGGGGGCGCGATCGCCCAGTGCCCGCCACCAAGGACGGAGGAGGCCGGGCTCCAGGCTCTCTCCACCGAACACGATGACCCGCAGGCTGGACTCCATCGGGACCAGTCCGGCGAAGGCGGAGGGCGTCTGACTGAGTACGCTGACGCGTTCGGCGACGAGCAGCTGTGCGAACTCATGGGGCGAACGGCAGATTTCGGCCGGCACCACGACCAGTGTGCTGCCGTGCACCAGCGCACCCCACAGCTCCCAGACCGAGAAGTCGAAGGCGCAGGAGTGGAACAGGGTCCAGACATCGTCCTGGTGCAGCCGCACCACCTGCCCGGCAGCCGTGAACAGCCGACTCAGGTTGTGGTGGGTGACCAGCACGCCCTTCGGCCTGCCGGTCGATCCCGAGGTGTAGATCACGTACGCCGAATCATGTGGTCGTACGGGCACGGCGGGTGGGGTGTCCGCTCGTTCCTGAAGCAGGTCGTCATCGATCTCTTCGAGCACCAGCCGCGCCCCGGCGTCGGCCACCATGAACGCGGTGCGTGCCTCCGGCTGCTCCGGATCGAGCGGCAGGTATGCCGCCCCTGAGCGGAGTACGGCCAAAAGTGCCACCACGAGGTCGTAGCCGCGTGGCAGGCGGACGCCCACGAGGTCCCCGCGGCCGATGCCCTGCGCCAGCAAGAAATGCGCCAGCCGGTTGGCGCGGGAGTTCAGTTGGCCGTAGGTGTGGTCCTGCCCCTCGAATCGCACGGCCACACGCGTGTCGTCCACACCGGCGATGAGCTCCGCGACCCGAGCCTCGGGAGCGGCAGGCCGACTACGGGCGAGCGGCGCGATGTCCGGTTCCGCTTCGGCCAGTGGGAGACTCCCCACGGGGATGGCGCTGTCGGCCACGACCGCCCGCAGAAGACGCACGAGGAACCCAGCGATGCGGCTCACGGTTTCGCGGGTGAACACGGCGGTCGGGTAGGTGAGGTCGCCCGTCCAGCCTCCGTCCGCCCGTTCCCGCAGCGTGACCGTGAGGTCGAACTTCGCGGCGACCCAGCCGACCGGTACTTCCTCGACCGTCAGACCGGCGAAGGGCTGTGGCCCGTCGTCCTCGCCTTCGATGGTCAGGCTGACCTGGAACAGGGGGTGCCGCCCGGGGTCACGGACCGGACGCAACTGGCGCACCAGCCACTCGAACGGAATGTCCTGGTCCGCGTAACAGTCGACGGTCGTGTTGCGCACCTGCTGAAGCAGCGTGGCGAAGTCTGGGTCGCCGGAAAGGTCGGCCCGTATGACGAGCATCGTGGCAAAGCAGCCGACAAGGCCCTCGAGTTCGCTACGTGTCCGGCCGTTGACCGGCACGCCGACCGCGATGTCGTCATGACCGGTGATCCTGGCGAGAAGCGCGTGCAGTGCGGTCAGCACTGTCATCAGGGGTGTGGCCCCGTGGCCGCGGCCCAGCTTGGAAACCCCCGCCACCAGGTCCGCCGGTACGTCGAACTCGACGCTGGAGCCGGTGTCGTCCCACTCGGCCGGATGGGCGTGGTCGGTCAACAGCGGCAGCGGGCCCAGCCCGTCGAGCCGTTCCTTCCAGCGCGCCATTCCCTCGGTCGCCCCGCCGAGCCGACGGGCCTGCCACTGCGCGAAGTCGGCGTACTGCACCGGAAGCTCCACATGGGGCGGGGTGCTGCCTTCGGCGTACGCCGCGTAGGAATCGGCGAGTTGCCCGAACAAGACTTCGTGCGAGCCGCCGTCGAAGGCGATGTGGTGGACGGCGAGGAGGAAAACATGGTCGTCGGCCGCGAGCCGGATCAGGTCGGCACGCCACGGGTGGTCTCGTTCCAGGTCGACCGGGCGCGAGGTCAGTTCGTCGATCTCCGCGCGCAGAGCGGACTCCTCGCACTCGACGAGCCGAAGGCGGACCGGTGACGGTTCGTCGACCACCTGCGCGGGCTCTCCGTCGCTCAGGACATAGCGGGTACGAAGCACCTCGTGCCGCGCCACCAGATCGGAGAGAGCCGCCTCCATCGCCTCCCGGTCGAGCGGGCCGCGCAGGCGGAGCGCGGTGGGCACCAGGTACTCCGTCCGGCCCGGCCGCAGCTGGTCGACCAGCCACAGCTGCCGCTGCGCCGACGACAACGGCAAGGCTCCGTCCCGTGGAGCCTTGGGTATCGCCATTCGGTTGCGTATCCACCGCGCGTGCTGCTCGTTCATGCCTTGGCTCCTCATATCGTTTCGCCGAGTGCCGAGAGCTCGGCCTCGATACGGGCGCGCACGACGTCCGCGAGCTGGGCAACCGTGCCCGCCTGGAAGAAGACGTGCAAGGGCAGTTCGACGCCGAGCTCCCGCTGCACCCGCATGGATACGCGGGTGGCCAGGAGCGAGTGACCGCCGAGGTCGAAGAAGTTCTGCTGGTCTCCGACGGTCTTCCGGCCCAGTACGTCACACCAGATGCCGGCGATCGAAGCCGCTATGGGATCGGACAGCCGGCCCTGCCCCTCGACGGCGGCGTCCTCGACCACCGGTACGGGCAGCGCCCCGTGGTCCACCTTCCCGTTGGGGGTCAGCGGCAGGGCGTCGCACACCACGTACGCCGCCGGCACCAGGTGACCAGGCAGCCGGCCGCGCAGGAACTCCGCGATGTCCCCCTCGGACAGAGCGTGTCCCGCCCCTGGCACCACATGCGCCACCAGGCCCAGGTCCCCGGGCCGCAGCTCCACAGCGACGACCGCGACGTCCCGGATGCCGGGGTGCGCCCGGGCAACGGACTCGATCTCGCCGGGTTCGACCCGGAAGCCCCGGATCTTGACCTGTCGGTCGGCTCGGCAGAGGAACTCGTACACGCCGTCCGCCCGGCGGCGCACCAGATCGCCGGTCCGGTAGAGCCGTGAGCCCGGCGGCCCGGAGGGCGCGGGGACGAACCGCTGCGCGGTGAGGTCCGCTCGGCCGTGATACCCGAGCGCGACACGTCCACCGCCGACGTGCAGTTCCCCGGCGGCCCCGTCCCCGACCGGCCGGCCCGCCTCGTCGAGTACCAGCATGTCCGTTCCGGGCAGCGGCCTTCCGATCGGCACCAGGGCGTCGCCACCCGCCTCGGCCTCGGCGGCGGATACCAGGTGCAGGGTGCACGCGATCGTCGCCTCGGTCGGGCCGTAGGTGCACGCGAACCCGCCCGGCACGCCCAGCTCGTACCAGGCGCGCGCGTCGGCGTAGGTCACGATGTCGCCGCCGACGCTCATGAGCCGCAGCGTCCTCAGCCGCTCATCAGCGGGCTGTGCGACCCGGGCCAGTTCCCGGTAGTACACCGGGGTCACGTCGGCCACGGTCACGCCGAACTCCGCGAACTGGTCGAGCACCCGGCCGGGATCGACCGCGCGCAGATCGAGCACCACCACCGCGCCTCCCACCAGCAGCGGCGCGACCGCCTGGTCCATCGAGGCATCGAAGGTGAGCGCCGCGAGCAGCGCCATGCGGGCGTCCGAGGACAGGCGGTACCCCTCCGCCATGCGGAGGCAGTGGTCGGCGAACGAGCGGTGCGACACCACCACGCCCTTCGGGCGCCCGGTCGAACCCGATGTGTGGATTATGTAGGCGATGTCGCAGGACACATCCGGTGCCGTGGCCGGCCGATCGGCGATCGTCTCCCGCTCGGCATCGACCCGTATCACGCGCGGCCCGAACAACCGGTCGGTCGCCGCTTCGGCCACTACGGCGACGGCGGACGTCTCCGTCAGGATCTCCGCGAGGCGGTGGTCCGGATCGTCGGCGTTCAACGGCAGATACACCGCACCGGCGCGCAGGACCGCGAGGAGGGCGACGAGTGCCTGCCGGCCACGGGTGAGGCATACGCCGACCACGTCGCCCGCGCGTACGTCCAGGTGATGCGCGAGGCGGTTCGCCTGCTCGTCCAGCTGCCGGTAGGTCAACCGGCCCTCCGGGTCGACGACCGCGACGGCGTCGGGCGTCCGGGCGGCCTGCTCGGCGATCAGCCGGTGCACCGGGCGGTAGGCCGACCAGCGGTTCTCCTCGGCCAGTTCCTGGAGCAACCGCACGAACGCCTCGCAGTGACGCTCGATCGTGGAGGCGTCGAACAGGGAGGTCGCGTATTCCAGCTCGGCGGACCAGGCCCCGTCCGGGTGCTCGGTGACCGCCATGCCGAGGTCCACCATCGAGACGGAGCACCCGGCGTCCATGGGCACCAGGTCCAGCCCCGGCAGGGAGAAGGGCGTGCCGTCGGCGTCATGGACCTGGAACATCGTCTGGAACACCGGGGTCCGCGAAGGGTCGCGCCTTGGCCTGAGGGCGACGACGAGTTGATCGAATGGCACCGCTTCGTTCGCCTGCGCGCCCAGGACGGTGTCCCGGACGGCGTCCACGAGCGCGTCGAAGGAGGTCAGCCCGGACATGTCGGTGCGCAGGGCCAGCGTGTTCACGAAGCAGCCGACCAGGTCCTCCGCGTCGACCAGGTCGCGGCCGGCGGAAGGGGTGCCGATGACGATGTCCGACTGCCCGCTCAACCTGTGCAGGAAGACCTGGTACGCCGCCAGGAGCGTCGTGAAGCCGGTGGCCCCACGCGCCCTGCCCCGATCGATCAGGCGGCTTACGGAGTCCGCCGGCAGCGCGAACGCACGGACGGCTCCGGCCGACTCTCGCAGCTCAGGGCGTGGCCGGTCGGTGGCCAGGGACAACTCCGGCGCCCCGGCCAACGACTTCAGCCAGTACGCCAGCTGTTCCTCCGGAACCGGCTGCCGACGCTTCCAGGCCGCGTAATCCGCGTACTGCATCGGCAGCGGTGCCGGCTCGTCGCCGGCGTACGCGGCGTACAGGTCACGGGCGAGCACGTTCCAGGACCACCCGTCGCAGGCGATGTGGTGCGTCTGGAGCAGAAGCACGTGCTCCTCGGGGCCGAGGCGAGCGACGGTCACCCGGAATGGCACCTCGGTGGCCAGGTCGAACCCGCGCGACGCCTCGGCCTCCAGCTCCGCGAGCGTCGCGACCTGGGCCACCCGGACCTCGCCCGGCTCTTCGATCACCTGGAGGGGAGCATCCTCCTCCACCACGTACCGGGTGCGCAGGACTTCATGGTGGGCCGCCACTCTTCCAACCGCCCGCGTCAACGCCGTCAGGTCCAGGCGTCCGCGTACCCGAAAGGCCAGTGACACGAGGTATTCGGTGCCGGTCGGGTCCAGCTTGTCCAGCATCCACAGGCGCTCCTGCACGGGCGAAAGCTCCAGCGGCCGGCCCCGTACAACCGCCGCCACCGGAGTGGCCCCGGCCGAGGGAGCCTCCTTCGCCGCCGCGGCGATGCCGGCCACGGTCGGTGCGGCGAACACCGCCGCGACTCCGACGTCCACGCTGAGCCGGTCCCGCAACCGGGACACCAGCCGGGTCGCCACGATCGAGTGCCCGCCGAGCTCGAAGAAGTCGTCGTGGACCCCGACCCCGGTGACTCCGAGCAGCTCGCCCACCAGCGCCGCGACCACCCGCTCCAGCTCGGACCGGGGAGGAGCACCGGCGGGACGCGCCCTACCGGCCTCGGGCAGCGCGCTCCGGTCCAGCTTCCCGTTCGCCGTCATCGGGAGTACGGGCACCGCGACGACGACAGACGGCACCATGTACGCCGGCAGCCGCTCACGCAACCAGTCCCGGAGGTCCGCAGTCCCCGCGCCCCTCTCCGGCACCACGTAGGCGACGAGCGCCGCACCGTCCTGGGGCACCACGGCGGCGGCCCGCACCTCCGGGTGGCTCACCAGCATCGACTCGACCTCAGCGGGGTCTACGCGGTGCCCCCGGACCTTCACCTGGGCGTCCCGGCGCCCGATGAACTCCAGAACGCCGTCCACGCGCTGCCGCACCACGTCGCCTGTGCGGTACATCCGGGCTCCCGGCACGGTCGTGAAGGGGTCGGGCAGGAAGGCCGCCGCGGTAGCGGCGGGCCGGCCTCGATAGCCCTGTGCGACGCGGTCTCCCCCGATGACCAACTCCCCGCATGTGCCGACGGGAACCGGGTACTGGTGCTCGTCAAGTACGTAGGCGCCGGTGCCTGCGAGCGGGCGCCCGATGGGAATGACGTCCTGGCCGGCCGCGTCCTCGGGCACCTCGTGCGCCGTGCAGGTGATCGTGGTCTCGGTCGGCCCGTATACGCACGCCACCCGTCCGGGCAGCCCGAGCCCCCGCCAGCGCCGGACGTCCTCCCCGCTCACCACGTCGCCGCCGAGATTGAGCAGAGACACCTGCCGCAAGCGCTCGTCGTCGACGACCGCGCGGTCTACGAGCTCCCGGTAGTACATCGGGGTGACATTGACGATCGACACCTGGTGCTTGCCCAGGTCTTCGAGCACCTGGTCGGCGGACTGGCTGCGCGGATCGAGCACGACGACCGCCGCCCCGCGGAGGAGCGGAACGAGGATCTGCTCGATGGACACGTCGAAACCGAGGGCGGCCAGCAACGCGATACGGGACTCCGTAGTGACGCCGCAGCGGTCGCCCATCACCTGTACGTGACGGCTCAGGGCTCCGTGTTCGACGAGTACCCCTCGCGGCTCGCCCGTGGAACCGGACGTGTAGGCGACATACGCGACGTCGCGCAGGGCGGGGGGCGTGTGACCCGGGTCGTCAGCCAGCCGTACGCGAGTTATGGGCTCCGCGCCATCGAGCAGCGCACGCAGTCGCTCTGCGGGGTGCCGGGGGTCCAGCCACACGCAGGCCGCACCCGACCTGAGTACGCCCAGGAGGCCGACGACCAGGTCGGCGTCGCGGTGCATCGCCAAGCCCGCGAAGCCGGCGTCGGGAACGCTGAACCGGCGCACCCGGTCGAGCAACTCCGCGTAGGTCAGCACCGTCTCGCCACTGATCACCGCCACGGCGTCCGGTGTGGCTGCGGCCTGTCGCTCGAACAGTTCGACCACCGTGGCGTCCTCGGCGCCCGACGCCTCGGCGGCCGTCACACTGGGCGGGAGCACCGTACCCAGATCGCCGAGGGCCAGTGACGGGTCGGCCACGGCATCGGCCACCAGCGCCGCGAACCCGTCTGCCACGCCCTCCGCGAAGGCGCGGTCGAACAGCGCCGTCGGGTACTCGACGCGTCCCGTCATGCCACCGTCAGGTGCCGGCCGGAGCGACAGGGTGAGGTCCACCTCGGCCAGCGTCGAGTCGTCCGGGATGTCGGTGACGTGGAGGCCCGGCCCGTCGAAGGGGAACGCGGCAGCATCCTCGACGGCGAACAGCACCTGGAACAAGGGGTGCCTGGCACTCTCCCTGGGCGGGTGCACCCGCTCGACCAGACAGTCGAACGGCACGGCGGGCCGGGTCGACGCCGCGAGCAGGTCGGCGCTGGTCGACGCGAGTAGATGGGTGAACGAATGATGGGGCGAGACGTCGACACGGACCGCGAGCATGTCGGCGAACAAGCCGACCACCGAGTGCCACTCGGCACGATCGCGCCCGGCGACCGGGGTTCCGATCGCAAAGTCGGCCTGCCCGCTTACGCGTCCCAGGACGGCCGCGAAGCAGGAGAACCAGGCCGCGAACGGAGTCGTTCCGCACGCCCTGCTCAATGCCTTGAGCTGTTCGGCCACCGCCGCGGGCAACCGGAATTCGACCGCGTCGCCTTCTGCCGACCAGGCGTCCGGCCGCCGGTGGACCAGTGGCAGTTCCAGCGGCGGCACGCCCGCGATCCGCTGGGCCCGCTCGTCGAGCAACGCCTCGAACTCCGCGGACCCCAGCCACTCCTCCTGCCACGCCACGAAATCCGGGTACGACGGCCCCGCGGGCCGCTCACCGAGAGGGCTGCCCGTCACGACGGCGCGGTAGCAGGCGGAGAGGTCCGACGCGACGATGCTTGCGGACCATCCGTCGATCGCGATGTGGTGCGCGGTGAAGGTCAGGACATGTTCCTGCACTCCTGTCCGGGTCAGCCGCCAACCTGCGACGGGGCCCGCGCGCAGATCGACGTCCGCATCGAGGAGCACGTCCCCGGGCCGGTCGACGGCCCGGGCCGGGGTGTACCTGACTCGTAGCTGATCGTGCCTGGCCACGACCTCCGCGATCGCGCGCCATAACGCGTCGACATCCAGTTCTCCCC
This sequence comes from Streptomyces sp. NBC_00523, assembly GCF_036346615.1. Lineage (NCBI taxonomy): Bacteria > Bacillati > Actinomycetota > Actinomycetes > Kitasatosporales > Streptomycetaceae > Streptomyces > Streptomyces sp. NBC_00523. The sequence continues at coordinate 3,813,987 of NZ_CP107836.1, read as the reverse complement.
GCACACGCACGGAGTACCGGATGACGTAATCCGGGTGAAGCTGCTCAAGCAGACGCATGCGGTCTTCGCCCCTGGACAGACGGCCGCTGTCGACGGTGCGTGCGGGCACAGGCGCCGGGGGCGGATTTCCGGACCCGGACGTCAATACTGCAACTATTCCATTCACGGTGGGGCCGTCGAAGAAGTCCGCCAACTCGATCGCACCGTCGCCGAATACCGAGCGGAGCCGGGCGACCACTTTCATCGCACCGAGCGAATCTCCTCCCAGGTCGAAGAAAACGTCGTCGGGAGTACTCGGATTCCGGCCGAGTGCCTCCTGCCAGGCCGCCATTACGGCGATGTGCTCGACGTTCACCGGGCCCGCCCGCTGAGCGGCCTCAGATCGGTCCAAACGCGGGCGATGTGGTCGAGGCACTGCTGTTCGTCGCCTCTCACCCCTTCATATCGCCAGCCGGACGGCAACTCACGGCCCTCCGGCCAGATGGAGTACTGCTCCTCAGCGTTCACGACAACGGCGTAGGTCATGGCGGTGACTTTCCACTCCACAGTCCTCGCCCCGTCATCAGCGGGTCACCGGCGGAGCAACCGGCCTCCGACCAGGACGGAAAGGCGACGAGCGCCGTCGCGTCATCAAGACGTCATCGACGCGTCATCCCCGAAGGCCCGGAACTCGGAGAGACCGGATTGTTAGAGTCCCCACTGGAGGGGGGCTTCACTGTGCATTTTCGCGTATTAGGTCCACTTGAGATATGGAATGGTGACATTCGGGTAGCGTTGTCCAGCGCGCGTCAAAGACGTCTGCTCGCGGCACTTCTACTGTCTCCTAATGCGATGCTGCCGATTCCGAGATTGATCTCGGCACTGTGGGAGGAGAATCCACCGACAACCGCGACAAAGCAGGTGCAGAACTGTGTGTCGGGACTTCGAGAACGGCTGACCGGGTACGGCAGTACGTCGATCGAGACGGACGGACCCGGCTACCGCATTCAAGTCGACGATGAACATCTGGACCTCTTACGCTTCCGCCGGGGTATGAACCGGGCACGGAAACTCAGCGCCGCCGGGGACCTGGCGAAAGGGGCAGCAGAGGCAGGCCAGGCACTGGCCCTGTGGCGCGGGCCCGTTCTGGACGGGATAGGCACGAGCTCGCTGGCCGACCGCACGATCGGCATCACGGAGCAGGGATTGGTCGCTTTCGAGGAATGCGCGGAGTGGAAGCTGTCGCTCGGCGCCAACGACGAAGTCGTCAATCAGCTGACGCAGTTGGTGGCCCAGCATCCGCTTCGGGAAAGACTCTGCGCCCAGCTGATGGTCGCGCTCGGCCGCAGTGGCCGTTCGGCGGAGGCACTGCTGGTCTTCCACCGGCTGCGCAGACGTCTGCAGGCGGAGTTGGGAGTGGGACCGGCCGCCGAGGTACAGGCCGCCTACGAGAGCATTCTCCGAAAAGACGTGACGTCTTCGACGCAGAAGGCCCGGTCCGGGCGCCACCCGCACATGCGCGAGGACGGCGGGGCGCCCGGCACCAACGCCGACGCCGCCCCAACGCAGGAGGCGTGGGCCGACCTTCCGGTGGCGTCACGCACCCTCGCGTTACCTCACCTGGGGACGGTCGGGCCGGCCACGCCGTCGGACAACCGGCCGGAGACGGGCCCGACCGTGCTCCGCGGGTCGCGGCAGCCACCCGCCCCCGTATGGTGCGGCACCCTGACCAATTGGCGCACCGCGGTCGACCAGGCGCCGAAACCCCCGGAGCTGGGCCCGGCCACGGGCGGCATCATCGGCCCGGACGATCCGCGACTGCTCTTCCACGGCAATATGCGGCCGGTCCGCACCCCGGCGATAAGCTCCGCCGAACTGGTGGTGCACAGACAGCTCATGGCGAACGCCCGGCGGACGCGTGGACGGATCGGAATCCTCGTCGACGGCCCCGCGAACACCGGGAAAAGCGAACTGCTGGCGTGGATCGGACAGAACTACGAAAGGCGAATAAACGAGCGCTACGGGCCGAACGTCGACCGCATTCCGGTCATAGCCCTCAGCGTTCCGGCCAAAACCGGGGGCAGCCGTGACTGGCCGGCCTCCTTCGCCCGCTTCCTCGGCCTGGACCACGAACAACCGGACCGTGATCCAACCGACTCGGTCTGCTACATCATGAGGCACTGCCACACCCAGTTGGTCCTCATCGACGGGATGGAACGCCTCGAACCCGGTGCGGACACGGAACACTCGCTCGCATTCCTCAAGTACATCAGTGACGAGACCGGGGCGACCTTCGTCTACTGCGGCCGCAACAGCCGCGCCATCGTGGAGAGGATGTCGTCCGACCACGAGAAGCCGCTCGCGGAGGAACAGGATCGCTGGCATGACCATCCCCTGTTGATGACCAGCCCCCTCGGGTTCGACCGGACAGGAAGAGAGCGCCTCCACCACATCGTCAACGAGTTCGACAAGGATCTACGCCTCCACAACCACCAGCCCGGCGACCTGGCCATGCTCGCCTCCCAGCTGCACCGGCGGAGCAAGGGCTACATGCGCGCCCTGTCGCAGCTCATCTGCCAGGCGGCTCAGGAGGCCATCCTCACGGGTGAGGAACGCATCACCCCGGCGCTCTTCGAGGGGCTGGCGGTCGGCAAGGTCATCGCCATCTGACTCACCCCGACCCGTGCTCCGCCAACCGCCCCCGAACCGTGTGAACGGATCGGGGGCGGTTTTGCGTGTGCCCGCGTCCGGTGCCGGTTGGTCACCGGGCCCCGTGCTGGGGGATCATGCCGGGGGCGGCGGGACGCCCGCCGGGGCCGGCCGCCGCCGTCCGGACAGCCGAGAGAAGAAAGCACTGGCCGTGATGCAGATCGTGCGGGGCAAGAAGCTCGAAAAGGCCGCCGAGGGTGAATTCGAGCGGCTGGTCCAGGAGAGTTCCCGGGTCGTCGTCGATGTCGGTACGGGGGACGCCCGGGCGTCCTATCGCATCGCCAAGGAGAATCCGGACTGGCTGGTCGTGGGCGTGGACCCGGCCTGGCAGCGGATGACGCAGACGAGCATTCGCAGCCGCCGCAAACCCGCCAAGGGCGGCGTACCCAATCTGCTGCTCGTGAACGCGGCGATCGAGAATGCCCCGGAGGAGCTGCGGGGGGCCGCCGATGAATTGCTGGTCCTGATGCCGTGGGGGAAATTGCTCCACGGTCTCGTGCGGGGCGACGAGGACATCTGGAGCGGCCTTCGTACGGTCGCCAAGCCGAATGCGCCGCTCACGGCCACGGTCGGCACCAGCATTTGGCGGGAGCCCGTGCCGCGGGACATCCAGGGCCTCCCGGAGCTGACCCCTTCGTACGTCGAAGAGGTGCTCGGCGAAAAGGCGCTCGCCGCCGGCTGGAAGGTCACCGGTTTCCAGCTCACGAAGGCCGAGGACGCCGCCGCCGTCTCCTCGTCCTGGGCGCGCAGGCTGGACTCGGACAGCACCGAGGTCATCGCGACCCTGACGGCGGTCACGGCCGGACCGGAGGAGTGAGCCCGGCGGGTCAGCCCGTCGGGAACTGCCTGCAGTACTCGTACATCGCCATGGCGCCGGCCGTGGCGACGTTGTAGCTGTGCGGGGAGCCCCAGACCGGGATCTCCACGCACTCGTCCACACACGCGAGCTCGTCCTCCTTGAGGCCGGTCCGCTCGTTTCCGAGGACGATGACCGCCTTACGGGGGAAGCTGATCTCGTGCAGGCTCTTCGAATGGGTGGCCTGTTCGAGCGCGATGATGGTGTAACCGTCCTCGCGCATCTTCTTCAGCACCGGCGGAAGGCTCCGGCGCATTTCGATCTCGACGTTCTCGGCACCGTCGCGCGCGATCTTCGGGTCGAGTTTCACATTGCCGCAGGCGATGATCCGCTCGACTCCGCAGCACCCCGCCGTCCGCACCACGCTGGACAGATTCACACGGCTGCGAAACGCCGAGCACGCGATGACGAGCTCGCGGTTACGGAGCAGAGGGGTGCCCGGCTTATGGCGGAGGTGTTCGAACATGCCGGGAAGTCTACTGGGCCACCGCCGGACCGCTCCGCGCCCGCGGACGCGGACTACGATGACCGGTCCGGACAACGCACCTAGGCCCTGGAGAAGGCAATGAAGATCCACGCCCGGGGCCACGGACACGTCCGCGCGACCCACGCCAAGACGCTGGAGTTCACCGGCGAGCGGGAGATCACGCCCCGGGCGACCTGCGTCGTGGGGGTGGACGCCGCCTTCGACCAGGAGGGTCTGGCCCTTCTGCGCGGCCCCGTCGCCGTCCGCCTCGCGGCCGGGCCGCACGTCGCGACCGGCACCGCCGTCGTCAACCCGCACCACGAGGTGACCGACCGCCTGGTGCTCCGGCGCAGCGACCACGCCTCACCGGACACCTTCGCCTTCCGCAGCACACTGGTGGCGAGCGACCTCGACCCGGACTTCGTGGCCGCGCTGGGAGACCCGGCGACCGAGGTGACCCTGACGCTCACCGAGTCCGGGCCGCGCCGGCCGCTGGTGCTCGTCCACCGCCGCGGCCTGCCGGAACCGGAGGGGCGCCCGGGGCTGCTGTGGCGCGCGGCGGACGCCTCGGTGGACCTGGACGGGGCGCGCGTCCCGGACGAGGCGCGCGCGGCCCTCGCGGACGGCGGGGTTCTCGCCGCCTCCGTCTCCGGCGCGCTGGAGGGCGTCTCGCAGGCGGCCCGGGCGTGGCTGGCCGATGCGGCGGCTCAGGGGGCCCGGTTCGAGGTGACGGGCGACGCGACCGGGACCGTACCAGCGCTGCTCGCGGCGGGGCTGCCGGTCGCGCCGGTGGTCCACCTGGGCCGGACCGACCGCCGGGCGCTCGCCGCCGCGCCGCAGGCGGAGCTGCTGCGGACGGCACCGGCCCCCGTGGTGTTCCGGGCGCCCGCCGCCGATCTCGCCGTGCTCGCGGAGGTGCTGGCCGGGTCCGCCGAGGACCGCCGGATCGCCGTGCCGGACGGGCATGCCGATCTCGGGCACGGGGTGAGGTGGCTGCCGCTCTCCGAGGCGGCCGGGGCCGTCGGGGGCGAGGAGGAGGGCGTGTTCGTCCTGGCGCCTCCGGAGCGCGCCGCCTGGAACGTGGACCTGCGGCCCCTGGTCCCGCTGCTGGTGGAGCAGGGAGTCACCGCGCGCACCCTCAGCACGGTGCTCCGCCCGTTCGGGATCAGCCGGCGGGACCTGTACGACGCGTTGGGGGATGCGCAGGGCTCGCGCGAGAAGAAGTAGGAGGAGGGGGAAGCGGCATCGGGGGGATGTGCCGCTTCCCCCGGTCACGGGGCCTGCCGCTCCTTGCCGCGGTCGGGGGAGGCCACGGCATGGTCCCCGGCAGGGTTCCCGTTCCCGGCCCCCCGGAGTCCGAGGGGCTCACCTTCCATCCTGCCTCGCCGGGACCCCCTCGCGGGCGGACCAAGGGCCCCGATGCGCGGGACGTTGGTCCCTGGCCCCCGGGGCCGAGGTCGCGGTCCGGGACGGAAACGGCCGATGGATCCGCGCATACGTGTGGATAGACTCGCCCGACCGCACAGGGGATCGAAACCGCAGGGGATCGAAGGGGAGTCAGGGGCCGATGGTGCAAGCGAAGAAGATAGCTCTCTACGTGATTGTCGTCTTCGTGCTCTACACGATCATCAACTCCCCCGCCCGGGCCGCGGACCTGGTGCAAGTAGGGTTCGAGGGCATCGCGGACGCCGCGCAGGGCGTCGGCGACTTCATGTCCGAGCTCGTCAACTAGGGGTACCGCGTGATCCGCCATCTGGTCCTGTTCAAGCTGAACGACGGCGTCGAGCGGGACGACCCGAGGGTCGTCGCGGGTGCGGAGGCGTTCCGGGCGCTGGAAGGGACCATCCCGGAGCTGGAGTTCTGGGAGTGCGCCTGGAACATCACCGACCGGCCGATCGCGTACGACTTCGCCATCAACTCGGCGGTCGCGGACGAGGCCGCGCTGAAGCGTTACATCGAGCACCCGGACCATCAGGCGGCCGCCGGTCAGTGGCGTGAATTCGCCACCTGGGTGATCGCCGACTACCCGTTCTGACGCCTTCGGCCCTGCGAGCCCCTCACCGCGACGGTGAGGGGCTTTTCTTTGTCCCAGGACCCGATGGACGCCCGGCGCACGTTTTAAACCCGGGCAAGGTCAACACGGCGCTATGGGGTGCTTGCACATAGTGGTCATGTCTTGTGATGCTATGACCGCTTTTGACGGACGAATTGACCGAAGTTGACCGCAAGCCGTAGTTGTTGACCGCGAAGGGGTGGCGTCATCGTGCCGGCCAGTACAGCGCCTCAAGTGCCTCCCCAGGTCCACCAGGCGGCACCGGCCGCCCCGCCCGCCGGGCCGTCGGCCCAGCCGCCGGGCCAGGTGCAGACGACGGTCCACGAGACCCCCGATGAGACGGCCGCCCCCGCCCGGTCCCGGACCGCCGACACCAGGGCACTCACCCAGGTGCTCTTCGGGCAGCTCAAGAACCTGGAGCCGGGCACCGCGGAGCACGACCGGGTGCGCACCGCGCTGATCGAGGCCAACCTCCCGCTCGTGCGGTACGCCGCCGCGCGGTTCCGCAGCCGGAACGAGCCGATGGAGGACGTCGTCCAGGTCGGCACCATCGGGCTGATCAACGCGATCGACCGCTTCGACCCCGAACGCGGCGTCCAGTTCCCGACGTTCGCGATGCCCACCGTGGTCGGCGAGATCAAGCGGTACTTCCGGGACAACGTGCGCACCGTCCACGTCCCCCGCCGGCTGCACGAGCTCTGGGTGCAGGTCACCGGCGCCACCGAGGACCTGACGACCGCGCACGGCCGCTCGCCCACCACCGCGGAGATCGCCGAGCGGCTGAAGATCTCCGAGGACGAGGTGCTGGCCTGCATCGAGGCCGGGCGCTCGTACCACGCGACCTCGCTGGAGGCGGCCCAGGAGGGCGACGGGCTCCCCGGCCTCCTCGACCGGCTCGGCTACGAGGACCCGGCCCTCGCGGGCGTCGAGCACCGGGACCTGGTCCGGCACCTCCTCGTACAACTGCCCGAGCGGGAGCAGCGGATCCTGCTGCTGCGGTACTACAGCAACCTGACGCAGTCCCAGATCAGTGCCGAACTGGGGGTCTCTCAGATGCATGTGTCAAGGCTCCTGGCCCGGAGTTTCGCCAGACTGCGATCCGCAAACAGGATCGAGGCGTAGCCGAAACGGGTAGACCGTTCCCGGGGCGTTTCCCGGGGCCCAAAAGCCCCACACCCCTTGTTAACTGCGCAGACTCCCCCTGGACTTGTCGACAAGTCACTACAGCGTGTTGCCGACATGTGACATTCTGCGGGAAGTGAGTTTGCCGCAGCCCCGCCTCCGGTATTCAGGTGGAGGCTGCGTTCCTCCGATGGTCGTGGCCACCGCGACCGTCCGCGACCTCAAGGGGGTGGCATGTCCGAAGAACAGGGCAGCTCGAAGGTGCTCACGCTCGAAAAGAGCGAGCCTGCACCCGTTGCGCTCACCAGCTCGCCGGAAGCCATCGACACCCGCACGCTCTCCCGCTCCCTGTTCCTGCGGCTCGCCGCGCTGGGCCCCGCCCCGGGTCCCGGTGGGACCGACAGCCCGGAGCGTGCCTATGTGCGGGACACACTCATCGAGCTCAACCTGCCCCTCGTGCGGTACGCGGCGGCGCGGTTCCGGAGCCGTAACGAACCGATGGAGGACATCGTCCAGGTCGGCACCATCGGCCTGATCAAGGCGATCGACCGCTTCGACTGCGAACGGGGCGTGGAGTTCCCGACGTTCGCGATGCCGACCGTCGTGGGCGAGATCAAGCGCTTCTTCCGCGACACCTCGTGGTCGGTGCGGGTGCCGCGCCGGCTCCAGGAGCTCCGGCTCGCCCTCACCCGGACCAGCGACGAGCTCGCGCAGAAGCTCGACCGCTCGCCGACCGTGCCGGAGCTGGCCCGGGCGCTCGGGGTCTCCGAGGAGGAGGTGGTCGACGGTCTGGCCGTGGGCAACGCCTACACGGCCTCGTCGCTGGACTCGCCCGCCCCCGAGGACGACGGCGGCGAGGGCTCGCTGGCCGACCGGCTGGGTTACGAGGACACGGCGCTGGAAGGCGTCGAGTACCGCGAATCGCTCAAGCCGCTGCTGGCCAAGCTCCCGCCGCGCGAGCGCCAGATCATCATGCTGCGGTTCTTCGCCAACATGACCCAGTCGCAGATCGGCGAGGAGGTGGGCATCTCGCAGATGCACGTCTCCCGTCTGCTGACGCGTACGCTCGCCCAGCTCAGGGAAGGGCTCATCGCGGACTGAGTCCGCACCCGCCTCACCACCGGCCGCCGGGGCCTCCTCGGCGGCCGGTGCGCATTCCCGTACGGCGGCGGCCGCACACCGAAGCGCCGCCCCCTCGCGAATCGGCGAGGGAGCGGCGCGAAGACGGATGCGGGCCGGGGCGCGTAACGGGTCGGTCAGCCGAGCGCGAGCCAGGCGACCGCGCCCAGCACGATGACCACCGCGACGATTCCGGCGATCAGTCCGGTCCTCGGACCGGAGGAGACGGCGGCGGGCTGCTGCGCGCGCTGCGGCTCGCCCTCATCGACGAAGGCGCGGAACATCTGGGTGCTGCCGGCCGGGTCGTGGGAGCCCTCGGGACCCTGCGGTGCGTGGGGATTGTGTGCCATGTCGCAGGACCCTAGCGAACTCGGGCGAACGGCCCAACCCCCGGGCGCCGCCCGCCGATCCGCCACCGGTGTGTCGCGTACCACATCACCCCCTCCTCTACCGCAGACACTGCGGGTTTGACCAGGACCCGGCGCAGCCTTTTGCGTTCCTTTACTCCCGCAAGCCCCTTTTCGTTTGCCTGCAGCAACCAACGGCTTCTATGGTTGCCCTAAGCAACAAGATGACCGGTGAGATTGTCTGGGGGGTCCCGTGGCCGCACGGAGTCAGTACGAAGAACTGGCCCGGCAGCTGAGCGCCATCGGAGCCGTCAAACGAGGTCTCGCCCGCATCCTGCCCGCCGAGTGCCCCGGTGGATCCGCCGCCGTGCTGACTCTGCTGAGCCGGCACGGGGAGATGCGGATCAGCCGGCTGGCCGAGCTCCTCGCGGTCGACATGTCGGTGACCAGCCGGCACGTCGCCCACGTGGCGGAACGGGGCTGGATCGAACGGTTCCCGGACCCGGCGGACAAGCGCTCCCGCATCCTGCGGCTGACCCCCGCGGGCGAAGGGGTGCTGGAGGACCTCTACCGCCGGTCGACCGAGATGTTCGCCTGCCATCTTCAGGATTGGTCCGACGACGAGGTCGGACAGCTCAACACGTTGCTGGCCCGGCTGCGCGACAGCTTCTCCTGTCGCGGCACCGGAGGGTGCGCCCCCGGAAAGCACAGCGGCGACTGCCGCTCGCGCCGGGCCGACAGCCACGACGGCTCGTACACCCGTACACCCGCGTAACAGAAGCAAAGACAAGGACTTACATGGCTACGACCACACCAACCGGTGTGCGGGGCGGCCACGCCAAGCACGGGGGCCACGACGCCTCCGACGGCACGCCGATGTCACACCGGCAGATCATGGAGGCACTTGCCGGGCTGCTGCTCGGCATGTTCGTCGCGATACTGTCGTCCACCGTCGTCTCCAACGCCCTGCCGGAGATCATCTCCGACCTGGGCGGCGGGCAGAGCGCCTACACCTGGGTCGTCACCGCCTCGCTGCTGGCGATGACCGCGACCACCCCCCTGTGGGGCAAGCTCTCCGACCTGTTCAGCAAGAAGCTGCTGGTCCAGATAGCCCTGATCATCTATGTCGCGGGTTCGGTCGTCGCCGGGCTCTCGACCAGCTCGGGCATGCTGATCGCCTGCCGTGTGGTGCAGGGCATCGGCGTCGGCGGTCTGTCCGCCCTCGCCCAGATCGTCATGGCCGCCATGATCGCCCCGCGCGAGCGCGGCCGTTACAGCGGCTACATCGGCGCGGTCTTCGCCGTCGCCACCGTCGGCGGCCCGCTGCTCGGCGGCGTCATCACCGACACCAGCTGGATGGGCTGGCGCTGGTGCTTCTACGTGGGTGTGCCGTTCGCGGTCATCGCTCTGATCGTGCTCCAGAAGACCCTGAAGCTCCCGGTCGTCAAGCGCGAGGTCAAGGTCGACTGGACCGGCGCCTTCTTCATCAGCGCCGCCGTCTCGCTGCTGCTCCTCTGGGTGACCTTCGCGGGCGACAAGTACGACTGGATGTCCTGGCAGACCGGCGTGATGCTCGCGGGCTCCGTGGTCCTCGCGCTGCTCTTCGTCTTCACCGAGTCCCGCGCCAGCGAGCCGATCATCCCGCTGCGGCTCTTCCGCAACCGGACCATCACGCTCGCCTCGCTCGCCTCGCTGTTCGTCGGTGTCGCGATGTTCGCGGGCACCGTCTTCTTCAGCCAGTACTTCCAGCTGGCGCGCGACAAGTCGCCGACGATGTCCGGTGTCATGACGATCCCGATGATCGGCGGGCTGTTCCTCTCCTCGACCATCTCCGGCCAGGTCATCACCCGCACCGGGCGCTGGAAGGCCTGGCTGGTCAGCGGTGGCTTCCTGGTCACCGCCGGTCTCGGCCTCCTCGGCACGATCCGCTACGACACGACGTACTGGCACATCGCGATCTTCATGTTCGTGATGGGTCTCGGCATCGGCATGATGATGCAGAACCTGGTGCTCGCCACGCAGAACCAGGTGGACCCGAAGGACCTCGGTTCGGCCAGCTCCGTCGTCACCTTCTTCCGTTCCCTCGGTGGTGCGATCGGCGTCTCGGCGCTGGGCGCCGTCATGGCGAACCGCGTCACCCATTACGTGAAGGACGGCCTGGCGGACCTCGGCCCGCAGGGTGCGGCCCTGGGCCACGGCGGCACCGGCGGCGGGGGCATCCCCGACCTGGACAAGCTGCCCGCCCCGTTCCGTACGGTCATGGAGGCCGCCTACGGTCACGGCGTCGGTGACGTCTTCCTGTACGCCGCTCCGGCCGCGCTGCTCGCCTTCCTGATCACGCTGTTCATCAAGGAGGTCGCGCTCAAGTCCCGGGCCGGCAACGACGCCCCGGCGCAGGCCGACGCGCCCGCCGAGGCCCCCGCCGACACCGTCACCGAGGCGGTCGCCGAGGGCGCCGCCGGAGTCACCGCCGTCGACACCACCGAGGTGGCTCCCGCCGACGAGGCCGAGGCCCCCGTGGACTTCGGCAAGGGCGGCACCCCCGTCCGCGGTGTGGTCCGGGGCGCCGAGGGCGCGCCCGTGGCCCGGGCGGCCGTCACGCTGATCTCGCTCGGCGGCCGGCAGCTGGGCATCGCCGCGGCGCAGGCCGACGGGAGCTACGCGCTGGCCGCCCCGGGCGCCGGTTCGTACGTCCTGATCGCGTCCGCCGACGGATTCCAGCCGCAGGCGTCCACCGTGGTCGTCGGCGACGAGCCGCTGGCGTACGACATCCTCCTCGCGGGGACGAGCGGCCTGGCCGGCACCGTGCGTGCCGCCGAGACCGGTACCCCGGTCGCGGACGCCATGGTCATCGTGACCGATGTCCGCGGCGACGTCCTGGCCACCGGCAAGTCCGCCGAGACGGGCGACTTCGCCTTCGGCGAGCTCGTCCCCGGCGCGGTGACCGTCGCGGTCAACGCGGCCGGCTTCCGCCCGCTGGCCCTGCCGGTCGAGATCGGCGGCCAGGGGGTCACCCGGGCCGACGTCGCGCTCCGGGCCGGTGCGCTGGTCCAGGGAGTCGTGCGGGCCGGTGCGAGCCGCCGCCCGCTGCCCGACGCCCGGGTCACGCTGGTCGACGCGGCCGGCAACGTGATCGCCAACTCGACCACCGGGGAGGACGGGGCGTACGCCTTCGCCGACCTGGACGCGGGCGAGTACACGGTCATCGCGACCGGCTACCCGCCGGTGGCCGGTGCCCTGACGGTGGCCGGTCACGGGGTCGACGGCCACGACATCGAGCTCGTCCACCCGGGCGAGTAACCCGACGGGTACGGGGGTAGAACCCCGGCCCGCATCAGAACCCCTGGCGGGGGCGGCGCTTTTCGAGCGGAGGCGCCGCACCGGCCGGTGGAAATGGGCCCCGGCGGCGGGGACGGCAGGCAGGGGACGGCCTGCCGTCCCCGCCCCGGGGCCCGACTCATTGAATGACCCGGTCCGGTGGACGGACGACGGGTCATGAGCAAGGAGAGAGAACGGGATGGGACTTCGCGCACAGGTACGGACGCGGGACGGCTGGGCCGTGCAGCACGCGGTCGTGACGGTCACCGACATGACCGGCACCCAGGTGCTGCGCGCCGCCGCCGACGAGGCCGGAGCGGTACGGGCCGACACCCCGCTGTCCGCGGGCGCGTACACGGTGATCGTCACGGCGGTCGGGTACGCCCCCGCCGCCTCCACCGCCCTCGTCACGGCGAGCGGCACGGTCGAGGCGGGCACGGTGGTGCTCAACCGCCAGGGCGGTGTGGAGCTGCCGCCGCCGGGCGCCTGGTCGCTGGACCCGGCGCACTCCTCGGTGGGCGCGGTCGCCCAGCACCTGGGGATCTCCAGCGTGCACGGCCGGTTCACCGCGTTCGGCGGGCGCATCGAGATCTCCGAGGACGTCCAGAGCTCCCGGGTCGAGGCGGTCATCGACGCGTCGAGCATCGACACCGGCAACGGCATGCGGGACAAGCACCTGCGCTCCCCCGACTTCCTGGACACCGACCGGTTCCCGGAGATCACCTACCGCTCCAGCGGGCTGACCCCGGCCGGGCCCGACCGCTGGACCGTGCACGGCGAGCTGACGATGCGCGGTGTGAAGCGGCCCGTCGACCTCGACCTGAGCTACCTCGGCACCGGCCCCGACCCGTGGGGCGGGGTGCGCGCTGCGTTCAGCGCGACCGCCGAACTGCGCCGCGAGGACTTCGCCATGAACTACAACCAGGTGGTCCAGGCGGGCATCGCGGCGATCGGCACCACGCTCCGCGTCGAGCTCGACATCCAGGCCGTGCAGGGCGATTCCCTGCCCGCCGTCTGACAGCCCTCCGTCGTAGGGTCGGTTCCATGGCACCCAACATCGCAACGAACACCGCCGTGGAACTCGACGCCCTGCTGGAGTTCGTACGGCCCCGGCACCGGGCGATCCTGCTGACCACCCGGGCCGACGGCCGCCCCCAGGGCTCCCCGCTCACCTGCGGCGTCGACGACGCGGGCCGGATCGTGGTCTCCACGTACCCCGAGCGCGCCAAGACCCGGAACGCCAAGCGCGACGCACGGGTCAGCGTGATCGTCCTGTCCGACGACTGGAACGGGCCCTGGGTCCAGATCGACGGCTCGGCGGAGGTCATCGACACGCCGGACTCGGTCGAACCGCTGGTCGAGTACTTCCGGAACATCTCCGGCGAGCACCCGGACTGGGACGAGTACCGGGCGGCGATGGTGAAGCAGGGCAAATCGATCATCCGGATCACCCCGGAGCGCTGGGGCCCCGTCGCCACCGGCGGCTTCCCGGCCCACCTCGCCCCGTGATCTCCCCCGCCCTGCTCGACCGGGCCCGGATCGTCGCCGGGCCCGAGGTCGGCGAGACCGCCGTGCGCGGGCTGGCGGCGGCCACCGGGCGCCCCGTCGAACGCGGCCCCGTCGAGGGCCCCTTCGTGTACGTGGGTGCCGCGCTGCCCGACGCGGTGCGCGGGGCGGACCTGATCTGGTTCCACAGCGTCAACGCGGGCACGGACGCCCTGCTGCGCACCGGGCCCTGGCCGGACGGCGTGCTGCTGACCCGGACCGTCGGCCGCATGAGCGAGCGGATCGCGCAGTACGTGCTGGGCTGGGTGCTCGCGGAGTGCCAGTCCGTCCCGGAGTTCGCCGCCCAGCACGCCCGCGCCGAGTGGCGCCGCATCGACTCCGAACTCGTCGCCGGACAAACCGCCGTGGTGCACGGAATCGGCCGCATCGGCTCCGCCGTCGCCACGCTGCTGCGGGCCTGCTCCATCCGGACCGTGGCCGCCGCCCGCACCCCGCGCCCGGTGCCGCCCGGCTTCGACGCGGTGGTCCCGGCGGACGAACCGGTGGCCGCCCGCTGGGTGGTCGCCGCGCTCCCGCTGACCGGAGCGACCGCGGGCTATTTCGGGGCGGACCGGTTCGCGGCGATGGGCGGGGCGACGTTCCTCAATGTGGGGCGGGGGGCGACGGTTGATCTGGGAGCGCTGGAGGGGGCGTTGCGCTCCGGGGCGGTGGGGCGGGCGGTGCTCGATGTGCTGGCCGACGAGCCCGCGGCGCCCGGGGACGCGTGCTGGCGGCTGCCGCGTACGGTCGTCACCTCGCACTCGGCGGGGATCACGGCGGACGAGGACATCGTCACGGACTTCGCGGCGTGCCTGCGGGAGGTGGCGGAGGCTCGGGTTCCGGCGCTCGGGGTGGACACGGGGCGCGGCTACTGAGCCCTGAGCGGGTGCGCTCCCGCACCTACTGAGCCCTCAACGGGCGCGCTCCCGCATCGCGTCGATCCCCGCGATCAGCAGGTCCAGCGCGAAGGCGAAGTCGCGCTCGCGGATCTCCTCCACGGTGGCCCCGCCGCGCGCCGCCAGCAGGCCCGGCGAGTCCTCCATGAAGCCGTCGAGCCGGGGCTGCTCCTGGATCGCCGCCCTCGCCTGCCGGACGTACTCGTCCTGGCTGAGCCCCGCCTCCGCGCTGCGCCGCGCGAACCGGCCCTCGGCCGTGCCGAATCCGTACACGAACTGGAAGACCGCCGCCAGCGCCCCGCCGTGGCTCTCCGGGGGCAGGCCGGTCGCCCGGATGACGTCCTGCACGGTGCGGGTCACCAGGAGCGCGTGCGGGCCCAGGTTGAGGAAGCGGCCCGCGAGCGGCGAAACCCAGACGTGCCGCACCAGCAGCCCCCGGTACGCCGCCGCGACCGCGCGCAGCCGGTCCTGCCAGGGGGCGTCGGCGGGCGGCGGCGCGATCTCGCTGTAGACCGCGTCGAGGGCCAGTTCCAGCAGGTCGTCCTTGGTGTCCACGTACCAGTACAGGGACATGGCCGTCACGTTCAGCTCGGCGGCCAGCCGGCGCATGGAGAACTTCGCCAGGCCCTCGGCGTCCAGCAGCCGGACCGAGGCCGCGGTGATCCGCTCCCGGTCGAGCCCGGCCGGCTGGTCCGCCCGGCGGGAGCGCGCGGGCTGCCGGGTCTCCAGCCACACGCTGGACCGGACAGGGTTCTTCACGCGGTCGGCCGCGGACACCATGGCGCACTCCCTCGTCTCGCCGGCGGGACGGACGGACCGGCCGCGTACCGCCTGCCCACGAAACGGAGGCTTACGGTCCGGCAGGTCCCGCCCGATGCTATGCCGCGGTCGCGGTCGGGCGGCGCGGGATCGCGGTGGGTGGGGCGTACAAGTGTCTTCTCGTGGGTACGGTGCCCGTCGCCACATCGGATACGACCTGCCCCGGAAGCTGGAGTGATATGTCACTGCGTCGTCGTACGGTGGAAGTCCTGGTGGCCGCAGGGTTGTTGGGGGCTGCGCTCGCGCCTCCCGCGACGGCGGCGGGGCACGGGCGGGCGCCCGGGCAGTCGGTCCCGCTGCGCGTCGCCACGTACAACATCCATGCCGGGGCCGGCATGGACAACGTCTTCGATCTCGACCGGCAGGTGGCCGCGCTGCGCGCCCTGGACGCGGATGTGATCGGGCTCCAGGAGGTGGACGTCCGCTGGGGCGACCGGAGCGAGTGGCGGGACCTGGCGGCGGAGCTGGGCAGGCGGCTGCGGATGCATGTCTCCTTCGCACCGATCTACAGCCTCGGCCCGGTGGAGGAGGGCGGTCCCCGGCGGGAGTTCGGCGTCGCCGTGCTGTCCCGGTACCGGATCGTGAGCGCCGAGAACCACGATCTGACCCGGCTCTCCACGCAGGACCCGAACCCGGTCCCGGCGCCCGCGCCCGGCTTCGGCGAAGTGGTGCTGAAGGTGCGCGGGCTGCCCGTCCATGTGTACGCGACGCATCTCGACTACCGGGCCGACCCGTCCGTCCGGGTCGCCCAGGTCGCGGACACCCGGCGGATCATGGCGGAGGACCAGGCGCACGAGCGGCGGCCGGTGCGGCAGATCCTGCTCGGCGACTTCAACGCGCCGCCCACCGCTCCGGAGCTGGCGCCGCTGTGGAAGGAGCTCACCGACATCGAGCCCGGCGGGCCGACGTACCCGGCGCTGAATCCGGTGCAGCGGATCGACTACGTGGCGGTTTCGAAGGACACCGTTCGGGTACGCGGCGCGGCGGTGGCCGAGGAGACGATCGCCTCGGACCACCGCCCTGTCGTGGCCGATCTGTTGCTGCGGAGGTGAGTTCTGCGGTTCAGCTGTCCGTCGTCGGCTGTCGTCGTCAGCTGTCCGTCGTCGGCTGGGTGAGGTCGTAGAAGGTGGCGCTGCCCGCCGTCACCTCCTTGAAGTTCTTCTCCACCCAGGAGGAGATCTGCGAGGCTGTGCCGCTTCCGCTGCCGCCCATGCCGCCGCCCATGCCGCCGCCCGAGACGAAGTAGTGGATGCGGCCGTCCTCGACGTACTTCTTGAACTGCGCGAGTGTCGGGGACGGGTCGCTTCCGTTGAAGCCGCCGATGGCCATGACGGGGTCCTCGGTCGCGAGTTGGTAGCTCGCGGCGTTCTGGGAGCCGATGGCCGCTGCGGCCCAGGTGTAGTCGTCGGCGTTCTTCTCCAGGAGCGCCTTGGCCTCGGAGCCGACGGACGCGCCGTTGAGGAGGCCGCCCATGCCACCGGCTCCGCCGCGTTCGCCCATGGTGGGCGGGGTGGAGCCTCGGCCGTTCTGGCCGTTGCCCCGGGCCTGGTTGCCCTGGTTCTGGCTCGTTCCCTGGCCGGGCGGGGTGCCGGTGGGGGGCTGGCCCATGCCGGTGCCCTGCTGGTTCGTGCCGCCCTGGCCCGGGGGCATCCCGCCGCCGCCACCCGGGCCGCCACCTCGGCCGCCGCCACCGCCGCCGGGGCCGCCGCCCATGCCGCCCAAGGACGGGCCTGCGGTGACGATGGAGCCCTGGTGGCCCGTGTTCAGGGTGCTCACGGTGTACGCGGCCGGTCCGGCGAGCGACGCGGCGAAGCCCAGGACGACCGCGACGAGGGCCAGTTGGCGGCCGAGCCGGGCCGCGAGCAGCAGGCCCACCGCCGCCACGAGCCCGGTGACGAGCACCGCCGTCCGCAGCCACGGCAGGTAGTCCGGGGTGCGGCCGAGGAGCACGTACGCCCAGTACGCCGTCAGCGCGACGGTCGCGGCCAGCGCGGCGCCCGCCCACCAGCGGGCCCGCTCCTCCCACAGGACCGTGACGCCCATGCCGATCAGCGCGGCCAGATAGGGGGCCAGGGCCACCGTGTAGTACTGGTGGAAGATCCCGGCCATGAAGCTGAACACGGCGGCCGTCATCAGCAGCGAACTGCCCCACACGAGGAACGCGGCCCGCGCGGTGTCGGTGCTCCCCCAGCGCTTAATGCCTGGGAGGTGCCCCCCTGCACGCCAGGTCAGCCAGATTCCGGCGACGAGCAGGATCAGGGCGGCGGGCAGCAGCCAGGAGATCTGGGCGCCCACCTCGGAGTTGAACATCCGGCCGATGCCGGTCTCGCCCCACTGACCGCCGCCGCCCCGGCCGCCTCCGCCGCCTACGCTGCCGGTCTCCTCGCCGTTGATCCGGCCGAGCCCGTTGTAGCCGAAGGTCAGCTCAAGGAACGAGTTGTTCTGCGAACCGCCGATGTACGGGCGTGAGGAGGCGGGCCACAGTTCGACGGCCGCCACCCACCAGCCGCCCGCGACGACCATGGCGAGCGCCGAGAGGCCGAGCTGCCCGAACCTCTTCCGTACGGAGACCGGCGCGAACACCGCGTACAGCACGGCCAGCGGCGGGAGGATCAGGAACGCCTGGAGGGTCTTCGACAGGAACGCGGCCCCCACCGCGACGCCCGCCCACACCAGCCACTTCGTACGGCCCTTCTCCATCGCGCGCAGCACGCAGTAGACGGTGACCGTCATCAGCAGCGCCAGCAGCGCGTCCGGGTTGTTGAAGCGGAACATCAGCGCGGCGACGGGCGTCAGCGCGAACACCGCCATGGTGATGAGCCCGGCGGCGGCACTGAACCGGCGGCGCACGGCCGCGTACAGCACCCCGGCCGTCGCGGCGGCCATCACCACCTGCGGGGCGAGGATCGCCCAGGAGCTGAGGCCGAAGACCCGCACCGACAGGGCCATGGGCCACAGGGTGGCCGGCGGCTTGTCGACGGTGATGGCGTTGGCCGCGTCGAGCGAGCCGAAGAAGAACGCCTTCCAGCTGCGGCTTCCGGCCTGCACGGCGGCGGAGTAGAAGGAGTTGGCGTAGCCGGAGGCGCTGAGGTTCCAGAAGTACGCCAGCGTGATGACGAGCAGCAGGGCCAGGAAGGCGGGGCGCACCCAGGGCGCGTCCTCGGACCGGCCGCGCCAGATCCGGCGGGGTAGTGAGGCACCGGGCCGTGCGTGCCCCGGGGGCGTGTCCGGCCGGGCGGCCGGAGCGTAGGCGGGGTCGAGCGTGGTCATCGGACGTTCCTCGGGTCGGGGACGGTTTCGGCGGTGGGGTGTGCGGGAACGGCGGCGGGGTGCGTGGCGGGGTGCACCGGGTTTCCCGGGCCTGCGGCCGGGAAGGGCGCGGCCGGTGCGGCAGCCGTCACCGGGTTTCCCCGCTCCCGGTCCGGGAAGACCCACGCGCGGAAGAGCAGGAAGCGCAGCACCGTCGCCGCGAGGTTCGCCGCGATGAGCACCGCGAGTTCGGTGCTGTGGGAGGGCGAGCCGGAGGCCGCGCCCAGGGCCGCCAGCGAACCGCTGGTCAGGGCGAGCCCGATGGCGAAGACCACGAGGCCCTGCGCCTGGTGGCGGACCGCGCCGCCCCGGCCACGTACCCCGAAGGTGAGCCTCCGGTTGGCGGCGGTGTTCGCGACGGCCGAGACGAGCAGCGCGGCCCCGTTGGCGAGCTGGGGACCGGCGCCGAGCCGGAAGAGGGAGTACAGCGCCAGGTAGAACAGCGTGGACAGGGCGCCCACGACGCAGAACCCGACGAGCTGACGGGCCAGCCCGCCCGGCACCCCGCCGATCGCCCGGTCGCGCGGATCGTCCCCGAAGGGCCGCGCCAGCCGGTCCAGCGGCAGCGCGCCGACGGCCAGCGCCCGCCCCACCCGCCACACGCCCTTCAGGTCATCGGTGGCGGTCCGGACGATGTGGACCGTGGAGTCGGGGTCGTCCACCCAGTCGACGGGCACCTCGTGGATGCGCAGCCCGGCCCGCTCTGCGAGCACCAGCATCTCGGTGTCGAAGAACCAGCCGGTGTCCTCCACCATCGGCAGCAGCCGCTGCGCGACCTCCCGCCGGATCGCCTTGAACCCGCACTGCGCGTCACTGAACCGCGCGGACAGCGACGAACGCAGGATGATGTTGTACGCCCGCGAGATGAACTCCCGCTTCGTCCCCCGCACCACCCGCGAACTGCGCGCGAGCCGCGATCCGATGGCGAGGTCGGAGTGCCCGGAGATCAGCGGCGCCACCAGCGGGAGCAGTGCGTTGAGGTCGGTGGACAGATCGACGTCCATATACGCGAGGACCGGCGCGTCCGAGTGGGTCCAGACGGTACGCAGCGCCCTTCCGCGCCCCTTCTCCTCCAGCCGGAAGGACCGCACCCCCGGCAGCGACCGCGCCAGCCGCTCCGCCACCTCGGGCGTCCGGTCGGTGCTGGCGTTGTCGGCGACGGTGATCCGGAAGGCGTACGGGAAGGTGTGGGCCAGGTGCTCGTGCAGCCGCAGCACGCACGGTTCGAGGTCCTTCTCCTCGTTGTAGACGGGTACCACCACATCGAGCACGGGCACACCCGCCGCACCGCCCACTCCGGCGAGGAGGTGGTCCCGGGCCGGCAAGGTGCTCCAAGGAGTCTCTGTTCGCATGCCATCGACAGTCGCCAACCCCGCTGTCACGGCCATGTGCTGAGGCTGTGGCCCAGATGTGAGTGCCCCCGGTTCCCGCCCTCAGAGCTCGGCGTCGCCCCACTCCGTGACGGCCACCTCGTCGCCGGCCGACAGCTTCCCCGGCGCGACCACGGAGAACTTGGCGCCGAACACGACGCCCCCGCTCGCCGCCCGCCGGTATCCGGCGAGGGTGCGCAAGGGCTCCGGGCCCCGCCGCACGCCGGCCTCCTGCGCGACCAGGGTGACGGCACAGCGCACGGCGAGCTTCGCGTAACCCAGCTCGGCGTCACCGATGCTGACGCGGCGCGCCCGGTCCTCGGCGTGCGGTTCGCCCGCCCAGCCGCCGTCGACCACGATGTTCGGGCGGAACCGGTCCATCGGCAGCGGCGGGGCGCCCCGCTCGGCCATCCGCCGGTTGAGGAGGTCGAGGGAGGCGACGGACAGCAGGTGCACGGCGCTGCTGTCGGCGTAGCCGGACGGGCCGGAGACCAGGCCCTCGGCGATCCGGTCGTGCTCCGGCGGCACGCGGACGAGACGGCTGGGGGTGCCGAGGACGTCGGAGAGCCAGGCGGCGACGTCTTCCCCCTGATCGATGCCTTGGAACATCGCGCCGAACAGATCAACGTCCCGGCGGGGCGCGGACATCGTCACGTCGAGGCCCACTGTGCCGTGACCGTCCGTACCAAGGACGAGGCGGGCACCGTCGGCGCTGACAGTGGGCCGGATCAGGGCGAGACGGGGATGGCGGCGCTGGGTGCGGAAGACCCCGTCCTCGCTGATGACCATGAAGCTGCGGTCATGCGCGAGACCCGCGGGTGTCAGGACCGCCTCGCTCATCGATGTACCCGCGCATCCCTTGACGGGAAAACAGACGAGATCCACCACCCTGGCCACGCGCCCCCCTCGGGTCCACGACCACTATCCGGTCTTCGCTCCGCCGTCGGCGGCTCTTTCGCTTGGATGCCGCGGACAGCCACGCGCGATGCGGGTACGCCATGGACGGACGGGGAATTGAGCCCAGTGAACGGTTTGAACAACATACTGACCGGCAACCGCTACCCCGGGCGCGGGGTCCTGTGGTGCAGGACCGGCGACGGCGACACGCTCGGCGCCTACTTCCTCACCGGGCGCAGCCCCGCCTCCCAGGCCCGCACCCTCCGCCGCACCGCGGACGGCACGCTGATCGTCGCCCCGTCGGAACCGGGCGAACACGACCATCTGCGCCACTACGTCGCCGCCCGCCAGAGCGGCCGGTGGCTCGTCTACGGCAACGGCGAACAGGTCGCCGCGGTCGCCGGCCGACTCGACTCCGGAGACGTACCCGCCCTGGCCCTGGACGGACTGGACTACGAACCCGACCCGCCGATCTTCACCCCCCGGCTGACCGTCGTCGCCGACGGCGCTCCGGGCGGACGGGCCTGGTTCGGCGCCGCACGGCACAGCGGCGGGGAGCGCACGGCCACCAACCGGCTGATGCTGGAGGTCGCCGGCCTGGAGCCCGGCGAAGGGGTGCTCATGACGACCTACCGCTCGGACAGCGACGGGATCAGGACCGGCGATCCGTTCGCCGAGGTCCGCGTCGCCGCCGGAGACCGCGACGGCCTTCTCGAAGAGCTGTGGACCGCCCTGCCGCCCGAGCTCCGGATCGCCGCCGCGGTCTTTTCACCCGGCGCCCTGGCGGAGGCCGACATCCGTCAGGCGGCGGCCCGGAGCTGACACCGGGGTCCGGTAACCATCCGCATCCGTCCGCTCCGCGGGCAGCCGGACCGCGAACACCGTCTCCCCCGGCACCGAACGCACCTCCACCGCGCCGCCGTGGGCCGTCACCACCGCCTGGACGATCGCCAGGCCGAGGCCCGTCGAACCGGCGTTGCGGGAACGGGAGGCGTCACCCCGGGCGAAGCGTTCGAAGACATGGGGGAGGAGGTCCGGGGGGATGCCGGGACCGTCGTCCCGGATCTCCACGGTGACCCAGGGGTCGCCGGTTCCGGCCAGGACGCGGGCGGTGACCGTGGTGCCCGGCGGGGTGTGGGTACGGGCGTTGGCCAGGAGGTTGACCAGGACCTGGTGGATACGGGTCGGGTCGGCGCGGACCGTCGCCGGGGCGTCCGGCAGGTCCAGGCGCCACTGGCGGGCGGGCTCGGCGCGGTCCGCCGCGCGGGCATCGCTCACCGCGTCCACGACGAGCGGCGAGAGATCGGTGCTCTCGTACGAGAGCGGGCGGCCCGCGTCCAGGCGGGCGAGCAGCAGCAGGTCCTCGACCATGCCCGTCATCCGCTGCGCCTCCGACTCGATGCGGCCGAGCGCGTGCCGGGTGTCCGGACCGGGGTCCTCCCTTCCGCGCCGGGTGAGTTCGGCGTAGCCGCGTATCGAGGCCAGCGGCGTCCGCAGCTCGTGACTGGCGTCCGCGACGAACTGGCGCACCCGTGTCTCACTTCGCTGCCGCGCGTCCAGGGCCGAACCGACGTGCCCCAGCATCCGGTTGAGCGCCGCGCCGACCTGGCCGACCTCGGTGCGCGGATCCGCCTCCGCGTCCGGGACCCGCTCGAAGAGGGCCACCTCGCCGCTGTGCAGGGGAAGTTCGGAGACCCGGGTCGCGGTCGCCGCCACCCGGCGCAACGGCCGCAGCGCCACACCGACCATCGCCGCGCCCGCGATCCCCGCCGCGACGAGCCCCGCGCCGGTCACGCAGACCTCCACCAGGATCAGGGTGCCCAGCGCACGGCTCACCTCACTGGTGGGGATGCCGACGAGGACCGTGCCGCCGTCGTCCGTCGGCACCGCCCGCACCCGGTAGCCGCCCAGTCCGGGCAGCTCGACGTCGTGCGCGCGGTCGTCCGCCGTGACACCGGCCTCCGTCACCGCGTCCCGCTGCGCGTGGGTCAGCGGTTCGGTGTTCTCACCGGCGTCGAACCCGCCGTCCTTCACGACGGCCGAGTCCGTGATCTCCCCCCGCTCGACCAGCGCGCCGAAGGTCTCCAGCGGCTGACCGCCCATGCCGATGAAACCGAGCGGATCACGCTCCGGGGATGTTTTCGGGCCCCCGGGCGAGGGAACACCCGGCGCCCGCTCGGCCCGGACCGCTATGTCCCGCAGCTGGTCGTCGAGTTTCCCGTACATGTAGCTGTGGAACGCGATCGCGGTCACCGAGCCGATCACGGCGGCGACGACGGCGATCAGGGTCACCGCCGAGACCACCAGGCGGGTGCGCAGGGTCCACGGCCGCCGCATCGCGCTACTCACCGGGCTTGATCAGGTATCCCGCCCCGCGCCGGGTGTGGATCATGGGCGCTCGGCCCGCGTCGATCTTCTTGCGCAGGTAGGAGATGTACAGCTCGACCACGTTGGCCTGGCCGCCGAAGTCGTAGTTCCAGACCCGGTCCAGGATCTGCGCCTTGCTGAGCACCCGGCGCGGGTTGCGCATCAGGAACCGCAGCAGCTCGAACTCGGTCGCCGTCAGGTGGATGTTCTTCCCGCCCCGGCTCACCTCGTGGCTGTCCTCGTCCAGCATCAGATCGCCCACGACGAGCTGCGACTCGCCGCGCGCCGCCGCCGCCGTCCCCGAGCGCCGGATCAGGCCGCGCAGCCGGGCCACGACCTCCTCCAGGCTGAACGGCTTGGTGACGTAGTCGTCGCCGCCCGCCGTGAGCCCGGCGATCCGGTCCTCCACGGAGTCCCGCGCGGTCAGGAACAGCACCGGTACGTCGGACAGTTCCCGCCGCAGCCTGCCGAGGACGGCGAGCCCGTCCATGTCGGGCAGCATCACGTCGAGGATCACCACATCGGGCCGGAACGCGCGGGCCGTACGCACGGCGGCCGCGCCGTCGCCCGCGCTGCGCACCTCCCAGCCCTCGTAACGAAGCGCCATCGACAGCAGCTCCGTGAGCGAGGCCTCGTCGTCCACGACCAGCACCCGCACGGGGGTGCGGTCCGGCCTGAGCAGTTCGGTACGCCCCTGGGGCGAGGTCGTCGTCGTCATGACGCCAGCCTCCGGGACGGCTCTGAGAGAGTTCTTTCCCGTTTCTGTGAATTCCCTGAGAAAGCCGCGCCGGGGCCCTCAGACGCCGAAGAGCGCCTTCGCGTTGTCGTGACAGACCGCCCGGAGCCAGTCGTCACCCAGGTCCAGGCGCTCCAGGGCGTGCAGTTGGTGGGCGTACGGGTACGGGATGTTCGGGAAGTCCGTGCCCAGCAGCACGCGGTCGCCGAGGTCCGCGAGGCGGCCGAGCTCCGCCGGGGGGAACGGGCTGAACTCCTCGACGAAGTCCGTGAACGCCATCGTCGTATCCAGCCTGACCTCGGGATACGCCTCCGCGAGCGTCAGGAACTCCGCGTACTCCGGCATCCCCATGTGCGCCACGATCAGCCGCAGCCGGGGATGCCGGGCGAGGACGCGTCCGATGGGACCGGGGCCGGTGTGCTTGCCGGGCGCCGGGCCGGAGCCGCAGTGCGTCACGACCGGGATGCCCGCCTCCGCGAGCAGCCCCCACACCGGGTCGAGCAGCGGGTCGTTCGGGTCGTACGCGCCGACCTGGAGGTGCGCCTTGAAGACCCGGGCCCCCGCCTCCACGGCCTCCCGCACATAGCGCCCGGCGTCCGGTTCGGGGAAGAACGTCGCGGTGTGCAGGCAGTCCGGCGTCCGCGCGGCGAATCCGGCCGCCCAGTCGTTCAGCCAGGCCGCCATCCCCGGCTTGTGCGGGTACAGCATCGACGTGAAGCGGAGCACCCCGAACGAGCGGAGCACGGCCAGCCGTTCCGCCTCCTCGTGCCGGTAGGCGATCGGCCATTCCAGACCGGTCAGCGGACCCGCCGAGTCGAAGTACGCCCACACCTTGCGCAGGACCCGCTCCGGCATGAAATGCGTGTGTACGTCGATGAGCCCGGGCAGCCCGAGCCGCTGCCGGAACCGCACCACGTCGTCGTGATCGTCACCCATACGGGCGACCATCTCAGAACAGCCCGTCCTGCGCCGCCCCACCCCCCACCACGACGGTCGGCACGCTCACCCCGGCCGCGCCCGCCCCGGCCGCCGTCAGCGTCCAGCCGGTCATCAGCCGGGTGTCCACGATGACGAGGCCCTGAGAACCCGCGTCCAGGTGGAGGTCGGGTCCCGCCGCCGCGACGAGCCGCCCCGCCACCGCGCCCCCGTCCACCAGACCGGCCACCGCGCGGACCGGCCCGGACCGGGGCATCGCGCCAGGGCCGGTCCCCGCCCTCGCCCCCAGCCCGAACACCTCCGCGTGGTCCACCGCCGCGAACGGCAGCCGCTGCAGCGCCTCCGGCCAGCCGCCGCCCTCCAGGGCCGCCGCCTTCCCGTACAGCTCCGCGACCTCGCCCGCCCGCTCCACCGGGTCCGGGAGGGCCGCCCGCACCTCCCGCTTGCGGGCGTACGGGATGCGGTCCGGGACCCCGAGGGCCGCCCGCAGCACCTCCTCGGCCCGGCGCGCCGCCATCAAGGGCCCCCGGCCCAGCCAGCTGAAGACCACCGCCCCCTGCTCCCGCAGCCGCGCCGCGCCCCGCTCCTCCCCGGTGATCCCGACCTTCACCATGCCGGGCCCGAACCACGCGAGGTACACCCGGTACGTGCGGGGGTCGTCCGGGATCGTGTCGGCGGCCACCGAATGCGCCCGGTCGAGCCGCCCGCACTCGGGGCAGCGGCCGCCCGTGGAGCCCGCCGGGACCACGGCACCCAGCGGGCAGGCGTTGCCCCGGGCCCCGGAGCAGCGCCGCTCACCGGACGCCCGGAAGCCGAACTCCGTTCCGTACGCCAGGACGCTCGCCCGCGTCCGCGTCCCCTTGCGCCAGCCCAGCGCGGGGCCGTCGGAGCCCTCGGGCCAGCGGAGGCCGGTGCACTGCCAGTCCATGTCCGCAGCGTACGGGCGAGCACTGACAACGGGCCCGGGGCTACGATTCCGGGCATGACGACCGTGCAGGACGTGGACCGGTTCGAGGCGGCCAGGCCCCGGCTGGAGGCCATCGCCTACCGCCTCCTGGGCTCGGCGAGCGAGGCCGAGGACGCCGTGCAGGACACCTACCTGCGCTGGCAGGCCGCCGACACCGGGCGGATCGAGGTCCCCGAGGCGTGGCTGACGAAGGTCCTCACCAACCTCTGCCTCAACCAGCTCACCTCCGCCCGCGCCCGCCGCGAGACATACGTGGGCGCCTGGCTGCCCGAACCGCTGCTCGCCGGGGACCCGATGCTCGGCCCCGCCGACACGGTGGAGCAGCGCGAGTCGGTCTCGTACGCCGTGCTCACGCTCATGGAGCGGCTGACGCCCGGCGAGCGGGCCGTGTACGTGCTGCGCGAGGCGTTCGGTTATCCGCACCGGGAGATCGCGGAGATCCTGGACCTCGGCGAATCCGCCGTGCAGCAGGTCTACCACCGGGCGAAGAAGCACATCGCCGACGGCCGGACGCGCACCGAGGTGGACGAGGCCGCCGCCCGCCGGGTCATCGAGGAGTTCCTGCTCGCCGCCGCGGGCGGCCGTACCGAACCGCTCGTGGAGCTGCTGACCTCCGACGCGATCTCCATCGGCGACGGCGGCGGAAAGGTGCCCGCGCGCGCCAAGGCGTTCGAGGGCGCCAAGGCCGTCGCGACGTTCATGCGCGGCCTGCTCAAGCCGGGCAAGGCGAAGACCGCGATGACCGGCGGTTCCGTGGAACTGCACATGACGTACGCGAACGGCGCCACCGCCGTCCTGGCGGTCGTCGGCGAACGCGTCATCGGCGTCATGTGTGTGGAGGTCACCCCGGAGGGAATCGCTTCGTTCCGCAACCAGGTCAACCCGGACAAGCTGGAACGCGCGACCCGGCAGTGGGCGGCGATGGAACACGGAAAGCCGCTGCTCACAGCCTTCTGAGCACTCAGTGACGCAGGTCACACCACACTCCTGTCAGGAAAGCGCGGGCTACCCGGTTCAAGGGTCGAGAAACCACCCCGCAGGGGCGAACCCGCGCGAGACAGGAGCAGGCACATGCAGCAGCACCGCATCATCGTCCTCGGAGCCGGATACGCCGGAGCCATCGCGGCGGGCCGCGTCGCCAAGCGGCTGCGCCGTGAGGACGTCAGCGTCACCCTCGTCAACGCGGAGCCCGACTTCGTGGAGCGCGTCCGCATGCACCAGCTCGCGGCCGGCCAAGCCCTCAAGCCCCGCCCCTTCACCGAGATGTTCGCCGGTACGGGCGTGGAGCTGAAGGTCGGCCGGGTGACCGCCGTGGACGTCGACCGCAAGGCGGTCACCGTCGGCAGCGCGGACGGCGAGGAGGAGTTGGCGTACGACTCCCTCGTCTACGCCCTCGGCAGCGCCTGGAACACCCAGGGCGTCCCCGGGACCGCCGAGCACGCCCACGAGATCGCGAGCCGCCCCGGCGCGCTCCGGCTGCGCGAACGGCTGGCCGCCCTCGCACCCGGCCAGTCCGTGCTGATCGTCGGCGGCGGACTGACCGGCCTCGAAGCGGCGACCGAGTTCGCGGAGGCCCGCCCGGACCTCGACATCGCCCTCGCCGCCCGCGGCGGCCTCGGCGACTGGCTCTCGCCCAGCGGCCGCGCGCACGTCCGCAAGGTCTTCGACCGGCTCGGGATCACCGTCCACGAGAACACCGCCGTCGCGGAGGTCGGGGCCGGTTACGCCACCACGGCCGAGGGCACCTCGTACCAGGCGGCGGTCACCGTCTGGACGACCGGCTTCGCGGTCCACCCGCTCGCGGCGGCCACCGCCCTGGAGACCTCGGAGACCGGCCAGATCGTGGTCGACGCGACCATGCGCTCGGTCTCGCACCCCGATGTGTGCGCGATCGGGGACGCGGCCCTCGTCGCGGGCCCCGGCGACAAGCCGCTGCGGATGTCCTGCGCCTCGGGCGTCCCCACCGCCTGGCAGGCGGCCGACGCCCTCGCGGCCCGCCTCGCCGGCACCAAGGTCCCGTCCACCCCGCTGCGCTACTTCAACCAGTGCATCTCGCTGGGCCGCAAGGACGGCCTCATCCAGTACGTCACCGCCGACGACCGCGCGGTCAAGGCCGCGCTGACGGGCCGTATCGCCGCGCTCTACAAGGAACTGGTCTGCAAGGGCGCCGCCTGGGGCGTGGCCAACCCGACAACGGGCATGCCGACCCGCCGCCGCCCGGTCGCGGTGTCCACCTCGGTCGCGCCGGTGGAGGCCGCGGGGCGGTGAGGGGTGCGGGGCCCAGGCAGAAGTACGGGCTGTGCTGTAATCCCCCCTAAGCACAGGGGGCGGGGACAACCATGGCGGCGAGGACCGGACGGCTGGCAGGAGTACTCGTATGGGCGGCGCTCCTGCCGCTGACGGCCTGCGACGACGCCCCCGACGAGGACCGCACGACCACCCCGGCCCAGGCCGCGCGCAACTACCAGCAGGCCAACCTGGACCAGGACTACAAAACGGTGTGCGAGTCCACCACCGAACGCTTGCGCCGAGCCCAGCACGCCCCCACGATCGAAGAGTGCGTCGACCTCATCACCACCCGCCGGATCGGCAGCACTGAGGGGATGCGGATCAGCACGGGCAAGCCGATCGACCTCCCGGCCTACGGCTCCCACCCCGCAGGCACCGGCATACGGGTGACCATCGGCCCCATAGGCAACGACATGTACACCCACACCGCCCTCCGCCTCGTCCCCGACGACGACACCTGGCTCGTCGACCAGGCGGTCAACCTTGTGGACGGCACAGACCCAACAGCCGTACGAGAAGCACTGAAGCGCAAGTAGTCATGACCACCGACCCCACGCCCTTCCCGAGCCCGCCGGAAGCACTCGGCCAACGGCCGCAGCGCTGCCGGGTGGTTGGGCAGGGGCGGCCAAAGGTCCCGCCCGATGGCCACGGCCAAGGTGTGGTGCTGCATCCGCGCCGGCGGCCCCGGAACCGTACGCGGCGATGGCCCTTGGCTCGGTCACGGGGATACGGCCCGACGTGGCATGGGGCACCGCCCCGTGGTTCGGGGATCAGCGGTTCCTCGGTGCGGTGAGCGCTCAGGCGTTGGCGGAGGCGTGCCTGAGAGTTCTGGACTACGACCACGCCCTGGACACCGAAGAGATGCGGGAGTCGTTCACTCCCTGGTTCCATGCCCTGGACGTGGTCTCCGAACGCTCTCCTGTACCGGAGTCGCTGGCCGCCATGCCCCGGCTGCCCCGTGCCTGTGGCCGCTTCGAGTTGGCTTTCGCCCTCTGCGACCGCGCCGATGCCGTCGACCCGGTCATGTGGATCGCAGTCGCACGAGCGAACACCTGGCGTGCGAAGGGCGACCTGGACCGGGCTGCGGCCGCCTTCGAGCAGGCCCTGACGCTGGATGCCGCCAACTGGTCCCTCTACCTGGACGTGCTGATCGACTACGCATGTGCGGGGCGCGGGCTGCCAAGCGCCCTTGTGGCCGAGGCCCTCGTTCTCCGAGGGAACTGAGCACACCCTGTGCCACCTGATTCGCGACACGAGACGGTCGCCGTCACACACTGCCGTCAACGCAAAAACCAGAGGCCCTGTGGATCACTCCACAGGGCCTCTGGTTTGCTGTGCACTCGGCAGGATTCGAACCTGCAACCTTCTGATCCGTAGTCAGATGCTCTATCCGTTAAGCTACGAGTGCTTGTGCTTCCGGGGTTTTTTCCGCCCCGTCGGCGTTGCGAGAACAACATTACATGACCTGCGCCGGGACGCGAAATCCATTAGGCGCACCCGGCCTGAGCTGGGCAGATGCCGAGGAACGGCCGAAGCCCCGGTCCTGGGGACCGGGGCTTCGGTGTGGTGCGGAGGCGGAGGGATTTGAACCCTCGATGGGGTGTAAGCCCCAAACCGCATTAGCAGTGCGGCGCCATAGACCGGACTAGGCGACGCCTCCATCCGCAACGCCCGCGCGAGCGCGAGTGGTGCGTGCAGATGATGACACAGCTGCACGCTGCGCCACCAATCGCGGCCTACGGTACTAGGCGGTCGGCCACGAGGGCAAAGCGGTTGCCGTGCGCAACGCCGGGGCGCGTCGCGCGTTAGGCAGGGCGGGGGCGCCGCCCCCGCAGGTTCTTCCGCCACAGGAGTCCGCCATGATGCGCCGTCTCGCTCTCACCGCTGTCGCGTCCCTCGCCGCGCTGTCCGCCGCCGCGCCCGCCGCCACCGCCGCGTCCGGGCCCCTGCCGCTGCCGCTGTCCCTGCCGCTCCTCCAGGACGACGGCGCGGGGACGCGGCTCACCGTGGTCGTCGCCGGGTCGGGGAACCCGGAGGCCGACGGCAGGTACGAGCTGGAGTGCGGGCCGGCCAAGGGAAGCCACCCGGTCGCGGCACAGGCGTGCGAGCGGCTGGACCAGCTGGAGGGGGAGGGGACGGACCCCTTCGCGCCGGTTCCCCGGGACGCGATGTGTACGCAGCAGTTCGGCGGGGAAGCCACCGCCCGTGTCACCGGCACCTGGCACGGCCGCCACGTGGACGCCTCGTTCCGGCGGACCAACGGGTGCGAGATCGCCCGGTGGAACGGTCTGCGGCCGGTCCTGCCGAACGTGCGGTGACCGGGCCCGAGGCCCCTCGGCGGGTCGGCCGCGGGGGGCGATGCGACTCGGAGCCGTACAACGTACGCACCAAACCTTGGTGAGAGCTCCCCCTCATCCGCAGCCCCACGCCCCTCCCCTGCCTTTAGACTCCTTCAGTGACAGCCTGAGGCCCGAGGGGCAAGATGGGGCCGCTGTCGGCAAGGTGCAGTAATCAGGGAGGAAGCGTCGTCGTGAGCAGCAGGCCATCCCGAGGCGCTGCTCGCCTCGCAGCCATACTCGACGCCCTTCCGGACGGGCTTCTGCTCGTCAACTGCAACGGTACGGTCGTCAACGCCAACACCATCGCCCTCGAAATGTTCGAGTCGCCGGGCACCGCGCTCGTCGGCCGCGGGCTGCTCGATCTGCTGCCGGAGTTCGACTCCAAGCTGATCCCGGGGTCGATGCGCCGGCCCGAGGCTGCGGACGAGCGGGGCCGTACCAAGCCCACGCGCATGATCGCGCGGCGTACCGACGGCAACGAGTACCCCGTCGAGGTGACCAGCGCCAGCCTGGAGGACGGGCAGGCGGCCTACAAGGACGTCCAGGGCTCGTACGGGGGCAGCTACACCGGTGACGAGCTGCTGATGCTCGTCGTGCGCGACCTCTCCGGCACCGTCGACACCGAGGCCGAGCTGGCCCGCTCGCAGCGCCAGACCGAGATGATCCTGCGCGCCGCAGCCGAGGGTGTCGTCGGTACGGACACGGACGGCCGGGTCGTCCTGGTCAACCCCGCCGCCGCACAGATCCTCGGCTTCCGGGCCAGCGATCTCGGCGGCCAGGAGCTGCACCCGCTGATCCTGCACTCCCGCGCGGAGGGCGAGCCCTTCCCGTACGAGGAGTCCCCCCTCGCCGACACGCTGAAGTCGGGACGCAAACACCGGGTGCGCGGGCAGGTTCTGTGGTCCAAGAGCGGGGAACAGGTGCCGGTCGACCTGACCACCGCCCCCGTCCGCGACGGCGACCAGCTCGTCGGCGCCGTGATGACGTTCACCGACCGCCGCCCCTACGAGGAGCTGGACAAGCGGCGCAAGGACGAGACCGCCGAGCTGACCGCGAGCCACACCGCCGCGGTCACCGAGCTCACCGAGCGGCACACCGCCGAGCTCGCCGCCCTCAAGGAGGCGCACGCCGCCGAGCTGGCCGACCGCACCGAGCGGTACGCCTCCGAGCTGGAGGAGCAGTCCGAGCGGCTGGCCGACCTCACCGCCCGGCACACCCAGCTCACCGCCGTGCTCGGCGAGTCGCTGCGCGGCCCCCTGGAGGAGCTGCGCGGTGAGCTCTCCGCGCTCGCCGCCGACCCCGCCGGTCAGCTGTGGCCCGAGGCGAACCAGATCCTGCACCACCTGGCCGCGGGCTACGCGCGTATGACGACGCTCATCGACAATGTGCTCGGCTACCAGCGCCTCGACGCCGGTGCCGAGGCGCTGGCCAAGACGCGGGTGCTGCTCGACGGGGTCGTCACGGCCGGGATCGACGCCGCGGTCGAGCTGATCGGCCCCGGCCGGGCCCAGTTCGCGGTGCACGCCCCGCCGATCGAGGCCGAGGTCGACGCCGGACGCCTGGTGACCGCCCTCGCGCACCTCGTCGCGGACGTCGCCGGCGTCGACTCGACCGGCAAGGCCCGCCTCGTGCCCGGTGGCGGGTACGTCGACTCCACCGTCGTGGTCGCCGCCGCCCAGCGCGGTGACGTCGTACGCATCGAGGTGCGCGGACCGTTCGCCGGGGGAGACCCGGTGCACGTGCCCATCGTGAGCGGCATCGTCCGCGCGCACGGTGGTGTGCTCCAGACACACGAGATGCCGGGCATGAGCGGCAGTGCGTACGTACTGGAGGTGCCGATCGGCGCGGGCGCGGGGACCGTGGCGCCTCCGGAGCCGCCCGCACTGCCGCAGGTGGAGGCCGCTCCTCCGGTGGCGCCCGCGTCTCTTCCCCTCGGGGAGGCCGGTCATGCGGACCCGGCGCCGGTGGTGTCGGACGCACCCGAGGCGGGAAGGGGGCGGCGCCGGGCGCGGCGTTCCTCCACCGACGCCTTCCTGGACAGCCCCCTGGGCGGCTCCGACGGCAGCGGCGAGCTGGAAGCGGCCCCCGGGGACACCGGCGCGGCCGCGCCGACCGGTCGCCGGCGTGCGCGGCGTGCCGCCCCCGCGCCCGAGGCCCCGAACGAGCTGATCCCCGCCCAGCAGGTCACCGAGGGCTCCGGACGCCGTCGCGGGCGCCCCAGCCCCGCCGAGACGGGCGCCCCGGGCCAGGCCCTCGCGCTACCCGCGGCCGCCCCGTCGGAGGGGTCCGTGGTGACCGCCGCCGAGGGTGCGCAGGGTGGGCGGCCGCAGCTCGGGCAGACGGTGCCCCCGCAGGGCGTTCCGGCCGGTGCGCAGGTCCCGGTCGCGGCCGGCGGACACCGGGGCAACGCGGGTGACGAGGGCCGCCTCGCCCTTCCCCCCGTAGTGAACGCCGTCGAGTCCACGGCGCCCGCCGCCTTCTCGAACCTCGAAGACGCCGGACGCCCGGCACCCGCCCCGGTGGGCTCCTCGCCGGAGCTGCCCGCCCCGGCACCGCAGCCGACCGGGCGACGCCGCCGCGCCCTGGCCGCCGCCCAGGAACGGGCCGCCGCCGCCGAGGCCGGACCGCGCGTCCCCTTCGCCCTCCCGCCCGCCGACGCGGACCGGGCGGCCCCTGCTGCCGGGGGGCCGGACGGGTCCCTGGGCGCGGGGGTCGGGGGTGCGGTCGGGGCGCCGGGTTCTGCCGACGCGCTCGAGGGCGCCGATTCGGGTTCGTACGACGTCGGCGTGGGTACGGACGAGGCCGTCGCGGCCGATTCGTACGGCGTTGGTGCGGGTACGCGTGCGGCCGGACCCGCCGCGTTCCAGCCCGGGGCCGGGCTGCACGGCGGGCCGGACGATGCCCCCGGGGCGCCCGCCGCGACCCCGTCCGACTCCCCGGCCGGGACACCGGAGCATGCCCCCGTACCGCCGCAGGCCCAGCCCGCCCCCACCGGTCGGCGCCGCGCCCGCCACGGGGACACGGGGCCGCAGGAGGCGCAGCCCGCGCCGTTCGCGCTGCCCGCGCAGACGGCACCGGCCGCCGAGACCGCGTCGCCCGCCCCCGACGGCCCCATCGCCGACCCCAGGCTCGGCACCCCGGGCGCGCCCTTCGCGCCCCCCGCCCAGCCGGAGCAGCCCGGCGCCCCGGCCGATGTGCCCGCACCGCCCGCGCACCCCGGCGGCTGGGAGGACGACGACGCCTCCGGCCAGGGGCCCGCCGCACCCGCCGCCGCGCCGGAAACGCAGAGCACCGGACGTACGACCCGCACCACCGGCACGGCCGCCCCCAGCGCGGCCGCCCCCGCCGGTCCCCCGGCCCGCCCCCGTACGCTGGCGCCCGCGCCCGACGCCCGGCGGCAGCCGCTGCCCGCCGAGGCGCCGATGCCGGGGGGCTCGGATTCGACGCAGGGGCGCGCGTTCAGCGTGCGCACGCTGGGGCAGGGCGTGCCGTTCGCCCAGCACATCGCCCACCAGCAGAACCAGACCCTGGGCGGCAGCAGCGTCGGCCGCCGTCGCAAGCTGGCCGCGCCCCCGGAGCCCGAGCCCGCCCAGGACGAGCGCCCCGCGCCGCCCGCCCCGGCTCCGGCCCCCGCGCCCCCGCAGCCCGCGCCCGCGGCGCCCGCCGCCACCACCGTGCACGGGCAGGGATCGGGACAGCTGCTCTCCGCACCCGCCGCCGAAGGGCGCGCGTACGCCATCGGGGCGCCCGACGAGGGCGCGGCCGAGGGACCGGAGCCGCTGGACGGCCCCGGTGGCGCGGTCGAGGTCGCCAACCGCCCGTCCCCGCAGCCGGTGGACGACGAGCTGCCCCCGGAGCCGCTGGACAACCCGCGCCGACTGCTCGTCTGGCCCGCGCCCGACGTCTCCACGCAGCAGGCGCTGAGCGACCGCGGCTACCGGCCGGTGATCGTGCACTCGCGCGAGGAGGTGGACGCGCAGATCGCGGCGTTCCCCGCCGCGCTCTTCGTGGACCCGTTGACCGGGCCCATCACCCGAAAGGCGCTCCAGTCCCTCCGGCAGGCGGCCGTCGCCGCCGAGGTGCCCGTCCTGGTCACCGCCGGTCTCGGACAGGCGTCGCGGGAGGAGGCGTACGGTGCCGACCCCGCCGTACTCCTGAAGGCGCTCGCGCCGCGCGACAGCGAGCAGCACCCGCCGCGCGTCCTGCTGATCGAGGAGCACCAGGACATCGCGGCGGCGCTGACGGAGACGCTGGAACGGCGGGGCATGCAGGTGGCATGCGCCGCGACGGACAGCGAGGCCGTGGCGCTGGCGACCCGGATGCGGCCGAATCTGGTGGTGATGGACCTGATGCAGGTACGCCGCCGCCGGGCCGGGATCGTGGACTGGCTGCGCGCCAACGGACAGCTGAACCGCACCCCGCTGGTCGTCTACACCTCGGCCGGCATCGACGAGGCGGAGCTGCCGCGCCTCGGCTCCGGCGAGACCGTGCTGTTCCTGGCGGAGCGCTCCACGAGCGACGAGGTGCAGTCCCGCATCGTCGACCTGCTCGCGAAGATCGGCACGAACTGACCGGCGTACCGAGGCATACGACGAGGGCGGTACGGGAACACACCCGTACCGCCCTCGCTCTGTCCGGTCCTCAGAGGACCGGACAACGGATCAGAGCTGCGTGATGTCCAGCTCGCCCTGCGCGTACTGCTTGCGGATGACCTTCTTGTCGAACTTGCCGACGCTCGTCTTCGGCACGGACGGGATGACCGACCACCGCTCCGGCAGCTGCCACTTCGCGATCCCCGAATCGGCGAGGAACGCCCGCAGCGCCTCGTAGTCCGCGGTGGCGCCCTCCTTGAGGACGACCGTGGCGAGCGGACGCTCACCCCACTTCTCGTCCGGGACGGCCACGACGGCGGCCTCCGCGACGTCCGGGTGGGCCATCAGCGCGTTCTCCAGCTCGACGCTGGAGATCCACTCGCCACCGGACTTGATGACGTCCTTCGCCCGGTCGGTGAGCGTGAGGAAGCCGTCCTCGCTGATCACACCGACGTCACCGGTCTTCAGCCAGCCGTCCTCGCTGAACTTGTCCGCGGGCCGCAGCGCCTCGCCGTCCGCACCGCCGTAGTACGCACCGGCGATCCAGGCGCCTCGCACCTCCAGCTCACCGGCCGACTCGCCGTCCCACGGCAGGTGCTCGCCGGCCGGGCCGACCAGCCGCGCCTCGACGCCCGCCGGAAAGCGGCCCTGGGTGACGCGGTAGGGCCACTCCTCCTCCGGGGTCAGTCCGGCGGGCGGGGTGGCCATGGTGCCGAGCGGCGAGGTCTCCGTCATGCCCCAGGCGTGACAGAGGCGGACGCCCAGCTTGTCGTACGCCTCCATGAGGGAGGGCGGGCAGGCGGCGCCGCCGATCGTGACGTTGGCCATGGACGTGAGGTCGCGCGGGTTGGCGGTGACCTCGGCAAGCAGGCCCTGCCAGATGGTGGGGACGGCCGCGGCGTGCGTCGGGCGCTCGCGCTCGATCATGTCGGCGAGCGGGGCGGGCTGGAGGAAACGGTCGGGCATCAGCATGTTGACGCCCGACATGAACGTCGCGTGCGGCAGGCCCCAGGCGTTCACGTGGAACTGCGGAACGACGACGAGGGTGGTGTCCTTGTCGGTCAGACCCATCGACTCGGACATGTTGACCTGCATGGAGTGCAGGTAGATCGAACGGTGCGAGTAGACGACGCCCTTCGGGTCCCCCGTCGTGCCGGAGGTGTAGCACATCGCGGCGGCCTGGCGCTCGTCCAGCTCCGGCCAGTCGAAGCTGGTGGGGCGGCCGACGAGCAGCTCCTCGTAGTCGTGCACGCGCACCGCCGCGCCGTCCAGGACGGAACGGTCACCGGGACCCGCGACGATCAGGTGTTCCACCGACGTCAGCTGGGAAAGCAGCGGCGCGATGAGCGGCAGCAGGGAGCCGTTGACGATGACGACCTTGTCGTCCGCGTGCTTGACGACCCAGACCAGCTGCTCGGCGGGAAGGCGGAGGTTCAGCGTGTGGAGAACGGCTCCCATGGACGGGATGGCGAGGTACGCCTCCACGTGCTCGGCGTTGTTCCACATGAGCGTGGCAACACGCTGATCCGCGTCGATGCCGAGTTCGTCGCGCAGGGCGTTGGCGAGCTGGGTGGCGCGCCGGCCGATCTCCGCGAAGCTGCGCCGGTGCGGCTCCTGCTCTCCGGTCCAGGTCGTGACCTGCGACTTCCCATGAATCGTCATCCCATGCGTCAGGATGCGGGTGACAGTCAGCGGTACGTCCTGCATGGTGCTGAGCACGGCGTCCTCCCGGTGGGCGCTACGCGGCAGTAGGGTTCCGCTGATTCTGCGCACATACCGCTTGGTATGTCACTACTTCCGGGGGTACGAATCGGTGTCGTCCCGCAATGTCACACCACCCGGGACCGGGCCGGATCACCCTGTTCCGCCGCTGCGGGAGGCCTCCGTTCAGCGGTCCGAGGTCAGCTCCGGGTCCTCGCGGAGCTTGCCGAGCGCCCGGGAGACCGCGCTCTTGACCGTGCCGACGGACACCCCGAGCACCTCGGCGGTCTGCGCCTCGCTCAGGTCCTCGTAATAGCGGAGGACGACCATCGCCCGCTGGCGCGCCGGCAGCTTCAGGACCGCGCGCCACATCGCGTCGTGCAGCGACTGCCGCTCCGCGGGGTCGGGGCCGGGAACGGCCTCCGGCTCGGGCAGCTCGTCGCAGGCGAACTCGTCGACCTTGCGCTTGCGCCACTGCGAGGTCCTGGTGTTCAGCAGGGCCCGACGGACATATCCGTCGAGCGCACGGTGGTCCTCGATCCGGTCCCAGGCGACGTACGTCTTGGTGAGCGCGGTCTGCAGCAGGTCCTCGGCGTCGCTCGGATTGGCGGTGAGCGAGCGCGCCGCCCGCAGCAGCACCGGACCGCGCGCCTGCACGAACGACGTGAACGAGGGGTACGGGAGGTGCGGCACCGCCGAGGTGCGCGCCGTGTGCGCGGCGCGGCCGGAGGCGCCCGGCGTGCGCGCAGACGCGTACGTGCGTACCGGTGCGGCTCCCCTGTGGGTGCCCGTGCGGACTGGCGTGGTCATGCCTCCACGCTAGGAGCGGGGCCCGCTGCCCAAATCGCCCCCAGGTCCCGAAACCGCGTCCGTCTCAGGGTGTAGGACCGGGACCCCCTCCACCTCCTGTAGGTGGAGGGGCAGGTACCCGCGGCGTCGGGGTCACCCCTGAGGCGGGGGCGCGAACGGCGGACGGCCCGCCCGTGCGCCGGAGTGGCGTACGGGCGGGCCGTCGGGTGCGTCCGTACGCGGCCCGGCCCCCCGACCGGGCCGCGAACGGAGCGGCGGTCACCAGAGGTTCGTGAAGTTCACCGCCAGGTTGTGCGTGGACTGGTCGATGTTGGTGAAGGCGGACCCGTTCACCTGCGCGGAGGTGCTCTGGTTCGACGCTCCGGACCCCGTCGCCTGCTGCTGCGAGGTCGAGGAGTTGCCCGCGTTGTCCCGGCCGACCCCGCTGCCACTGATCGTGGCCACGCCCGCGTTCGATCCGCTGCTCGCGAACGAGCCGTTGTCCGCCTGGGCCACTCCGCCGAGGAGAACGGCGGCCAGCGGCAGCGCGGCAACAACGGCGAGGACACGAGCGGTACGGATGCTTGCCATGTCTGTTCCTCCAGGAACCGGAAGTAGGGCTGAGGCTGAACCCGGGCCGGCGGCCGACCCGCCCGGTGTGCTGATCACGACGTCGCGGACCAGAACTGCCCACCGCCACCCCGGCGAACCACCCACAGCTTCCGCTTCCCCCGCAAGCGTGAGGAACCCGAACCAAACCCCTGACCTGGCGCGAACTATGCGCCCAGCGCCCGCATGAGCGACCTCGAACGAGGGAAAGGCGGAGGCGGACCCGACCGGATTCGAACCGGCGTCCTCACGGTTTTGGAGACCGCGCGCGACGACCTCTGCGCTACGACCCCGCCCCCACCGGCCACCCTAGGAGCCCCCGCACACACGAACGGCCCCCGACCGATTCGCCCGGTCGGGGGCCGTTCACCGCGGTGGGTGTGGGATTTGAACCCACGGTGACTCGCGCCACGACGGTTTTCAAGACCGTTCCCTTAGGCCGCTCGGGCAACCCACCCCGCGCCGGCGCGGTCGGTGAGGACCGGTCCGGCGCGGGGAACAGCCTAGCCGGTCAGCTGTCGCCCTTGCGCTCGCCCAGGGTGACTTCGGCCGTCGCCGTCTTGCCGTCGCGCTCGTAGGTCAGGGTGACCCGGTCGCCCGGCTTGTGGGTCCAGATCTCGCCGATCAGGGTGGGGCCGCTGTCGACGGGGGTGTCGTTGAACTTCGTGATGACGTCGCCCGCGCGCAGGCCCGCCTTGGCGGCCGGACCGTTCTTCGTGACCGCCTCCGTGCCGCCCGTGCCCTGGTCCGCGATGACGGCGCCGTCGCCCTTCTCGTCCATCGTCACCGTGGCACCGATGACCGGGTAGACGGGCTGGCCGGTCTTGATCAGCTGCCGGGCGACGGTCGACGCCTGGTTGATCGGGATCGCGAAGCCGAGGCCGATGGAGCCCGCCTGGCTCTGGCCGGAGCTGCCGGTCGACTGGATCGCCGAGTTGATGCCGATGACCGCGCCGCCCGAGCTGAGCAGCGGGCCACCGGAGTTGCCCGGGTTGATCGAGGCGTCGGTCTGCAGGGCGCTCATGTACGAGTTGCTGCCGCCGTTGCCGTCACCGGAAGCGACCGGGCGGTTCTTCGCGCTGATGATGCCCGTGGTGACCGTGTTGGACAGGCCGAACGGGGCACCGATCGCGATCGTGGAGTCGCCGACCGCCACCTGGTCCGAGTTGCCCAGCGGCAGCGGGGTCAGGGACTGCGGCGGGTTCTTCAGCTTGATGACGGCCACGTCGTAGCCCTGGGCCCGGCCCACCACCTCGGCGTCGTACTTCTTGCCGTTGGAGAACGTCGCCGTGAGCTGGCCGCTGTCCGCCGCGGAGGCCACCA
This sequence comes from Streptomyces sp. NBC_00523, assembly GCF_036346615.1. Taxonomy (NCBI): domain Bacteria; kingdom Bacillati; phylum Actinomycetota; class Actinomycetes; order Kitasatosporales; family Streptomycetaceae; genus Streptomyces; species Streptomyces sp. NBC_00523. The sequence goes on along the minus strand of NZ_CP107836.1, from coordinate 3,774,534 downwards.
CATGGTTGTTCGTGAGGATGTGGCCTTCCTTGTCGTACACGAAGCCGGTGCCCGTGCCGCCCTCGCCGTCACCGCCCTGCGCCTCGATCGTCACGACGCTCGGCAGCGCCTTGGCGGCCACACCGGCCACCGTGCCCGCGTCGCGCTTGAGGTCCTGCGGGTTCGCCGAGGCGGAGACCGTGGTCGAGCCCGAGCCGTCGTTGCGGTCCGCGGCCCAGTAGCCGAGGGCACCACCGATGCCGCCCGCCACGAGCGCCGCCACCACCACGGCGGCCACCAGACCGCCCGCACCGCGCTTGCGCGGCGCCTCGGGCGTGTGCGTGGCGCCGGGCGGGCCCCAGACCGGGCCGCCACCGCCGCCGTGCGCCCCATGGGCGTACGCCGGGACGGCGGGCGGCGGCGGGGGCCAGCCCGCGTCGGCCGCGGACTGCGGCGGGGGCGGAGGCGCGTACTGCGGGTTGGTCGGGAAGGCGGCCGTCTGCGCGGTCGCGGGGTCCGGCGCGGAAGGGACGGGGGCGGGCTGCTGGTCCGGCGCCTGCGCGACCGGCTGCTGCCGGGTGGCCGTCTCGTCCGGGTGGGAGGCGGCGGGGGGCGCGTCCTCGGGGTGCGCCTGGGGAGCGTCGGCCGGCACGGGAGGTACGGACGGGGCGGCCTCGGCCGCGTTGCCCTCGTTGCCCTCGTTCTCGGTGCTCACAGCTCTTTACTCCTCGGTTCCACATCAGTCATTCGGCAAGAGATCCGCTGTGTACGTGTCCGCAGTCAGCTTTTCCCACGACACGTCAGGCCACTGTAAGCAGGAGCTGTGCATCTGCGCACGATCCTTACATCGGACAAAACGACCTCGCGTCGCAAGGTGTGCACGGCCGTGTTCCCGCGGTGACACCATGAACCGGGTGAACCGAGCACGGCAGCAGCACCCCATGCAGCATCCCATCCAGGTCATCGCCCACCGGGGCGCGTCCGACGACGCCCCCGAGCACACCCTCGCCGCGTACCGGAAGGCGATCGAGGACGGTGCGGACGCCCTGGAGTGCGACGTACGGCTCACCGCCGACGGCCACCTCGTCTGCGTACACGACCGCAGGGTGAACCGTACGTCCAACGGGCGCGGTGCGGTCTCCGCCCTGGAGCTGAACGCCCTCGCCGCCCTCGACTTCGGCTCCTGGAAGGACCGCGACGAGACGGAGTCGCCGGACTGGGACCCGGTGCCCGGCGAGCTCACCTCCGTACTCACCCTGGAACGCCTGCTCGAACTCCTCGTGGAGACACGGGCGTCCGGGCGGCCGCTCCAGCTGGCGATCGAGACCAAGCACCCGACCCGCTGGGCGGGACAGGTCGAGGAGCGCCTTCTGCACCTGCTGAAACGCTTCGAGCTCGACGCGCCGCCACCGGCCGGCACCCCTTCGCCGGTCCGCGTCATGAGCTTCTCGGCCCGCTCGCTGCACCGCGTCCGGGCGGCCGTGCCCCACCTGCCCACCGTGTACCTGATGCAGTTCGTGTCGCCGCGGCTGCGCGACGGACGGCTGCCCGCAGGGGCGCGGGTCGCCGGGCCCAGCGTCCGGATCGTACGCAGCCATCCCGGTTACATCGAACGGCTGCACCGGGCCGGACACCGGGCGCACGTCTGGACGGTCAACGAGCCGGAGGACGTCGAGCTCTGCGTAGGGCTCGGAGTCGAGGCCATCATCACCAACCGCCCCAAGCAGGTCCTGGCCCAGCTCGGCCGTTCGTGACCGCGACGCACCCTGACCGCGACGCACCTCTGCCGCAGCGCCCCCTTTGCGCATGAACGCACCTTTACGTATGAACGCATCAGCCCATCTGCTCATCAGGAGATCAACTACAGGGAGTACACCGGCGCACTCGGACTGTGCCTGTTCGTGACGAGTGCGTCACTGACAGCCCCTTGGCCGGTTTCCGGCACAGCTCAGGAGGGCATCCACTCCGTGGCGTGGGGGCAAAGGAGGTCTCGGGGGTGGCGTTGGTGGTGGCACAGGAGGTGCCCACGTCGTCGAGCATGGCCGTTCCCCATGGTCCTGCGGGCGTGGGCCAGGCGCGGCACCGGATGCGCGAGCAGTTGCGCAGCCACGGGGTGTCGGATTCGGTCGTCGACGATGCGGTGCTGATTCTTTCCGAGCTGCTCAGCAATGCCTGCCGGCACGGCAGGCCGCTGGGCTGGCAGACCGAGACGGGCGACGGCGACGTGCGCGCCGCCTGGCGTGTCGACAGGACGGGTGGACTGACCGTCGAGGTGACGGACGGCGGCGGCCCGACCCGGCCGATTCCGGCCACCCCCTCGGTGACCGCTCGCGGCGGCCGGGGGCTCAACATCATCAGCGCCCTGGCCCAGGAGTGGGGCGTACGGGACGACGCACCGGGCGAGGTCACCGTCTGGGTGCTGGTCGACGGAGGCCACGGCTCCCACGGCGCGCGGGGCAGCGGGCGGCCCGCCGGGATGACCGGGCTGGCGGGTGCACCGAAGGCCACCGTCGTGCCGGGGCTCGAAGGGCTGGATTTCAGCGGCGCGTTCGACGACGCGTTCGATGACGTGGGCTGAACACCCGGGCGTGGCCGTGCGGGTCGTGTACGTGGACCGGGTCGGCCGTACGCGCGGTGGCGCCCGGGGCGACTAGGCTCGCGGGCCAGACCGCACTGTCGCAATCGGGAGTAAGCCCACCATGGCGAAGAAGCGCCCTCAGACCAAGGCCGGGAAGCAGCAGCTCAAGGACGGCGAGATCCCGGTGGTCGGGGCTCGTGAGCCCTGCCCGTGCGGTTCGGGCCGCCGCTACAAGGCGTGTCACGGCCGCGCCGCGGCACAAGCGGTGACCGAGCTGGTCCACCGTCCGTTCGAGGGCCTGGCCGGGGAGTGCGACTGGGTCGCGCTGCGCGAGCTGGTCCCGGCGGCCACCGCCGGTCTTACGCTCAAGGGCGGCCTGCCCGAGGGCGTGCCGTCGGTGACGCTCGCGACGGTCCTGCCGATGGCGTGGCCCGCCCTGCGCCGCGACGACGGCTCCGTCCTGCTCGCCCTGCAGAACGACACCTCCTCCGGCGACCTCAGCCGGGACCTCGCGGACACGCTGAGCCGCGCGCTGGAGGCGGAGCCCGGCTCGCCCGTGGCCGCGCGCCGTGTGCCGGCCGACGGGCCCCGGCTGCAGGACCTCCTGGACAACGAGGCGCCCTTCGCGCCGGTCGTCCACTCCGGCTTCGAGTTCTGGGTGCCGGACTCGGAGAACGCCACGGCCGAGGTGTCCGCCTCGCTCGAACGCGCGAACGAGGCGGCGATCCCGACCGCCCTGCTGTCGGGCGTGGACGCCGCCTACTGGTGCGAGACGCCGGAGAAGAACCACCTGCGCTGGGTCATGCCGCATGCCGAGGAGGATCTCCTCGACGCGCTCGCCCGGCTGCACGCCGCGGGCGAGTCCTCGCTCGGTGAGGACACCCGGCTGGTCGGCTCTTTCCGGGCGCACGGGCTGATGGTCCCGGTCTGGGACCTGCCGACCGCGATGGGCGCCGAGGACTGCGAGAAGCCCGCCGCCGCGTTCGCGGAGCGGCTCGCCAAGGCGCTCGCGTCGGACGCGCCGCTCACCGCCGAGGAGCGGCGGGCGCGCGGCGGCCTCACCAACCGCCAGGTGACGCTCAGCTGACCGTGACCGCCGCTCGGCCCGGACGGTGACTCCCGTCACAACTCGCCGTACTGGCAGGTAAATCGCTGTCCGAATACGCGAGATCGAATTTGCGAACGGCAGATCTCTTGTTACGGTTCAAGAAGCCCGGTCGCTGGTGCATCCCCCGTCGCCAGCGACCGGGCATCCTCATTTCCGGGTACGGCGCGCTCCGCGCACCCGGGGCGCGCAGGCCCGCGTACGGGCCCCTCCCGGTCCGCCCCACCGCTCACCCGCCCCAGCTCCTCGGCACGATGGCCCGGCGTCAGCCCTGCGGCCCAGGAAGCCGGTTGGACCTGCGCCGGGACCGGAACAGCGCCCGAGATGCCATCAGAAAGCTTCGCACCGCCGGGTTTTGCGACGCCCGAATTCCGCGGCATCACCGACACCTCCGGACAAACGGATGCGCCACGAGCAACGCCACCGTTTAGCCGGAAATCGTGAAGCAGGACAGAAGGGAGTGGGAGGAACGAGGAAGAACGGAAGGGATTCACCGGAGATCGGACAGAGAAGCGACAGAACTCCGTAATGAATGCCATCTGAAAGAACACGCACGCATCAGAATCTGGCCAACCCTGCCCCCGACCGCTCAGTGCGTCAGTCTGCTACCGCCGTCGGGGGCACTCGTGCTCGCCTCGACCAGGGCGTCCAGCACGGCCTCGACGTCCGGCAGCCAGGGCGACGGCGCGGCGGCGCCCTTGGGGCGTGAACCCGGAGTGCGCTCCGGCGCGCGCTCCCAGCGAACCTGCCCGGTACCGATCTCCGACGGCGGCAGGACGACGTAGCCGCCCTCCCCGTGGAACCGCAGCGAGCTGGGCACCCGGTCCTGCGCGTACAGCAGCTCGCCGAGCCGTTCCAGGGTGTACGGGGCGACCAGCAGCGCCCACCGGGTGGGCGTCGCCACCACGGGGCCCAGGCGCAGGCCCGCCCGGTCGAGCGCGGCCAGGGCGCGGGCACCGGCCACCGCCGGCAGGCTCAGGGCGCACGGCGCACGGCCGCCCGTGGCGAGCAGCACCGGCGCCGTCGGCCGGTTCGTCCACCACCAGCGCACCATCCGGGCATCGGTGGTCGCGGCGAGCAGTCCGGGATCGAAGGGGTGCGCGCCGGGCACCGCGCACTCGGGATCGGGGCACGCGCAGCGACGGGTGCGGTCACCGTCCCCGCGCAGCCCCGCTCCGGGGAGCAGGGGCCACTGCCACTCCGTGGCGCAGGTCAGGGCCGCGTCGAGCCGGGCGGAGTCGCCCCTGCGGCCGAGCCTGCGTCGCCTTCCGAGGATCTCGCGCATGACCGCTCGTTCCTTTCCGTTGAACGCCGAGGGTCCGCCTCACATCGTGCGTGGTCACACCATGCCTGCGGATCTTCTGGATGTACGTGCTCGTCGAGCCTGCGGTACGGGTCGTTCGTCGGTACCGAGCGTGAGCCGTGCTGAGCCGGATCGAGCTGCTTGCGGTCGGCATCGTGGCGAGGTGCGGGGCGCACGGCGCTTCCGCGGTCCGTGCGTGCGGCCTCACCACTCGGGGGTGGGGCGCGGCCGTCACAAGAGAGGACGTCCGGGCCCGCTGCCAGGTTCCGGGGGCGGGCGGGGCCACCCCTGGCCATCCAAAGAATTACGTACCCAGCATGCCCGGAATGACGCGCCCCAGGGACTTCACCCGGAGGTGCACCCCCCGTAGGGCAGACCCAGTCGACCGCTAATGCGCACGGCGAGGTGCGTTTTTTGGCCAAGTTGATTTAGGCGTGGACACCGGGTTTTCCGGGGGGACAATGCTGGACATCGCCTCACTTGTGCGTGTACATGTGGATGCACTGGTAGCGGCGCAGAATGACATGGGGGTTTGCGATGCTATTCGACGGAACACACCGATCGGAAAGCTGGCGACCATGAGCGCTCCGCACCTGCCAAAACTGGCTGGAATCGATCCCACAGTTCCGGTTTCGGACGAGACTCCCGGGCCAATCGAGGCGGTGCCCCCGGCGCCCGGCGCCTTCCTCCAGGACCGGCTCGCCGGCTGGGTCTCCGACCTCACCACGCTCCACGAGCTCACCGAGCGCCTGGCCGGAACCAGCACCCTGGACGACGCACTGCACGAGTTCCTCGACGCCGGAGCCGCCCTGGTCGGCGCCCGCAGGGGCCTGGTCGCCTTCGAACCCTCCGACCGGCGCGGCCCCGTCAGCACCATCGGTCTCGGGCTGGCCCACGCCGAACTGGGCCAGATCGAGACCGTGCCGCGCAGCGCCACCTCGTACGGACGCATCCTGGAGGGCCTGCCCAACCCGGACGGCCCGCTGACCACCCCCGACCTGCTCGGCGACACCGGCCTGGACCCCCGCAGACGCGAGGTCGCCGCCCGCCTCGGCTACGCCGCCAGCTACGCACTCCCCCTCGCCACCGCGACGACCGGACGGCTCGGCGCCGCCGTCTGGCTCTACGACGAACCCGCCGAACCCCTGGAACGCCAGCGCCACCTCGTCGGCCTGTACGCCGGATACGCCTCCGAGCACCTGGCCCGCCTGCTGGAACTGGAACGGGCCAGGGCGGACGTCGCCACCGTGGCCGAGGAGCTGCTGCCCACCCGGCTGCCCCGGATCCCCGGCGTCCAGCTCGCCGTCCGCCACGAGGTGGCCCCGCAGGGCGGCGGCGACTGGTACGACGCCCTGGCCCTGCCGGAGGGCGCCCTCGGGCTCGCCGTCGGCTCGGTGGGCGGCTCGGGCCCCAGCGCGCTCGCCGCCACGGGACGCCTGCGCGCCGGACTGCGCGCGTACGCGGTGATGGAGGGCGAGGACCCCGTCGCCGTGCTCTCCGACCTCGAACTGCTGCTCCGGCTGACCGAGCCGGCCCGTTCGGCGACCGCGCTCTTCGCGTACTGCGAACCGGCCCGCCGCAGGATTCTGCTCGCCGGGGCCGGGCACACGCCGCCCCTGATCATCGGCGAGCGCCGCACCTCGTACGTGGAGACCACGCTCTCCGCCCCGCTGGGCATGCTGTCCTGCTGGGAGGCACCCAGCGTGGACGTCACCGCCGCACCCGGAGAGACGGTTCTGCTGTACACCGACGGGCTGCTGCGCCGGGCCGGCGACTCGATGGACCGGGCGTACGCGCGCCTCCATTCGGCGGCGTCGAGCGTCCCCAGGGCGCTGCGCGGGGACGCCGCCTCGGTGGCCGACCACGTGGTGCGCACCGTGCTGCCGGACGGGGCCGGGCGGGCGGACTGCGCCGAGGACGTGGTCGTGCTCGCGGCCCGGTTCGACTGATCCGGGACCTTCGCGTGTAAGAGGTCTTCCGGCCCTGGGCCCCCTTCCGTACGCCCGTACGATGGAGGAGGTCCAGCGTCGTATCAAGGAGAACAGTCGTGTCTGAGGAGTTCCCGGAGACCCCGGAGACCGAAGAGACAGAGCCGGTCAAGCAGCGGAAGAACGGCCTGTACCCGGGCGTGTCCGACGAGCTCGCCGCGAGCATGCAGTCCGGCTGGGCCGACACCGAGCTGCACGGCCTGGAGCCGATCGCCCAGGCCGGTCACACCGCCGACCGCCGCGCCGCGCTGTCCGCGCGCTTCCCCGGCGAGCGGCTGGTCATTCCCGCGGGCCGGCTGAAGACCCGTTCCAATGACACCGAGTACGCCTTCCGCGCCTCCACCGAGTACGCGTACCTCACCGGCGACCAGACGCAGGACGGCGTCCTCGTCCTGGAGCCGGCGGACGACGGCCACGAGGCGACCCTCTACCTGCTGCCCCGCTCGAACCGGGAGAACGGCGAGTTCTGGCTCGACGGCCAGGGCGAGCTGTGGGTCGGCCGCCGCCACTCACTCACCGAGGCCGAGCAGCTGCTGGGCATCCCCGCCAAGGACGTGCGCGAGCTGCCCGCCGCGCTGGCCGAGGCCACCGGCCCCGTCCGCAACGTCCGCGGCCACGACGCCGGCATCGAGGCCGCCCTGACCGACAAGGTCACCGCCGAGCGCGACGAGGAGCTGCGGGTCTACCTCTCCGAGGCGCGCCTCGTGAAGGACGCCTTCGAGATCGCCGAGCTGACGAAGGCGTGCGACATCACCGCGCGCGGCTTCGAGGACGTCGTGAAGGTCCTCGACAAGGCCGAGGCCACCAGCGAGCGCTACATCGAGGGAACGTTCTTCCTGCGCGCGCGCATCGAGGGCAACGACATCGGGTACGGCTCGATCTGCGCCGCGGGACCGCACGCGACCACCCTGCACTGGGTACGCAACGACGGCGCCGTCCGCTCGGGCGAGCTGCTGCTGCTGGACGCCGGGGTGGAGACCAACGACCTCTACACGGCCGACGTGACCCGCACCCTTCCCATCAGCGGCACGTTCACACCGCTCCAGCGCAAGATCTACGACGCGGTGTACGAGGCCCAGGAGGCGGGTATCGCCGCGGTCAAGCCCGGCGCCGACTTCCGCGACTTCCACGACGCCGCACAGCGGGTCCTCACCGAGAAGCTCGTCGAGTGGGGCCTGCTCGGCGACCTGTCGGTGGAGAAGGTCCTGGAGCTGGGCCTTCAGCGCCGCTGGACCCTGCACGGCACCGGCCACATGCTCGGCATGGACGTCCACGACTGCGCCGCCGCGCGCACCGAGGCGTATGTGAACGGCACCCTGGAACCGGGCGTCTGCCTCACCGTCGAGCCCGGTCTCTACTTCCAGGCCGACGACCTCACCGTGCCCGAGGAGTACCGCGGCATCGGCGTCCGGATCGAGGACGACATCCTCGTCACCGAGGACGGCAACCGGAACCTCTCGGACAAGCTGCCCCGGCAGGCCGACGAGGTCGAGGCGTGGATGGCCGCGCTCAAGGGCTGATCCGCCGCCTGCGCCACGTAAGGAGGGGCGCCCCGCTCACGACACCATGAGCAGGGCGTCCTTCCGCCATTTCAGGACCTTGTCGAAGCTCACGACCGCGCCGGCGCACCCCGGGCGGTTACCGAAGTGGACGTGGTCGGCCAGCTGTTCGATCAGGCACAGGCCCCGTCCCTCCTCGGCGGTGACGGGCGGATACGACGCGTACTGCGGGTCCGGCAGTCCGCTCCCGGGCTGCCGCTCCGACGTGTGAGGCCCGCCCCGGGTGGGAAAGCCGGGCCCCGAATCGGCGACTTCGATGCGGCACTTCTCGCCGTCCAGATACGCGGTGACCCGGTACTGGCCACTGGCCGTGGCCGACGGGTCCTCCCAGGCGTCCCGGTCCTTCCGGGTGCCGTCCGAGGTGGCGTCGTACTCCCCGCCGTGCTCGACCGCGTTCGCACAGGCTTCGCTGAGCGCGAGAGACAGGTCGAAGGAGATGTCCGGGTCCACGCCCGCGGATTCCATCGTGCCGAGCAGGAACCGGCGGGCGAGCGGGACGCTCGCAGCATCGCGCCGCAAATGGAGTGACCACCAGATGCTCATGCTCCGGCCTCCTGGTTGCGGCTAGACATACCGCTACGTATTGCCGCACTCGGGCGGTCGTAAGCACGTGCGTGCTCTGATGCCGCCCATTCGGCGGATAGCCGGACGCACCCCACCCGTGTATCCCGGTGCCACACGCCCGTCACGCCCGGACCGGGAGCTGCCGGAATCCGTGCGAACGGCCCTGGTCACGCCCAATCCACCCGGAAGACGACCTTCCGGACCTGCCGTACGGGGGCGGGGGGCCGGGTGCGATGATGGGCCCGCCATGTCTGTGTCAGTGGGACGCGCCGGAGCCGGTCTACGGCTGCTGAGGGCCGCGGTGTTCGCCGCGGTCTGCGTCGCGTTGTCCGCGGCCGGGCACGCGCTGGCCGCCTGCGCGACCGTCCCCTGGTGGACGCTGCTCGCCGGATTCCTCGGCGTCCTCGCGGTGGCCGTCCCCCTCGCCGGACGCGAACGCTCACTGCCCTCCATCGCCGCGGCCCTGGCCGGCGGACAGCTCGCCCTGCACACCCTGTTCGGGCTGGGCACGCACACCATGACCCCCGGGGCGACGGGCGGCGACGACGCGCTGATCCGGTTCGCGGCGAGCCTTGTCTGCGGCGCCGGACCCCAGCAGCTGAACGCCGCCGACGCGCGGCACATCGTCGGCACCGCGGGCATCGACCCGGCGGCGGTGACCGCCCAGGCGCACCAGCATCCGGCCGCCGCCCCTTCCGGCCCCGCCTGGGACACCCCGGCCGGCCTCCTCCACACGCTTCCCAGCCTGCCCATGCTCCTCGGGCACCTGCTGGCCGCCCTGGCCACCGGCTGGCTGCTGCGGCGGGGCGAGGTCGCCCTGTTCCGGCTCGCCCGGCTGTCGGCGCACGGCGCCCAGCAGGTCGCGGCCGGGGCCCGGCTCCGGGCGCTGCGCGACGCGTTCCGGCTCGTCGCCGCCCTGCGCAGCGGCCTGGCCGGCGAGGCCGCGACCGGGCCGCGCACTCCTCGTACCGCCGTGGACGCACCGTGCCCGGCCACCGCGGATCCGTTGCAGCACCTGGTGATCCGGCGCGGACCGCCCTCCGCGCTCGCTCTCGCAGCCTGACGCGACGCCCTCCACACGATGCGCACCCGCCCCTCCGGGCCCCAGTGCGCGTTCCACCCGTACGGAAGTGGCGTCGCGATACCGGTGCGCACCCGTGCGCCGGAGCACCTTTCCTTCGTGCCCTGTGGAGTGATCCCTGTCATGAACGTTTCCCGCATCGCCCTCGTCGGCGGCGTCGCCGCGTCCACCGTGCTGCTGCTCGCCGGTACGGCCTCCGCCCACGTCAGCGTCCAGCCGCAGGGCGAGGCCGCCAAGGGCGGCTACGCCGTCATCAACTTCAAGGTCCCCAACGAGCGTGACAACGCCTCGACGACCAAGCTCGAAGTGAACTTCCCGACCGACCACCCGCTGGCGTCCGTCATGCCGCAGCCGGTGCCCGGCTGGGACATCGAGGTGACGACGAGCAAGCTGGCCAAGCCGCTGCAGATGCACGGCAAGACGATCAACGAGGCCGTCTCCAAGGTCACCTGGACCGGCGGCAAGATCGAGCCCGGCCGCTTCCAGCAGTTCCCGCTCTCCGTCGGCCAGCTCCCCGAGGACGCCGACCAGCTGGTGTTCAAGGCGATCCAGACGTACTCCAACAAGGAGGTCGTGCGCTGGATCGAGGAGCCCAAGGAAGGCGCCGACGAGCCCGAGTCCCCCGCCCCCGTCCTCAAGCTGACGGCCGCGGCCGACGACGCGCACGGGGCGGCCGGCGCGGACTCGAAGTCCTCGGACTCCGCTGCCGACTCCGCCGAGAAGAGCGGCGAGACCACCACCGCTTCGGCGTCCTCCTCCGACTCCTCGGACAACACCGCCCGGGTACTCGGCATCGTCGGCATCGTCATCGGCGTCGCCGGCGTGGCGTTCGGTGTCCTGGCCGGGCGCCGGCGTACGACCTGACAGGCCCCACGGGGGCCAGGCTCTCCTGGCCCCCACCCGCTCCACCGACTCCTCAGGAACAGTGCTCCATGGTTAAGAAGATCGTTCCGGCCGCGGCGCTCGTCGTCGCGGCCGCGCTCACCCTGTCCGCCTGCGGCGGCAGTGACAACGACAGCAAGAAGCCCGTGGCCGACGTGTCGATGCAGACGAAGACGCAGGCCGCGACGGTGCTCGACCAGCCGTTCACCAAGCCCGACCTCGTCCTGACCGACACGCACGGCAAGAAGTACGACCTGCGCAAGGAGACCAAGGGCAAGCCGACGCTCATCTACTTCGGCTACACCAACTGCCCCGACGTCTGCCCGCTCATCATGAGCAACATCGCCATCGCCAAGAAGGCCCTGCCCCAGGCCGACCAGGACAACCTCCGGGTCGTCTTCGTCACCACCGACCCGGAACGGGACACCCCGGCCTCCCTCGGCAGCTGGCTCAAGGCGCAGGACCCCTCCTTCATCGGCCTCACCGGCGACTTCCCGGCCATCCAGGCGGGCGCCCGGCAGATCGGCATCGGCATCTCCCCGCCGAAGAAGGAGAAGGACGGCACGGTCGTCTCGATGCACGGCTCGCAGGTCATCGCCTTCTCCCCGAAGACCGACAAGGGCTACGTGCTGTACAGCGAGGACACCACGCCCGACGACTACACCAAGGACCTCCCCAAGATCGTCAAGGGGGAGAACCCGTGAACCACCGCACCACCCTCGCCGCTGCCCTGGCCGTGACCGCGGGCCTGACGCTGGCGGGGTGCTCGACCTCCTCGGACAAGCCGGAGCTGAAGGTCATCGGCGGGTTCATGCCGCAGCCCGTCAACGACATGGCGGCCGGCTTCCTCGTCGTGCAGAACAATGGCACCGGCGACGACCGCCTCACCTCGGTCACCAGCCCGCTCTCGGACGACGTCACGATCCACGAGACGAAGGACCAGGTCATGCGGAAGGTGACGTCCTTCGACGTGCCCGCGGGCGGTGAGCTGGATCTCGAACGTGGTGGCAGCCACATCATGTTCATGAAGCTCAAGAAGCAGCCGAAGCAGGGCCAGAAGGTGTCCGTGGAACTGCACTTCGAGAAGGCCGGCGCGATCGAGGTCGACCTTCCCGTGAAGGAGACCACCCACAACCCGAAGAAGCAGTGAGGGACTGACACGCCATGACAGCCACCGCCCCGCCCTTCGGGCCGCCCCCGTCCGCCCTGCGCCGGCCGCTCGCCGCAGCCGGGCTGCTCACCGCGCTGCTCGGCGCGGTGCTCGGCCTGCTGCTGGCCGTCGCGGCCCCCGCGTCGGCCCACGCCGCGCTCACCGGGAGCGATCCGCAGGACGGGGCGGTGGTCGCCACGGCACCCACCCAGGTCACCCTCACCTTCTCCGAACAGGTCGCCCTCGGCGCGGACTCCATCCGCGTCCTGGACCCCTCGGGCAAGCGCGCCGACACCAAGACCGCCCCGCGCGACCTGCACAGCGGGTCCACCGTGAAGTACGGCGTGGCCCTGCGCGGCGGCCTCGGCAACGGCACGTACACCGTGGCCTGGCAGGCGGTCTCCGCCGACAGCCACCCGGTCTCCGGCGCCTTCACCTTCTCCATCGGGGCACCCTCCGAGACCAGCGTCGCCCTCCCCGACAGCGAGGCCGGGGGCGGACTCGTCGGCACGCTCTACGACATCGCGCGCTACGCCGCGTACGCCGGGTTCATCGTGCTCGCGGGCGGTGCCGCCTTCGTTCTGGCCTGCTGGCAGCGCGGGGCGGGGGCGCGTCCGCTGCAACGTCTGGTCGTACGCGGCTGGATGACGCTCACCGCGGCGACCATCGCGATGTTGCTCCTGCGCAGCTCGTACACCGGCTCCGGGGAGCTGGGGGACGTCCTCGACCTGGACGGCCTCAAGGCGGTCCTCGACACCAAGCCCGGTGCCGCCCTCGTTTCGCGGCTCCTGCTGCTCGGCGCCAGCGCCCTGTTCGTCGCGGTGCTCTTCGGCACGTACGCCAAGCGCGAGGACCCGCGCGAGAAGAGGGACCTCACCTTCGGCCTCGCCATCGGCGGCGCCGTCATCGCCGCCGGTATCGCGGGCACCTGGGCGCTCGCCGAGCACGCGTCGACCGGTATCCAGCCCGGCATCGCGATGCCCGTGGACGTGCTCCACCTGCTGGCCGTCGCCGCCTGGCTGGGCGGGCTCGTGGCGCTGCTGACCGCGCTGTACCGCACGCCCGACCTGACCTCCGCGGCCGTACGCCGCTTCTCCACGATCGCCTTCGTCAGCGTGGTCGTCCTCGTCGCGACGGGCGTCTACCAGTCGTGGCGGCAGGTCGGCACGTGGTCGGCGCTGACCGGTACGGGCTACGGGCAGCTGCTGCTGGTCAAGGTGGGGCTCGTCGCCGTCCTGGTGGGCATCGCGTCGATGTCGCGCCGGTGGACGGGGAAGCTCGCGGAGGGCAGCGATGCCCCGGCCGCGGTGACGCCCGAAGCCGACGAGGAGCCCGAGGCCGGAGCGGAGGCCGAACCGGATACCGCCGATGACCCCGCCCGCGCCGCTCAGCTCGCCCGGCAGCGGGCCGCCGTGGCCACCGCCGAGAAGAAGCGGATACGCGACGCCGACCCCGGCCGGTCGGGGCTGCGCCGCTCCGTACTGGCCGAGGTCGGCGTGGCCGTGGCCCTGCTTGCGGTGACCACCGTGCTGACGTCGACCGAGCCGGGTCGTACGCAGGAAGAGGCGGCCCGCTCCACGTCGGCGGCGGCCGGTCCCGTGGACAGCGGTCCCGTCAACCTCGCGCTGCCCTTCGACACCGGCAGTACGAACGGCAAGGGCACGGTACGGATGGACATCGACCCGGGCCGCACCGGCGCCAACGTGATCCACCTGTGGATCGAGGACCCCGCCAAGAAGCCCATGGACGTCCCCGAGGTGAAGGTCGCCTTCACCCTGGAGTCCAAGGACATCGGCCCCCTGCCGGCCGTCCCGGTCCGGCTGACCGAGGGCCACTGGACCGCCACCGGCCTCCAGCTCCCGATCGCGGGCGACTGGAAGGTCGCCGTGACGGTACGGACCTCCGACATCGACCAGACGACGGTCGACAAGAACGTGAAGATCGGCTGAGCAGGACCGTGAGCGGAAAAAGCACGCGCAGCAACACCCCTAACGCCCAGGCCACGAGTAACACCCAGGCCCTCTCCCGGCGGCGGCTGCTCGGCACCGCAGGCGCCGCCGGGGCGACCGGGCTGGTCCTCGGCGCGGCCGGCGGCGCCACCGGCTATGCCGCGACCCGTGACGAGGCACCGGCCGCACTGACCACGGTCGGCTCCACCGAGGTGATGTTTCACGGGAAACATCAACCGGGGATCACGACTCCGCTTCAGGCGTCCGGCCATCTGATCGCCTTCGACCTCGCCCCCGGGGCCGGACGCAAGCAGGCCGCCGCCCTGATGCGCCGGTGGTCCGCGGTGGCACAGCGACTGATGGCCGGCGAACCCACCGCGGGCGCGGCGGACGGCCCCGGACACGACACCGGTGTCGCGCTGGACGCGGGCCCGTCCTCGCTCACCGTCACCTTCGGCTTCGGCGCCACCTTCTTCGAACGCACCGGCCTCACCAAGCACCGCCCGCCGGGGCTCGACCCGCTGCCGCCGTTCTCCTCCGACCACCTCGACGCGGGCCGGTCCAACGGAGACCTGTGGGTCCAGATCGGCGCCGACGACGCGCTCGTCGCCTTCCACGCGCTGCGGGCCGTACAGAAGGAGGCCGCCTCGACGGCCACCGTGCGCTGGCAGATGAACGGCTTCAACCGCGCGCCCGGCGCGACCGCGAAGCCGATGACGGCCCGCAACCTGATGGGCCAGATCGACGGCACCGGCAACCCGAAGCCCACGGACGACGACTTCGCCCGGCGCGTGTTCGTCCCCGGCGGCCAGGACCCGGCGTACGACTGGCTCACGGGCGGCTCCTACGCGGTGGTCCGGCGCATCCGGATGCTCCTGGACGACTGGGAGAAGCTGCCGGTGGAGCGCCAGGAGCGGGTCATCGGCCGACGCAAGGCGGATGGCGCCCCCCTCAGCGGCGGCACCGAGACCACCGCGATGGACCTCGACAAGGCGGGCCCGGACGGCAAGCTGCTGATCCCGGACAACGCGCACGCCCGGATCTCGTCCCCCGAGCGCAACAGCGGTGCGGCGATGCTGCGCCGGCCGTTCTCGTACCACGACGGGATCTCCCGGGACGGCACCCCGGACGCCGGGCTGCTGTTCATCTGCTGGCAGGCCGACCCACTGCGCGGCTTCGTCCCGGTGCAGCGCAAGCTCGACCGGGGGGACGCGCTCTCCCCCTTCATCCGCCACGAGGCGAGCGGGCTGTTCGCGGTGCCGGGCGGGGCGGCGGCCGGTGAGTACGTGGGGCAGCGGCTCCTGGAGTCCTGAGCCGCGGAGGCCCACCCGTCCGGGGCTTCCGCGCCGTCACCGCGCACTAGGGTGACGGTATGTCCGCCACGCGCTACGCCTATCTCGGCCCCGAAGGCACCTTCACCGAGGTCGCCCTCCGTACGCTCCCGGAAGCAGCCACCCGCGAGCTCGTCCCGATGGTCTCGGTGCCGGCGGCTCTGGACGCGGTGCGCAACGGAACGGCCGCCGCGGCACTCGTACCGATCGAGAACTCCGTCGAGGGCGGCATCACCACCACCCTCGACCAGCTCACCAGCGGAGAGCCGCTGATGATCTACCGCGAGGTGCTCCTCTCCATCACCTTCGCGCTGCTCGTACGGCCCGGCACCAAGCTGTCCGACATCAAGACGGTCACCGCTCACCCGGCCGCGCAGCCGCAGGTGCGCAACTGGATGGCCGCCCATCTCCCGCAGGCGGTATGGGAGTCGGCGGCATCCAATGCGGACGGTGCGCGGCTCGTGCAGGAGGGCCGCTACGACGCCGCCTTCGCGGGGGAGTTCGCGGCGGAGCGGTACGGACTCGAACCGCTGGTGACCGAGATCCACGACGCGGAGAACGCGCAGACCCGCTTCGTACTCGTGGGCCGTCCGGCCCGGCCCTCCGCGCCGACCGGTGCGGACAAGACCTCCGTGGTCATCTGGCTGGGCGACGACCATCCCGGCGCCCTGCTCGAACTGCTCCAGGAGTTCGCGGTGCGCGGGGTGAACCTGATGCTGATCCAGTCGCGGCCGACCGGGGCCGGCATCGGCAACTACTGCTTCGCGGTGGACGCGGAGGGCCACATCTCCGACCGCCGGGTCGGCGAGGCGCTGATGGGGCTCAAGCGCATCTGCCCGAATGTGCGCTTCCTCGGCTCCTATCCGCGGGCCGGTGTGACTCCGGAGAACGTACGCCCGCTGCGCGCGGGCACCTCCGACGCGGAGTTCACCGAGGCGTCCGACTGGCTGGCACGCAACCAGGATGGGCGGGCCTGATCCAGCCCTGGGCCCCTTGGCCCGGGGCTGCTTCGTGTCCACAGGGCCGGTGCGATCAGAGGATTGTCCACCCCGTGGAAAAGTTATCCACAGGCGAGGGATTACACCTGGGGACAAGTCGACACCGCAATCCGACATGGTCGACAAACCGACACAGCCCACTCACACCCATCCACAGGGCATCTGTTCGCCCCGTGTCAGCCCAATTCCGTTGATCAACTCTTTAGGGCTAGCAATTCCCACCCGAACGAGCGCGTGAAACGGGTTTGAACCTTGAATCCAGGTGCATTCACCAGGCCCCCGGAATGATCTCTTCCACGTCCACAGACTTCCCCCACAGCCTGTGGATAACTTTGACGAGTCGACCACTCCTGTGGAAAAGCGCCGCCCAACTACCCCACCACGCAAGCCTCGTGGCCCACTCGCCCCACAATGCCGAATACCGGCAATTCGGGCAAAGCGCCACGCTTGGTCCTATCGGTTCAAGTGGGCGAAGCCGACACCGGTAGCCTGGAGGAGTGATTGACCTTCGCCTGATTCGTGAGGACCCCGACCGTGTTCGCGCCTCCCAGCGCAACCGGGGAGAGGACGTCGCACTCGTCGATGCCCTGCTCTCCGCCGACGAACGGCGCAGGTCGTCCGGGGCCGCTTTCGACGAACTCCGTTCCGAGCAGAAATCGCTCGGCAAACTCATCCCCAAGGCCTCTCCCGAGGAGCGCGCCGCACTCCTGACCCGCGCCGAGCAGCTCAAGGCCGACGTCAAGGCGGCCGACGCCGCCCAGGACGAGGCCGACGCGGAGACCAGGAACCTGCTGCTGCGGCTCGGCAACATCGTCCACCCGGACGTGCCGGTCGGCGGCGAGGAGGACTTCGTCGTCCTGGAGACGCACGGAACGATCCGCGACTTCGGCGCCGAGGGATTCCAGCCCAAGGACCACCTCGAGCTCGGCGAGGCCCTGGGCGCGATCGACATGGAGCGCGGCGCCAAGGTCTCCGGCTCCCGCTTCTACTACCTGACGGGCGTCGGCGCGCTGCTGGAGCTCGCCCTCGTCAACGCGGCGATCGCCCAGGCCACCGAGGCCGGCTTCACCCCGATGCTGACCCCGACCCTGGTCCGCCCCCGCGCCATGGAGGGCACCGGCTTCCTCGGCCAGGCCGCGGAGGACGTCTACCACCTGGACAAGGACGACCAGTACCTGGTCGGCACCTCCGAGGTACCGCTCGCCGCGTACCACATGGACGAGATCATCGACGCGGAGAAGCTGCCGCTGCGCTACGCCGGCTACTCCTCCTGCTACCGCCGCGAGGCGGGGACGTACGGCAAGGACACCCGCGGCATCTTCCGGGTGCACCAGTTCACCAAGGTCGAGATGTTCTCGTACGTCGACCCGGCGGACGCGGAGTCCGAGCACCTGCGGCTGCTGGACTGGGAGAAGCAGTGGCTCACCGGCCTCGAACTGCCCTTCCAGGTCATCGACGTCGCCAGCGGCGACCTGGGGGCCTCGGCCACCAGGAAGTACGACTGCGAGGCGTGGATCCCGACGCAGGGCAAGTACCGCGAGCTGACCTCGGCGTCCAACTGCTGCGAATTCCAGGCGCGCAGGCTCTCGGTCCGGATGCGGGACAACCGCGACGGCAAGAAGACCATGCGGCCCCTGGCCACGCTGAACGGCACGCTTTGCGCCGTCCCGCGCACCATCGTGGCGATCCTGGAGAACCACCAGCTGGCCGACGGTTCGGTGCGGGTACCCGAGGTACTCCGCCCCTACCTGGGCGGGCGCGAGATTCTGGAGCCGGTCGTCAAGTGACCTTCCCCTACAAGCTCGTCGCCACCGACCTCGACGGCACCCTGCTGCGCGACGACGAAACGGTCTCCGCACGAACGCGCGAGGCGCTGAAGGCCGCCGCCGGTGCCGGCGCGGCGCACATCGTCGTCACCGGCCGCGCCGTCCCATGGACCCGGCACATCCTGGACGACCTCGGCTACGAGGGCCTGGCCGTCTGCGCGCAGGGCGCCCAGGTCTACCACGCGGGTGAGCGCAGGCTGCTCACGTCGCTCACCCTGGACCGGCAGCTCGCCGGGCTCGCCCTCTCCAAGGTCGAGGCCGAGGTCGGTCCGCTGGCGCTGGCCGCGAGCCGCGACGGGCTCGACGGCGAGGTGCTGGTCGGGCCGGGCTACCGCGTCCAGGAAGGACCGCGTCCGGCCGTCTTCGTCCAGGACCCGGCCGAGATGTGGGCCGCTCCGCTGAACAAGGTGTACATACAGCACCCGGATCTGGACGACGACGCACTGGCGAAGGCCGCGCGGGCGGCGGTCGGCAATCTGGTGGACGTGGTCATGGCGGGCCCCGGGGTCGTGGAGATCCTGCCGCTGGGACTGAGCAAGGCCACCGGCCTCTCGCTCGCCGCGCGCCGGCTGGGCGTGAAGGCCGCGGACACGATCGCCTTCGGCGACATGCCCAACGACATCCCCATGTTCGCCTGGGCCCGGCACGGCGTGGCCATGGCCAACGCCCACGCCGATCTGAAGGCCGTCGCCCAGGAGACCACCACGTCGAACGACGACGACGGGATCGCCGTGGTGCTGGAGCGGTTGCTGCGGGAGTCGTAGACCGCCCGCTCTCTTCGCGCGGCTCAGGGACCGGGGCACCGCCCCGGTCCCTGAGCCTTTTCTCCGGCTGCCCGGGTCGGATCAGCGCTTGTTGCGGCGGTTCAGCTCCTTCAGATTGCGCGCCAGGGCGTCCATGCGGTCGTCGAGCCGGACCACGTCCTCGGAGACCCCGCTGAGCCGCACGCTCATGGCGCCGACGACCTGGTGGGTCGCCTCCAGCCTGCGGTCGAGGCTGTCGAGCCGGTGCGACATCCGGTTGAGGACCGGGCCCAGTTCCTGGAGCGCGGTGCCCACGCCTGCCAGATGGCTCTCGACCCGGGTGACCCGGTGTTCGAGCGACGCGTATCCCGCGCGCAGGTCCTGCTCGGCGTCGAGCAGATACGTACGCACGCAGCGCGCGACGTCGCTGTCGCGAAGAAGCATGGCGACGTTGAGGACGGTCCGGCGGGTGAAGAGACGCAGCTGAGTGGCTGCCTGTGGATAACTTCCGACCCCTTCACCTGCCCATAGGGACAACATGTCCCTATGGAAGGCTTCCAGGTCAGAGCCTCGAAGCGTCCTGAGCCCGTTCTCCTCCAGCTCGACTCGATGGCGGTGGGTCAGCTTTTTGACCACCTCTGTGGATACTTCGAAGTAACGAGCCACGTCCTCTGTGCGAAGGTGAAGCCCATCCGGGAGCATGACAAGGCACTTCACCTTGTCCAGGACGTCGACGCGTCCCATCTGTTCGACGCGCAGGGCGCGTGATTCGAGCAAGGCGACTTCCGTCGGCATGAGCTGCCTTCCGTTCGTGAAAGCTTCGCGGAAATGGACAGCCCTCTCCCCGGGCTTCAGGGGCGGAGGACGCTCACGGTTGCCACTCACTCAAGGAACCGACCGGCGGGTGCTTCCTCGCCGTATCGGCCATCTGCACATTTCACGAACGCTACGACGCCACGGATTCCAGTTGCCTCCACGCACCGTGAACAACGCACCGATAAACGTACAGTTACGCGTAAGACTGTCCGACATGTGACAACCCCCGGCCGATGACCGGGGGTTGTCACATGTCGGACGGCGGTCCGCTCACTCCTCGCCGGCCAGCTTCAGCGTGCGCAGCTTCTGCCCCGCGTACCAGGTCGCCGCGACGGTGACCACGGCCAGCAGGACCGTGGCGAGCGGCAGACCGACGTCCGAGGTGATCGCACCGTTGCCGCCGGTCTTCTCCGCCAGCGCGAGCGACCACTGCTGCACGCTGAGCGTGCGCGCGCCCGGCACCAGGCTGCCGAACAGCGCCTCCCACACCAGCGCGTAGACGAGGCCCAGCACCACCGCGTGCCGACTGACCGTGCCCAGCAGCAGGAACAGCGCGCTGTAGGCGATCGAGGCAACCAGGGCGGCGATGGTGTACGCCACCGCGATCTGCTGGCCGTTGCCGTTGAGGATCAGGCCCGCGATCATCGTCGGCACCGCCGAGAAGACCATGGTCACCGCGATCGCGACGATCAGCTTGGTGAAGATGATCGTCGGCCGGCTCACCGGCTTGGACAGCAGATAGACGATCGAGCCGTCATCGATCTCCGGCCCGATGGCGCCCGTGCCGGCGATCACGCCGATCAGCGGCACCATGGTGGCGATGGCGAATCCGCCCAGGACGTCCGAGGCCACCTGGTCGTCGGCCCCCGCGAACATCCGTACCGCCACCGCGATGACGATGAGCAGTGCGGGCAGGACGAAGAGGATGGCGGCCCGGCGCCGGCCGAGCAGCGCCCGGTAGGTGAGCCGGGCGACTGTGGGGTCGTACATGACGTCACAGCTCCTTGTCGGCCTCAGGCCGCTACGAGATAGGAAAAGACCGATTCGAGGGACTCGTCGGACGGTGAAACGGTCAGCAGACGAATGCCCTGCTCGCGTGCGACCTTGGGCAACAGCGTGGTGAACCGGGCAAAGTCGATCGCCTGGATACGCAAAGCGTTCTCGCTCAGGTCCACTTCGATCCCCGCAGTCGACGGGTCGGCGATGAGCGCGGCGGCCAAAGCCCGGTCGTCGCTGGACCGTACGAGATAGCGGTGCGGGCGGTCCGTCATCAGCCGGCGGATGCGGCGGAAGTCACCGGAGGCCGCGTGCCGGCCCGCGACGACGACCTCGATGTGCGAGGCGAGCTGCTCGACCTCTTCGAGGATGTGCGAGGAGAAGAGGACCGTCCGGCCCTCCGCGCCCATCCGCCGCAGCAGGTCCATCAGCTGCATCCGCTGGCGCGGGTCCATCCCGTTGAACGGCTCGTCCAGCAGCAGCACGGACGGGTTGTGGACGAGCGCGGACGCCATCTTCACGCGCTGGCGCATGCCCTTGCTGTACGTCGCGATCTTGCGGTCCTGCGCGTACTCCATCTCGACCGTGGCCAGAGCCGTGGCCGCCTCGGCGGCGCCCAGTCCGTGCAGTTCGGCGTTGGCCACCACGAACTCGCGGCCGGTCAGGAAGTCGTACATCGCCTCGCGCTCCGGGACGATACCGATCTCCCGGTACACGGCCTCGTTGCGCCAGATCGCCTTCCCGTCCAGCGTCACCGTGCCCGTGGACGGAGCGAGGAACCCGGCCATCATGTTGATCAGCGTCGACTTGCCGGCGCCGTTGGGGCCCAGCAGGCCGGTGACACCGGGGCCCACGGTCATGCTGACGTCGTTGACGGCGACCACGTTGCCGAACCAGCGGGAGGTGTGGTCGATCTCGATCGTGGTCACAGCCCGACCTTCCGGTAGCGGCGCATCAGTACGGCGTACGAGCCGGCGACGAGCGCGAGGACAACGAGCAGGTAGACGACTCCGGCACCGGCGCCCGGGCCGTTCCCGCCGGGGAAGGCCGAGGTCGCGCCGAGGAACGCGGTCTGCACTCCGTCGACCAGCGTGAGCGGGGAGAACAGCCCCAGCCACGGCACCGCGCCTTCCGAACCCGTGGACCAGGCGATGCCCTGGACGGTCGAGACCGCCCCGTACGTGATCATCAGCAGCGCGATGACGGCCGCCACACCGAAGCCGCGGCGCGGGGTCAGCGCGGCCATCACCAGGCCGAGTCCGGCGAACAGCACGGAGAGCAGCAGCACGGAAACCATCCCCTGGGCGAACCACGTGGTCTGGTCGCCGAAGTCGAACTTCCCCAGCAGCGCGCCGATGTAGAGGATCACGACCGGCGCCCCGGTGAGCACGAAGACCGCGGAGGCCATGGCGGCGAACTTGGCGAGGACGTAGTCCCCGTGCTCGATCGGCCGCGAGAAGTACAGCGGCACGGTCTTGAACCGCAGGTCCCTGGAGACCGCCTGCGGCGCCTGCGCGGCGATGAACAGGCTGATGACGGGCTGCAGGTAGATCGCGAACGACGTGTACTTGATGGGGAGTTTCGTCGTCCCCGGGGCGGCGATGGCGACGGCCACGATGATCGCCGCCACCATGCACATCACGCCGAACAGCAGCATGGGCAGCACTTTGGACTTGGCCGACCGGCCGAGCCCGAAGGAGCCGCGCAGGGTCTGCGAGTAGAGCGAGCGGCGGGCGTACGCGCGCCCGAGCCGCGGGCCGTCGTAGGCGCGGTAGCCGATGTTGTGGATCCGGGAGGTCTCGTTCCCGGTCGCGGCGCCGGTCTCAGTGCTCATCGCGTCCGCTCCCCTTCTGCAGTACGGCTCCGACCGGCACGGCCGCGGGCGTCGCCTCGTCGCTGCGGAACACCTCGGCGATGTGGTGCCGGCGCTGTTCCATGCGTACGAGGCCGAGTCCGAGCCCCGCGACGCTGTCGCGTACGAGGTCGTACGTCTCCTCGCCCGTCGCCTCGACCAGCAGGATGTGCCCGGCACCGGGCAGCCCCTGGGTGTCCAGTCCGTCGAGACCGACGAGTGTGACGCCCGCCTCGGTGAGGGAAAGGCGCAGGGCGCCCGTTCCGTCCGGGTGGGTGTCGCTGTCGGTGACCTCGACCGCGAGGGTCGTCGTGGTCTGGGTGAAGTCGCTGGTGGAGCTGGAGCGCAGCAGCTTTCCGCCGTCGACGACGACGACGTGGTCGCAGGTGCGTTCCAGCTCGCCGAGCAGGTGCGAGGTGACCAGGACCGAGATGCCGAAGTCGCTGTAGATCCGGCGGATCAGGCCGAGCATCTCGTCGCGGCCGACCGGATCGAGCCCGTTGGTCGGCTCGTCGAGCAGGACCAGCTGGGGGTCGTGCACCAGCGCCTGGGCCAGCTTCACGCGCTGCTTCATGCCCGTCGAGTAGCCGCCGATGGGGCGGTAGCGCTCCTCGTACAGGCCGACATGGCGCAGGGTGTCCGCCGTGCGTTCTCGGGCGGCGGTCGGCGGCAGGCCGGACATGCGCGCCATGTGGACGACGAACTCGGTGGCCGAGACGTCGGGCGGCAGGCAGTCGTGCTCCGGCATGTAGCCGACCCGCTCGCGGATGGCGGGACCGCTGGTCGAGACGTCGAGCCCGAGCACGGCGGCCCTGCCCTCGGTCGCGGGGGACAGCCCCAGCAGGATCTTGATCAGCGTGGACTTGCCGGCCCCGTTGGCGCCCACCAGCCCGGTCACACCCGGGCCGATGTCCAGGGTGAGCCGGTCAAGTGCGGTCACCCGGGGGAACCGTTTACTCAGACCTTCGGCAGCGATGACATTCACGGATACGACGGTAGTGGCGCGGACCACAGCGGTCGTCAGACCTGACGGCTGGATCGGCGTCAGCCTCGAGTTGTAGGGGACCCGTAAGGGGACCCCATTGAGGACCACGGCAGCCCGCGCCGAAAGCCGTCATGGCCTGCACGAAGAGTTATCCACAGGCCATGCGCACCCCTTGACGTAGCCGCCGGTCATTGTCACATTCATCAGTGTCACGTTACGAGCACGTACCGCACACAGCAGCGAACGGACGGTGGCATGGCGTCACGAGGGAAGAGCGAACGGCCCGTGGGCACGGGGCGGTCCGGAGGAAACGGCGGCCCGCGTCTGCTTGATCTGCCGGGCGCCCGCGAGCGCCGGGTGGCCACGGGCGGCATCGAGCTGTGCGTGGTCGAGCTGGGAGACCCGGAGCGGCCGACGATCGTGCTGGTGCACGGCTATCCGGACAGCAAGGAGGTCTGGACACAGGTCGCCGCCCAACTGGCCGACGCGTGGCACGTCGTGCTGTACGACGTGCGCGGGCACGGCGGCTCGACGGCGCCGAAGCCCCTGCGCGGCGGTTTCACGCTGGAGAAGCTGACCGACGACTTCCTGGCCGTGGCCGACGCGGTGAGCCCGGACCGTCCTGTGCACGTGGTGGGGCACGACTGGGGTTCGGTCCAGTCCTGGGAGTTCGCCACGGTCAGCCGCACGGAGGGCCGGATCGCGTCCTTCACCTCGATGTCCGGCCCTTCCCTGGATCATTTCGGGCACTGGATCAAGCGCCGGGTGAACCGGCCCACCCCGCGCCGGGTCGGCCAGCTCCTCGGGCAGGGCGCCAAGTCCTGGTACGTGTACATGCTGCACACCCCGGTCCTGCCGGAGCTGGCTTGGCGCGGGCCGCTCGGCAAGCGGTGGCCGGGCATTCTGGAGCGGCTGGAGAAGGTGCCCCCGGGCGACTACCCGACGTCCTCCCTGCCCAATGACGCGGCGCACGGGGCCTGGCTCTACCGGGACAACGTCCGTGCCCGGCTGAGCAGGCCGCGTGCCGACGCGTACGCGCACGTGCCGGTGCAGCTGATCACGCCGACCGGGGACGTCTTCCTCTCGGAGCAGCTCTACGACGATCTTGAGTCCTGGGTTCCGCAGTTGACCCGTCGCTCGCTTCCGGCCAAGCACTGGGTGCCGCGCACCCGGCCGGACCAGCTGGCCTCGTGGATCGGGGAGTTCGTGACGGCCACCGAGTCGTCCCGGGCGACCGGCGCTCCGGTGGAGGCCCGTGCGAGTGGGCCGTACGCGGAGTGGTTCGGCGGCCGGCTCGTGCTGGTGACGGGGGCGGCGGGCGGGATAGGGCGCGCCACGGCGCTGGCCTTCGCGGAGGCGGGTGCCCGGGTGGTGGCCGTCGACCGGGATGCCGAAGGGGCCGAGCGCACTGCGGAGGCCGCCCGGCTGGCCGGGGCTCCGGAAGCCTGGGCCGAGGCGGTGGACGTGAGCGACGAGCAGGCCATGGAGAAGCTTGCCGCCCGGGTGGCCGCCGAGTACGGCGTGGTCGATGTGCTGGTCAACAACGCGGGTATCGGGCTGTCGGGCCCGTTCCTGGAGACGACGTCCGAGGACTGGCGGAACGTCCTCGATGTGAACCTGTGGGGGGTCATCCACGGCTGCCGGCTCTTCGGGCGGCAGATGGCGGAGCGCGGTCAGGGCGGCCATATCGTCAACACCGCTTCCGCGGCGGCCTTCCAGCCGTCCCGCGCACTTCCCGCGTACAGCACGTCGAAGGCCGCCGTGCTGATGCTCAGCGAGTGCCTGCGCGCCGAGCTCGCCGAGAAGTCGATCGGGGTCAGCGCGATCTGCCCCGGGATCGTCAACACCGGCATCACGACCACGGCGCGGTTCGTCGGTACGGACGCGGCGGAGGAGCAGCGCCTGCGGAGGCGCGCCGGCAAGCTCTACGGCGCGCGCAACTACCCGCCGGAGAAGGTCGCGCAGGCGGTCCTCCGTGCGGTCGTGCGCAATCAGGCCGTCGTCCCGGTGACGCCGGAGTCCCACGCCGTACGCTTCCTGTCCCGCGTCGGTCCTGGTGTGCTGCGAGGTGTCGCCCGGCTGAAGCCGCCGCTGTGAGCAGGGCGAGGGCTGGAGGTCCCGAGGTCCAACCGGAGGCGGCGGCAGGCCTGTTGGTACCCGAATACCGGATCGAGGATCTCGCGCACGCAAGTGGTGCCACGGTCCGTACGATTCGCGGCTACCAGGACCGCGGACTGCTGCCCGCCCCGGAGCGGCGGGGCCGGTCCAATGTGTACGGCCCCGCCCACCTCGGCCGCCTCCGGCAGATCTCCGATCTGCTGGACCGGGGCTACACCCTGGCCAGCATCAAGGAGTTGCTGGACGCCTGGGACACGGGGCGCGGACTGGGCGGTGTGCTGGGGCTCGTCGCCGAGGTGCACGGCCCGTGGACGGACGAACGGGCCGGCCGCATCACCCTCGCCCAACTGATGGCGAAATTCGGGGGAGAGGCGGATGAGCGGGCCATCGGCGAGGCGATCGAGCTCGGCGTCCTCGAACGGATTCCGGGAAACGACGACGAGTTCGGCGTGCCGAGCCCCCAGGAACTGGCGGTCGCGGTCGAGTTGTACGCCGCGGGCGTGCCGCTCTCCGCGATTGCGGGGCAGCTGAGGGAACTTCGCGGCCAGGTCGAGCAGATAGCCTGCCGCTTCCTTGAGTTCACGACCGAGCACGTCTTCGCCCGATATCTGGGGCATCGGCCACCGACCGACGCAGACGCGGATGACGCGGCGTCGATGGTGCGGCGGCTGAGACCGCTTGCCCAGCAGACCGTGGACGTCGAACTCGCCCGGGCGATGAGGATGTTCGCCACGCAGTACCTGGCGGACAACTTGGCCGTCGACGTGCTCGGCGAAGCGGTCCCCGCTGCTCGGAACGAGGTGTCCGTGAGTCTGCCCGCCTCGACAATCGACGCGGTCGAGCGCCTGGTTGGGTCGAACAGCGTCGGCGCGTTCATTGCCGCCGCCTCCGAACGGGAGGTGAACAAGAGGACGTTGGACTCCCTTGTCTCACCAGCCCCCAGGAAATGACAAGTTACCCAAAACGCCTATTTGGGAAGACGGTTGTCCACAGCAAAGCCAATTTGCCTGTGGATAAGTCGAACTGACTGTGGATCAAACCTCGGAGCGAAAACCGTTCCGGTGAAGCTCGGGCGAAATGGAGATGCACCGAGGACATGTCAGGGGCACGCTGAAGGGATGGATGAAAGACGCACCGTCAAGGTGTCCAAGTACCTCTCCAAGCACCTGCGGCATCAGCCCGAGCGGATCGGGATCACGCTCGACGCCCACGGCTGGGTGCCGATCGAGGAGCTGCTGAGCGCGGCCGCTCGCCATCACTTCCCGATCAGCAGGGCGGAGCTCGACCATGTGGTCGCCTCCAACGACAAGCAGCGTTTCGCCGTGGACGCCGACCGCATCCGGGCGAGCCAGGGCCACACCGTGGCCGTCGACCTGGGGCTCCCGCCGGCCGAACCGCCCGCGTACCTCTACCACGGCACGGTCGGCCGGACCCTGGACGCGATCCGTGCCGAGGGGCTGCGCCCGATGAACCGCACCCATGTGCACCTCTCGCCCGACCGCGAGACCGCCACCCGCGTGGGGGCCCGGCGCGGGCGCCCCGTCGTGCTGTCCGTGGACGCGGGCGCCATGCACCGCGCGGGCCACACCTTCTGGGTCAGCGCCAACGGGGTGTGGCTCACGGATGCCGTGCCCGCCGAGTTCCTGCGCCTGCCGAGCTGATCCGGGAACCGAGAGCGTGCGGGCCCCGGCCCGGACCTGCCCCCACCCCCAGCCCCGCCCCTGTCCCCGTCAGCCGGCCAGCTGCGCCGCGCCCCGTGTCGCGATCTCCTCGAACAGCTTCTCGTCCGGCACCGCCGCGTCGAACCCCGGCCCGTCCGCGGGCACCGGCGCATGGATGACGATCTCCGTGAACCCCAGCTCCGCATGCCTGCCCGCGAAGTCCACGAACGCGTCGACGGAGTCGAAGGGCCGGCCCTCACCCGCGGCGAGGCCCGGGTTGAACTCCGGCGTGAACCCGGTGAGCAGCACCTTCTCCAGCCCGGCCACATCCCGCCCGGCCTCCGCGCACGCGCGCCCCAGCCCGTCCACCTGCCGGCCGAGAGCCTCGACCGACTGCGCGCCGCTGCCCGCCTCGTAGAGCTTCGGGTCCCCCGTGGTCACCCACGCCTGACCGTGGCGCGCGGCCAGCGCCAGACCGCGCGGCCCCGTGGCGGCGACGGCGAAGGGCAGACGGGGCCGCTGCACACAGCCGGGCAGGTTCCGCGCCTCGGTGGCCGCGTAGAACTCGCCCTCGTACGACTTTCCGGCCGGCTCGCGCAACAGGGCGTCGAGCAGGGTCACGAACTCGCCGAAGCGGTCGGCGCGTTGCCGCGGCGTCCACGGCTCCTCACCGCTCCGCAGCAGGGTCGTCGCGTCGAAACCGTTGCCGCCCGCACCGATGCCCAGTGTGATCCGGCCCGCCGAGATGTCGTCGAGCGAGATCAGCTCCTTGGCGAGGGTGACCGGGTGGCGGAAGTTCGGTGACGTCACGAGGGTGCCCAATCGCATACTCCGCGTCACCGCGGCTGCCGCCGTCAGCGTGGGGATCGCCCCGAACCACGGCCCGTCCCGGAACGACCGCCATGACAGGTGGTCGTAGGAATAGGCCGCGTGGAAGCCGAGTTCCTCGGCTTCCTCCCACACCCTCCGGCCTTTGGCCCAGCGGTGGATCGGCAGAATGACAGTACTCAGACGCATGAGGACGATTTTATGGGCCTGGACTGCGCACCAGCGGTGCAGCACGACGTGCCGGCAGTCTCATGGAGGCGGACGGCCGGGGGCGCGCGGCTCGCTAGTCTGGCAGCGTGGGCAAGAGGAGCGATGCCGAACTCGACGCGCTGATCGAAGAGGCGACCGTCGACACGTACGACGAGGTCGAGGCCGTCAACGGATTCCTGGCGGTCATCGATGAACACCTGGACGTGCCGTTCACCACGACCGTCCTGGGTGTCGAGGTGACCGTGGTCGAGATCCGCCTCACGAACGACTCCCGCTTGGTCGCCCGTTGCGTTCGAAAGGGGCTCCGTCAGGACATCGGCCTGGCGGAACTGCCACTGCCGCAACCACCCCCGGCGGGAGCGCGCTGGATCGATGCGTACCGACGCTGGTCCGGTTGCTGATGAAGAGCAAATCGGACGAAATCCGAAACGCTTCGGAGCACGACATGAACGCCGTCACAGACCTCGCACACCTCCTGCGACGTAGTGCCGAACTGAAGGAAGACCTCGTTGCGTTCGGAAAGAGCCGCCCCTTCGCACGGTTCCTCGATCCGCTCCTGTCGGAAGCAGTCGGTCCCGACGGCGTGTGGGACGAGACGACCGCGACCAACGTCATCGACCACTTCCTGCTGCAGTACCGCCTTCCTGACGGCAACACGGTCGCCGACCGTTTCGTCTCCCGCCGAACGGCCCTGACCGATGCCGACCGGCAGATGGTCCTGGCCTGGCGTGACCCTGTGGAGGGACTCTTCGAGGTACGGGACAGGCGCGGCGACTCCCTGCTCCTCCTCAATCTGCTGGACGACCTCGAATACCGCGCCTACACCAACGCCGGGCCAACCGCCTTGCGCGGGGTCACGAAGGGAGGTTTCCTCTGCGCCCGACTGGCAGCGCTGGCACCGGTGCCCGG
Organism: Streptomyces sp. NBC_00523; assembly: GCF_036346615.1. Lineage (NCBI taxonomy): Bacteria > Bacillati > Actinomycetota > Actinomycetes > Kitasatosporales > Streptomycetaceae > Streptomyces > Streptomyces sp. NBC_00523. The sequence goes on along the minus strand of NZ_CP107836.1, from coordinate 3,745,123 downwards.
CGCGTGGCTCTTCTCCGGCGCGATGTCCTCCTACCCGCGCACCGCCGTTTCGGAGATCGCGGCCGCGGCCCTCGACCTGGCCACCAGCCGGCCCGACCTCGTCTTCCGCAACCCGGAGAAGGTCGAGCAGGGATGGCACTCGATGCGTGAGGACCGAGCCTCCTTCGTCGAGTTCTTCGGCACCGATGAGCTGATCCTCACACCCGAGGAAGCCGAGGACCGCATGAATGTCTACTACCGCCACCGGCACCACGCCGCCGGCGCCGGGCGAAACACCGGATCCCCCCGGGGCGGGCGACACGCTGTTCCGGGCCTGCCCCTCTTCACGCTGCCACCCGAACTGGCGCGGGCGGAGACCGTCGGCGTCATCTACGACCAGGTCGACGGGCTCAACTTCTACGCTGACTACGGATCGTTGCGGGACCTCTTCGCCAACCCCGACCTTCCGGGGCGCGCCCGCCACCAGGACCTGCTCCGCACGTATCTGCGCGACGAGTCGATCACGCCGCTGCCGATCCGCCGGCTGACCGCCGCACATGCGAGGACCGTCGACATGGTGTTCCGAAAACTCCTGCGACGGCCCGACTTCAGCTGGAACGAGCACGGCGACGCCCTCCTGCGCCGACGCAAGCCCTGGTACGTCGAAGCCGAACAGCGCCCCGGGGTCTCAGTCGTCGGCGACCGGCTCAGTGAGCTCCTGCGCAGACGGTCACGCTGAGCCCTCTGACCGTCCCCCACCGAGCGCGTGGCCGAACCGAGCGGCCGGCGGGTCGAACCGTAGAAGCGTGGAGCTTCAGGAACAGCCACTACGCGATGTGCGAACGAGGCTTGACCGAGGTGACGAGCGTGCCGAGCCGCAGCCGGTCGGTGGCCGCCGCGGCTGCCGTGAGCGTCGGCAGCGCACCGAACCACGGGCCGTCCCGGAAGGCCCGCCAGGACAGGTGGTCGTAGGTGTATGCGGCGTGGAAGCCCAGCTCCTCGGCACGCCGCCAGCGCTCGCGTCCGCCCCGGTGCCAGCGGTGGATCGGCAGAATCACAGTGCTCAGTCGCATGGGGCGACCCTACGAGAGGACGAGGAGGCGCCGCATCGCGTGTGTGGTGCGGACGGCCCCCGGGGACGACGCCGACATATGCCGGAGGAATGTTCGGAGGTCAGGGCACGTGCTCTCAAATGTGCGACCCTCCGCACGCACGTGCGCTTCCATGCGCGAGAATGTACGGGTGACCACCGTTATCGAGCAGTCCGCTCCCGTCGCTCCCCGGCTGATCGCCACGGATCTGGACGGCACTCTTCTGCGCGACGACAAGACCGTCTCGGACCGCACGGTCCGGGCGCTCGCGGCCGCCGAGGAAGCGGGGGTCGAGGTCTTCTTCGTCACCGGCCGCCCCGCCCGCTGGATGGACGTCGTCAGCGACCACGTGCACGGACACGGTCTGGCGATCTGCGCCAACGGCGCGGCCGTCGCCGATCTGCATGCCGGCGGACGGCTGCTGAAGGTCCGGGGCCTGGAGCGCGAGACGGCGCTCGATGTCGTCCACACGCTGCGCGACGCCGCTCCCGGCACGTCCTTCGCCGTCGAGCTGGCCACCGGCATCCACTACGAGCCCGCCTACCCGCCCTTCTACCTCGACCCGGGCGCCACCGTGGCCGTCGCGGAGAAGCTGCTGCACGAGGAGACCCCGGGCGACGGCGTGCCCGTGCTGAAGCTGCTCGCCCGCCACGGCGAGCTGGACCCGGACGAGTTCCTGGCGCTGGCCCGGGCGGCCGCCGGGGAGCGCGCCACCTTCACCCGGTCGAGCCCCACCGCGCTCATCGAGATCAGCGGGCCCGGCGTCTCCAAGGCCAGCACCCTGGAACTGTGCTGCGCCGAGCGCGGCATCGCGGCCGCCGAGGTCGTCGCCTTCGGGGACATGCCCAACGACGTGGAGATGCTGAGCTGGGCCGGCAGCTCGTACGCCATGGGCAATGCCCACCCGGCCGCCCTGGCCGCCGCGTCCGGCCGTACGGTCACCAACAACGAGGACGGCGTGGCCGTGGTCATCGAGCGCATCCTCGCCGAACGCGCGGGAAGCCTCGCGGGGCGCTGAGCCGACCGGGGCCCGGGCCCGAGAAGTCCAGCCCGGGCCCTCAAGCCGCGCACCGGCCCTCACAGCGGCGCCTGCCACACCACCGTCGTACCGCCGCCGCCCGCCCCGATCCCCCGCTCGAACCAGCTGGCCCCGCCCAGCGACTCCGCCCGGCGGGCCAGATTCCGCAGTCCGCTGCGGCGGCCGCCCTCCGGCATGCCCACCCCGTCGTCGGCGACCGAGAGCCGCACCGCCTCCCGCCCGTCGTCCAGCGTGACGGTGGCGTCCACGACCACCTCGATGCGGGCCGCACCGGCGTGCCGGAAGGCGTTGGACAGCGCCTCCCGCAGCGCCGCGATCAGGTTCTTGGCCGTCAGCTCGCCGACCAGTGAGTCGACCGCCCCGAGGAAGCGGTGGGACGGTTTGAAGCCCAGGGGCACGGACGCCATGTTGATCTCGCGCAGGACCCGGGTGCGCAGCCCGGACGGCGCCTCCGCCGGTTCCTGCTGGAGCGCGAAGATCGCGGTCCGGATCTCCTGGATGGTCACGTCCAGCTCGTCCACCGCCCGGCCGACCCCGGTCTGCACCTCCGGGACGTCCGACCGCCGCTGCGCGCTCTCCAGCATCATCCCGGTCGCGAACAGCCGCTGGATGACCAGATCGTGCAGGTCACGGGCGATCCGGTCGCGGTCCTCGTAGACCGCCAGGCGTTCCCGGTCGCGCTGGGCGTCGGCCATCATCAGGGCCAGGGCGGCCTGCGAGGCGAACTGCGTGGCCAGTGTCCGTTCCGTCTCCGTGAAGGGCCGGTCGCCCCTGGCCCGGGGCGTGGCCAGCGCGCCCAGCACCCGGCCCCCACTGCGCAGGGGCAGCAGCATGCTGGGCCCGAACGGATCCGCCAGCCTGGTGATCAAGCGGGTGTCGGTGGCCGAATCGTCGACGAAGACCGCCTCGCCGCTCAGCAGCATGCCCACCACCGGGCTCTGAGCGGGAACGATCACCCCGAGCGAGTCGGCCGGATCGTCCGCCGAGACGGCGACGATCTCCAGGCCGCCGCCCTCGGCCGGCAGCAGCACGATGCCGGCGGCGGCCCCCGCGAGACGGCGGGCCTGTTCCGCGACGACCGTGAGGGCGTCGTCGGCGTCGCTGCCGGAGAGCAGGGCGGTCGTCACGGCGACCGATCCGTCGATCCACCGCTCGCGCTGCCGGGCCGCCTCGTACAGCCGCGCGTTGCCGATGGCGATACCGGCCTCCGTCGCCAGTACGCGCACGAGGTGCAGGTCGTAGTCGCTGAACTCGCCGCCGCCGTCCTTCTCGGCGAGATACAGATTGCCGAAGATCTCGCCCTGGACCCTGATCGGAACGCCGAGAAACGTGCGCATCAGCGGATGCCCGGGCGGAAACCCGGCGAACCTCGGGTCGCTGGTCAGGTCCGCGAGGCGCAGCGGGCGGGGGTCGTGGATGAGGGCGCCGAGCAGGCCCTGGTGCCCGTCGGGCAGCCGGCCGATCTCGTGGGCCACCGGGTCGGGCACCCCATGGGTGACGAAGTCGGAGAGCCCCTCGCCCTCCTCGTTCACGACCCCGATCGCGGCGTAGCGGGCGTGGGCCAGCTCCGCCGCCGTCTCGCAGATCCGGTCGAGCGTGGAATGCAGTTCGAGGCCGGTCCCGACGGAGCGCATGGCTTCCAGCAGGCGCGGCACCTGGGCGGTCAGCTCGGTGGACAGGCCCTGCAGGCTCCTGGCCGGATCCTCCTCAGACATACTGCGAGCCTAATGAGGTGCATTTGCCCTGGAAAGTCGGAACTGGACTCGTGCTGTTCCGGAAGCGGGTCCGCGCCGCTTCCGGAAGCAGGTCTACGCCGCTTCCGGAAACGTGCCCGCGCCCTTCCGGAAGCGGCCGGGCAGGACCTACGAGCGGGCCCCCACGGCCGCTCCCGGCTGCCCGGTGCTCTCCCGTTCCCGCGCCAGCATCCGCCGCAGCGGGCCGTCGACCGAGGCCAGTACGTCGTACGGGCCCCGCTGCACGATCGAGCCCGCCTCCAGCACCACCACCTCGTCCACGGCGTCGAGACCGGCGAGCCGGTGCGTGATCAGGACCGTCGTACGTCCCAGGGTCGCCGCCAGCAGGTCCGCCGTCAGGGCGTCCGCTGTGGGCAGGTCCAGGTGCTCGGCGGGCTCGTCGAGTACGAGGACGGGGAAGTCGGCGAGCAGGGCCCGGGCCAGGGCGAGCCGCTGGCGCTGGCCTCCGGAGAGGCGGGCGCCGTGCTCCCCGACGAGGGTGTCCAGCCGGTCCGGCAGCGCGTCCGCCCAGTCGAGCAGCCGGGCCCGCGCCAGGGCGTCGCGCAGTTCGGGCTCGGTCGCGGCGGGACGGGCGAGCCGCAGGTTCTCCCGGAGCGAGCTGTCGAAGATGTGGGCGTCCTGGGCGCACAACCCGACGTACCTCCGCACGGTGTCCCCGTCCAGCGCCGAGGCGTCCACGCCGCCGATCCGGTAGCTGCCCGCCCGCGCGTCCAGGAAGCGCAGCAGCACCTGGGCCAGCGTGGTCTTCCCGGAACCGGAGGGCCCCACGACGGCGATCCGGCGGCCCGCCTCCAGCGTGAGGTCCACGGCGGCGAGGGCGTCGTGGGCCGTGTCCGCGTACCGGGCCGACAGACCGCGCAGCTCCAGCGGGAACGGGCTCACCGGTGGCGCGGCCGGCGCTTCGGGCTCCCGTACGGGCACGGGGGCGTCCAGCACCTCGTACACGCGCTCCGCGCTCCGCTTGACCCGCTGCCGGTACTGGGCGGCGAGCGGCAGACCGGTCACGGCCTCGAAGGCGGCCAGCGGGGTGAGGACGACGACGGCGAGTTCCACACCGGCGAGCCGGCCGTCCGCCACCGCCGGAAGGGCGACCAAGGCCGCGGCCACCACGGTGAGGCCGGCGATCAGAGCGGTGAGACCGCCCCCGAGCGCGGTCGCGGACGCCGCACGCGACGCGATCCGGGTGAGGGTGGCGTCGGCCGCGCGGGTGCGGGCCACACGCCCCGGCAGAGCACCCGCCACGGTCAGCTCGGCCGTCCCGCCCAGCAGATCGGTGATCCGGGTAGCCAGACCGGCCCGGGCGGGGGCCAGGCGGCGCTCCGCACGGCGCGCGCAGGCACCGCTGACGAGCGGAACCCCGACGCCCGCCAGCAGCAGCCCCACGGCCAGGACCAGGCCCGCCTGGGGGAGCAGCCAGCCGGTGAAGCCGACGGTCGCTGCGCCCACGAGGACGGCGGTGCCGACGGGCAGCAGCCACCGGAGCCAGTAGTCCTGGAGCGCGTCCACGTCCGCGACCAGCCGCGAGAGCAGATCCCCGCGCCGGGCGCCGCGCAGGCCGCCCGGCGCGATGCGCTCCAGGCTGCGGTACACGGCGACGCGCAGTTCGGCGAGCATCCGCAGGACCGCGTCGTGCGAGACGAGGCGCTCGGCGTAGCGGAAGACGGCCCGTCCGATACCGAAGGCACGGGTGGCCGTCACGGCGACCATCAAGTACAGGACGGGCGGCTGCTCGGACGCCCGGGAGATCAGCCAGCCGGAGACCGCCATGAGCCCCACGGCGGACCCCAGAGCCAGGCTTCCCAGCAGCAGGGCGAGCCCGAACCGGGCACGCTGGGCGCCTGCGGCGTCCCGGACCCGGGTCAGCACGTGCCTGCGCGCCGTCGTGGCCTCCGTGGGCGCTTCCGCTGCGGGCGCCGGCTCGGCCGGCAGGATGTCGCTGGGCGCGCCGGCAGCGTTCGCGGGGCTGGGCAGCGACACAGCGGCTTCCTTAGCAAGGGCAGCCGGAGCCGTCAGCGTCACCACCCGGTCCGCGACCGACAGCAGGGCCGGCCGGTGCACCACCAGCAGCACGGTCCGGCCCGCCGCCAGCCTCCGTACGGCCTCGACGACCCCCGCCTCCGTCTCGCCGTCCAGGCTCGCGGTCGGCTCGTCCAGCAGCAGCACCGGCCGGTCGGCGAGGAAGGCCCGGGCCAGCGCGATCCGCTGCCGCTGGCCCGCGGAGAGACCGGCACCGTCCTCACCGAGCACCGTGCGGTCGCCGTCCGGAAGCCCTCGTACGAACTCGTACGCCCCCGCGTCGCGCAGCGCCGCCGTCACCGCGCTGTCGTCGGCGGCGGGCCGGGCGAGCCTCACGTTCTCCGCGATGGTGCCCGCGAAGAGATGGGGGCGCTGCGGGACCCAGGCGATGCGCTCCCGCCAGCGTGCGAGGGAGATGTCCGCCAGATCGGTGCCGCCGACCCGTACCCGACCCTCGTCGGGGGCCGTGAAGCCCAGCACCACGTTCAGCAGGGTGGACTTGCCGACACCGCTCGGGCCGACCAGGGCGACCGTCTCCCCCTCCTCGACGGTCAACCGGGCAGCGGCGAGCGAAGGCTCGGACCGCCCCTCGTGGCGTACCGTCACCCCCTCCAGCTCCAGCCGCAGCGACCCGGGCACCTCCCCCGTACCGCTCGCGCGGGGTTCCGTCTCCAGCACCGCGAAGACCTCCTCCGCCGCCGAAAGGCCCTCGGCTGCCGCATGGAACTGCGCGCCCACCTGACGGATGGGCAGGTAGGCCTCGGGCGCGAGGATCAGGACCAGCAGGCCGGTGTAGAGGTCGAGTTCACCGTGCACGAGCCGCATGCCGATGGTGACCGCGACGAGGGCCACCGAGAGGGTGGCGAGGAGTTCGAGGGCGAACGAGGACAGGAAGGCGATCCGCAGGGTGCGCAGGGTGGCCTGCCGGTACTGCGAAGTGATGCGGCGGATGGATTCGGCCTGGGCCTTCGCCCGGCCGAACACCTTCAGCGTCGGCAGCCCGGCCACCACGTCGAGGAAGTGACCGGAGAGCCGGGAGAGCAGCCGCCACTGACGGTCCATCCGCGACTGGGTCGCCCAGCCGATCAGGATCATGAAGAGCGGGATGAGCGGCAGCGTGACCACGATGATCGCAGCCGACACCCAGTCCTCGGTGACGACCCTGGCCAGCACGGCCACCGGCACGACCACCGCGAGCCCCAACTGGGGCAGATAGCGGGCGAAGTAGTCGTCCAGCGCGTCGATCCCCCGGGTGGCCAGCGTCACCAGCGAGCCGGTGCGCTGACCGCTCAGCCAGTCCGGCCCCAGCTCCGCAGCCCGGTCGAGCAGCCGTCGGCGCAGCTCGGACTTGACCGCCGCACCGGCCCGGTGGGCGGCCAGCTCGGTGAGCCAGGCGACCAGGGCCCGCCCGAGCGCGACCGCCGCGAGCAGCGGGAGCGGGGTGCGCAGCCCGCCCGCCGTGAGCCCGTCCTCGAAGCCGCCCACCACGATCTCGGCGATGAGCATGGCCTGGGCGATGACCAGCGCCGCCCCGGCCAGGCCGAGAACCACCACGGCCACCATGAACAGGCGGGTGGCGCGGGCGTGGCGGAGCAGGCGCGGGTCGATCGGTTTCACGTGAAACATCCCTTACGGCTCGGCTCGGTCAGGGAACTCACCGCGTCAGTGCGCTTCGGCGATGTGCTGGGTGCCGATCCGCTTGCGGAACACCCAGTACGTCCACCCCTGGTAGAGCAGTACGACCGGGGTGGCGATCCCGGCACACCAGGTCATGATCTTCAGCGTGTACGGGCTGGACGAGGCGTTGGTGACCGTGAGGCTCCAGGCATCGTTCAGCGAGGACGGCATGACGTTCGGGAAGAGCGTCAGGAACAACATGGCGACCGTCGCCGCGATGGCCACTCCGGAGAGCGCGAAGGACCACCCCTCACGGCCTGCCGCGGTCATCCCGATGGCACCGACCAGCGCCGCCGCGGCGACGACCATCGCGATCAGGCTCCGCCCGTCCCCGTTCTCGAGCTGGGTCCAGAGGAGGAAGGCGAGCGCGAGCACAGCCGTGACGGCGCCCAGCTTCAGGGCCAGCCCACGCGCCCGGGCCCGGATGTCACCGGCCGTCTTCAGCCCGGCGAACACCGCGCCGTGGAAGGTGAAGAGGGTGAGGGTGACCAGGCCGCCGAGGAGCGCGTAGGGGTTCAGCAGGTCGAGGACGCTGCCCGTGTACTCCATGTGGGCGTCGATCTTCACGCCGCGCACGATGTTGCCGAAGGCCACACCCCACAGCACGGCGGGGATCAGCGAGGTCCAGAAGATCGCGTGCTCCCAGTTGGTCTGCCACTTCTCCTCGGGCCGCTTCGCCCGGTACTCGAAGGCGACACCGCGCACGATCAGGCAGAGCAGGATGACCAGCAGCGGCAGGTAGAAGCCGGAGAACAGCGTGGCGTACCACTCGGGGAACGCGGCGAAGGTCGCTCCGCCGGCGCTGAGCAGCCAGACCTCGTTGCCGTCCCAGACCGGGCCGATGGTGTTGATCAGCACCCGCCGTTCCTTGCGGTCCCGGGCCAGCAGCTTGGTGAGGACGCCGATTCCGAAGTCGAAGCCCTCCAGGAAGAAGTAGCCGGTCCACAGGACGGCGATGAGCACGAACCAGACGTCGTGGAGTTCCATATCTCGGCTCCCGCTCTCAGTAGGAGAAGGCCATGGGCCGGTCGGCGTCTTCGTGGTCGCCGCCGATCCGGGTGGGCGGGTTGAGGTCGTCGTCCGTGAGCTCCGGCGGTCCGGCCTTGATGTACTTCAGGAGGAGCCGGACCTCGATGACGGCGAGCACCGCGTACAGCACGGTGAAGACGATCAGCGAGGTCAGCACCTCGCCCTGGGAGACACCGGGGGAGACCGCGTCACGGGTGCGGAGCACGCCGTAGACCACCCAGGGCTGCCGGCCCATCTCGGTGAAGATCCAGCCCCAGGAGTTGGCGATCAGCGGGAAGAGCAGCGTCCACAGGGCGACGATCCAGTAGCACCGGGTGAGACGCGGGCTCAGGGCCTTGGTCTTGAAGAGAACCAGATGCGGCACCTCGTCCTCACCCGTGCGCATCGCCTCGGGCAGCATGAACTTCTTCCGGGTGAGCCACAGGCCGAGGATGCCGAGGCCGAACGAGGCCATGCCGAAGCCGATCATCCACCGGAAGCTCCAGAAGGCGACCGGGATGTTGGGCCGGTAGTCACCGGGGCCGAAGCGCTCCTGCTCCGCCTTGTTGATGTCGTTGATGCCCGGCACGTACGAGTGGAAGTCGTCGTCGGCGAGGAAGGACAGCACCCCTGGTACGGAGATCTCGACGGAGTTGTGGCCCTTGCTGACGTCTCCGTAGGCGAAGATCGAGAAGGGGGCGGCGTTCTGCCCGTCCCACAGCGCCTCGGCCGCCGCCATCTTCATCGGCTGCTGCTTGAACATCACCTTGCCGAGCTGGTCACCGCTGACGGCGGTCAGGAGGCCGGAGATCACCACGGTGATCAGGCCCAGCCGCAGCGAGGTCCGCATCACCGGAATGTGCTTCTTGCGGGCCAGGTGGAAGGCCGCGATGCCGACCATGAACGCGCCTCCTACCAGGAAGGCGGCCGTGATGGTGTGGAAGAACTGGGTCAGCGCGGTGTTCTGCGTGAGCACGTGCCAGAAGTCGGTGAGCTCGGCGCGTCCGCGCTCCTTGTTGATGCGATAGCCGACCGGGTGCTGCATCCAGGAGTTGGCCGCCAGGATGAAGTAGGCGGAGAGGATGGTGCCGAGGGACACCATCCAGATGCAGGCGAGGTGGATCTTCTTCGGCAGCTTGTCCCAGCCGAAGATCCACAGGCCGATGAAGGTGGACTCGAAGAAGAACGCGATCAGGGCCTCGAACGCGAGCGGAGCCCCGAAGATGTCACCGACGAATCGCGAGTAGTCGGACCAGTTCATCCCGAACTGGAACTCCTGGACGATGCCGGTGACGACACCCATGGCGATGTTGATCAGGAAGAGCTTTCCCCAGAACTTGGTGGCCCTGAGGTACTTCTCCTTGTTCGTCCGCACCCAGGCGGTCTGCAGGCCGGCGGTGAGCGCCGCGAGAGAGATCGTCAGAGGAACGAAGAGGAAGTGGTAGACGGTCGTCGTACCGAACTGCCATCGCGCCAGGGTCTCCGGCGCCAGAGCTAGCTCCACGTCGTCTTCTCCTTACGTCACCGCCGCCACAGCGGCGATTTGTCCGTGAAATCCAACGGATCACGGGAGGAAGCAGGACACGCTTGTGAACGCGTTCACATTCACAAGCAATTATGGCGCACACGCTTTCGGGACCTTCGCCCGGGGTCCCCTGGCACCCGCCGACCCCGCGCCGGGCCTGTGAAAGGGCATAGGAAAGGGCCCCGCGCCTCTCACGAGACACGGGGCCCGGTTGCCGAGTGGCGCGGCTACAGCTCCTGGCGGAACGCCTCCGTCACCTTCAGGAACAGGTCGTTCGCCTCGCCCTCGCCGATCGTCACACGCACGCCCTCACCCGCGAACGGCCGGACCACCACCCCGGCCTTCTCGCAGGCCGCCGCGAAGTCCAGGGTGCGGTCGCCCAGCCGCAGCCAGACGAAGTTCGCCTGGGACTCGGGCACCGTCCAGCCCTGCCGCACCAGGGCCTCGGAGACCCGGTCCCGCTCGCACACCAGCGAGCCGACCCGGCCGAGCAGCTCGTCCTCGGCGCGCAGCGAGGCCACCGCCGCGTCCTGGGCGAGCTGGCTCACGCCGAACGGCACCGCCGTCTTGCGCAGCGCGGCCGCCACCGGCTCATGGGCCACCGCGAAGCCGACCCGTAGCCCCGCGAGCCCGTACGCCTTGGAGAACGTCCGCAGCACCGCCACGTTGGGGCGGTCCCGGTAGATCTCGAGGCCGTCGGGGACCTCGATGTCGCGGATGAACTCCTTGTACGCCTCGTCCAGCACCACGAGCACATCGCTCGGCACCCGGTCGAGGAATCGTTCCAGCTCGGCGCGGCGCACGACGGTGCCGGTCGGGTTGTTCGGGTTGCAGACGAAGATCAGCCGCGTCCGGTCGGTGATCGCGTCCGCCATCGCGTCCAGGTCGTGCACATCAGCGTCGGTCAGCGGCACCTTGACCGAGGTCGCGCCGCTGACCTGCGTGATGATCGGGTACGCCTCGAAGGAGCGCCAGGCGTAGATCACCTCGTCGCCCGGGCCCGAGGTGGCCTGGAGCAGCTGCTGGGCCACGCCGACCGAACCGGTGCCGGTGGCCAGGTGCGACACGGGAACACCGAAACGGTCGGCCAGCTCGTTCATCAGACCGGTGCAGGCCATGTCCGGGTAGCGGTTGAAGTGCTGGGCGGCCGCGAGCGCGCTCTCCATCACGCCCGGCAGCGGCGGATACGGGTTCTCGTTGGAGGACAGCTTGAAGGCGGCGGGTCCGTCCGCCGATGCCGGTTTGCCCGGAACGTAGGCGGGAACGCCGTCCAGTTCGGCACGCAGCTTGGGGCTCGTCTCGCTCACCGCAGGTCCTCCTCGACCGTCCGTACACATCAATACTGCTCACCTTATGAGGATTGGACGCCGCTGCGAACGGGTGGACAGCGGATTCGTCCGGTGAACCCCGGAATGAGGGGGAGCGCGACCGGCGGTGGCGCGCGCCGGTGGCTCACTCCGTGGCGCGCGTCCCTCGAAAAGGTGAGTTGAGACCTCCCCGAGACCTTGCCCCCTCGGCAGGTCCATCCGGCCGGATGCATGACACATGACGGCAGAGCCCGCCAACAGCCTTGTTTCATAAGGCGGTTGCCGCCCGATGACCTTGCAGAAACGTGCCTGTCAACGCGTGAATATGCGACCGGACCGATGCCCCGCCCGACCCCTACTATCGGCTCGCCATGACAGCAGCAGGGAAGCACCAGGTGAGCCGTACGGAGACCCCCCGGCGCGGCGGCAGGCAGGGACGTGCCGGAATCCGGGATGTGGCCGCCGCGGCCGGCGTCTCCATCACGACCGTCTCCGACGCGCTCAACGGCAAGGGCAGGCTCCCGGACGCCACCCGCCGCCATGTCCGCGAGGTCGCAGAGCGCCTGGGCTATCGCCCTTCCGCAGCGGCCCGCACGCTCCGTACCGGCAAGTCCGGCCTCATCGGCCTGACCGTGACGACGTACGGGGATGAACCTTTCACCTTCACCGAGTTCGCGTACTTCGCGGAAATGGCGAGAGCGGCCACCTCGGCGGCCCTCGCCCGCGGCTACGCCCTGGTCATCCTCCCGGCGACCTCGCGCCACGACGTCTGGTCCAACGTGGCGCTCGACGGCACCGTCGTCATCGATCCGTCCGACCAGGACCCGGTCGTCTCCGAGCTGGTCCGCCAGGGGCTGCCCGTCGTCTCCGACGGCCGTCCCGCCGGGTCGCTGCCCGTGACCGCCTGGGTGGACAACGACCACCGGGCCGCCGTGCTCGACCTCCTCGACCATCTCGCCGCCGCCGGAGCCCGCCGTATCGGACTGCTCACCGGCACCACCACCGACACGTACACCCGGCTCTCCACCACCGCCTACCTGCACTGGTGCGAGCGCGTGGGACAGGATCCGGTCTACGAGTCCTATCCCGCCCACGACCCGTGCGCGGGAGCGGTGGCCGCCGACCGGCTGCTTGCCCGTCCGGACCGCCCCGACGCCGTCTACGGGCTCTTCGACCCCAACGGCACGGACCTGCTGGCGGCCGCGCGCCGCTACGGTCTGCGCGTCCCCGAGGACCTGCTCCTCGTCTGCTGCAGCGAATCCACGGTGTACGCGACGACCGAGCCGCCCATCACGACGCTCTCGCTGAAGCCGCGGAGGATCGGCACGGCAGTCGTCCAGCTGCTCATCGACGCGATCGAGGGAGTCGACCAGGACGGCCCGGTGGAACGCGTGGTGCCGACCGAACTCATCGTCCGGACGTCCTCGCAACGCCGTCCGCCCCGCACCACGGTCAGTGCGCCGCGCTCCCCGGCAGGGGACTAATCATCCCAATTAGGACCAATCGACCGACGAACCTGGCATGCGGAAGGATTCACCACCCCTGGTGCGTCCCAGAGCACGATCTGCATTCCTATGATGGGCGCACGACACCGCGGACCAACCCGACCAGCAGGGCCCGTCAGGTGTACGGCGGCGCGACGGTGGTGTGGAGGGGTCGATGACACAGGGGGCCGGTCAGGAACCCGTGGTGCGGACGGCGACGTTGCGCGACTTCCGCGTACCGCCCTATGCGCAGTCCCCCGCGCCGCCCGCGTCGCCGCACCCGGGGAACGCCTTCCCCGAGGGCGAGCCGCCCGAGGGGTACACCCCGACGGCGCGCGACCTTCCCGTCATCAGCGTCGACGAACCCGCCCAGGTGCAGCCCGTGCCCGAACCGCGTCCCTCCGCCGAACCGGGCCTCGGCCCTCTCTTCGTGGTCGGTGACGTCCACGGCTACCTGGACGAGCTGCTCGCCGCCCTCGCGGAACAGGGCCTGATCGACTCCGAAGGCCGCTGGGCGGCGGGCAACGCGCGCCTCTGGTTCCTCGGCGACTTCACGGACCGGGGCCCCGACGGCATCGGCGTCATCGACCTCGTCATGCGGCTCTCCGCCGAGGCGGCGGCCGCCGGCGGCTACTGCAAGGCCCTCATGGGCAACCACGAGCTGCTGCTCATCGGCGCCAAGCGGTTCGGCGACACCCCGGTGAACTCCGGCGCGGGCACGGCCACCTTCCAGGCGGCCTGGCTGCTCAACGGCGGGCAGAAGACGGACATGGAGCGCCTTCAGGACGTCCACCTCCAGTGGATGTCCCGGCTCGACGCCGTCGTCGAGGAGGACGGGCACCTCCTGATGCACTCGGACACGACGGCGTACCTCGACTACGGCTCCACCATCGAGGACGTCAACGACACGGTCCACGCCATCCTCACGCGCAACGACGCCGACGAGTGCTGGGACCTCTTCCGCAAGCTCACCAAGCGGTTCGCCTTCCGCGACGACTCGGGCGCCCAGGCCGTCCAGGAGCTGATGGCGGCGTACGGCGGCCGACGCGTCGTCCATGGTCACAGCCCCATCCCGTACCTGACCGGCGAGGTCGGCTCCGAGGACGGGGAGGACGGCGCCGGGCCGCAGGTCGACGGGCCGCATGTGTACGCGGACGGGCTCGCCATCGCCATGGACGGCGGGGTGACCATGGCCGGAAAGCTACTGGTCGTCCAACTCCCCCTGCATGGCTGAGGCCCTGCGGGGAAGACGCATCCCGAGCTGACCACGCCGAGTACTGGGGCTATTTCCGGAAACCCTCTGTCACCCCGTGCTGTGCGCGCTCTACCATCGGCCTATCAGTAAGCAGGCTCTCCTCCGTTTCCGCCCGAACTGCCCGGATCCAGCGGGCATACAGGCCCGACGGAGCATCGGGGGATGCAGATGAACAGCGCTCCGCACCTGCTGACCGAGGACCGGCCCGAGTACGAACGGCTCCTCGACGACGCACTGCGTCACGCACACGAACGACCGGAACTGGCCGCTGTCGGCGAACGCCTCAGCGCCGCCCAGCTGCGCACCATGGCGCTGGCGGCCGTCGCCCTGATCACCGCCACGGCCTCCGACGAGTACGAGCAGTACGTGAAGGCCCGTGACGCGGCACGCGCCACCGCCCGGGACACGGCTTCCGGCCCGGCGCCGGACGGCCTCGGTCAGTCGGGCGCCGGCATAGGAGCGGTCGTCACCGTTCTGGCGCCGATGCTGGCGGGTACGGCGGCGGCCATATTCCTGCTGGTCGGCTACCTCCTGAAGATGCTGGAGCCACCACCGGCGTTCGCCGGCCCCATGGTGGACGCGGGCTGGTTCTTCGCCGCCGTCACGGCCGCCGCCATCTTCGTCGCCGCCATCGGCCTGCTCATCGCCGCCCTGCGCAACGGCTCGACGTCCCTGCCCGCCCGGGATGCCCGCGAGCAACTCCCCGACGACGTGGCCCTCGCCAAGGACGTCTGGCGGCAGGCGCTGCTGGAACGGGGCATCGTGCCCTTCCTGCGTGACGCCCTCACCGAGCCCGCCGGGCCCGCGGTCCCCACCCCGCACCGCCCGACGGGCCGCCTCCCCAAGATCGGCTACAGCAGGCCCGACTTCGCCGGGCCGGACGAGGGCCCGGCGGCCGCGCCCCGGCCCACGTACAGCAGCCCGGACTTCACCAGCCCCGACTTCGGCGGTCCCGAGCACGAACCGGACTGACCGCCACGGCCCCGGCGGAAGACGCCGGAGCCGTGCGCGGCCGGTCCCGTGCCAGGTCAGTCGGCCAGCGGCAGATAGACCCGGTTCCCGCCCGCAGCGAATTCACGCGACTTGCCGAGCATCCCCTCGGCGATCTCCTCGGCCGTCGCCTCCGCGCCCTCCCCGCCGCCGAACTGCTCGTTGATGCTGTGGCTGATCTTCATCGAGCAGAACTTCGGGCCGCACATCGAGCAGAAGTGCGCCGTCTTCGCGGGCTCGGCCGGCAGCGTCTCGTCATGGAACTCCCGCGCCGTGTCCGGGTCGAGCGCCAGGTTGAACTGATCCTCCCAGCGGAATTCGAACCGGGCGTCCGACAGCGCGTCGTCCCACTCCTGCGCCCCCGGATGCCCCTTGGCCAGGTCGGCGGCATGGGCCGCGATCTTGTACGTGATGACCCCGGTCTTCACATCGTCCCGGTTCGGCAGCCCCAGGTGCTCCTTGGGCGTCACGTAACAGAGCATCGCCGTCCCCCACCAGGCGATCATCGCGGCGCCGATGCCCGAGGTGATGTGGTCGTACGCCGGCGCGATGTCGGTGGTCAGCGGGCCGAGCGTGTAGAACGGCGCCTCCTCGCAGATCTCCTGCTGAAGGTCGATGTTCTCCTTGATCTTGTGCATCGGGACGTGCCCCGGACCCTCGATCATGGTCTGCACGCCGAACCGCTTGGCGACCGTGTTCAGTTCGCCGAGCGTGCGCAGTTCGGCGAACTGGGCCTCGTCGTTGGCATCCGCGATCGACCCGGGACGCAGCCCGTCGCCCAGCGAGTACGTCACGTCGTACGCGGCGAGGATCTCGCAGAGCTCCTCGAAGTGCTCGTACAGGAACGACTCCTTGTGGTGCGCCAGGCACCACGCCGCCATGATCGAGCCGCCCCGGGAGACGATGCCGGTCTTGCGCCGGGCGGTCAGCGGCACGTACGGCAGGCGTACGCCGGCGTGCACCGTCATGTAGTCCACGCCCTGCTCGGCCTGCTCGACGACGGTGTCCTTGTAGATCTCCCAGGTCAGTTCCTCGGCCCGACCGTCGACCTTCTCAAGGGCCTGGTAGAGAGGGACGGTTCCGATCGGTACGGGTGAATTGCGAAGAACCCACTCACGGGTGGTGTGGATGTTGCGGCCGGTGGAAAGGTCCATGACCGTGTCCGCGCCCCACCGGGTCGCCCACGTCATCTTGTCCACCTCCTCCTCGATGGAGGACGTCACCGCGGAGTTGCCGATGTTGGCATTGACCTTCACCAGGAACCGCTTTCCGATGATCATCGGCTCGGTCTCCGGGTGGTTGACGTTGGCGGGCAGCACCGCGCGGCCGGCCGCGATCTCCTCGCGCACCACCTCCGCCGCCACGTTCTCGCGGACCGCGACGTACTCCATCTCCGGGGTGATCTCCCCCCTGCGGGCGTACGCGAGCTGGGTGACGGGACGCCCGTCCCTGCTCCGCCGCGGGCGGCGCGGCCGACCGGGGAACACCGCGTCCAGATTGCGGAGCCCACCCCGCGGCGAGGTGTGCTTGAGCCCGTCGTCCTCGGGGCGGGCGGGGCGGCCCGCGTACTCCTCGGTGTCGCTGCGGGCGATGATCCAGTTCTCCCGGAGCGGTGCGAGGCCGCGCCGGACGTCGGTCTCGGCCGCGGGGTCGGTGTACGGCCCGGACGTGTCGTACAGCGTCACGTCCTTGCCGTTGGTCAGGTGCACCTGGCGGACCGGCACCCGGATGTCGGGGCGCGGCCCCTGGACGTATCCCTTGTGCCAGCCGATGGACTTCCCGGCCTCGTCGCTCTGATTGGAGGCAGGCGTGCGTGTGTCCGATGTGGTCATGAGACCTACTCCCTACGCCGGCATTACCCGGTAACAGGTTCGGCGGTCGGCGCAGCGTCTCCCGTACGGTCGTACGGCGGTCAGCGCCCTCTCAGCCCGGTGCTCCGAGCTCCCGCGTGTGCAAAGGTGCCACCACGCTAGCCCCCGGACGGGCGGGCTGAACAGAGGGCCCCTCCCTTCTTGCGATGATCGGCCGGTGACGCCCCCTCATCGCGACCCAGAACCGCAGGGCCATCAGCACACCCACAGCCATGGCCCGGCCGCACCCGTCTCCACCCATCTGCGCAAGGTGATCGCCGCCGTGCTGATCCCCTTCGCGACCGCCGTACTCGTCGGTCTCGTCGCGCTCTGGCCGAATGGTGCGCCGGGGCACGAACGGACCGGTGTCGGTTTCGACCGGCAGACCCAGCAGGGAAAGGTGGTGAGCGTCGTCAAGGTCGACTGCAAGGACGTGAACGCCGCCCAGCTTCCCGTCAGCGGCGAGACCCAGCCCCCCGAGGACCGGCCGGCTTCCGGGGGACTCTGCGAGAAGGCCACCGTCGAGGTCACCACCGGCCCCGACGCGGGGCGCCGGTTCGTCGAGGTCGTCCAGCCGGACGCACCGAGGCAACTGCGGGAGGGCCAGGGGGTGGTGGTGGCGTACGCCCCCGACGCGCCCCATGACCTCCAGTACTCCGTGACGGACGTGAACCGGAAGTTCCCGCTGATACTGCTGGCCGGGATCTTCGCCCTCGCGGTGGTGCTCGTGGGCAGGATGCGCGGGGTCATGGCCCTGGTGGCGCTCGCCCTGTCGTTCGCCGTACTGACCCTGTTCATCCTTCCGGCCATACTTCAGGGCTCGAATCCCCTGCTGGTGGCGGTCGTCGGGGCCGGAGCGATCATGCTGATCGCGCTCTACATCTGCCACGGGCTGACCGCCCGCACCTCCGTCGCCGTCATCGGCACCCTGATCTCACTGCTCCTGATCGGGCTGCTCGGCTCGCTCTTCATCGGCTGGGCGAGCCTGAGCGGGAACACCGACGACAACACCGGCCTCATCCACGGCCTGTATCCGCACATCGACATGAGCGGACTGCTGCTGGCCGGCGTCATCATCGGCTCCCTGGGAGTGCTCGACGACGTCACGGTGACCCAGACCTCGGCGGTCTGGGAGCTGCGCCAGGCGAACCCCACCATGAGTGCGAAGCAGCTCTACCGGGCAGGGATCAGAATCGGCCGCGATCACATCGCCTCCGTGGTCAACACCCTGGTGCTCGCCTATGCGGGCGCCGCGCTGCCCCTCCTGCTGCTGTTCACGGTCGCGCAGAGCAGTGTGGGGACGGTCGCCAACAGCGAACTGGTGGCGGAGGAGATCGTGCGCACCCTCGTGGGCTCGATCGGACTGGTCGCCTCCGTGCCGGTGACGACAGCGCTCGCGGCGCTGGTCGTCTCTGCGGACCGCACGGGGGTCGGCGCGGAAGCCGGAGCTTCGGCACCCGTGCGGAGCGGCAGGGGCCGGCGACGACGGGCGAGGTCGTGACCGGAACACACAGCGTGATTCACCCGATCGGCAGGTGTCGTGTTCGAGTGGCAAGACGGCTCCCGGGCCGTGGACCGCTTCAGCCCGCGTTCTGCTCTTCGGCCAGAATGCGCCCCAGCGCCTCCTCCAAGTTGCCGTCGAAGTCACCCAGAGTGCACTCCTGCCCGAGGGGCACCAGCTTGTCCGTACGGTCGAGGAAGGCGACAAGAGGTGCCGTGCCCGCCCGGAAGAGCGCACGGTCGGCGCCCACCTGCAGCCGGATGTGGACATCGCACAGCCCCTCCGGCTCGGTCGGCGCGATGTGCACATCGCCGTCGCCACTGGGGCTGTTGAGGCCGTCGAGCAGCAGCTCACGGCCGAAGGCCCAGGTGACGGGGGCGTCGCCGGGCAGATGGAAGGTCATCCGGATCGCGTACGGATCGCACACTTCGTACCGGAGCTCCACCGGGATACGGAATGAGAGCTCCTCGGAGACGAGGAAGCTCATCATGACCTCAGCTTGAACCGACTCGCGCATCGTTCAACCCCGCAGTAGATGAATCTGGCCAGGAATGATCCCCCATGGCCCTATTGACGCCATCGTGGTGCACGCGATAGCAGATCACAAGGAGTGATTTTTCAGATACTGATAGAGAACACGAACGAACGCAAGAGGCTCGACACTTCACCGCGTAGTCGTTCGACTGCGGGCAGCAACCGATCCTCCTCGTGGAGGGGTACCGAAATGGCCATCGCGGCGGCGGTGAATCCGGCCGTGATCGGGATGGCCGCGCAGACGGTTCCGAGCGCGTACTCCTGACGCTCGATGACCGGTTCCGTACGCTCCAGCGACCGCAGCCGGGTGAGGAACGCCGCACGGTCGCGCACCGAGTAGCGGGTCAGCGGGCGCACCGGGTGCCGGTCCAGGTGGTCCTCGCGGGCCTTCTCGTCCAGCCGGCTCAGCAGACACTGGCCGATCGCGTGCGCGTGCCCGGTCTCACGGAACGCCGCCCACTCGTCGACCGCCGGCCGCTCGGGGGTGTCCGCCACGGCGAGCAGCTCGATCTCGCCCTCGCGGTAGATGGCGCAGTACACCGGGGCTCCGACGATGTCCCGCCAGCGGCCCAGCGAACGGGCCATGACGCTGCGGCGGTTCTGAGCGGCGCGGTCGCCCATCAGCCGTTCGGCGGCGGCGCCGAAGCGGAAGACGCCGTTCTCCCGGCGCAGATACCCCTCATGGGTCAGGGTCCGCAGCAGGTGGTAGGCGGTGGGAAGAGGAAGCCCCGCTTCCCTCGCCAGCTGTTTGGCCGGGGCCCCGTCGCGATGGGTACCCACAGCCTCCAGCAGCCTCAGCGCCCGCTGCACCGACCCGATGAGCGTCGGAACAGCCGTACTCGATGCCGTGGTCAACGGTCACCCCCAGGCGTGGTGACGGGCGGTCAGCCCGCCCGTGGGGGCCGCCCCCACAGGTCTGCCGCGGACCTGGGGGTCCGGAGACCGGATCCCGCACAAACCACTGGTCGGGGTGGTGACTTACGGTGTTTTCCCAGGTGATGGCAGAGGAGTGTCACTGTATCGGCCGCCCTGTGACCGGGTGCCGATTCGCGTTTCCCTTAGCTCAGCTGGGCTAATCCCCCGTCGGGCGTGCGGTCACCAGCCGTTTCCGGAGGACGACGACATGAACTTCCGTACGACGAAAACTAGCCCGCCGACCAGGATCACGAAGATCAGGATCTTGAAGAGCAGACCGACCACGAACGCGACCAGGCTGGCGATCAGACCACCGAACACGACGATCGCGAGCACGGGCACCGCGATCCACTTCACCCACCAGGGCATCCCAGCGAATATCTCCCGCACGGCCATCGTCCTTACCTCGTCTCTGTGAGTTCCTGCTTCGATGCTAGAGGCGAAAGACGGCCGCCGGACCCCGGGAACCCCTTGTCCTCCCCTGATCGATCCCTTAGGGAACCCTGGGACGGACCAGCCGCGAACTCATCCCTCGGGTGGCGAGAAGACCACCATCACGCGCAGGTCCTCGGTGATGTGGTGAAACTTGTGGGCAGTGCCGGCGGGTACGTACACGACGCTTCCTCTTCCCACCTGTGTCGTTTCCATGCCGACGGTGATCGACGCACGACCACTGACCACGAAGTAGACCTCGTCCTGGCTGTGCGGCTTCTGCGGGTCGAGCTCGCCCGCGTCCAGGGCGTACAGACCGACCGACATGTTCCGCTCGCGAAGAAACTGCAGGTAAGCACCGTCGTTGGCGGCCCGTTCCGCCTCCAGTTCGTCCAGCCTGAATGCCTTCATGGACCGCCCGCCCCTTGCCTCTGCCCAGCCGGTGTTCGCCACCGATCATGTCTGCCACGATCAGACACATGAAGAATTTCGTAGTCAAGACGATCGCCAACGCGGGTGCGCTGGCCGTGGCCATCTGGCTGGTCCAGGACATCACGCTGACCGGCGGCAGCACCGGCCGCAAGGCCCTGACCCTGGTCCTCGTCGCGTTGGTCTTCGGCCTGGTCAACGTCGTGGTCAAGCCGATCGTGAAGCTGCTCACCCTGCCGCTCTTCATCCTCACGCTGGGCCTGATCACCCTCGTGGTGAACGCCCTGATGCTGCTGCTCACCTCGTGGCTGGCCGGAGTGCTCGACCTGAGCTTCCACGTCGAGGGCTTCTGGACCGCCGTCCTCGGCGGCCTGATCATCTCGATCGTGTCCTGGGCGCTGAACGTCGTCCTCCCGGACGAGGACTGATCCGCCCGGCGGGAAGCGACCCGCGTCCACCTGAAACAGTGCGACCAGGACCGGTGACCGGCCGGGGAGAGAAGCGAGGAAGAACCATGAGCACCCAGGGCGACGGAACGCGCGCGGTACGCGCGGGACTCCCGGAACCGCAGCAGTACGAGCCCACCCTCCCCGGACCGGTCTTCGCCGCGCACTTCCACCTGTCCGGCGAGCCGACCGGCCCCTACACCTACGGCCGGGACGGCAACCCGACCTGGACCCGGCTGGAAGAGGCCATCGGGGAGCTCGAAGCACCGGGCGAGGACGTGGAGACCACCGTCTTCGCCTCCGGAATGGCGGCGATCTCGGCCGTCCTGCTCTCCCAGGCGCGCACCGGCGACGCCGTCGTGCTCCCCGATGACGGCTATCAGGCGCTTCCTCTGCTGCGCGAGCAGCTGGAGGCGTACGGAGTCGAGGTGCGGACCGCGCCGACCGGCGGCGACGCACAGCTCGCCGTCCTGGAGGGCGCCAAGCTCCTGTGGCTGGAGACGCCCTCCAACCCGGGCCTCGACGTCTGCGACGTGCGGCGCCTCGTCGAGGCCGCGCACGCCGGCGGCACGCTGGTCGCCGTCGACAACACCCTCGCGACCCCGCTCGGCCAGCGTCCGCTGGAGCTGGGCGCCGACTTCTCCGTGGCCAGCGACACCAAGGGCATGACGGGCCACGGCGACCTGCTGCTCGGCCACGTGACCTGCCGCGACCCCGAGCTCACGGCCGGAGTGCGGCGCTGGCGCAAGATCGCCGGCGCGATCCCCGGCCCGATGGAGGCATGGCTCGCGCACCGGTCGCTGGCCACGCTGGAGCTGCGGATCGAGCGGCAGTGCGCCGGCGCCCTCGCGCTCGCCGAGGTGCTCGCCAAGCACCAGGCCGTGTCCGGGCTGCGCTACCCCGGCCTGCCCACCGACCCCTCGTACGCGAACGCGGTACGCCAGATGCGGCGCTTCGGCTCCGTGGTGTCGTTCGTACTCGCCGACCGGGGGACCGCGGAGCGCTTCCTCGCGGCCCTGCGGCTGGTCGAGGACGCCACCAGCTTCGGAGGCGTACGCTCCACCGCCGAGCGGCGGGGCCGCTGGGGCGGCGACGCCGTGCCGGAGGGCTTCATCCGCTTCTCCGTCGGTGCCGAGAACACCGCCGATCTGGTGGCCGATGTCGAACAGGCCCTGGCCGCGGCCACCGCCGGGAACTGATCCCGTCGCGCGGTCCGGCGGTCCGAGCCTCCCCCCTCGTGGCTCGGACCGCCCCGGCCCCTCCCGTTCTCCTCGGGAAGAGCCGCCTCGACAAGGCTAGTTGACTCTGCGTCAGTGTCCAATCACAGTAGCGGCAGCGACCTATCGACATATTTATGGTTGTCCGGGGTCCTATCGGATGCGTCACTGCGTGAGGGCGGGAGGGACGAGACGTGGATCTGGCCCTGTTGCGCACCTTCGTCACCGTCCATCGAGCCGGCTCGTTCACCCGCGCCGCCGCGCTGCTGGGCCTCTCGCAGCCCGCCGTGACCTCCCAGATACGCACCCTGGAACGGCAGCTGGGCCGTCCGCTGTTCCTGCGCGGGGCCCGAGGAGTCACCCCGACGACGATCGGCGACGAACTCGCGCACCGGGCCGCCCCGCACCTGGACGCGCTGGTCGAGATCGCCGAGACCGACCTCGATGAGAAGTCGGGCGTACGGACCCTGCATCTGGCGGGTCCACCGGAATTCCTCTCCCTGCGCGTCCTGCCCGCGCTCACACCGCTGATCGCTCAGGGCCTCGCACTGCGCGGTTCGTTCTCCGCCGACACGGACGAGACCCTGGAGGGCCTGGCCGCCGGTCACCACGACCTGGCCGTCGTGACGGTCCGGCCGCGCGGGGAACTGCTCACCGCCACCCCGCTCTGCGACGAGGAGCACGTCCTGGTCGCCGCCCCGCGCTGGGCCGGCCGGCTGGGACCGGGCACGCTGCGACGCAACGGTCCCGTGGTCCTGGAGCAGCTGCCCGTGGTGGAGGTGCACGAGAGCCTGCCGCTCGTCTCCCGCTACTGGGCCGCCGTCTTCGACAGTGCGCCCGCGGCCGCCGGCGCCGTCATCGCCCCTGACCTGCGGGCGGTCCTGGAGTGCGCGGCCGCCGGCGCCGGGCTCGCCGTGCTGCCGCGCTATCTGTGCGAGGACGCGCTGGAACGCGGCGAGGTGGTGGCGCTTCTCGACCCTCCGGTCCCGCCCCTGCGCACGTACTTCCTGGCCGCGCGGACCGGCACGCTCGCGCTTCCGCATCTTGCCCGGGCACACGAATGGCTGCTGCGGGCGGCGGGCGACTGGTGACCGCAGGAGCACCCGACAGCGCCCCGGTGTTTCAGAACGGGTCCCGTGGGCCACGCTTCTGCCATGACCGAACGTCCTGTGGTCAAGCGCACCGCACGCGCCATCCTGCTCGACGGTGACGACCTCATCCTCATCAAGCGCACCAAGCCCGGCGTTGACCCGTACTGGCTCACGCCGGGTGGCGGCGTCGAGCCCGAGGACGCCACCGTTGTCGACGCCCTGCACCGCGAAGTGGACGAGGAACTGGGCGCCAAGATCACCGACGTGGTGCCCTGCTTCGTGGACACCGTGGAGCACATCGAGCAGGGCGGGGTGAAGGGCGTCAAGGTCCAGCACTTCTTCGTCTGCCGCCTCGACTCCATGGACCTGTCCCTGCGCCACGGCCCCGAGATCGACGCCCCCTGCGGGGAGTACGACGTCGTACGCGTGCCCTTCAGCCGGGTCGGCATCGCCGCAGTGCACCTCGTACCGCTGTCGTTGCGCCACTACTTGGACGGCAATATCGAGGGAGTCCGGGCCTTGCACGCCGCCGACCTGGGCTGACGCGCCGGCTCGTGTTTCACGTGAAACCGTGTGCGACCGAGGGTCGGGCCCAAATTTCGCTGCGGGACCCGGCCAGTTCCGGTAAAGCGGTGGACGGGCGATCACAGGTCGGAGAGCCTGACCCGTATGCCCAGCTCATTGCCC
The DNA here is from genome assembly GCF_036346615.1 of Streptomyces sp. NBC_00523. Taxonomy (NCBI): domain Bacteria; kingdom Bacillati; phylum Actinomycetota; class Actinomycetes; order Kitasatosporales; family Streptomycetaceae; genus Streptomyces; species Streptomyces sp. NBC_00523. Next base: position 3,720,896 of record NZ_CP107836.1, on the reverse strand, counting down.
CGCCCGCTGTCCGATCTCCCCGTCCGGCGCCTCACTCGGGACGACCTGGTCGTCTGCGCCGATCTCAGCGAGGACCGGGGCTGGCCGCGCGATGAGGAGCGCTGGGCGCTGCTGCTCGCCGCCGGTACGGGCTACGGCATCGATGACCCGGACAGCAAGGGCCTTATGGCGAGCTGCGTAGTGGTCCCTTACGGCCCCGAGATGGCCGCTGTCGGCATGCTGCTGGTCGCCGGGCGCCATGCCCGGCGGGGAGTCGGCCGGTATCTGATGCAGCGGGTGATCGAGGCCGCAGGAGACACCCCGCTCAGCCTCCATGCGACAGCGGCGGGCCGCCCCCTCTACGAAGAGCTCGGATTCACACCGGTCGGACGCACCGTCCGCCTGACCGGCGCCTTCGCACCGGCTGCGGCAGCCGACCCGAAGTCCCTCGGCGGCTCGCGGACCGTCATCCGGTCCGCTTCCGCCCACGACCTGCGGGCGGTGGTGCAGCTGGACTCGGTTGTCTTCGGGCTCGACCGTACGCATCTGCTGACCCGGCTCCCGGCGTTCGCCAATCACCTGCGGGTCGCCGAGGAGGACGGGGAGCTGACCGGGTTCGCCGCGCTCTCGCCGAGCGCGGCGAACCATGCGGTGGGCCCGCTGATCGCGAAGGACACCTCCACCGCGCAGCTGCTCGTGGCCTCGCTGGCCGAGGCGACGGACCAGCCGCTGCGCGTGGACGTCGACGCCCGCCACGAGGACTTGCTGGACTGGCTCGGGCGCTGTGGACTGCGGTCGAGCTCGGAGACCACGGTGATGGCGCTCGGCGGACGGCAGTACGCGGACTGGCCCCGGTACTTCGCGCCCTTCAGCCTGGCCACGGGCTGACCCCCAGGAATCAGCTGCGGGGCTCGGGAACCATCGCCGGCTCCGGGGTATGGGTGGCGACGAGACGGCTCGGTGCGGTCGTACGGCGCTCCAGCGCGCTGGAGGCGAGGGCGACGACCAGCGCCGATGCCGCGAGTGCCGCTCCGACCCAGTTGGGGGCGGTGTAGCCGAGACCGGCACCGATGACGATCCCGCCGAGCCAGGCCGCGAGCGCGTTGCCGAGGTTGAAGGCACCGATGTTCATCGCGGAGGCCAGCGTCGGGGCGTCCACCGCCTGGTCGAGCACCCGCTTCTGGAGCGGAGGCACGGTCGCGAAGCCGAAGGCACCGATCAGGACGAGGGTGACCGCGGCCGCGACCTTGTTGTGGGCGGTCAGGGTGAACAGAGCCAGGACCAGGGCGAGGCCGCTCAGCGACACGGAGAGCATGAGCGTGGGGCGGCGGTCGGCGTACCTGCCGCCGATCAGGTTGCCGCCGACCATGCCGAGGCCGAAGAGGACCAGCAGCCAGGTGACGGCGGAGGCCGAGTACCCGGCGGTCTCCGTCATCATCGGCGTGATGTAGGTGATCGCCGCGAAGACGCCGCCGAATCCGAGGACCGTCATCGCCATGGCGAGCAGGACCTGCACATTGCGGAAGGCGGCGACCTCCTGCCGCAGCCTGACGCCCTTGGCGCGGGGCTGTTCGGGGACGAGCCGGGCGACGCCGAACAGGCCGAGGACACCCAGCGCGGCGACCAGGAAGAACGTGACCCGCCACCCGGCGTGCTGTCCGACGTAGGTGCCCACCGGCACCCCGACGACGTTGGCGACGGTGAGGCCGGTGAACATCAGGGCGATGGCGCCCGCCTTCTTCTGCGGGGCGACGAGATCGGCCGCCACGACCGCTCCGATGCCGAAGAAGGCACCGTGGGCGAGCGAGGCGATCACACGGCCGACGACCATCACTTCGAAGACGGGGGCGGCCGCGGTGATCACATTGCCGACGATGAACAGGCCCATGAGGATCATCAGCATCCGCTTGCGGCTGATCTTCGTGCCGAGCGCGGTCATCAGCGGCGCCCCGAGGACGACGCCGAGCGCGTAGCCCGTGGCCAGGAAGCCTGCGGCCGGGATGGACACCTGGAAGTCGGCGGCCACCTCGGGGAGCAGCCCCATGACCACGAACTCAGTGGTCCCGATACCGAATGCCCCGATGGCCAGGGCGAGGAGTGCGAGCGGCATGGGTTCCCTTCCCAGACGATTGCTACTGCGCCTTACATGCGTAGACAATAATTGCAGACGCTCTTTAATTGCAAGCGCTGGCTATTGCGGGCGTCGGCTACTCTGGACGTAAGCAGCTCCGGCACGGAGGAGAGACCATGACAGCCACGGACCCGGCCCTCACCGCCCTCTCCCAGGGCTGGATCGCGCTGTCCCTGCTCCACGGGAAGATCGAGAACCGCATCGAGCGGGCCCTGCAGAGCGGCCACGACCTGAGCGTGCGCGAGTACTCCCTGCTGGACGTGCTCAGCCGCCAGCACAGCGGCCCGGGCGGACACCTGCAGATGAAGCAGGTGGCGGACGCCGTCGGGCTGAGCCAGAGCGCCACCACGCGCCTGGTCACCCGCCTGGAAGACCGCGGACTGCTGACCCGGTACCTCTGCGACACCGACCGCAGGGGCATCTACACCGACGTCACCCCCGACGGGCTCACGCTGCTGTCCGAGGCCCGCCCCACCAATGACCGCGCTCTGCGCGTCGCGCTCGACGAGGCCGCCGAGAATCCGGAACTGGCCCCGCTCGTCCGGGCCGTCGAGGGACTGAAGGCCGTCCCCGCTTAGGCCCTGCCGACTGCGTAGGCTGCGGATCATGAGCGATCTGGAAATACGCCGCGCGACCGCTGACGACCTGGCCGAGATCGTGGCCCTGCTCGCCGACGACCCGCTGGGCGCGCAGCGCGAGTCGCCGGACGACCTCGCGCCCTACCGAGCGGCGCTCCGGCGGCTGGCCGACGACCCGAATCAGCACATGATGGTCGCCGTGCGCGAGGAGCGCGTCGTCGGGACTCTGCAGCTGACCCTGATCCCGGGGCTGTCCCGGCGCGGTTCGACCCGGTCCGTGATCGAGGGGGTCCGCATCCACGCGGACGAACGGGGAAGCGGTCTCGGCACCCGGCTGATCCAGTGGGCGGTGGACGAATCACGCCGACAGGGCTGCCAGCTGGTCCAGCTCACCTCCGACACGTCCCGCACCAACGCGCATCGCTTCTACGAACGGCTCGGGTTCGTCGCCAGCCACGTGGGCTTCAAGCTCGCCCTCTGACCCGCCTGCCGCGTTCCCGAGGAGCCGCCGTGCAACGCATCAGTGACGAACAGCGCCGCATCCGGATCGTCCGCCGTCATCTGCTGGCCCCAGGGGAACGGGCGTCGTCGCCCGTCGCGGTGGCCGACGCCCTCGTCGCGCTCCACGCGACCGACGCGGCCACCGTCTTCCTCTCGGCCTGCGCCAGGCTCGCCGAGCCGGACACCGCCGCGGTGGAGCGGTGCCTCTACGAGGACGTCTCGCTGGTGCGGATGCTGTCCATGCGCAACACCCTCTTCGTCGTGTCGAACGAGATGGCCCCGCACGTCGAGGCGGCGAACGCGCGCGCTGTGGCCGCCAAGGAGCGCCGCAACCTGCTCAAGCACCTCCACGAGGACGGAAACGGCCTGGACGAACGCTGGCTCGACCGGACCGAGAAGAGCGCCCTCGCCTTCCTGGAAGACAGCGGTCCGGTCTCGGGCAGCGAACTCGCCGCCGGTGTGGCCGCCCTTCGCACAAAGATCACCGTCTTCCCCGGGAAGAAGCAGGAAACGGTCCAGGGCGTCGCGACCCGGGTGATCCGGGTACTGGCCGCCGAGGGCAGGATCCGCAGAGACCGACCGCGGGGCTCCTGGACCTCCAGCCAGTTCCGCTGGGCCCTGGCCCGCCCCCGGCCGGTGGAGGAAACCGCTCCGGCCCAGGCGGAACTGGCCCTGCGCTGGCTCCGGGCGTACGGTCCGGGCACCGAGGCCGACCTGAAGTGGTGGACCGGCTGGGGCACCCGCGAGGTCCGTACCGCTCTCACGGCGGTCGGAGCCGTGGAGGTACGGCTCGACAACGGGGCCCCGGCCTGGGTCGCCCCCGGGGACACGGAGCCCGAGCCCGCCCAGGCCCCCTGGGCGACCCTGCTGCCCGGGCTCGACCCGAGCGGCATGGGCTGGGCGGACCGCGGCTTCCATCTGCCGGCCGAACACCGGGCAGCCCTCTTCGACCGCTCGGGCAACATCGGCCCCACGGTGTGGTGGGACGGCCGGATCGTGGGCGGCTGGGCCCAGCGAGGCGACGGTGAGCTCACGTGGCGGCTGCTGACCGATCCCGGCCGGGAGGCCACGGCAGCGATCGAGACCGAGGCGGCCCGGCTGGCGGGCTGGGTGGGGGAAGCCCGGATCACCCCGCGCTTCCGGACCCCGCTGGAACGGGAGTTGACCGCCTGAGCGGCTGTGCTGCCCGTTTCACGTGAAACGGGCAGCACCTGTACCTGGGCGTGTCCGGCCGGGTTCAGTCCCCCAGACCGCGCCACCCCTCCTCGTCCACACCACCGGGCACCGCCGCGACGGGGCCGTACGGCTCACGTGTGAAGACGAAGGACCCCAGATCGAGGTGGCTCACGCTGCCGTCCGCGTTCCGCACGATCCGCAGCGTCTCCCCCGCGTAGTAACCGTCCAGGCCGACCCAGGTGCCGTCGGGGCGCGCGGTGAAGCGGGCACCCCGGCCCTGCCCGTTCACCTGCCGCAGCTCCAGCCCGCGATCGGCGGTCAGCGTCAGGATGTTGGGGCGTGTGGCCCAGTACCACGGCCCGGTCAGGGCAAGGAGTTCCGCGTCCACCTCGGGCAGCGGGCGCCACGGCTCAGGGATTCGGGGCTCGGCCTCGGCGACGATGTCAACGAGGTCGGCGGCCACCTCGCCGATCGCGACCCCGGACGTCGCGTTGACGAGCACCACGGCCGTCACGTCGTCCTCGGTGCTGACCCAGAGGGCGGCCAGGAATCCGGGAAGCGAGCCCGTGTGCCCGATGAAGGTCCGGTCCTTGCGCCGGACCAGCTGCAGCCCCAGGCCGTAGTGATCGACCCACTCACCGGGTGCGGGAGCGGCCGACGGCTGCTTCATCTCCTCCACGGAGGCCGCGGCGAGCACCCGGTCGTCACCTCCGGCGAGGAAGGCCGCGAAGCGGAGCAGGTCCGCGGTCGTGGACCAGAGCTGTCCGGCGGGCGCCATCAGGCCCAGGTCCTCGGCCGGTTCGGGAAGCAGGGCGTCCGCCCAGGGGTGCACCGCCCAGCCTCTGGCGTGCGGGGCCTGGGGAAAGGAACTGGTCCGGTGCATACCGAGGGGTTCCAGCACCTCGCGGCGCAGTACCTCCTCCCAGGACGCCCCGCGCACGGCCTCGACCAGCGAACCGAGCAGCGTGTAGCCCGGGTTGGAATAGTGGTGCCGGTTGCCCGGCGGGTGCATCGCGACCTGCTCATCGAGCACGTCCGCGAGCGTGGGCCGCAGGCTGCCAGGGGTCCGCTCCCACCAGGGCGCGGTCGTCTCGGCTCCGAGCCCCGCACTGTGGCCGAGCAGCTGATGAATGGTCACGTCCCCCGCACCGGTGCCGGGCAGGTGCTTCTCCAGCGGATCCGCCAGGCCGAGCAGCCCCTCGTCACGCAGTCGCATCACCAGGACGGCAGTGAAGGTCTTGGTGAGGGACCCGATCCTGAACTGCGTTTCGGAGTCCGGGGCGTGACCGTCGACGCAGCTGCGCGCCCCTTCCCAGACCACCTGTCCCTTTCGTTGCACGGCGGCGACGAGAGAAGGGGTGCGTCCTTCGGCCTGAGCCGTGGCGACGCGGTGCAGCAAAGCGCGCCGGGTACCGGGAAGCAACTGTTCAGCTGGAGAAGTCATCATCAACAACTACCGCCCGCACCGGCGGAAGGCGACTCCATTTCCCGGCCCGGTGCCGGTCAGGTCTGCGCCATGTCCACGAAGCGGGAGTAGTGGCCCTGGAAGGCGACGGTGATCGTCGCCGTAGGCCCGTTTCGGTGCTTGGCCACGATCAGGTCCGCTTCGCCGGCGCGCGGCGACTCCTTCTCGTACGCGTCCTCGCGGTGCAGCAGGATCACCATGTCGGCGTCCTGCTCGATGGAGCCGGACTCACGGAGGTCGGAGACCATCGGCTTCTTGTCCGTGCGCTGCTCGGGGCCACGGTTCAGCTGGGAGAGCGCGATGACCGGCAGCTGAAGCTCCTTGGCCAGGAGCTTGAGGTTTCGCGACATGTCGGAAACCTCCTGCTGACGGCTCTCGGCACGCTTCGAACCGCCGGACTGCATCAGCTGGAGATAGTCGATGACCACCAGCTTGAGGTCGTTGCGCTGCTTGAGGCGACGGCACTTCGCCCGGATCTCCATCATGGAGAGGTTGGGGGAGTCGTCGATGTAGAGCGGGGCCGCGGAGACGTCCGGCATCCGCCGGGCCAGGCGCGTCCAGTCCTCGTCGGTCATCGTGCCGGAACGCATGTGGTGCAGGGCCACGCGTGCTTCGGCGGACAGCAGACGCATCGCGATCTCGTTGCGCCCCATTTCCAGGGAGAAGATCACGCTGGGCATGTTGCTCTTGATCGAGCAGGCACGGGCGAAGTCCAGGGCGAGGGTCGACTTACCCATGGCGGGACGGGCCGCGATGACGACCATCTGGCCCGGGTGCAGACCGTTGGTCAGGGCGTCGAGGTCGGTGAACCCGGTGGGCACGCCCGTCATTTCGCCGCTGCGGGAGCCGATCGCCTCGATCTCGTCCAGGGCGCCTTCCATGATGTCGCCGAGCGGCAGGTAGTCCTCGCTGGTCCGCTGCTCGGTGACGGCGTAGATCTCCGCCTGGGCCGAGTTCACGATGTCATCGACATCGCCGTCGGCCGCGTATCCCATCTGCGTGATCTTCGTACCGGCTTCCACGAGCCGCCGCAGGACAGCGCGTTCGTGGACGATCTCCGCGTAGTACGAGGCGTTGGCCGCCGTCGGCACCGACTGGACCAGGGTGTGCAGATAAGGCGCCCCGCCCACCTTGGTGATCTCGCCGCGCTTGACCAGCTCGGCGGCCACGGTGATCGGGTCGGCGGGCTCGCCCTTGGCGTAGAGGTCGAGGATCGCCTGGTAGACGGTCTCGTGCGCGGGGCGGTAGAAGTCGTGGCCCTTGATGATCTCCACGACGTCGGCGATGGCGTCCTTGGACAGCAGCATGCCGCCGAGCACGGACTGCTCCGCGTCCAGGTCCTGGGGCGGCACCCGCTCGAAGCCGGCGGAACCGCCCTCCCAGTCGGTGGACTCACGGCCGCGGTCGTGGCGGTCGCCCCGGTCCCGGTCCTCACCCCGGCGCTGGCGGGATACGGGCAGCCGGTCACTGGGGCCGGTGTCCGCCCATGGGTCGTCCAAGGGTTCGGGAATGCTCATCCGGCCACCTCCTCCCGTCCGCTCCGCGGACCTAGCCGTGCTCCTCTTTCTTACGGCACGGCACCGACAAACAAGACCCCCGACTCCGGTTCCGGTGTGTCGAGTTCTGCGGTGCCGCAGAGCCGAAACAGGGTGGGGGCGCCGGACTACGGTAGGCGGCTCCGCACCGTCAGCCAATCTGGTTATCCACAGGCCCTGTGGATGAGCGAGCAGATGCTGTGGAGAACCCCTCGGAACCTGTGCACGGACCGGGGGACAGCACTGTGGACAAACTCATAGACCACCTGCAAATACCACTGTGACCTGGGCTTTTCCCGTCCACCGGCTGTGGGGGAGAAAAAGTTGGGCGGTCGGGGCGAGATCATCGCATGTCCGGTGCAAGAGTTGCCCACAGACAAGCAAATGTAAGGACCCACAGCCGATTGCATCTCTTACCTGTGGAAGATTAGATTGGCTGCCATGATCCAGCCACCGGGAACCCCGTCTTCCCGCCGCCGACGGCACGACCGCGAGATCATCGCGCTCGCCGTCCCGGCCTTCGGCGCGCTCGTGGCCGAGCCGCTTTTCGTGATGGTCGACAGTGCCATCGTCGGCCATCTCGGCACCCCCCAGCTGGCCGGACTGGCGGTCGCCGCCGCCCTCCTGACGACCGCGGTGAGCATCTTCGTCTTTCTCGCGTACGCCACCACGGCAGCGGTCGCCCGCCGGGTGGGCGCCGGAGATCTCGCCTCCGCGATCCGCCAGGGCATGGACGGCATCTGGCTGGCGCTCCTGCTCGGTGTCGCCGTCATCGCCCTGACGCTTCCCCTCGCCCCCTGGCTCACCGAGGTGTTCGGCGCCTCCTCCACGGCGTCGCCCCACGCCATCACCTATCTCCGGATCTCCAGCCTCGGCATCCCCGCGATGCTGGTGGTCATGGCCGCGACCGGGGTACTCCGGGGCCTCCAGGACACCCGCACCCCGCTCTACGTCGCCGTCGGAGGCTTCGCCGCCAACGCGGCCCTCAACGCCGGCCTCGTCTACGGCGCCGGCCTGGGCATCGCCGGCTCGGCCTGGGGCACCGTCATCGCCCAGCTCGCGATGGCGGCCGCGTATCTGGTCGTCGTCGTGCGGGGAGCGCGGCGCCACGGCGCGTCCCTGCGCCCCGACGCCGCGGGCATCAGGGCCTGCGCCCAGGCGGGTGCGCCCCTCCTGGTCCGGACGCTGTCGCTGCGGGCCGTCCTGCTCATCGCCACGGCTGTCGCCGCCCGGCTCGGCGACACCGATATAGCCGCCCACCAGATCATCCTCTCCCTGTGGAGCCTGATGGCCTTCGCTCTCGACGCCATCGCCATCGCCGGGCAGGCCATCATCGGGCGCTATCTGGGCGCGAACGATGCACAGGGCGCACGCGAGGCGTGCCGGCGGATGGTGGAGTGGGGCATCGCGTCCGGTGTGGTCCTGGGCGTACTGATCGTCCTGGCCCGGCCACTGTTCGTCCCCCTGTTCACCAGCGACACGGCGGTCCAGGATGCCCTGCTGCCCGCCCTGCTGGTGGTGGCGGCCACCCAGCCGATCGCCGGCGTCGTCTTCATCCTGGACGGCGTGCTGATGGGCGCCGGCGACGGGCCGTACCTGGCCTGGGCCATGCTCGTCACGCTGGCCGTCTTCGCCCCCGCGGCCCTCCTGGTCCCCACTCTGGGCGGCGGGCTCGGCGCCTTGTGGTGCGCGATGGCGCTGATGATGATCGTGCGGATGGCGACGCTCTGGCTCCGTACCCGCTCCGGGAAGTGGCTGGTCACCGGGGCGACCCGCTGACCGATTCGGCATGTTTCACGTGAAACGGCGAAGGGCCGCACCCCGGAGGGTGCGGCCCTTCACTGTTCTGCTGAGGTGCGGCCCGATCAGGCAGCAACAACCTCGACGCCGAGCTTCGCAGCGACCTCGGGGTGCAGACGGACGGACACCTGGTGCCCGCCCAGCGTCTTGATCGGCGAACCGAGCTCGACGCGACGCTTGTCGACGTCCGGACCACCGGCGGCCTTGATCGCCGAGGCGATGTCGGCCGGGGTGACGGAGCCGAAGAGCCGGCCGGCGTCGCCGGAGCGAACGGCCAGACGGACCTTGACGGCCTCGAGCTTGGCCTTGACCTCGTTGGCCTGCTCGATCGTCGCGATCTCGTGGATCTTGCGGGCGCGGCGGATCTGCGCCACGTCCTTCTCGCCGCCCTTGGTCCAGCGGATGGCGAAGCCACGCGGAACCAGGTAGTTGCGGGCGTACCCGTCCTTGACGTCGACGACGTCGCCAGCGGCACCGAGGCCGGTGACTTCCTGGGTGAGGATGATCTTCATGTTTCGGTCACCCTTCCCTTATCGCGCGGTGGACGTGTAGGGCAGCAGCGCCATCTCACGGCTGTTCTTGACTGCCGTGGCGACGTCACGCTGGTGCTGCGTGCAGTTGCCGGTGACGCGGCGGGCACGGATCTTGCCGCGGTCGGAAATGAACTTCCGCAGCATGTTCGTGTCCTTGTAGTCCACGTACTGGGTCTTGTCCTTGCAGAACGCGCAGACCTTCTTCTTAGGCTTGCGCACAGGCGGCTTCGCCATGGTGTTTCTCCTGTGTGATCAAGAAGTGGGGGTACGAGCTTCCCTAGAAGGGGGGCTCGTCCGAGTAGCCGCCGCCGGAACCGCCGGAGCTTCCGCCCCAGCCGCCTCCGCCGCCGCCCTGCTGGCCCCCGCCCTGGCCGCCGGCAGGCGCGCTCGTGGCCCACGGGTCGTCGGCGGGAGCACCGCCACCGCCCTGCTGGCCACCACTGGGACCGCCGCCCCAGTTACCGCCGCCCTGCTGGCCGCCGCCGTATCCACCCTGGCCGCCCTGACCACCGCGACCGGTGGTCTTGGTGACCTTGGCCGTGGCGTTCTTGAGGCTGGGGCCGACTTCCTCGACATCCAGCTCGTAGACCGTGCGCTTGACGCCCTCGCGGTCCTCGTAGGACCGCTGCTTCAGCCGGCCCTGCACGACAACGCGCATGCCTCGCGTGAGCGACTCGGCGACGTTCTCCGCCGCCTGCCGCCAGACCGAGCAGGTGAGGAACAGGCCTTCGCCGTCCTTCCACTCATTGGTCTGCCGGTCGAAGATGCGGGGAGTGGACGCGACACGGAACTTCGCGACCGCCGCACCGGACGGGGTGAAGCGCAGCTCGGGGTCGTCGACGAGATTGCCGACGACCGTGATGACGGTCTCGCCTGCCATGGATGAACCTCTCGGCGGGGATTGCTTCTGGCTGCTTGCTGCTACTCGAACCCGATGACCACTGAGCTAGAAGCTCAGTGGATCTCGGGACGGAGGACCTTGGTCCGGAGGACCGACTCGTTCAGGTTCATCTGGCGGTCGAGCTCCTTGACGACCGCAGGCTCGGCCTGCAGGTCGATGACCGAGTAGATGCCCTCGGGCTTCTTCTTGATCTCGTAAGCGAGACGACGACGGCCCCAGGTGTCGACCTTCTCAACCTTTCCTTCGCCCTCACGGACGACGGAGAGGAAGTTCTCGATCAGCGGGGAGACTGCGCGCTCCTCGAGATCGGGGTCGAGGATGACCATCACCTCGTAGTGACGCATGTGGAACCCACCTCCTTTGGACTCAGCGGCCACGGTCGTTCCGTGGCAGGAGGGTCGTGATGCGTTGAGCAACGGTGCCCGAGTAAAACAGCCCCCACTGACAACGCCCTCGATGAGGAGGGGCGGTCCATGCGGGCCTGGGCAGACACCGGTGCAGACCGTCCAGAGTACCCGCAGACCGGCTTCCGGTTGAAATCCGGTGGTCAGGGGACGCAATCTGTACACATCGGGTGTGAGCGGCGCCACAACCGCGCCGCATGTCGGCCAGGAGGTACTCCATGGCACACGTAACGCGGACCCGCCCCTCCGTCTCGCTCTTCGCCACGGACGGCAGGCCCCATCCGCTGCAGGGCGCGCTCGTGGTGATCACGCTCGTCCTCGGCGCCCTCGCCTTCGTCTCGGCGATGTTCCACAACCTGCACCTGCTCAGCTCGTGGGCGGGCCTCATCGGGATCCTCACGGGGGCGTACGGCCAGTACATCTCCGTCACCACGCGCGAGAGGTTCCCGCTGATCGTCGGCATGGGCGCATCCGCCCTCGGGTTCTTCCTCGGGATGGCCCACGGCGGACTCTTCGGCGGCGTGATCGGCTGACCTCCCGGGTCCGGCCCGGGCGGCTCCGTCACCGGACGGGGCCGCCCCCGCACGCGTACAGGCACACGGGGCCAGACAGCTCGCTCCACGGCCACAGTAGGCTTCGGCGCGAGAGCCGGAGCCCCTGACCGATGGGGACACACCTGCCGAGGAGCGCCCCGCATGAGCCTGACCCTGAGGACCATCAGCCGAGAGCAGCATCTGGCCTACATCCAGAGTCTGCCCGCGGCCAGCCACATGCAGGTCCCGGCATGGGCGGATGTGAAGGCCGAGTGGCGCTCCGAGAGCCTGGGCTGGTTCGACAAGACCGGTCAGCTCGTCGGCGCCGGCCTGGTGCTCTACCGGCAGCTCCCCAAGATCAAGCGCTACCTGGCGTACCTGCCAGAGGGCCCGGTCATCAACTGGTACGCCCCGAATCTGAGCGACTGGCTGGAGCCGATGCTGGCGCACCTCAAGCAGCAGGGCGCCTTCTCGGTGAAGATGGGCCCGCCGGTGGTCATCCGCCGCTGGGACGCCGCGGCCATCAAGGGCGGCATCCAGGACCCGGACGTGAAGCGTCTGCGGGACGTCGAGGCCACGCACATCGAGCCGCGCGCCTTCGAGGTCGCCGACCGGCTGCGGAAGATGGGCTGGCAGCAGGGCGAGGACGGCGGCGCCGGCTTCGGTGACGTACAGCCCCGCTACGTCTTCCAGGTGCCGCTGGCGAACCGTTCGCTGGAGGACGTCCACAAGGGCTTCAACCAGCTCTGGCGGCGCAACATCAAGAAGGCCGAGAAGGCCGGCGTCGAGGTCGTCCAGGGCAGCTACGCGGAGCTCTCCGAGTGGCAGCGGCTGTACGAGATCACGGCGGAGCGCGACCGCTTCCGCCCGCGCCCGCTCGGCTACTTCCAGCGCATGTGGACGGCCCTCAACAGCGAGGACCCCAACCGGATGCGGCTCTACTTCGCCCGTCACGAGGGCGAGAACGTCGCGGCGGCGACCATGCTGATCGTCGGCGGACACGTCTGGTACTCGTACGGCGCCTCGGCCAACCACAAGCGCGAGGTCCGTCCCTCGAACGCGATGCAGTGGCGGATGCTGCGCGACGCGTACGCCATGGGCGCCACGGTCTACGACCTGCGCGGCATCTCCGACTCGCTGGACGAGACCGACCACCTCTTCGGTCTGATCCAGTTCAAGGTCGGCACCGGCGGCCAGGCCGCGGAGTACCTCGGCGAGTGGGACTTCCCGCTCAACAAGCTGCTCCACAAGGCGCTCGACATCTACATGTCACGCCGCTGATCCGAGCCCCACAGCTGACGAAACCGTCTTCATTGGTTTCAATGGGGCCTGAACACGCTTCTCCTCCCTGATCCACCGCAGCCACCAGAAGGGTCCCGGACCGGCCATGGCGCTCTCCCTGTACGTCGACACCGCGCGCTGGCGGGCGCACCAGAAATCCGTTATCGACCAGTTCCCCGGCATCGTTCCGGTCTGCAAGGGCAACGGGTACGGCTTCGGTCACGAGCGGCTGGCCGACGAGGCGATCCGCTTCGGGTCCGACATCCTCGCGGTCGGCACCACCTACGAGGCGGCCCGCATCAAGGACTGGTTCAGCGGTGACCTGCTGGTCCTCACGCCGTTCCGGCGCGGTGAGGAACCGGTGCCGCTGCCCGACCGCGTCGTACGGTCCGTGTCCTCCGTGGACGGGGTGCACGCCCTGGTGGGCGCCCGGGTCGTCATCGAGTGCATGAGCTCCATGAAGCGCCACGGCGTCAAGGAGGAGGAGCTCGGGCAGCTGCACGCGGCCATCGAGGACGTACGCCTGGAAGGCTTCGCCCTCCACCTGCCGCTGGACCGCACGGACGGGTCGGACGCGGTCGAGGAGGTCATCGCGTGGATGGACCGCCTGCGGGCGGCCCGGCTTCCGCTGCACACGATGTTCGTCAGCCACCTGCGCGCCGACGAGCTCGCCCGGCTGCAGCAGCAGTTCCCGCAGACCCGGTTCCGCGCCCGCATCGGCACCCGGCTCTGGCTCGGGGACCACGAGGCGACGGAGTACCGGGGCGCCGTGCTCGACGTCACCCGCGTCGTCAAGGGCGACCGGTTCGGCTACCGGCAGCAGAAGGCCGCGTCCGACGGCTGGCTGGTCGTCGTCGCCGGCGGCACCTCGCACGGTGTGGGCCTGGAGGCCCCGAAGGCGCTGCACGGCGTGATGCCGCGCGCCAAGGGTGTCGCCCGGGCCGGCCTGGCCACTGTGAACCGCAACCTGTCCCCGTTCGTCTGGGCGGGCAAGCAGCGCTGGTTCGCCGAACCGCCGCACATGCAGGTGTCGATCCTGTTCGTGCCCTCGGACGCCGAGGAGCCCCGGGTGGGCGACGAGCTGGTGGCCCACCTGCGCCACACGACCACGCAGTACGACCGCATCGTCGAACGCTGAGTCCGCGCGCCGCCCGCCCCGCTCAGTCGGCGGCGGGCGTGCCGGCCGTACCCCACTCCACCCGCGGCCCGGGCGCCGCGGGCAGCGCCTCCCGGCGTGCCGCACCGGTATCGACCAGGTGGGACAGTACGAACACGTCCTCGGCCCCGTCGAGCACCCCGCCCGACGGGTCGTCCGAGCCGTCGCGCCGCACCCCGTCGCGTTCCGGCATCACGACGTCCCGTACGACGACGGCGCACAGGTACAGCGTGCCCAGCAGATGCAGCACGATCGCCAGCTGGTAGCCCTCCGTCGGCAGCCCCTGGTGCTTGTCGCCGCTCGTCGTGTAGGCGAGGTACAACCAGATCCCGAGGAAGTACAGGACCTCGCACGTCTGCCAGATCAGGAAGTCCCGCCAGCGGGGCCTGGCCAGCGCGGCGAGGGGGATCAGCCACAGCACGTACTGCGGTGAGTAGACCTTGTTGACGAGGATGAACACCGCGACGACGAGGAACGCGAGCTGCGCGAAGCGCGGCCGGCGCGGTGCCGTCAGGGTCAGGACACCGATCGCGGCACACAGCGCGATGGTGGCCACCGTCGAGACGGTGTTGACCGTGCCGACGTCGATGGACTCACCGGTGCGCTGCGTGATGACCAGCCAGAACGACCCGAAGTCGATGCCGCGTTCCTCGCTGAAGGTGTAGAACTTCTTCCACCCCTCGGGCGCGAAGACCATGACCGGCAGATTGACCACCAGCCAGGAGCCCGCCGCTCCCAGCGCCGCCGCCCCGAACTCCCGCCACTTGCCCGCCCGCCAGCACAGGACGAACGCGGGCCCCAGCAGCAGGACGGGGTAGAGCTTCGCGGCCGTCGCCAGGCCGATCAGGATGCCGAACGCCAGCGGGCGGCTCCGGGACCACATGAGCATCGCCCCGGCCGTGAGAGCCACGGCCAGCAGGTCCCAGTTGATCGTGGCGGTGAGCGCGAAGGCGGGCGCGAGCGCCATCAGCAGGCCGTCCCAGGGGCGCAGCCGGTGTGTGCGCGCGACGCAGACGGCGATCACGGCGGTGCAGATCATCAGCATCCCCGCGTTGACCAGCCAGTACGTCTGCTCCTGCCCCTGGATGGAACCCCCGCCCGGGGTCAGCCACGCCGCGACCTGCATGAACACCCCGGTGAGAACGGGGTACTCCAGGAACTGCATGTCCCCGGGCAGCCGGTCGAAGTACGGCACCAGTCCGTCGGCGAAGCCGCGCCCCGAGTACAGGTGCGGGATGTCCGAGTAGCACGCGTGCGTGTACTGGGAGCCGGCTCCCCTGAACCAGGCCCAGTTGTAGCAGGGCAGCTTCTGCACCATGCCGAGCGCGAACATCCCGATGGCCACCAGGGCGATCGCCCCCACCGGGGTGAGTGCGGCGCTGCCGAGCCGCGACCAGCGGCCCGACCTCCCGCCGATCAGCTCGCTCCCGGCCGCCGCGACCTCGTCCCGGTGCGTGGGCCGTACGACGGGCCGTTCCTGGTGCACGCTCGTGTCCTCTGCGCTTGGCATGCCGCACATCCTGCCGTACGGCGCTGTGGAAAGGACGAGGGCCGCCGCACCGGGGTGCCGCGGCCCTCATCGCCTGCTGTACCGGGCTCTACCCGGTCGTACCACCCCACCAGCTGGTGGTCCCGGTGCTGTTGTTCCCGGTGCCGTTGGTGTTGCCCCCGGTGGCGCCGTTGTTGGTTCCGGTGCCCCCGTCCGAGCCGTCGTCCCCACCCGTCGTGCCGGTGGAGGTGCCGGTATCCGTGCCGCCGTCGTTGCCCTGGCTCGTGCCCGTGTCCGTACCGCCGTCGTTGCCCTGAACGGTGCCCGCGTTGGCGCCGCCGTTGTCCTGGCAGTTCCAGCCCCACGTACCGCAGGTGTCGCTCGGGTCGGGGGTCGGAACGTCGGGCGTGGGCGTGGGCGTCGGGGTCGGCTTCGTCGTCTCGGTCTCGGTCGGCGTGGGCGTGGGCGTCGGCGAGGGCTTCTTGGACGCGCCGCCGCCGTAGACCTTGTCCCCGATCGGCTCCGCCTTGGGGAAGGGCTCCGCCTTCTCCTTCTTCATCGCCTCGACCATGTAGTCGTGCCAGACCTGCGCGGGGAACGACGCACCGTGGATCTTGTCCTTGCCACCGGTGCCGTACATCTTCTCGAACGCACGGTTCTTGTGCTTCTCGTTGTCGTCCAGCCGGTACATGCTGATCGCCGTCGACAGCTGCGGCGTGTAGCCCACGAACCACGCGGACAGGTTGTCGTCGGTCGTACCCGTCTTGCCCGCGACCTCACGGCCCGGGAGCTGGGCGGACGTACCGGTGCCCTTCGCCACGACGTTCTTGAGCACGTCCGTGACGTTGTCGGCGATGACGCTGTCGAAGGCGCTCTTGGTGACCGCCTTGTGCTGGTACTCCGGCTTGCCGCGCTTCTTCACCTCGGTGACGGAGTAAGGATCGCGCTGCTGGCCCCGAGCCGCGAAGGTGGCGTAGGCGCCGGCCATGCTCGTCGTGCTGGGCGAGGACGTACCGATCGAGAAGGACGGCACGCTGGAATCCGCCATGTAGCGGTCGTCCTTCAGGCCCGCCGCGATGGCCGCCTTCTTCACCTTGTCCGTGCCGACGTCCATGCCCAGCTGCACGTAGGGGGAGTTGGCGGACCACTGCATGGCCTCACGCAAGGTGATGTTGCCGAACGACTCGTGGTCGTCGTTGGTCTGCAGCCACTCCTTGCCGGCCTTGTCGGTCCAGACGTCGCCGTTGTACTTCTTGATCTTCAGCTTGTTGGCACCGTTGTAGATGCTGAGCGGTGAGACCTTCGTACGCTGCGACTCGTCCTGCTCCGCGTCGCCGGACGGGTCCCGCTTGCCGTACTCCATGGCGGCTGCCAGCACGAAGGGCTTGAAGGTCGAGCCGACGGCGGCGCCGGTGGGGTCGGCGTTGCTCTGGTAGTGCCTGGTCGCGTCCACGCCACCGTAGATCGCCTGGATCGCGCCGGTCTTGGGGTCGACCGACGAACCGCCGAACTGCACGTGGGTGTCTTCCGGGCGCTTCTTCGGGTCGATGTTCTCGTCGTAGACGCGCTTGACTGCCTTGCTCAGCTGATTGACCTTCGTCTGGTCGAAGGTCGTGTGGATCTCGTAACCGCCCTGGTCGAGCATGTCCTTGTTGATCTTGGTGTGCTCGTAGATCTCGGCATTGGCGGTGTTGACGAGGTAGCCGATCTGGCCGCCCAGCTGCGCGGCCCGCTTCGGCTTGTTGGGCATCGGGAACTCCGTGTACCCGTCCCGCTCCTTCTGCGACATACGGCCGTCCTTCACCTCCTCGTCAAGGATCCACTTCCAGCGCTTCTCCGCCCGCGCGCGGTTCTTGGCCGCGGTCGCCTGCACCCGATCGACCTCCGGCGCACCGGCCGGGTCGTAGTAACTGGCGCCCTTGAGGAGGCTGGCCAGGAAGGCGCACTGGCTCGCGTTCAGGTCCTTGGCGTCCACGCCGTAGTACGTACGGGCCGCGGCCTGGATGCCGGAGGCGCCGCGCCCGTAGTACGAGACGTTCAGGTACCCGGCCATGATGTCCTTCTTCTTCATCTCGCTGCCGACCTTGAGCGTGATGAAGAGTTCCTCGAACTTGCGGCTGAGGGTCTGCTCCTGCGACAGCCGCGAGTTCTTGACGTACTGCTGGGTGATGGTCGAACCGCCCTGGGTCTGACCGCCCTTGGCCATGTTGAAGACGGCCCGGGCGATACCCATGGGGTCGATGCCGTGGTCGGTGTCGAAGGTCTTGTTCTCGGCCGAGATGACGGCGTTTCGCATCGCCTCGGGGATCTGCGCGTAGTCGATGACCTGGCGGTTGACCTCACCGCCGGTGGCCACCATCTGGCTGCCGTCCGCCCAGTAGTAGACGTTGTTCTCCGCCTTCGCGGCGGCCTGGACCTCCGGCTTGGCCACCATCGCGTACGCGAGACCGGCGAGACCCATCAGCAGGCCGAGGAAGCCGATGCACAGGCTGGACACCAGCTTCCAGGACGGAACCCAGCGCCGCAGACCCTGACGGCCGGCGCGCGGGTAGTCGATGAAGCGCTTCTTGCCCGGACGCCTGCCTCCGCGCCCGCCACCCTCGTGCCCGCCGTCCCCGCCACCGCGACGCCGTCCACCGCCGCCGCCGTCGGAACCTCCACGGCCTCCGCCGCCTCGCTGGGCCGCCCGTCTGGTGGCCGCACGACCTGCGTACGGGGCCTCCTCGCCATGCGAGTCGGAAGGTGAGGCTGAAGTTACTCCGCGTGACGGTGCTGCGCGGCGTCCTGAGGACTGCTGGGCGGCGCGTCGGGCCGCGGCACGTCCGCCGCCTTGCGGTTGCGACGTCTTGCGACGGTGCTCGCTCATCGAACGACTACTCCTCGGGCAGGCGAGAACGCCTGGAAGCGGCAGGTGAGATCCGGTCCCCCGAATGACGGGCCGGCCCGGCGACGGGCTCGCCCGCTATGCGTCCGGATGGCCCGCGAACACTCACGCATGCGCGCGTCTCGCGGTTCCCGGTGGTCTGCATGCCGCACAGACTACGCACGGTCAAAACCCTCCTGGGACCGAACTTCACCCCAAATAACGCAAGTCGGTTCCTACGAATTGGCGATGTGACGCCGCTCACTGAGGCTCCCCTTGTCGGCGCCGCCGGTCCGATCTATCGTGCTGATGTATCGAGTCGATACATCAGCTCGGTACATCGATTCGGCACAAGGGACCGTGAGAGCACTCGGAGAAGGAGGGGCGAGGTTGAGCCGACGTTCCGGCATCCTCGAGTTCGCCGTCCTCGGACTGCTCCGCGAATCCCCGATGCATGGCTATGAGCTGCGCAAACGCCTCAACACCTCGTTGGGCATCTTCCGTGCCTTCAGTTACGGGACGCTCTACCCCTGTCTCAAGACGCTGGTCGCCAGCGGCTGGTTGATCGAGGAACCGGGGACCGCTCCGGCGGAGGCGGCACCCGGCTCCGGCCGGCCCGTCGCTCCCGCCTCGTCCCTGGCGGGGCGCCGAGCCAAGATCGTCTACCGATTGACGGCTGAAGGTAAGGAGCACTTCGAGGAGCTGCTCTCGCACACCGGCCCCGATTCCTGGGAGGACGAGCACTTCGCGGCTCGCTTCGCCTTCTTCGGGCAGACGGAGCACGACGTGCGCATGCGGGTGCTGGAAGGCCGTCGCAGCCGGCTGGAGGAGCGCTTGGAGAAGATGAGCGCCTCTCTGGCCCGCACCCGTGAGCGCCTCGACGACTACACGCTTGAGCTGCAGCGACACGGCATGGAGTCCGTGGAGCGCGAAGTGCGCTGGCTGAACGAGCTCATCGAGAGCGAGCGGTCGGGACGGGATCAGCGACGATCCTCGCCCGAGGGCTCAGCTCAGCAGAAGACCTCAGGAGAGCCTGACGGCCTGCCCCGGCGGGGAGACAACCCGCCGGATCCGTCCGGCGACACCGCCAAGTGAGTTCACCGCAGATCCGCGGCGGGCTCATCAGAAACATCCATTACACACAGGGAGCAACCGGAATGGGTTCGGTTCGCGTAGCCATCGTCGGCGTGGGCAACTGCGCCGCCTCGCTGGTCCAGGGCGTCGAGTACTACAAGGACGCCGATCCGGCCGGCAAGGTGCCCGGTCTGATGCACGTCCAGTTCGGCGACTACCACGTGCGGGACGTCGAGTTCGTCGCCGCCTTCGACGTCGACGCGAAGAAGGTCGGCCTCGACCTCTCGGACGCCATCGGTGCGAGCGAGAACAACACCATCAAGCTCTGCGACGTGCCGAACGCCGGTGTCACCGTCCAGCGCGGCCACACCCACGACGGCCTGGGCAAGTACTACCGCCAGACCATCGAGGAGTCGGCCGAGGCCCCGGTCGACATCGTCCAGATCCTCAAGGACCGCAAGGTCGACGTCCTGGTCTGCTACCTCCCGGTGGGTTCCGAGGTGGCCGCGAAGTTCTACGCCCAGTGCGCCATCGACGCCAAGGTCGCGTTCGTCAACGCTCTTCCGGTCTTCATCGCCGGCACCAAGGAGTGGGCGGACAAGTTCACCGAGGCCGGTGTCCCGATCGTCGGCGACGACATCAAGTCGCAGGTCGGCGCCACCATCACGCACCGCGTGATGGCGAAGCTCTTCGAGGACCGGGGTGTCATCCTGGACCGCACGATGCAGCTGAACGTCGGCGGCAACATGGACTTCAAGAACATGCTCGAGCGTGAGCGCCTGGAGTCCAAGAAGATCTCCAAGACGCAGGCCGTCACCTCGCAGATCCGTGACCGCGAGCTCGGCGCGGACAACGTCCACATCGGCCCGTCTGACTACGTGGCCTGGCTGGACGACCGCAAGTGGGCGTACGTGCGCCTCGAGGGCCGCGCCTTCGGTGACGTCCCGCTGAACCTGGAGTACAAGCTTGAGGTCTGGGACTCCCCGAACTCCGCCGGTGTCATCATCGACGCCGTCCGCGCGGCGAAGATCGCCAAGGACCGCGGCATCGGTGGCCCGATCCTCTCGGCCTCCTCGTACTTCATGAAGTCCCCGCCGGTCCAGTACTTCGACGACGAGGCCCGCGAGAACGTCGAGAAGTTCATCCGCGGTGAGGTCTCCAACTGACTCCCGTGAGTCAGCCGCGCAGATGAGGAGCGGCAACGCTTCTCTGCTGCCGCGCCGTTGAGGGCCCCCGGGCAATCCGCCCGGGGGCCCTCGTCGTGTGTGACCCTTGCTCCCATGCCCGTCGCGCGCGACCTGCGCATACTTCTCCGCCTCCCGGACTTCCGCCGCCTGCTGGCCGTGCGGGTCCTGTCCCAGTCGGCCGACGGCGTCTATCAGGTGGCGCTGGCCACGTACGTGGTCTTCTCGCCGGAGAAGCAGGCGTCCGCCGGGGCGATCGCCTCGGCCATGGCCGTGCTGCTGCTCCCCTATTCACTCGTCGGGCCCTTCGCGGGTGTGCTGCTGGACCGCTGGCCCCGGCGTCAGGTCTTCGTCTACGGCAACCTGCTGCGCTCCGGGCTCGCCTGCTGCACCGCCCTCCTGATCATCCTCGGGGCTCCGGCATGGCTGTTCTACGCCTCCGCTCTGTGCGTCACCGCGGTCAACCGCTTCGTCCTCGCCGGTCTCTCCGCCGTTCTGCCGCGCGTGGTCGAGCGGAAGCATCTGGTGCTCGCCAACTCGCTGTCGCCGACCGCGGGCACCCTTGCCGCCACCGCGGGCGGCGGACTCGCCTTCGTAGTACGGCTGCTGGCGGCTTCGGACTCCGCCGTGGTGCTGCTCGGGGCGGCGCTCTACCTCGCCTCGGCGCTGGCGGCGCTGAGCCTGGCGGCGAAGCTCCTCGGGCCGGACCGCGAGGCCGGCCGCATGTCGCTACGGGCAGCGCTGAGGGCGGCGGCCGGAGGACTCCTCGACGGACTGCGGCACTTGCTGGAGCACCGGGGCGCGTCCCGGGCGCTGGCCGCGATGACGGTGATCCGGTTCTGCTACGGGGCGCTGACCGTCATGGTCCTGATGCTCTGCCGGTACGCCTGGACGGAGAACGAGGACGACGGTCTGGCGCTCCTCGGCCTGGCGGTGGTCGTCTCCGGTGCCGGGTTCTTCGCGGCGGCGGTACTGACTCCCTGGGCCGCGGGGAGGCTCGGGCGGCTCCGTTGGATGGTGGTGTGCGCGGGCACCGCCGCGATCCTCGAACCGGCCCTGGGGCTGTGGTTCGCTCCGGCGCCGATGCTCGTCGCCGCGTTCGTCCTCGGCCTCGTCACACAGGGGGCGAAGATCGCCACGGACACCGTGGTGCAGACCGCCGTGGACGACGCCTACCGGGGCAGGGCCTTCTCGTTCTACGACGTGCTGTTCAACGTGGCCTTCGTGGCCGCGGCGGCGGTCGCCGCGCTGATGCTTCCGCCTGACGGACGGTCCGTGGTGCTGGTGATCGGTGTGGCGCTGCTCTACGCAAGTTCTGCCCTGTGCCTCGCGTATTGGAGTCGGGGCGGTGATGTCCTATAGCGTGCCCGCGTCAAACACGACGCACGAATCACGGGGGAATCCAGATGACTTACCCGCCGCAGCAGGGCAACGTCCCCTACGGCCAGCAGCCTCAGGCCTACCCGCCGCAGCAGGGCGGATACGGCTACCCGCCGCAACAGCCCCAGCAGGGGTGGGGCGGCCCGCAGCAGCCGCAGGGCTGGGGAGCCCCTCAGCAGCCGCAGCAGCCCCAAGGGTGGGGCACCCCTCCGCAGGGGCCTTCGCAGCCCTCGGGCGGCAAGAAGGCGTTCCTCGCCACCCGCAACATCATCATCATCGTCGTGGGCCTCGTCGTGCTCGCCGGGCTGAAGTTCGGCCTGGGTGACATGTTCGAGTCCGACGCCAAGGCCGCTGCGGTCGGGGACTGCTTCGAGAACAAGGGCACCAACTACAACCCGGACATGAACTCCGTCGACTGCAGCTCGTCCGCCGCCGAGTACAAGGTCGCCGAGGTGCACGACAACACCACCGACACCGACCTCTGCGACCCAGAGAAGTACTCCGCCTACACCGAGAGCTCGGGTCGCCGTAAGAGCCGGAACAGCGTGGTGCTCTGCCTGACGCCGCTCAAGCCGACCGGCTGAACCTCCGCAGTACCCAGAAGACCGACCGAGGGCGTTGTTTCACGTGAAACAACGCCCTCGGCGTATGCGTCGGCGCTCATGTTTCACGTGAAACATGAGCGCCGACGCATGGAACGAAGCGAGAGCGTCAGCTCTGCGCCTCCCACCACTTCTTCAGTTCCGCGACCGCCGTGTCGTGCTCCAGCGGACCGTTCTCCAAGCGCAGTTCCAGCAGGAACGCGTACGCCTTGCCGATGACCGGGCCCGGGCCCACGCCCAGGACCTGCATGATCTCGTTGCCGTCCAGGTCCGGCCGGATCGCGTCCAGCTCCTCCTGGCTCTTCAGCTGGGCGATGCGCTCCTCAAGCCCGTCGTAGGTGCGCGAGAGGGCAGCGGCCTTGCGCTTGTTACGCGTCGTGCAGTCGGACCGGGTCAGCTTGTGCAGCCGCTCCAGGAGCGGACCGGCATCCCGTACGTAGCGGCGCACCGCGGAGTCTGTCCACTCGCCGTCGCCGTAGCCGTGGAAGCGCAGGTGCAGCTCCACCAGCTTCGAGACGTCCTTGACCATCTCGTTGGAGTACTTGAGCGCCGTCATGCGCTTCTTGGTCATCTTGGCGCCCACCACCTCGTGGTGGTGGAAGGAGACCCGCCCGTCCTTCTCGAAGCGCCGCGTCCGAGGCTTGCCGATGTCATGAAGGAGAGCGGCGATACGCAGAACGAGATCCGGCCCGTCCTCCTCCAGGGCGATCGCCTGCTCCAGGACGGTCAGGGAGTGCTCGTACACGTCCTTGTGCCGGTGGTGCTCGTCGCTCTCCAGCCGCAGCGCCGGCAGCTCGGGCAGGACCTGCTGGGCCAGGCCCGTCTCCACGAGGAGCGACAGGCCCTTCCGGGGATGAGAGGAGAGCAGGAGCTTGTTCAGCTCCTCGCGCACCCGCTCGGCGGAGACGATCTCGATCCGGCCCGCCATCTCCGTCATGGCGTCGACGACCTCGGGGGCCACCTCGAAGTCGAGCTGTGCGGCGAACCGCGCGGCCCGCAGCATGCGCAGCGGATCGTCGGAGAACGACGCCTCAGGCGTCCCGGGCGTACGCAGGACCCGCTCGGCCAGGTCCTTCCGGCCATCGTGGGGGTCGATGAAGACCTTCTCCGGCAGCGCGACGGCCATGGCGTTGACCGTGAAATCGCGCCGCACGAGGTCGTCCTCGATGGAGTCGCCGTAGGACACCTCCGGCTTGCGTGAAGTCCTGTCGTACGCCTCCGACCGGTACGTCGTGACCTCGATCTGGTAGCCGTGCTTCTGCGCCCCCACCGTGCCGAAGGCGATCCCGACCTCCCACACGGAGTCGGCCCACGGCCTGACGATCTTCAGCACGTCCTCGGGGCGGGCGTCGGTCGTGAAGTCCAGGTCGTTCCCGAGCCTGCCGAGAAGTGCGTCACGGACCGAGCCGCCGACCAGTGCGAGACTGAATCCGGCATCCTGGAATCGGCGGGCGAGATCGTCGGCGACCGGGGCGACCCGCAGCAGTTCGCTGACTGCGCGGTGCTGCACCTGGGTCAGGGCGCTGGGGTTGTCTGCGTTGGCATTCGGCACAACAGAAAAGGGTACGTGCACGGACCGGTCCGGGCGTCACCCATTTCCCGGGCCCTGCGAGACTCTCCCGATCATGCAGCACACTCCCCGGCACTTAGCCCCGACGCACCTCGTTACCATGCGGGGACGCAGCAACGGACGACGATCCACAGCAGTTGACGATGACGAGGGACGGGTACGCGTGGCCGAGGCGGCAGACATCCAGGGGATGCATCCCTCTCCTGCCCGCCGGTGGCTGCGGCGCACAGCCGCCGTGCTCGCCGGGGCGCCGCTCGTCGCCGCCCTGCTGGCGGGCGCCGCCGCCCCGTCGGCCCGGGCCGACGCCCCGGCCAAGGCTCCGACGGGGTCCAGCACGGTGTCGGTGTCCCTGGACGAGATCACCCCCAGCGCCCCGGAGAAGGGGGACACGCTGCGGATCTCCGGAACGCTGACCAACAAGGGCAAGGAGACGGTCACCGACGCCCAGGTCGACCTCCGGGTCGGCCCCCGTCTCTTCAGCCGGACAGCCATCGACGCGGCCGCCCGGCGCACGGGATACCTGCCCGGCACCGACCCCTATCCGATCGGCGGCAAGTACACGGTCGAGATCGACAAGCTGCGCTCGGGAATCAGCCAGGACTTCACGCTGTCCGTACCGGTCAGCAAGCTGGATCTCGGGGACGACGGGGTCTACCAGCTGGGCGTCTCGCTGTCGGGGCGCACCTCGCACACCGTGTACGACCAGGTGCTCGGCATCAAGCGGACCTTCCTGCCCTGGCAGGACGGCGACCGCGACTCCAAGATCGGCCTCAGCTACCTCTGGCCGCTGATCGCGTCCGCGCACCTCACGGCGGAGACCGGCTCGGACGAGCAGCAGACCCCGGTATTCGCCGATGACGACCTGGCCGCGGAGATCGCGCCGGGCGGCCGACTCGAACAGATGGTCTCCCTGGGCAGCCGGCTGCCCGTGACCTGGGTCATCGACCCGGACCTGCTGGCCAGCGTCGACGCGATGACCAAGCCCTACCGGGTCAAGTCCGGCGACACCACGGTCGCCGGAACGAACCAGGACGTGGCCAAGAAGTGGCTGACCTCGCTGGAAGCGGCGGTGTCCGAGGGCAAGGTCGTGGCCCTGCCGTTCGGCGACCCGGACCTGGCCTCGATCGCCCACCGGGGCAAGAACGTCTCCGGCACCCTCAGCCATCTGCAGACCGCCAGTGAGGTCGCCGGGATGACGGTGGAGACGATCCTCCACCTGAAGCCGTCCACCGACTTCGCATGGCCCGTCGACGGTGCGGTGGACCCGTCGATCGTGGACGTCGCCACCTCGGCCGGCGCCCACCATGTGATCGCCCGCAGCGACAGCCTCGACGAGACCGGGAACCTGGTCTACACGCCTTCCGCCGCCCGCCCGATCGGCGGCGGCACCACGGCGGTCGTCTCCGACGCGAGGCTCTCCACGGCCTTCCAGGGCGACATGGGCAACGCCGGGAGCTCCACGCTCGCCGTGCAGAAGTTCCTCGCCCTCACCCTCGCCCTGGCCGAGCAGGACACGGACAAGGACCGTTCCGTCGTCGTGGCACCCCAGCGCACGCCCACGGTCGCCCAGGCGCAGTCGATGGCACGCGCCCTCCACGCACTGGACGACGACCGCTGGACGAAGTCCGAGGGGCTGGCCCAGGCGGCGGCGACCAAGCCGGACTCCGAGGCGACCACCGATGTGCCTCCGGCATCCCGGTACCCCAAGAAGCTGCGCCGCCAGGAGCTGCCCACACAGGCGTTCCAGGACATCAAGTCCATCCAGTCCTCGCTCAATAACTTCCAGGTCATCCTGACCCACCCCGAGCGGGTGGTGACCCCCTTCGGCAACGCCGTCAACCGGTCCATGTCGACCTCGTGGCGGGGGAAGCCGCTGAAGGCGCAGCAGTACCGGGACTCGGTCCGCACCTATCTGCAGGGGCTCGTCGGCGAGGTCCAGCTCGTCCCGAAGTCGGACATCACCTTGTCCGGCCGCAGCGCCACGATCCCGGTGACCGTGCAGAACAGACTGCTGCAGGACGTCGATCACCTGGTGCTGCGGCTGAAGTCGGACAACGCGACGCGGCTCAAGCTGAACGACGGCGGCAGCATCGCGGAACAGCCCATCCAGATCGGCGCCGGGCACAGCCAGTCCGTGAAGTTCGACGCGGCGGCCAACATCAACGGCCAGGTCCAGATGACCGCGCAGCTCTACACGGAGGACGGGACTCCGTACGGTGAGGAGATGGCCTTCACCGTGAAGGTCTCCGAGATCACCCCGACGGTGCTTCTGGTCATCGCCGGCGGGCTCCTGCTGCTGGTGCTGGCCGGCATCAGGATGTATGCACATCGCAAGCGCGCCAACGCGGGCGGCGCGGCGGGCGACGACGGCAGTGAACCCGAGCAGCCGAGTGACCCGACGCCGGACACCGGTCCCGAAAGCGCGGAGCCGTCGGGCACGGGTGAGAAAGTGGACCGTTGAGCGATGTCTGTCGTGGCCGGTCGGCCGGGGACGATGAGGTGGGGTTTCGATGAACGCGCCGTACGACGGTGACCGCGGTCAGGGTACGGGCGGGGCCGGGTACTCCGGCGGCCCTCCGGTGCCCCCTGACCCGCAGCAGCAACCGGCGCCGGACCCGTATCTGCAGTCCGCGTACGACCACGACCCGTACCGGGCGCAGGACCTCTCGGCCCAGGACCCGGTGGACGAGGCGCTGTACGACCGCGCCGCGCATCCGCCGCCGCCCCCCGGCACCTACCAGCAGCCGCAGCCGCTCTATCAGCAGCCGCCGGCGGCCCAGTACGCCCCCGACCCCCGTATCTGGGCCCAGACACCGCCGCCCGAGCCCGCCGGACCCTCGCGCCACCTCCCGTACGGAGACAACGCCGCGACGACCCAGTTCGTGGGCGTGGACGACCTCGTCACACAGGCTTCCGCGGACCGCGACGAGCCCGACGCCTTCGCCCACCTCTTCCGCGACCAGGAAGGCCCCGCGAACCCGGGCGCCGCTCCGGCCCCGGCCCAGCCCGAGCCCGCCCCTGCGCCGGTCAAGTCCGGCGGCCGCGCCTCCAGCCTGCTGAAGTCCAGCGCGGTCATGGCGGCCGGCACGCTCGTCTCGCGCCTCACCGGCTTCGTCCGCAGCCTCGTGATCACCGCGGCGCTCGGCGCTGCCCTGCTCGGCGACAGCTTCACCATCGCGTACACGCTGCCCACGATGATCTACATCCTCACCGTGGGCGGCGGCCTCAACTCGGTCTTCGTTCCCCAGCTCGTCCGCTCGATGAAGGACGACGAGGACGGCGGCGAGGCGTACGCCAACCGGCTCCTGACCCTCGTGATGGTTGCCCTCGGCCTCATCGTCGCCGTGGTGGTCTTCGCGGCCCCCTGGCTGATCCGGCTGATGTCCTCGACGATCGCGGACGACCCTGCGGCCAACAACGTCGCCGTGACGTTCGCCCGCTACTGCCTGCCCACCATCTTCTTCATGGGTGTGCACGTCGTGATGGGGCAGATCCTCAACGCCCGCGGGAAGTTCGGCGCGATGATGTGGACCCCGGTCCTGAACAACATCGTCATGATCTTCACGTTCGGAATGTTCATCTGGGTCTACGGCACGTCCCACGAGTCCCACATGGGCGTGGACACGATCCCGCCGGAGGGCGTGCGCCTGCTGGGCATCGGCACCCTGCTCGGCCTGGTCGTGCAGGCGCTGGCCATGATCCCGTATCTGCGCGAGGCCGGCTTCCGCTTCCGTCCCCGGTTCGACTGGAAGGGCCACGGGCTGGGCAAGACGATAAAGCTCGCGAAGTGGACGGTGCTATTCGTCTTCGCCAACCAGGCCGGTGTGCTCGTCGTCACCCAGCTCGCGACCTCGGCCGGCAAGGCGTCCGGGAAGAACGGCGCGGGTTTCCTCGCCTACTCCAACGCCCAGCTGATCTGGGGCATGCCGCAGGCGATCATCACCGTCTCGGTCATGGCCGCCCTGCTGCCCCGGATCTCCCGGGCCGCCCACGACAACGACCCCGGCGCCGTCCGCGACGACATCTCGCAGGGGCTCCGCAACTCCGCCGTGGCCATCGTCCCGGTCGCCTTCGCGTTCCTCGCCTTGGGCGTGCCGATGTGCACCCTGCTCTACTCCTCCAGCGGCCCCGAGGCCGCCCGCTCCATGGGCTTCATCCTGATGGCCTTCGGCCTCGGCCTGATCCCCTACTCCGTGCAGTACGTGGTGCTGCGCGGTTTCTACGCGTACGAGGACACCCGGACGCCGTTCTACAACACGGTCATCGTCGCCCTGGTCAACGCGGCGGCCTCCGCGCTCTGCTACGTCGTGCTGCCCGCCCAGTGGGCCGTGGTCGGCATGGCCGCGTCGTACGGCCTGGCCTACGCCGTCGGCGTCGGGATCGCCTGGCGCCGGCTGCGCAACCGATTGGGCGGCGACCTGGACGGCGCGCACGTGGTCCGCACCTACGCCAGGCTGTGCCTCGCCGCGCTGCCCGCCACCTTGGTCGGCGGAGCCGCGGGCTTCGGCCTCCTGCAGGTGCTCGGGGAAGGCGCCTTCGGCTCGCTCGTCGCGCTGGTCTGCGGCGGTGTCCTGCTGCTCGGAGTGTTCTTCGTCGCGGCGAGGAAGATGCGGATCGAGGAGATCAACGGCATGGTCGGCATGGTCAGGGGGCGGCTCGGCCGCTGAGGCCGGCCGGTCCGCACAACCATCGCCGGTCTCCGCGTGTCGTGCATAGCGCCGGAGTGTGGGCACAATTGGCGTGACTGTGCAGAGCAGAGCTGGCTGGCATCGCGCAACGGATGGGGAGGCAGGAACGACGGTGGCGGAACGTAGCACGGCTGCCGTCGACGTGGCCGACAACAGCGGGGACAAGCCGCTGACCGCCAAGGCGGACGAGGCCACGACCGACGGTACGGCAGAAGCGCAGGACGCGGCGGACACGGACTCCCAGGAGGAGACCGACGAGACAGCCGCATCGAAGACCTTCCCGGCCACCCCGGATCTGCACAGCGGTCACAAGCTGGCCGGCCGGTACCGGCTGGAGGAATGCGTCACCCGTCTGGACGGGTTCAGCAGCTGGCGGGCCGTCGACGAGAAGCTGCGTCGCGCGGTGGGGGTCCACCTCCTGCCCGCGGAGCACCCGCGGGCACGCTCGGTCCTGGCCGCCGCCCGGTCCTCCGCGTTGCTCGGCGACCCGCGCTTCGTGCAGGTCCTGGACGCCGTCGAGGAGGACGAGCTCGTCTACGTCGTCCACGAGTGGCTTCCCGACGCCACCGAGCTCATGGCCCTGCTGAGCGCGGGCCCGATGGACGCCCACGACGCGTACCAGCTCGTCAGCCAGGTCTCCCAGGCCATGGCTGCCGCGCACCGGGAGGGCCTGGCCCACCTGCGGCTCACGCCGGGGGCCGTGCTCCGCAGCTCGTCCGGCCAGTACCGCATCCGCGGCCTCGCGGTGAACGCCGCCCTGCGAGGCATCACGTCCGACGGCCCCCAGCGCGCCGACACGGAGGCGATCGGGGCCCTGCTGTACGCCGCGCTGACCCAGCGCTGGCCGTACGAGAGCGATGCGTACGGGCTCACCGGGCTTCCCAAGGGGATGGGGCTGCTCCCGCCCGACCAGGTGCGGGCCGGAGTCCACCGGGGCCTCTCCGAGATCGCCATGCGGGCACTCGCCAACGACGGTGCCACGGCGTCCCGCCAGGAGCAGCCGTGCACCACGCCCGACGAGCTCGCCAAGGCCGTGGCGGCGATGCCCCGCATCCCTCCGCCCGAGCCCGTCTTCACCGCCCCGCCCGAGTACCAGCGGACCACCTACCAGCAGGGCACGTACGGAAGGCCGGCGGCGGCCGGTCCCGTTGTCACCCAGCCCGTCGTGCCCGTGCCCCCCGCGCCCTTGCAGAGCCGCACCGGCAAGGCGCTGAAGTGGGTCGTGTCCGCGCTGCTGATCGCCGCCCTGGGCCTGGGCAGCTGGCAGCTAGCCGAGACGCTCATCGACCGGGACAACAACTCGGGCGGTGACCCCGGCACCACCCAGTCCAACCCGGAGAACAACGACACCCCGCCGGTCGAGAAGAGCAAGCCCGTTCCGATCGTCACCGCGCAGGACTACGACCCGCTCGGCGCCGACGGCAGTGAGAAGCCGCAGAGCATAGGCAACGTCTACGACGACGACCCGAGCTCGTACTGGCACACGGACTGGTACGCGTCAGCCGAATTCGGCAATCTCAAAACAGGCGTCGGCGTCGTCCTCGACCTCGGCAAGACACAGCGCGTCGGCAAGGTGGACGTGTCCTTCCTCGGCGGCGACACCTCGGTCGAGCTGCGGACCGCCGACGGCTCCACGGTGCCGACCAGCCCCACCGGTTTCGACAAGGTCGCCCAGGGGTCGGGGACCCAGGTGTCGCTGAAGCCCTCCAAGCCCGTACAGGCGCGGTACCTGCTCGTCTGGCTCACCAAGCTCCCGCCGAGCGGCGAGGGCAACTACCGGGGGAAGGTCTCGGACATCAAGGTCACCAGCTGACGGCTTCGAACACGAGAATGGGGCTGGGCAGGATCCGAGGATCCTGCCCAGCCCCATTTTCTTGGTCGCGAACCGCTGCAGAGGTCAGTACGAAGGCGTCTTCGAGTGGAGACTCACGTTGTCGTACTGGGACCAGCCTTCCGCGTATGCGGAGAGCGGGTCCTTGTCGTAGACCATCCCCGTGTAGCAGGTATAGGTACCGAGCGACGAGCTGTAGGAAAGCTTCGAACAGTTATAAGATTTACCGTCCGAGTTCCGCACGATCTGGGCCTTGCCCCACACGTCCTCGGAAAGGCTGATCCGCGCCCACGCAGTGTGGCACTTGACGCTGTACCGCAGCTCAACGGCACCGAGCGTCCAGCTGGAGGTGCCGATCAGCGAGCGCTTCACAGTGGTGGCGTCGCCGGAGCACCCGGCGGAAATGGGATTCTTCCCGTCCATCGAATAGGTGGCCGCCTGGGCGCTACCCGGGAGCAACGCCACGACTACGGGTGCGGTGAGAACGGCCGGGAGAACCTTTCCCAGGTATCGCTTCATACGCCTCTGCCTCACGTGGTCCCCTTTCTGATTTCCCTCAATATTGGGCGGACAGGGCACCTCAGAAGCGCGACCGAATCGCGCCTTTTCATCATTCATACAATCCACCCGACCTCGCCATTTACTTCCCGGCGTGGATCGGTTTGAATGCACGGATGGCGACAGCTGAGGGGGGAGACCGCGAGCTCTACGGCTCCGGTGCCGCCGATCCACCGAGTGACGAGGACCTCCTCGCGCAGCATGTCGCCGGTGACCCCGATGCCTTCGGCGAGCTGGCTCGACGCCATCGCGACCGGCTGTGGGCCGTGGCCCTGCGGACGCTCGGCGACCGTGAGGAAGCGGCCGACGCCGTACAGGACGCCCTGATCTCCGCCTTCCGCGCCGCCCACACCTTCCGGGGCCAGTCCGCCGTGACCACCTGGCTGCACCGCATCACGGTGAACGCCTGCCTCGACCGCGTCCGCAAGGCCGCGTCCCGGAAGACCTCGCCCGTCGACGACCCGGAACGGCTCGACCAACTGCTGGAGCCCCATGAGTCCGCAGAGGCCCCGGCGGAACGCCATGACCTCCACCGCGAACTCGTCGCCGCGCTGGCCACCCTCCCCGCCGAGCAACGCGCGGCCCTCGTCCTCGTGGACATGCAGGGGTACCCGGTGGCGGAGACCGCTCGCATCCTCGATGTGCCCGTAGGCACCGTGAAGAGCCGCTGCGCACGGGGCCGGGCCCGCTTGGCGCCGCTGCTGACGCATCTCCGCAGCGACGGCCGCGCCGGCGAGACACCCGGCATGGAAGGGAACCGGACGCCCAGAGCATCCGTCCCACCGGCAGCCGGGCCACGAGACGCGGGCACGAGCGACCCCACTGTGATGAAGGGCGGAGGTGGACACCGATGACGTCAACACCCGGCACAACCCAGCACCCGGAAGTCTCGGAGATCTCCGACCTGACCGAGGACCTGCTTCCCGGAGTCCGGGCAGCCGAGATCCGCAGCCACCTGGGCAACTGTGAGCTCTGCGCCGATGTGCTCGCCTCCTTGGAGGAGATTCGCGCGCTGCTCGGCGACCTGCCCGCCCCCGAGCCCATGCCCACAGACATCGCCGACCGCATCGATGCCGCCCTCGCCGCCGAGGCGCGGACTCATCGCGCGGAGCCGGATTCAGCGACCGATGTTTCACGTGAAACAGAGCCGCCGCAGGAGCCCGGGCACATAGCCGGGAACCCGCCATCCCGGTCGCATGCCCCGGATCGCCCGGCCGGGCATGCGCATGCGAACACCGGCCCCGGCCGGCGTCCAGGCCGGAGGCGTCGCCGTACCACTCTGCTCGCCTCCGCATTCGGGGCCGCTGCTCTGGTCGGCATGAGCGTCTTCCTGCTGCAGAACGTCCCGGGAGCCGGGCGAAGCGACACCTCCGCAGCGGGGGTCAGCCAGGACACGACGGCCACGGCCCCGAAAAGCCGCTCGCAGGAGTTCTCCGCAGCCACCCTCGAGGACCAGGTCCACACGCTGCTGGGCCGGACCTCCGGCACGGAGAGCCCACCGGCCCCCCAGGGGAACGACGAGGCTCCCTCTATCGGATCCCAGTCCTCGCCCCATTCCCAGCCGTCGCTCCAAACGGATCCCTCGGACTCCCTGTCCCCCGAGTCCCCGCTCCGGACCCCCGCGGTGCCCGTCCCTGCGTGCGTGGAAGAAGGCATCGGCCGCAACAGCCCGGCGCTCGCCGTCGAGAGGGGCAGCTACGAGGGCACCGACGCGTTCCTCGTCCTCCTGCCTCATCCCACGGAACCGGACAGCGTTCAGGCGTATGTAGTGGACGCGGCCTGCGTGGGAGCCGAGCCTCCCGCCAAGGGGAAGCTGCTGCTGACACACGCCTACGCGCGCCGCTGAGAAGGCGCCGCCAGCCGCCCCGGCACGTCGGGAATGCATCCCCCGTAGGATCCGTTGGGTGGGGTGAGAGTCGTTGAACCGGCCCCAGTAGGCGTGGACAGTAGGCAGTCTGCAGAGACGAGGAAGAAACCCGTGAGCGACGTGCGTAATGTGATCATCATCGGCTCCGGCCCGGCCGGCTACACAGCCGCCCTGTACACCGCGCGCGCCTCGCTGAAGCCGCTGGTCTTCGAAGGGGCCGTCACCGCCGGTGGCGCGCTCATGAACACCACCGACGTGGAGAACTTCCCGGGCTTCCAGGACGGCATCATGGGCCCCGAGCTCATGGACAACATGCGCGCCCAGGCCGAGCGGTTCGGCGCCGAGCTGGTCCCGGACGACGTGGTCTCCGTCGACCTCACCGGTGACATCAAGACCGTCACCGACACGGCAGGCACCGTGCACCGCGCCAAGGCGGTCATCGTCACCACGGGCTCCCAGCACCGCAAGCTCGGACTCCCCAACGAGGACGCCCTCTCCGGACGTGGCGTCTCCTGGTGCGCGACCTGCGACGGCTTCTTCTTCAAGGACCAGGACATCGCCGTGGTCGGCGGTGGCGACACCGCGATGGAGGAGGCGACCTTCCTCTCGCGCTTCGCCAAGTCGGTCACCATCATCCACCGCCGCGACACCCTGCGCGCCTCCAAGACCATGCAGGATCGCGCCTTCGCCGACCCGAAGATCAAGTTCGCCTGGGACAGCGAGGTCGCCGGAGTCAACGGCGAGCAGAAGCTCTCCGGCGTGACGCTGCGCAACACGAAGACCGGCGAGACGTCCGAGCTGCCCGTGACCGGCCTGTTCATCGCCGTCGGCCATGACCCGCGCACCGAGCTTTTCAAGGGCCAGCTCGAACTCGACGACGAGGGCTACCTGAAGGTCAACGCACCTTCGACGCGTACCAACCTGTCCGGGGTCTTCGGTGCCGGCGACGTTGTCGACCACACCTACCGCCAGGCGATCACCGCGGCCGGCACCGGCTGCTCCGCTGCCCTCGACGCAGAGCGCTTCCTCGCCGCGCTCGCCGACGACGAGAAGGCCGCCCCGGCGGCCGCCGTCTGATCCACGCCTCACTCACATCCCCACACACCCCGCGAAGTTAGGAGGCCGCCGTGGCCGGCGCCCTGAAGAACGTGACCGACGACTCCTTCGAAGAGGTCGTCCTCAAGAGCGACAAGCCTGTGCTGGTGGACTTCTGGGCCGCCTGGTGCGGCCCGTGCCGCCAGATCGCTCCGTCGCTGGAGGCCATCGCGGCCGAGCACGACGAGATCGAGATCGTGAAGCTCAACATTGACGAGAACCCGGCCACCGCTGCCAAGTACGGCGTCATGTCCATCCCGACGCTGAACGTCTACCAGGGTGGCGAGGTCGCCAAGACCATCGTCGGCGCCAAGCCGAAGGCCGCCATCCTCCGCGACCTCACGGGCTTCATCGCCGACAAGGACCAGTAAGGCAGAAGCTGCGTCCGCTTGTTTCACGTGAAACGGGCCCGTCCTCCCCAGGACGGGCCCGTTTTGCATGCGGCCATGG
This sequence comes from Streptomyces sp. NBC_00523, assembly GCF_036346615.1. NCBI lineage: Bacteria > Bacillati > Actinomycetota > Actinomycetes > Kitasatosporales > Streptomycetaceae > Streptomyces > Streptomyces sp. NBC_00523. The sequence goes on along the minus strand of NZ_CP107836.1, from coordinate 3,686,272 downwards.
AGCACGCACCTCACAACGGCCGCAGCGCAGGCTCCTTCTGTACCGCTCCGAGGAGCCGGTCCAGGGCCAGCTCGACATCTTCCTTCCAGGAGAGCGTCGTGCGCAGCTCCAGCCGCAGTCGAGGGTGCACCGGGTGCGGGCGTACCGTCTTGAACCCCACTGCCAGAAGGTGGTCGGCAGGCAGCACGCAGGCCGACTCCTTCCACCGGGCATCTCCGAAGGCTTCGATCGCCTTGAATCCCCGGCGGATCAGATCCTTGGCAACGGTCTGCACCATGACCCGTCCCAGCCCCTGGCCCCGGTAGCCCGGCATGATCAGCGCGGTCATCAGCTGAACGGCATCGGGGGAGACCGGGCTCGTCGGGAAGGCGGTGGCGCGCGGAACGTATGCGGGTGGTGCGTAGAGCACAAAGCCGGCCGGCACGTCATCGACGTAGACCACCCGCCCGCAGGAGCCCCACTCCAGAAGAACCCCGGAGATCCACGCTTCCTTCTCCCGGTCGGATGTGCCGCTCTTCACGGCGGCCTCTCCGCTGACCGGGTCGAGTTCCCAGAAGACACAGGAGCGGCAGCGCCGGGGGAGGTCGGGAAGGTTGTCCAGCGTGAGCGGTACGAGCCGACGCCCCATGAAGGCTGTTCCTCACTTCTCTCGCCCACTGCGTCATGGACGGAAATGCCCTGCCACAACGCATCGTAACCACCGCCGGATCAAGCCGACACCGCGAGAGAGCAAAGGGCGGGCTGTGATCCGTGAACCGGAAACAGCCCGCCCTCAGGGTGCGGCGTACGTCAGCTCTCGCCGTCCTCGGCCGAATCCTCGGAGGGGGCCTGGTCCAGTACCCGGCCCTCGCCCGGGGCGAGGCTGCCGAGGATGCGGTCCAGGTCCTCCATTGAGGCGAACTCGACGACGATCTTGCCCTTCTTCTGCCCGAGGTCGACCTTCACCCGCGTCTCGAAGCGGTCGGAGAGCCGCGATGCCAGATCGGAGAGCGCCGGGGAGAGCCGCGCCCCGGCCCGGGGCCCCTTGGCCTTCTTGGCGCTCGTGGGCCTGGAGCCCATCAGCGTCACGATCTCCTCGACCGCTCGCACCGAGAGCCCTTCGGCCACGATCCGATGGGCCAGCTTGTCCTGCTCCTCGGAGTCGTCCACCGACAGCAAGGCACGTGCGTGGCCCGCCGACAGGACCCCGGCGGCGACCCTGCGCTGCACCGGCGGGGACAGCCGCAGCAGACGCAGGGTGTTGGACACCTGCGGCCGCGAACGGCCGATCCGGTCCGCCAGCTGGTCATGCGTGCACTTGAAGTCCTTCAGCAGCTGGTCGTAGGCGGCCGCCTCCTCCAGCGGGTTCAGCTGAGCCCGGTGCAGGTTCTCGAGGAGGGCGTCCAGGAGAAGCTTCTCGTCGTCCGTGGCCCGGACGATGGCCGGGATGCGCTCCAGGCCTGCCTCGCGGCAGGCCCTCCAGCGCCGCTCGCCCATGATGAGCTCGAAGCGGTCGGCCCCGATCTTACGCACCACGACCGGCTGGAGAAGGCCGACCTCCTTGATGGAGGTGACCAGCTCCGCGAGCGCGTCCTCGTCAAAGACCTCACGCGGCTGACGCGGGTTCGGCGTGATGGAGTCGAGCGGCACTTCGGCGAAGTACGCGCCGGCGACATCGCCCGGGACCGTCGGCTCGGACCCCGACATCGGCGAGCTCGGCTCGGGCACGACGGGAGTGGCCCCGAGCGTGGCCACCTTGGCGGCAGCCACGCCCCGCTCCGTGGTCAGTACGGGCGAGGAAGCCCCGGAGCCGGCGGACGACAGCTGCTTCTCCTGCGGAGCGGCTGGGATCAGGGCACCGAGCCCTCGCCCCAACCCTCGACGACGCTCACTCACTGGATCCCCTCCGAATTGCTCTGCTGACTGATCGAACCGCCCGTGTGGGCGTGCTGTCCCTCGTAGTGCACCCCAACCCCGCGCAGCGCGATCTCGCGGGCTGCTTCGAGGTACGAGAGCGACCCGCTGGACCCGGGGTCGTAGGTGAGCACGGTCTGCCCGTAGCTCGGTGCCTCGGAGATGCGGACCGACCGGGGGATGCTGGTCCTCAGCACCTCCTTGCCGAAGTGGCTGCGGACCTCCTCCGCGACCTGTGACGCCAGCCGGGTCCGGCCGTCGTACATAGTGAGCAGGATGGTCGAGACATGAAGGTCGGGGTTCAAGTGGCCCCGTACCAGCTCGACGTTCCGCAGGAGCTGACCCAGACCCTCCAGCGCGTAGTACTCGCACTGAATGGGGATCAACACCTCCGCACCGGCCACCAGTGCGTTGACCGTCAGCAGGCCCAACGAGGGCGGGCAGTCGATCAGGATGTAATCCAGCGGCTGCTCATACGCCTGGATGGCGCGCTGGAGTCGACTCTCCCGCGCCACCAGCGACACCAGCTCGATCTCCGCACCGGCGAGATCGATGGTGGCCGGGGCGCAGAAGAGACCTTCGACGTCCGGGACGGGCTGAACCACGTCCGAGAGCGGCCTGCTCTCCACCAGAACGTCATAGATCGAGGGAACTTCGGCGTGGTGATCGATACCCAGAGCCGTCGAGGCGTTGCCCTGCGGGTCGAGGTCCACCACCAGGACCCGCGCCCCGTGCAGAGCCAGCGACGCGGCGAGGTTGACCGTCGAGGTGGTCTTGCCCACCCCGCCCTTCTGGTTCGCCACGACCATAACGCGGGTCTGCTCGGGACGTGGCAGCCCCTCGCCGGCTCGGCCAAGGGCCTCCACTGCCAGCTGGGCCGCACGACCGATGGGTGTGTCGTCCATCGGCGGCGGTGTTTCACGTGAAACACCGTTCCCCGCCGATTCGGTTCGGGGGCCGGGGACCGGATCGGTCATCGGCCCCGCGATGTTGGCGTCGGACCGCAAGGATTCACTCTCCTCGACTTCAGGCTCGCAATGAGCAGAGCCTGTCATGGTTTCGGGGTCGTGAACCAGCGAGGCCCGCTCTTCTGTGGATGAAACCACTTCTGTGGACAACTCCGTAGCCCTAACGGGCCTGCGATGGGGAGGGGCGGCTGCCTCATGACCGCGGCCGATGATTCCATGCAGCAGAGAACGACGTTTCACGTGAAACACGATGCCTCCGCAGCGTAGCTACGGAGCTACGACACTCCGCGCGAGGCTCAGCGACGACGTCGCGTCCGGCTGGTTCGCGCAGCCTTGGCTCGCTTTGCGGCGAACCTCACACCGCCCGGGCTCTCGCCGACCACCACCCGGACCACGGTGGACGTGGGGTCGACCACGCCTTCGCCGACATGCAGCACCTCGGTGTCCACCACGCCCAGCTTGCTGAGCGCGGCCCGAGCACCGTTGATCTCCTCCTCGGCGGTGTCGCCCTTGAGCGCGAGCATCTCGCCGTACGGGCGCAGCAGGGGCACACCCCAGCCGGCCAGACGGTCCAGCGGGGCCACCGCCCGGGCGGTCACCACATGCACCGGCTGCAGGGAGCCGAGAACCTCCTCGGCCCGGCCGCGGACCACGGTCACATGATCGAGCCCCAGCAGCTCCACGACCTCCTGGAGGAAGTTCGTCCGCCGCAGCAGCGGTTCCAGAAGGGTGATCTTCAGGTCCGGGCGCACCAGCGCCAGTGGAATGCCCGGCAGCCCGGCCCCGGACCCGACGTCGCAGACCGTGACTCCCTCGGGAACGACCTCGGAGAGCACCGCGCAGTTCAGCAGATGCCGCTCCCACAGACGCGGAACCTCTCGCGGCCCGATCAGCCCGCGCGTGACACCCGCGTCCGCCAGCAGCTCCGCGTACCGGACAGCCTCGGGAAAGCTCTCACCGAATACCTCCCGGGCCTCGTCGGGCGCCTGGGGAAGCGCTACTTCCTCCGTCACGGGGGACCGTCCTTCCATACCGCACTACCGCACCATGGTGGCTGTCTATCAGGCTGACAAAGATCGGCCCCGCCTGCGAACAGACGGGGCCGACAGGTAAGGAGCCGGTCAGACCGGCAGGACGACGACGAAGCGCTGCGGCTCCTCGCCCTCCGATTCGCTGCGCAGGCCCGCCGCGGCAACCGCGTCGTGCACGACCTTGCGCTCGAACGGCGTCATCGGGTCCAGCTTCACCGGCTCACCGGTGCTCTTGACCTCGTTGGCCGCCTTGGCACCCAGCTCGGCGAGCTCCGTGCGCTTCTTGGCCCGGAAGCCGGCGATGTCCAGCATCAGACGGCTCCGGTCACCGGTCTCCCGGTGCACGGCGAGCCGCGTCAGCTCCTGAAGCGCCTCCAGGACCTCACCGTCGCGCCCCACGAGCTTCTGCAGCTCGCGCGCCGAGTCGCTGATGATCGAGACCGCGGCCCGGTCTGCCTCGACGTCCATGTCGATGTCGCCGTCGAGGTCGGCGATGTCGAGCAGGCCCTCAAGGTAGTCCGCTGCGATCTCCCCTTCCTGCTCAAGGCGGGTCAAGGTGTCGCTGCCCTCAGCGGCCGTGGAGGTGGTGCCTTCCGTCACGGATGGACTCCTTCTTACTTCTTGGACGGGTGCTTGGGCCGCTGCGGGCCCTTGCGCTGTCCGGACTTGGCTTGGCGTGAGGAGCCGGACGCGGCCTTGCCCGCCGGCTTCGACTTGTCGTCCTGCGCGGAGCTCTTCTTCAGGGAGGTCTTGGACGCCTGCTCGTCGGAGTCGTCGCCGGCTCCACCCTGGTGGGCCGCACCGGTCTGGCGCTGCGCCTTCGTCTGCCGCTTGGGCTGCTGGCGACGCTGCGGGGCACTGCCCTCGGCCTCGGCGGCGGCGGTGTCGCTCTTGGTGACCGTGCCGTCCTCCTGGGGAGCGAGGCCGAGCTTGGCCAGTCCGACAACGAACTTCCGCTCGATGTCATTGCGGTCCGGGCCCTTGGCCACGATCCGCTTGACAGTGTTGCGCCGGGTCCGGCCGCGGACCTCACCGTGCGCGGTGACGCTCTTCAGCACGCGCCCGAGGTACTGCTCCTGCGCCTTGCTGCCCGGCGTCGGGTTCTGGTTGATCACGTACATCTGCTGACCCATGGTCCAGACGTTCGTGGTGAGCCAGTAGACGAGGACACCGACGGGGAAGTTGATGCCCATGACCGCGAAAATCAGCGGGAAGATGTACATCAGCATCTTCTGCTGCTGCATGTACGGCGTCTTGACCGTCAGGTCGACGTTCTTCGTCATCAGCTGGCGCTGCGTGAAGAACTGCGAGGCCGACATCATCACGATCATGACCGCGGTGACGACCCGGACGTCGGTCAGCGAAGCGCCGAGGGCGTCGACCTTCTCCGCGCTGTCCATGAACTTGGCGGCCAGCGGAGCACCGAAGATGTGGGCCTGACGGGCGCTGTCCAGCAGCGACTGGTCGATGACGCCGATCTTCTTGTTCGAGGCGATCGCGGAGAGTACGTGGTACAGCGCGAAGAAGAACGGCGACTGCGCGATGATCGGCAGGCACGAGGAGAGCGGGTTGGTACCCGTCTCCTTGTACAGCTTCATCATCTCTTCGGACTGACGCTGCTTGTCGCTCTTGTAGCGCTCCTGGATCGCCTTCATCTTCGGCTGGAGCAGCTGCATGTTCCGCGTCGACTTGATCTGCTTGACGAACAGCGGGATCAGACAGATACGGATGAGCACCACGAGGGACACGATGGACAGACCCCAGGCCCATCCGGTGTCAGGGCCGAAGATCGCCCCGTACAACTTGTGGAACTGGACGATGACCCAGGAGACGGGCCAGGTGATGAAGCTGAACAGACTGGCAATCGTGTCCACTAATCAGGCTCCTTGAGCATTGGGCGAAGTCTCTGCGGCCGAACTCGGGAGCTCGGTGGCCGAACCCCCGGGAGGCACGTCAGCGGCGGAGTCCCCGCCCTTGCTGCCGCGTATGGCGCTGCGCAGCAGTTCGTGCCAACGCGGACGTTTGCGTGGTGGTACGTAGTCCACGCCGCCGGGTGACCACGGATTGCATCGCAGGATGCGCCAGGCTGTCAGCGCCGTTCCCTTGATCGCTCCGTGCCGGTCGATCGCCGTATATCCATAGTGGGAACACGACGGGTAGTAACGGCAGACAGGCCCGAGAAGTGGGCTGATCGTCCACTGGTACAGCTTGATGAGAGCCAGCAGCGGGTACTTCATCGCACGCCCCCTCCCAGCAGCCGCTGCAAGGCGGCGTCCAGGTCTCGGGCCAGCTGTTCATGGCCGGCGTCACCCGATCCGGGCAACGCTCGTACGACAACCAGGCTACCGGGGGGCAGCAGGGCGAGCCGTTCTCGGACCAGGTGGCGAAGCCTGCGCTTCACCGCTGTGCGGACGACCGCACCACCCACGGCTTTGCTGACAACGAAACCCGCACGCGGCGGGGGAACGTTCTCCCCAGGCACGTGCGGGTCGGTTGCACCGCTTCGTAGATGGACGACGAGGAGCGGGCGACCGGCCCGGCGTCCTCGTCGTACCGCGGTCGCGAAGTCCTCGCGCCGCCTCAGCCGATTCTCGGAAGGCAGCACGTCATGACGACCTGTACGCGATCAGGCGGACAGGCTTGCGCGACCCTTGCTACGGCGGGACGCGAGAATCGCGCGGCCGGCACGGGTACGCATACGCAGCCGGAAGCCGTGGGTCTTCGCGCGACGACGGTTGTTCGGCTGGAAGGTGCGCTTGCTCACTCGGGGGCTCCAGAAATGACTCGTGTGTTGGCGGGACATCGCCTGGCTGTCACCGTGCGCCCACGAGAGACTCGCGTAAACGCCCTAGTGCACCGCATTCACAATCACAGATCGTGATCTTTGCCCATCGGAGGCAGGCGGCAGCAGCCATCGACAACTCGACCTGGTCACGGTACGCGCGGCTACGCCATCCGGTCAAACCGACCCTGTCGGACCCCCCATTGTGCACAGGCTGTGGACAACGACTTGAACCGCGCCGGTCGGGCTGACTACCGTGGCTGAACTCCGGTTCTTTTTCTTCCCGCCTGCCGGTCCTCACCCATCCCGACCCAAACCGTCCCGAGAACCACACATTCGTGGGACCAGCGAGAGAGCGTGCCCTGTGGCTGACGTACCTGCCGATCTTGCCGCAGTGTGGCCGCGAGTGCTGGAACAGCTCCTCGGGGAGGGGCAGCAGGGCATCGAGCCGAAGGACAAGCAGTGGATCGAACGCTGTCAGCCGCTCGCCCTGGTCGCCGACACCGCGCTCCTCGCCGTCCCCAATGAATGGGGCAAGCGGGTCCTCGAAGGCCGCCTCGCCCCCCTCATCAGCGAGACGCTGAGCCGTGAGTGCGGGCGCCCCATCCGGATCGCGATCACGGTGGACGACTCCGCGGGCGAGCCGTCCGGCCCCCCGGCGCCCCCCATGCACCAGTCCCCCCAGCCGTCCCACCGCTACCAGGGCCCTCAGCACGACGAGGGCCGGCACGGCGACGCGTACGACGGCTACGGGGGCCGGCCCTCGGACGACGGCATGCCCACCGCGCGGCCCGCCTACCCGGACTACCAGCAGCAGCGCCCGGAGCCCGGCGCCTGGCCGCGCACCCAGGAGGACCTGTCCTGGCAGCAGCCCCGGCTCGGCGGGTTCCAGGACCGCGAGCCGGCGCCCGAGCAGTGGCGCGAGCCGTACGGCGGCGGCCGCCCCCCGCAGCACGACTACCGTCAGCAGCCGCCCGAGCGGCAGGGGTACGAGCCCCAGCACACCGAGCGCCCCCGTTCCGAGCGCCCCGAGCTGCCGGAGCCGCAGCACCGCGCGGGCACCGGCCGCCCCGGCGGCGCCCCGGGCCCGATGGGCGCACAGCCCGCACCGGCCCCCGGCCCCGGCGAGCCGCACGCCCGGCTGAACCCGAAGTACCTCTTCGACACCTTCGTCATCGGGGCCTCGAACCGCTTCGCGCACGCCGCGGCCGTGGCGGTGGCCGAGGCGCCCGCGAAGGCGTACAACCCCCTGTTCGTCTACGGGGAGTCGGGTCTCGGCAAGACGCATCTGCTGCACGCCATCGGGCACTACGCGCGGAGCCTCTACCCGGGCACCCGGGTGCGGTACGTGAGCTCCGAGGAGTTCACCAACGAGTTCATCAACTCGATCCGCGACGGCAAGGGCGACACCTTCCGCAAGCGGTACCGCGACGTCGACATCCTGCTTGTGGACGACATCCAGTTCCTGGCGAGCAAGGAGTCGACGCAGGAGGAGTTCTTCCACACCTTCAATACGCTGCACAACGCCAACAAGCAGATCGTGCTGTCCTCCGACCGGCCACCGAAGCAACTGGTCACTCTGGAGGACCGGTTGCGGAATCGTTTCGAGTGGGGGCTGACCACCGACGTACAGCCTCCCGAGCTGGAGACCCGGATCGCGATCCTGCGCAAGAAGGCGGTGCAGGAGCAGCTCAACGCCCCGCCGGAGGTGCTGGAGTTCATCGCCTCGCGCATCTCGCGCAACATCCGTGAGCTGGAAGGCGCTCTCATCCGGGTGACGGCCTTCGCGAGCCTCAACCGGCAGCCCGTGGACCTGGGGCTCACGGAGATCGTGCTGAAGGACCTGATCCCGGGGGGCGAGGACACCGCTCCCGAGATCACGGCGTCCGCCATCATGGCGGCGACCGCGGACTACTTCGGCCTGACGGTGGAAGACCTCTGCGGATCGTCGCGCAGCCGGGTGCTGGTGACGGCGCGGCAGATCGCCATGTACCTGTGCCGTGAGCTGACCGATCTCTCGCTGCCGAAGATCGGTGCGCAGTTCGGCGGCCGGGACCATACGACGGTGATGCACGCGGACCGCAAGATCCGGGCACTGATGGCGGAGCGGCGCTCCATCTACAACCAGGTCACCGAGCTCACCAACCGCATCAAGAACGGCTGACGGCGCCCCGCGCCGACTCCCGCACGTACCCGAAGGGCGCTGTGCGGACTCGTCAGGAGTCCGCACAGCGCCCTTCCGTGTTCCCCGAAAAGCGCCTCGCAACCCCCTTCGCGCGGCTCCCGGCGCGGGCCGGCCGTCCACCGGGTCCGCTCTCTGAGGCCCTGGTCTGTTCGATTAACCGGGAGGTCACGGGTGTTCTCCACAGATCCGGGCACTTTTTTCCCTCCACAGCCTGGGGATCCAAAAGTTGTCCATACTGCATCCACAGGCAGAACCTCCGGGAGGACATTGGGCCAGCTCAGCGGGTTGGGGATTTGTGGTCAACGATGATCCACAGCCTGTGGACAAGATTTTCGTCCACAGGCTGAGCTCAAGGTTGTCCACCGGCTGCCCACAGGTCGGAGGCCGTTTTCCCCAGCGGGAGGCCGCTTCTCCACATGGCTGTCCACTGTTCGGCAACACGACAGGCCCCATCACCGTCCCGAGTGAAAGGCGTCACACCAAGAGGCAGGGTTGGCCTGTGGGGAACGGGGGTAAAGCTGGGGACAGACCTGGGGAGAAACTGCCCTCCCCTGTGTACGGGTTGTGCACAACTTCCGGGTGTCCACAGAAAGCCCGGGTTGTCCACCGGTTCCGCCCACAGGGTCGGTGGATAAAAAACAGGCTCTGAGCTGCGAAAACGGGGTTATCCACGGTTTCCACAGGGCCTACTACTACCACCACCCATAGTTAGCCCGGAATCCGTTTCGAAGTGGGGCCTGTGCACAACTCGCCCTCGGAGCGCTCCGGGCCGCTCGCCGCGATTTGACCCCGAGCAGCAACGAGTGTCGGTGCGGTGCGTCAGACTGGTCCCCGGCGTCCTCCCCCTGTCATCGGCGGAGCGACCCGACCAGACGACGAAGGCCGACGACGACGAAGGCCGACAGGGCGAAGACAGCAGGAGGCGGTTCCGGTGAAGATCCGGGTGGAGCGCGATGTACTCGCGGAGGCGGTGGCCTGGGTGGCCCGCAGCCTTCCGGCCCGTCCGCCGGCGCCCGTTCTCGCGGGCCTTCTGCTGAAGGCCGAGGACGGAGCGCTCAGCTTCTCCAGCTTCGACTACGAGGTCTCGGCGCGGGTCTCGGTGGAGGCCGAGGTCGAGGAGGACGGCACCGTCCTCGTCTCCGGACGGCTGCTCGCCGACATCTGCCGCGCCCTGCCCAACCGGCCGGTGGAGATCTCCACAGACGGTGTACGGGCGACCGTCTCCTGCGGCTCCTCGCGATTCACACTCCACACCCTTCCTGTGGAGGAGTACCCGGCGCTTCCGCAGATGCCGACCGCGACGGGCACCGTGCCGGGTGAGGTCTTCGCCTCCGCCGCCGCCCAGGTCGCCATCGCCGCGGGCCGCGACGACACGCTGCCCGTCCTGACCGGCGTCCGCATCGAGATCGAGGGCGACACCGTCACCCTCGCCTCCACCGACCGCTACCGCTTCGCGGTCCGCGAGTTCCTGTGGAAGCCGGAGGACCCGGAGGCCTCCGCTGTCGCCCTGGTGCCCGCCAAGACGCTGCTCGACACCGCCAAGGCCCTCACCAGCGGTGACACGGTCACCCTGGCGCTGTCCGGCTCCGGCTCCGGCGAAGGGCTCATCGGGTTCGAGGGCGCCGGACGGCGTACGACCACCCGACTGCTCGAAGGCGACCTGCCGAAGTACCGGACGCTCTTCCCCACCGAGTTCAACTCGGTCGCCGTGATCGAGACCGCCCCCTTCGTGGAGGCCGTCAAGCGCGTCGCCCTGGTGGCCGAGCGCAACACCCCGGTCCGGCTGACCTTCGAGCAGGGCGTCCTGATCCTGGAGGCCGGCTCCAGCGACGACGCACAGGCTGTGGAAAGGGTCGACGCCGTGCTGGAGGGCGACGACATCTCGATCGCCTTCAACCCGACCTTCCTGCTGGACGGCCTCAGCGCCATCGACTCCCCGGTCGCCCAGCTCTCGTTCACGACCTCCACCAAGCCGGCGCTGCTCAGCGGCCGCCCGGCCGTGGACGCCGAGGCGGACGACGCGTACAAGTACCTGATCATGCCGGTCCGCCTCTCCGGCTGACCTCCCCGGCCCCGCCCCGGCGGGGCCCGACGGGCGTGTTCAGCGCCGAGCACGCCCGGCGTCCTGTCCCCTTCCGGGCGTAGGCTCGGAAGCGGGTACGAATCGGCACAACGCTAAGGAATCTCTGATGGAGCTCGGTCTCGTCGGCCTCGGCAAGATGGGCGGCAACATGCGCGAGCGCATCCGCCGCGCAGGCCACACCGTCATCGGTTACGACCGCAACGCGGATCTCGCCGATGTCCACAGCCTGGAAGAGCTTGTGGGCAGCCTCAAGGGTCCCCGGGTCGTGTGGGTGATGGTCCCGGCCGGAGCCGCGACCCAGTCCACCGTGGACGAACTGGCCGAGCTCCTTTCGCCCGGCGACATCGTCGTGGACGGCGGGAACAGCCGCTGGACCGACGACGAGAAGCACGCGGAGGAGCTGCGCGCCAAGGGCATCGGCTTCGTGGACTGCGGCGTCTCCGGCGGCGTCTGGGGCCTCGAGAACGGCTACGCGCTCATGTACGGCGGCGACGCCGAGGACGTGGCGAAGGTCCAGCCGGTCTTCGACGCCCTGAAGCCCGAGGGCGACTTCGGCGCGGTCCACGCGGGCAAGGTCGGCGCCGGCCACTTCGCCAAGATGGTCCACAACGGCATCGAGTACGCCATGATGCAGGCGTACGCCGAGGGCTGGGAGCTCCTGGAGAAGGTCGACTCCGTCACCGACGTGCGCGAGGTCTTCCGCTCCTGGCAGGAGGGCACGGTCATCCGTTCCTGGCTGCTCGACCTGGCGGTCAACGCCTTGGACGACGACGAGCACCTCGACAAGCTCCGCGGCTACGCGGCCGACTCGGGCGAGGGCCGCTGGACGGTCGAGGCCGCGATCGACAACGCGGTGCCGCTGCCCGCGATCACGGCGTCGCTCTTCGCGCGCTTCGCCTCGCGCCAGGACGACTCCCCGCAGATGAAGATGATCGCCGCGCTGCGCAACCAGTTCGGTGGCCACGCGGTCGAGAACAAGAAGTAACCCCGCAACGACGAGCGGGAGGGGCCGGCCGCTCCTCCCGCCGACGGAGCACGGAGCAGGAAGCCGGGAAGGTCGGCGCACCACATGCACGTCACGCATCTGTCGCTGGCCGACTTCCGTTCGTACGCCCGGGCCGAGGTGTCGCTCGACCCGGGCGTCACCGCGTTCGTGGGGGCCAACGGCCAGGGCAAGACGAATCTGGTGGAGGCCGTCGGCTATCTCGCCACGCTCGGCAGCCACCGCGTCTCCTCCGACGCCCCGCTCGTCCGCGTGGGCGCCGAGCGCGCGGTGATCAGGGCGGCCGTCACCCAGGGCGAGCGCTCGCAGCTGGTCGAGCTGGAGCTCAACCCGGGCCGGGCGAACCGCGCCCGGATCAACAGATCGTCGCAGGTCAGACCCCGTGACGTGCTCGGCATCGTGCGGACGGTGCTGTTCGCCCCCGAGGACCTGGCCCTGATCAAGGGCGACCCCGGCGAGCGTCGGCGGTTCCTGGACGAGCTGATCACCGCGCGGTCGCCGCGGATGTCCGGGGTGCGCTCCGACTACGAGCGTGTGCTCAAGCAACGGAACACGCTGCTGAAGTCCGCCGCGATGGCCCGCAGACACGGTGGGCGCTCCCTCGATCTGTCGACGCTCGACGTGTGGGACCAGCATCTGGCCGGGGTGGGCGCAGAGCTGCTGGCCCAGCGCCTGGACCTGATCGCCACGCTCCAGCCGCTGGCGGACAAGGCCTACGGCGACGTGGCGCCGGGCGGCGGCCCGCTGGCGCTGGACTACCGCAGCTCCGTCGGCGGCGAGGCCGGCCCCGCGCGCACGCGCGAGGAGCTGTACGGACAGCTCATCGAGGCCCTGGCCGGGGTCCGCAAGCAGGAGATCGAGCGTGGAGTGACGCTGGTCGGCCCGCACCGCGACGACCTGGTGCTCGGCCTGCGCGGGATGCCCGCCAAGGGGTACGCGAGCCACGGGGAGTCCTGGTCGTACGCGCTGGCGCTGCGCCTCGCCTCGTACGAGCTGCTGCGCGGCGAGGGCAACGAACCGGTGCTGGTGCTGGACGACGTGTTCGCCGAGCTGGACGCCCGCCGCAGGGAGCGGCTGGCGGAGCTGGTGGCGCCCGCCGAGCAGGTGCTGGTCACCGCGGCGGTGGACGACGACGTGCCGGGAGCGCTCGCGGGGACGCGGTACGCGGTGACCGCCGGCGAGGTGGAGCGGGTATGAGCGGCGACGGTGCGGGGAAGACCCCCGGCGGCGAGGACGGGGCGAAGCCCGCGGAGCCGTCCGGTGTGGACCTGGCCCGGGTCGCCCTGCGCGCGGCCAAGGAGCAGGCGCGGGCGCGCGGCGAGGCGGCGCAGCAGAAGAAGCAGGCCAGGCGCGGCGGCGGCCTGCGCTCCGGGGCGCGGCGGGACGGCCGCGATCCGCTGCCGCTGGGCGCCGCGATCAACCGGCTGATCACCGAGCGCGGCTGGGAGACCCCGGCGGCGGTCGGCGGGGTGATGGGCCGCTGGCCGCAGATCGTCGGTGACGACCTCGCGCTGCACTGTGTGCCCGTGCGGTACGACGAGGAACCGGACCAGCGCGTCCTGACGGTGCAGTGCGATTCGACGGCCTGGGCGACGCAGCTGCGGCTGCTGGCTCCACAGCTGGTGGCCCGGCTCAACGCGGACCTGGGCAACGGCACGGTGCGGATGATCAAGGTGCTGGGTCCCGGCGGCCCGCAGCACCGGTTCGGCCCGCTGCGCGCCCCGGGGAGCACGGGCCCGGGCGACACCTACGGCTGACCCGCCGCGACCTGCGCTTTTCGTGCCCGTAGCGGACTGTGTGCCGCGCTCCGGCTGCCCGGGAATCCGATGACGTTTCACGTGAAACCAGGTGGTGGTGAGCGGGCGTCCCTCACCGTAGCGGGAGGCTGACAGGCCGAAGCGCTCAACGCCTGCGTGAGCCCCTTGAGGCCCCGTCCCGGATATGGGGAGTCGTCAGCCGCTCATTCAGGGCGGCACATGCGTACTCAGGTACCCGCAAACCCCCATTCGGGTCGGCGCTACCGGTAGACTGATGAACAATCCCGTGTCTTGCGGGATTCGTCGATACAAGCCGAACGACGCAGCCGCTCCCGCCTGCCCGGAGAACGGCCTGTGCTGTGCCAGAAAGGGCGCTTCGTGGCCGATTCCGGCAACCCCAACGAGAACATTCCGTCCACCCAGGGCGACGCCGCTGCCGCCCCGGCCGAGGCGCAGCCCTCGTACGACGCCAGCGCGATCACCGTGCTGGAGGGTCTGGACGCGGTCCGCAAGCGACCTGGCATGTACATCGGCTCGACCGGTGAGCGCGGTCTCCACCACCTCGTGCAGGAGGTCGTGGACAACTCGGTCGACGAGGCCATGGCCGGGCACGCGGACTCCATCGACGTCACGATCCTCGCCGACGGCGGGGTGCGCGTGGTCGACAACGGCCGTGGCATCCCGGTCGGCATCGTGCCGTCCGAGGGCAAGCCGGCCGTCGAGGTCGTCCTCACCGTCCTGCACGCGGGCGGCAAGTTCGGCGGCGGCGGTTACGCCGTCTCCGGTGGTCTGCACGGCGTCGGTGTCTCCGTCGTCAACGCCCTGTCCACGCGGGTGGCCGTCGAGGTGAAGACCGACGGGTACCGCTGGACCCAGGACTACAAGTTCGGTGTCCCGACCGCCCCGCTGGCGCGTAACGAGGAGACCGGCGAGACCGGCACCAGCGTCACCTTCTGGGCCGACGGCGACATCTTCGAGACGACCGAGTACTCCTTCGAGACGCTCTCGCGCCGCTTCCAGGAGATGGCCTTCCTCAACAAGGGCCTCACCCTCAAGCTGACCGACGAGCGCGAGTCGGCGAAGGCGACGGCCGGTGCGGACAGCGCCGAGGCGGTGGAGGTTCCCGAGGAGGAAGTGGCCCGCTCGGTCACGTACCACTACGAGAACGGCATCGTCGACTTCGTCAAGTACCTCAACTCCCGCAAGGGCGATGTCATCCACCAGTCGGTGATCGACATCGAGGCCGAGGACAAGGACCGTCTGCTCTCGGTCGAGATCGCCATGCAGTGGAACACGCAGTACAGCGAGGGTGTCTACTCCTTCGCCAACGCGATCCACACGCATGAGGGCGGTACGCACGAGGAAGGCTTCCGCGCGGCGCTGACCTCGCTGGTCAACCGGTACGCCCGCGACAAGAAGCTGCTCCGCGAGAAGGACGACAACCTCACCGGTGAGGACGTCCGCGAGGGTTTGACCGCGATCATCTCGGTGAAGCTGGGCGAGCCGCAGTTCGAGGGCCAGACGAAGACCAAGCTGGGCAACACGGAGGCCAAGACCTTCGTGCAGAAGGTCGTCCACGAGCAGCTGACGGACTGGTTCGACCGCAACCCCAACGAGGCGGCCGACATCATTCGCAAGGGCATCGCCGCCTCGACCGCCCGGGTGGCGGCCCGCAAGGCGCGCGACCTGACCCGGCGCAAGGGGCTGCTGGAGAGCGCCTCGCTCCCCGGAAAGCTCAGCGACTGCCAGTCGAACGACCCCACCAAGTGCGAGATCTTCATCGTCGAGGGTGACTCCGCAGGCGGCTCGGCCAAGTCCGGCCGCAACCCGATGTACCAGGCGATCCTGCCGATCCGCGGCAAGATCCTGAACGTCGAGAAGGCCCGGGTCGACAAGATCCTCCAGAACACCGAGGTCCAGGCGCTGATCTCGGCGTTCGGCACCGGGGTCCACGAGGACTTCGACATCGAGAAGCTCCGCTATCACAAGATCATCCTGATGGCGGACGCCGACGTCGACGGCCAGCACATCAACACCCTGCTGCTGACCTTCCTGTTCCGCTTCATGCGTCCGCTGGTCGAGGCCGGCCACGTCTACCTGTCGCGCCCCCCGCTGTACAAGATCAAGTGGGGCCGCGACGACTTCGAGTACGCGTACTCGGACCGTGAGCGCGACGCCCTCGTGGAGCTCGGCAAGCAGAACGGCAAGCGGATCAGGGAAGACTCGATCCAGCGCTTCAAGGGTCTCGGCGAGATGAACGCCGAGGAGCTGCGCGTCACCACGATGGACGTCGACCACCGGGTGCTCGGCCAGGTCACGCTGGACGACGCGGCGCAGGCCGACGACCTGTTCTCGGTGCTCATGGGTGAGGACGTGGAGGCGCGGCGCTCGTTCATCCAGCGCAACGCCAAGGACGTCCGCTTCCTCGACATCTGAGTCGGCCGTACAAGCAAGCCGCAGCGCGAAAGGACTTTGACCAGCAATGGCCGACGAGAACACCCCCGCTCCCGTGACGCCCGAAGAGGTTCCGCCCGTCGAGGGCGTGGGTATGCGTGTCGAGCCCGTCGGGCTCGAGACGGAGATGCAGCGCTCCTACCTCGACTACGCGATGTCCGTCATCGTCTCGCGTGCGCTGCCCGACGTGCGGGACGGCCTCAAGCCCGTCCACCGCCGGGTGCTGTACGCGATGTACGACGGTGGCTACCGGCCCGAGAAGGGCTTCTACAAGTGCGCCCGTGTCGTCGGTGACGTCATGGGTACGTACCACCCGCACGGCGACTCCTCGATCTACGACGCCCTGGTCCGCCTGGCGCAGCCGTGGTCGATGCGCATGCCGCTGGTGGACTCCAACGGCAACTTCGGTTCCCCGGGCAACGACCCGGCCGCCGCCATGCGGTACACCGAGTGCAAGATGATGCCGCTGTCCATGGAGATGGTCCGGGACATCGACGAGGAGACCGTCGACTTCCAGGACAACTACGACGGCCGCAACCAGGAGCCGACGGTCCTCCCGGCGCGCTTCCCGAACCTGCTGGTCAACGGCTCCGCGGGCATCGCGGTCGGCATGGCGACCAACATCCCGCCGCACAACCTGCGCGAGGTCGCGTCGGGTGCCCAGTGGTACCTGGAGAACCCGGAAGCCTCGCAGGAGGAGCTGCTGGACGCCCTGATCGAGCGGATCAAGGGCCCGGACTTCCCGACCGGCGCGCTGGTCGTCGGCCGCAAGGGCATCGAGGAGGCGTACCGCACGGGCCGTGGCTCGATCACGATGCGCGCGGTCGTGGCGGTCGAGGAGATCCAGAACCGCCAGTGCCTGGTCGTCACGGAGCTTCCGTACCAGACCAACCCCGACAACCTCGCGCAGAAGATCGCCGACCTGGTGAAGGACGGCAAGGTCGGCGGCATCGCCGACGTGCGCGACGAGACCTCCTCGCGTACCGGCCAGCGCCTGGTCGTCGTACTGAAGCGGGACGCGGTCGCCAAGGTCGTCCTGAACAACCTGTACAAGCACACCGATCTGCAGTCCAACTTCGGCGCCAACATGCTGGCGCTGGTGGACGGGGTGCCGCGCACCCTGTCGATCGACGCGTTCATCCGCCACTGGGTGACGCACCAGATCGAGGTCATCGTCCGGCGCACGAAGTTCCGGCTGCGCAAGGCCGAGGAGCGCGCGCACATCCTGCGCGGGCTGCTGAAGGCCCTGAACGCCATCGACGAGGTCATCGCCCTCATCCGGCGCAGCCAGACCGTCGAGGTCGCCCGTGAGGGCCTGATGGGCCTGCTGGAGATCGACGAGCTCCAGGCGAACGCGATCCTGGAGATGCAGCTGCGCCGGCTGGCCGCGCTGGAGCACCAGAAGATCACCGCCGAGCACGACGAGCTCCAGGCGAAGATCAACGAGTACAACGCGATCCTGGCCTCGCCCGAGCGGCAGCGGCAGATCGTCAGCGAGGAGCTGGCGGCGATCGTCGACAAGTTCGGCGACGACCGGCGCTCCAAGCTGGTGCCCTTCGAGGGCGACATGTCCATCGAGGACCTGATCGCCGAGGAGGACATCGTCGTCACGATCTCCCGCGGCGGCTATGTGAAGCGCACCAAGACGGACGACTACCGCTCGCAGAAGCGCGGCGGCAAGGGCGTGCGCGGCACGAAGCTCAGGGAAGACGACATCGTCGACCACTTCTTCGTGTCCACGACGCACCACTGGCTGCTGTTCTTCACCAACAAGGGCCGGGTCTACCGGGCCAAGGCGTACGAGCTGCCGGACGCCGGCCGGGACGCGCGCGGCCAGCACGTGGCGAACCTGCTGGCCTTCCAGCCGGACGAGCAGATCGCGCAGATCCTGGCGATCCGCGACTACGACGCGGCGCCCTACCTGATCCTGGCCACCCAGGGCGGCCTGGTGAAGAAGACCGCGCTGAAGGACTACGATTCGCCGCGCTCCGGTGGTGTCATCGCCATCAACCTGCGGGAGACCGCGGACGGCGCCGACGACGAGCTGATCGGCGCGGAGCTGGTCTCGGCCGACGACGACCTGCTTCTCATCAGCAAGAAGGCCCAGTCGATCAGGTTCACCGCGACGGACGAGGCGCTGCGGCCGATGGGCCGCGCCACCTCGGGCGTCAAGGGCATGAGTTTCCGCGAGGGAGACGAACTGCTCTCGATGAATGTCGTCAGGCCCGGTACTTTCGTGTTCACTGCAACCGACGGCGGGTACGCGAAGCGGACCCCGGTCGACGAGTACCGCGTCCAGGGTCGCGGTGGCCTCGGCATCAAGGCCGCCAAGATCGTGGAGGACAGGGGCTCGCTGGTCGGCGCGCTGGTGGTCGAGGAGACGGACGAGATCCTCGCCATCACGCTCGGCGGTGGTGTGATTCGTACGCGAGTCAACGAAGTCAGGGAGACGGGCCGTGACACCATGGGCGTCCAACTGATCAATCTGGGCAAGCGGGATGCCGTCGTCGGCATCGCCCGCAACGCCGAGGCGGGCCGCGAGGCCGACGAGGTCGACGGACCCGTCGACAGCGACGCCGAAGGCGGTACGACCGAGCTGACCACGGCCGACGAGGCCGCCGGCAGCACGGTCGACAGCAATGTCGAGGACACGTCGTCCTCGACCGGGGAGCACGAGGAGTAGAGCGTGAGTGGAGCCACGGGCGCCGGTTCGGCCGCTTCCGGAGCCGGAGGTAACGGTGCCCGTGGCCCCGCCACGGACTCCCAAGGGGGCACTGTGACGGATACGCGGGGCCCTCAGCCCCAGTACGAGGGTTACGCGACCGGGCCGCTGCCCGGCGAGCGGGAACCCGCACCGGGCCAGGCGGGCCCGTACCACCCGCCGCAGGCCTACCCCTCGCCTCCGGGCGGGACCCAGGGCGGTGGGCGGCCCTACGGTGCTCAGCAGGGCGTGGGACCGGCCCAGACGGCCCGCAAGCCGCGGACGGGGGCGCGGACCACTCCGCGTACCCGTAAGGCGCGCCTGCGGGTGTCCAAGGCCGATCCGTGGTCGGTGATGAAGGTCAGCTTCCTGCTGTCCATCGCGCTCGGCATCTGCACGGTGATGGCGTCGGCGGTCCTGTGGATGGTGATGGACGCGATGGGCGTCTTCTCCACCGTGGGCGGCACCATCAGCGAGGCGACCGGCTCCAACGAGGGCAACGGCTTCGACCTCCAGGCGTTCCTGTCGCTGCCCAGGGTCCTGATCTTCACCTCGGTCATCGCGGTGATCGACGTGGTCCTGGCCACCGCGCTGGCGACGCTGGGCGCCTTCATCTACAACCTGTCGGCGGGCTTCGTGGGCGGTGTCGAGCTCACGCTGGCGGAGGACGAGTAGCCCTCCGGGTATCGATTTTGGGACTGGCCCCGACGTGCGCTAATCTTCAGAAGTCAGCGCGACGGAAAAGCGCGGCGGGGCTATAGCTCAGTTGGTTAGAGCGCATCCCTGATAAGGATGAGGCCACAGGTTCAAATCCTGTTAGCCCCACAGTACGAAGGCCCCCCACCGGAAACGGTGGGGGGCCTTCGGCGTTGTCGAACCTACTCACGTGAGGAGGCTGCGCGTCGTCTCGTGGCCGTACGCCGCAGGCGGCCGTGCGGCGTCTCCGTGAGGGTACCGAGGATGAACGCCTGCCTGGACCAGGGCGGCTGAGGGCAGTCCCGGTCCTGTCGGCATGAGGCTGGTCCCGGTCTCAGCGGCCAGGAGCCGGTCCCCGTCCCGTCGGACCAGGAGCCGGTACGAGATACAGGCCAGGGCCCCCCTGCGAAGCCGGGGGCCCCGATGGGCGCGACGGTGGTCACCCGACCTCTCGCCGCCCGGCGTGTGTGAACGCCCGGGCGCACGGGAAAGCCCCCGTCCGGTGTGAACCGGCCCGGGGGCTCAGGGGGTCAGGTGCTGCGGCGCTGTCACGGTGGGAGGAGCGAGGCGTCCTGCGCCAGGGTGCCGTGCGAGGTGCGGGCGGAGCCCGTGGTGTTCACGGTGTTCTTCGTGTCTGCGGACAGATGCCGGGTGGCGGGTGAGGAGCCGTGTGCCTCGGCGCGGATGCGCTGCTTCATCGTGGGCGGCAGCGCCCGGTCACGCGGAAGGGTCCATCGCACCGAAGGTCCGGTCGCTGTTGCGCGGTCGGCGGGGGTGTGCTCGTGGGCCGTGGCCGCCGGCTCCGTGTTCGTGTTCGTGGCTGTCGCCTGTGCGGCGGTGGCCGTGGAGCTCGCGAGGCCCAGAGCCGCGAGGAGTGCGAAGAACGCGGTGACGAGGGCGGTCCAGATGTTCTTGGCCGAGACGGTGCTCATGGCCCCTCACTTTCAGGTGGTCCGGTTTGCTTACCTTTCCGATGATGTGGATCCGGCCCGCGATTTCGTGGACCGACGCCGCGCATGCGCCGATCTTCAGATGAACACCACTCGTATGGTTCAACCGGCCCGCCCCGGCCTTCCATGAGGGCTTCCGAGGGGGACGCACAGAGGGGTTCCGGCCGCACGTCGGCAGGCGCCAATTGGGTTGCGGGGAGGTCACCGGTCGATATCGGCCGGTGTGTATAGTCGGGCGGCAGAAGTCCCCTACGCCAACGAAGGACGAGGTCGCGCGGTGAAGAAGCTTCTCCTGGTCGCACTGGCCGCCATCGGCGGGCTCCTCGTGTACCGCCAGATCCAGGCGGATCGCGCCGAGCAGGATCTGTGGACGGAGGCGACCGACTCCGTGCCCGCGGGTTCGGGTGTCTGAGACGGAACAGCCTGGTACGAGCCCCGGTCGCTGACGCGGCCGGGGCTTCGTGCTGTTGCGGGACCGTGACAGCTGTGCTCTTGAGTTCGCGCAAGCAAATCAATAGCTTGCGTGAGCAAAGACATTGACTGTTCGGTCGAGGGGGCACGGGTGAGGACAGGTCATCACCGCGGCGGTGCGCGGGCGGGGATTCTGATCGGTGGGGCGTTGTTCGCCCTGGTGGCGGGCGCGCTACCCGCCCCGGCGGCAACGGCCGCGCACGGGGCGCCAGCGGTCGCGCGGTCCGGCGGCAACGGCAGCCTGGTGATGGTGCTCGACTCGTCCGGCTCCATGGGGGACGACGACGGCACCGGCCGCACCCGGATGGAGAGCGCCCGCGCGGCCGTCTCCACGGTGGTGGACGGCCTTCCGGACGGCTTCCCGACCGGGCTGCGGGTCTACGGCGCCGACCGGCCGCACGGCTGTACGGACACCCGCCTCGTCCAGCCGGTGCGCGCCCTTGACCGGGGCGGTCTCAAGCGGGCGGTCGAGGCGGTGCGGCCCCGGGGCGACACCCCCATCGGCCTCTCGCTCCGCAAGGCGGCCGAGGACCTGCCCGAACCGGCGGACGGCGCCATCGGCACGCGCACGATCCTGCTGGTCTCGGACGGCGAGGACAACTGCGGTGCGCCGGCGCCCTGCGAGGTTGCCGAGCGGCTCGGCGGGGAAGAGACCGGGCTGCGCATCGACACCGTCGGCTTCCAGGTGGAGGGCCCCGCCCGCGAACAGCTGGAGTGCATCGCGCGCGCGGGCAAAGGCCGTTACTACGACGCACCGGACGCCGACGCACTGGCCCGCCAACTCCAGCGCGCCGCACGGCTCTCGGCGGACGGCTACCGGCTGAAGGGGCGCCGGGTGACCGGCGCGGCCACGGCCGACCGGGCACCCGTACTGACCCCCGGGCAGTACCTGGACACCATCGGGCCGGGCGAGAAGCGGTACTACGCGGTCGACTTCGACGCCGCCTCCACGGCGGACCTCGCCGCGACAGCGGTCCCGCAGCCGGGGGCGGCGGTGGACACGTTCGACGCCCTGACCACCAGGATCGAGCACGCCGGACACGGGTACTGCGCGACGGACACCGAGCGCTTCTCGCAGCGGGAGGGCGCGGTGCCGCTGACGGCCGCGGTCGCCCGGGTCCCCTCGCCGGACGGCGGCCGCGTCTGCGACCGTGCGGGCCGCTACCGGCTCGTGGTGGAGCGGACGAGCAAGAAGGTCTCGGACGCGGCCCGTTGGCCCCTTGAGCTGGTGTACGGGGCCGAGGCGCCGCTGGCGGAGGGGGTGACGCCCGCTCAGTCGGAGACGGAGTACGGCGCGGGTGACGGGAACGCCGCGCTGCCGACGGGCGATCCGCGCGATGTGCGGGGCGGCACCGGCTTCAACGACGCGCGGGAGCTCGGCCCCGGCGTGTGGCGCGACCGCGTCCTGCCCTCGCAGACTCTCTGGTACAAGGTCCCGGCGGGCTGGGGCCAGCAGGTCTCCTACACCGTCGAGTTCGCGAACGAGCCCACGGTGGACCGGGCCCACTCCACGTACTCGTACGGCGCCACCCGGCTCTACACCCCGGCCCGCTTCCCGCTCGACGGGGGCGGTGAGTTCCACGGGAGCACGCTGTACGACGGCAGCCCCGCGGCGGTCCGGATGGGCGGGGTCCCGGTCGCCTGGACCAACCGCTACGAGAGCCGGTCGTACGTCCAGCCGGTGCGCGTCGGGGGCGACTTCTACATCTCGGTGACGCTGGGCGCGCGGGCCGCGGAGATCGCGGAGAACCCGGAGATCGGTGTGGTGCTGCGCGTGGCGGTGCTGGGCGAGGAACGCTCCGGGCCGGGGCGCGACGCCCCGGCGGTTACGGGACCGGCGGGCGGGAAGACCGGCGGCGCCGAGGGCGCGGGGGCGGACAAGCAGGGCGATTCGGCCGCTGCCGCAGACAGTGGCGGTGCGGGAGGGGCAGGATGGGCGGTCGTTGCGGCCGCGGGCGCGGGGGCTGCCGCCATGGCCGCAGTTCTGGCCGTGTTCGTATATGTACGCGGCCGCCGGAGGGCAGCCGTACGGATGACGAGGGGAAGCGCGTGATGAGGCGGCGCAGCAGGATGCGGGGGGCGCTCGCGGCGGTGGCGGCGGTGTTCGCGGTGGCGGCGCTGCCGGGACAGGCGTACGCGGCCGGAGCCCCCGGCTCGTACACCTTCGATCCGGACGCCGAGTCGGCGGCCGGCGCCGACATCAGCGCCGAGGCGACGAAGCTGAAGCCTGGCGGGGTCTACAAGAGCGCGATCCGGAGTGGGCAGAAGCTGTACTACCGGCTGGACCTGGACGCGAAGACGAACGCCTACGTGTCCGCCGTCGTCGTGCCGAAGGGCGGCGGCAAGGTGTCGTACGGGGACGGGATCACGGTCAGCATCCGGGACAGCTCGGACGACGAGTGCAGTTCGCAGGACGCCGTGTTCGGGACCGCGCAGTACCCGCGCCCCATCGCCGCCTACGCCTCCCGGCGGATCGAGAAGGACGGCAGCTGCCAGGACGCCGGTACGTACTACGCGCTGATCGAGCGGGAGACCAAGGAGACCTCGGACCAGGGGGAGTGGGACCTGGAGCTGCGTTACGCCTCCGAGCCGGAGATCGCGAACGCCTCCTCCGCGCCGACCACCGCCCCGACGTCCTGGGCGTCCGCCTCACCGCAGCCGCCCGCCGCCGCCACGGACAACACCCGTCGCGGGGGCGCCGGCTACTACGACGCCACGAGCCTGGAGACCGGCGAGTGGAAGGACCGGATCGAGCCCGGGCAGACCCTCTTCTACCGTGTGCCGGTGGACTGGGGCCAGCAGCTCTTCGCCACGACGGAGCTGAGCAACAGCACCTCCGAGAAGAGCGCGTACGTCAGCAGCGCGCTGACGGTGTCGCTGGAGAACCCGGCACTGGGGCACGTCGCCGATGTGTCGCCCACGGCCTATACGGGAAAGCCGGTCTCCGTCCCCTTCGACCCGCTGCCCCCGGTGGCGTACCGGAACCGGTACGACTCCAGTGACGATGTCGGCGGGATGCGGTTCGCGGGCTGGTACTACCTCTCCGTCACGCTGAGCCCGGACCTCGCGAAGCCGTACGGGCAGAAGCCGATCGCGCTGACCCTCAAGATCAGTGTGAAGGGCGAGGCGGGGAAGTCGCCGTACAAGGGCGATGCCGGGATCTTCTCTGTGACCCAGGGCGACAAGGACGCGGCGCGGGAAGGGCAGAGCGGCGCGCAGGCCGCCGAGGCCAGGAGCGAGCGCGGCACGATGAAGCTGGTCGCGGCGGCCGGAATCGGCGCCGGCACCGTGCTGGTGCTCTGGCTGGGGGCGTGGACCCTGATCGCGCGACGCCGCGCGGCCGCGGCACCGGCCGCGCCCACGGGCGGGCAGTACCCGTACGGAGGGCCGCCTCAGGCCTGGTAGGCGCGGGCGGCCGCCCTCGTACTCAGGACTGGGTCAGCGCCCAGATGCCCACGGCGAAGCAGACCAGCGCCACCAGCAGGACCGGGACCGCCACCCTCGGGGACGGTCCCGGACGCGTTCCGGGGGCGGAGGCCGGTGCCTGGAAAGGGGCCGTCCCCTGCTGGGGGGCCGTGTAGGGGTGGGTGAAGGACCGATCCTGCGGACCGGGAGCCGGGGCGAGCACGGGGTTCGCGTCGGGGGCGGTGTACCCGGCCGGCTGCGGATAGCCGTACGGGGCCGCGGGTGCGGCGGTGTGCGGGGCGTGGTGCGCGGGAACGGCCGGCCCGGGGGGCGGGAGGTGGAAGCTGCCCGTCTCGGACATGGGAGCGGGCGCGGAGGGGTAGGGCTGCGGCTGCTGCCCGCTGGGATGAGGGCCGGTCGCCAGGGGCGCCGTCGGCTGGGGCGCCGGGGCTTGCTGGGGCGACGGGGGCGCGGTCGGCTGACCACTTGTCTGAGGGCCGGGTGAGTGCGCTGCCGCCGGGCCGCCGGACCGCAGCGGGCCGTCGGGGCCGAAGCCCTCGGGAAGCGGGCCGATCTGGTCGAAGACCTCCACCGGCTCCTCGGCGTCCGAGGGCTCGGGAAGCATCTCGACGGCGGCGTTCAGGGCCTTGCGCGCGCCCGTGGCCGTACGGAAGCGGTCCTGCGGGTCCGGCTGCAGGAGGCCCGCGATGACCTGCCACAACGGCTCCGGGACGCCGTCAGGGGCACTGGGGGTGCCGTGCTCCGCGAAGTGCTCGATGAGCGCCTGCGAGTCGGGCTTGGTGCCCTGGAGCAGATAGAGGGCGACCAGGCCGACCGCGAAGAGGTCCGCCGGGAAGTCCGGTTCGGCGCCCATCATCTGCTCGGGCGCGAAGTAACCGAGCGTCCCCACCACGTAGTTCGTCTCGGTGAGGCGCGGCTCGCCCTTGCGCATGGAGATGCCGAAGTCCGACAGCCGCAGATGCGGGCGGCCCCGGCCGGTGGCCTCCATAAGGATGTTGGCCGGTTTGATGTCCCGGTGCACCACGCCTTCGGCGTGCACCGTCGAGAGGCCGGCCAGCAGCTGGTCGAGCAGGGTGCAGACGAAACGAGGGGGCAACGGGCCGTAGTCGCCGATGACATGGGCCAGTGAGCCGCCGCTGACGAGGTCCATGGTGAAGAGAACCTGGTCGTCGTCGGCGGCCCAGCTGGCCGGTGCGAGCACATGGGGGTGCTCGATGCGCAGCGCCTGTTCACGGACGAAGCGGAGCAACGTGTGCGCGTCGCTCTGCTGGAGCACCTTGGCCGCCACATAGCGGCGGCGCCGGTGGTCCCAGGCGCGCCACACGGCACCGACCCCACCACGTCCGATCGGATCGACCAGTTCGTACCGTCCGGCGAAGACCTCACCCATGGCGCTGTGCCCGCTCCCCGTTCATGTTTCCGGCCCGTGCCCCCGTACCGTGCGGGGCCTAGCTCTGGTGGCTCTCGTAGTGCGCCACCGCTTCCGCGGTGCGCCCCGCTCCGTACACCCGGAGGAACTCTGCCAGTTCCGGGTGGGTCGGGGCGAGGGAGTCCGCCGCATCGATGATGTCACCGGCGGCCGAGACCGACCGCAGCAGCGACTGGATCTCCCGGACCACCCGGCGGACGGTGGGTGCTCCGCCGGTCGATGTGGTCTGGCCGGTGCCGGAGAGGACGGATCCGCCCTGGGACTTCTTGATCTCCTCCATCCGGGCTGTGGCCTCGGCGGCGCTGACGCTGCCGTCAGCGACCTGTCCGGCCAGCTCCTGAAGGGCCTGGACGCGCTGGACGACAGCGGGGTTGCCGATCTTCGCGCGCTGACCGCTCATGAGCTGGGAGAGCATGGGAGCGGACAGTCCGAGTGCCGCGGCGAGGCGGGCCTGGTTGAGTCCGAGGTCGTCGATCAGCCGGCGGAAGAGCGCCCCCAACGGCTCCCCGTACCAACTGCGCTGGAGGTCTCTGGCTCTGGCCGTCGCCTCTTGCTGCGCTGCATCCATTGCGTCTCCCCTTCGCATCGGCTTCGCTGCTGCGAACCTCGACCAGCATCTTACGGAGCGTGGTCGCGCACGGGGAGTCCCCGAATTTTTGCAGGATCACCGGGGTGAGCCGGTACTCTGTTCTGCGGCGGTGACCGGAACATCCAGGTGTTCGGGCTGCGTGCTGTCGGGGCCTTAGCTCAGTTGGTAGAGCGCTGCCTTTGCAAGGCAGATGTCAGGAGTTCGAATCTCCTAGGCTCCACATCCCAAGAGGTCCCCTGATCTGCGGAAACACGGATCAGGGGACCTCTTTGGTGTGCGTGCTGTCGTGCGGTGTGCGCGGGTCAGGCGCGGTCGTCCAGGCCCGTGCCCTCCGGGCCGTCCTCGCCGGCCGCCTCGGCGTCGGCCTGCTTGGCCTCGACCTCGGGGTCCAGGAGGGTCGAGGTCTGCGGGCTGCCGTCGACGGAGGACAGCGGGGCGCGGTCGTCCACCTCGGTGGGGGCGGGCGGCTCCACCAGCCACTCGGGGTTGGCCTGCTTGTCCCACCAGCGCCACACCGCGTAGCCGGCGGCCGCGAGGATGCCGGTCACGGCCAGGCCCTTGAACGCCTTGCCCGCCCTGGCCCGTCGCTCGTGCTTCCGGGCCAGCTTGCGAATCTGCTTGGCCGTGACCTGGCCGCGCAGTGCGGCCACCGCGGCGGCGCTGCGGGCGGCGGCTTCCTCCGCCACCGGCTGGGCGGCGGCCCGGGCGCTCTCGATGCGCGGGACGGTGTAGTCCGCGGCGCTGCGGGCGGCCTGACGGGTGCGGAGCGCGGCGCGCTGGGCGGCCTCGTCGACCTTGGGGGGTACGTGTGTGCGGGCGAGCTCGATACGCGGGGCGACGTGCGCGCCGTACTGCACACGGGCCTGCTTGGCTGCCTTCGACACCTTCGGTGCGAGCAGCGTGCGGGCCTCGTGCGCATAGTGAACGGCCTGGTCCTTGGCCGAGTCGGCGTAGGGCGCCACCACTTCCGCGGCGTGCTGCACGCTGTCCCTCGCCGAGTCGGTTGCGGCACGCACGCTGTCGATGCGGGTCACGGGATCCTCCTCCTTGGTGGCGGGTAGGTACTCCGCCTTTCCACCCAATTCGAGATCATGCCTGCGTGGGCCCTGTGCGGCATGTGGGGCGGGCATCCGGGTCATTCGGTACCTCCCGACGACCATGCCATGGTTCATCCGGTATCGCGCCGGTTCGTCACGCACTTGGCCGCATCGGTTGTGCCGCGGCGGCGCGGAGGCGACCGTCTCCCGCCTCGGACGCCGCGGGGGCGGCCCGTGCAAGGATCGGAGCGTCGGTCCGGCCCGGTCAGCGGTGCGGTCCGGCGCGCAGCGCAGACGCGCAGAGCACACGTGCAGACTCACGGAAGGCAGATCGTGGCCGAGCAGCTTTACGCCACCTTGAAGACCAATCAGGGCGACATCGAGATCCGGCTCCTGCCGAACCACGCTCCGAAGACGGTCAAGAACTTCGTCGAGCTCGCCCAGGGTGAGCGCGAGTGGACCGACCCGGCCACGGGGCAGCCGACCCGGGCCCGGTTGTACGACGGCACCGTCTTCCACCGCGTGATCAGCGGTTTCATGATTCAGGGCGGTGACCCGCTGGGGAACGGCACGGGTGGCCCCGGGTACAAGTTCGCGGACGAGTTCCACCCCGATCTCGCCTTCACCAAGCCGTATCTGCTCGCCATGGCCAACTCCGGACCCGGCACCAACGGCTCGCAGTTCTTCGTCACGGTCTCGCCGACGGCCTGGCTGACCAACAAGCACACGATCTTCGGCGAGGTGGAGGACGCGAAGAGCCGGCAGGTGGTGGACGCCATCGCGGGCACCGCGACCAACGCGCGTACCGACCGGCCGGTGCAGGACGTCGTCATCGAGTCGGTGAGCGTGGAGAAGCGCTGATCGCCCAGCGCGTCCGTCTGCTCACTCTCCGATTTCACGTTCGGGAACCAACCGCCCCGCCCGTCCGTATCTCATGGCAGAACGGATGCGCGGGGCGGTGTCGTGCGCACCCGTGCGACGACGAGGACCGAGGGGACCGGGAAGCCATGGGACCGATGGACCAGCAGCCGCCGGGCGCGGCCGGAACACCCCCGCCCGTCGAGGGGCCGGCCCACTGCTATCGGCACCCGGACCGGGAGACAGCGGTCCGGTGCGTCCGCTGCGACCGGCCCATCTGCCCGGACTGCATGGTCGACGCGTCGGTCGGCTTCCAGTGCCCGGACTGCGTCCGCCGGGGATCCGGTACGGGGCACAGCGCCTCGGCCGCGCGCCCGCGCACACTGGCCGGGGGCGTCGTCGCGGCGGACCCCCGGCTGGTCACCAAGATCCTCATGGGGATCAACCTCGCGGTGTTCGTCGCGGTCCTGGCCGACCATTCGCTGGTCGACCGTCTCGAGCTCCTGGGCCGTGCCGTCTTCACGGACGAAGGGCCGCTTGAGGGCATCGCGGAGGGCCAGTGGTACCGGCTGGTGACGTCGATGTTCCTGCACGAGGCGCCGTGGCACATCGCCTTCAACATGCTGGGGCTGTGGTGGCTGGGCGGACCGCTGGAGGCGAAGCTGGGCCGCGTCCGCTTCCTCGCGCTCTACCTGCTCTCCGGGCTGGCGGGCGGCGCCCTGACGTACTGGCTCGCGGAGCCGAACCAGCCGTCGCTGGGAGCCTCGGGCGCCATCTACGGTCTGCTGGGCGCCACCGCCGTACTGATGCGCCGGCTGAACTACGACATGCGCCCGGTCATCGCGATCTTCGCGCTCAACCTGATCATCACCTTCAACCCCTGGGGCGGGATCGCCTGGCAGGCGCATGTCGGGGGGCTGATCGCCGGAGTGCTGATCGGGATCGGCATGGTGCACGCCCCGCGTGAACGCCGGGATCTGGTGCAGTTCGGGACCTGCGCCCTGGTGCTCGTGGCCGTCGTCCTGATCGTGGTGACGAGAACGGCTGCCCTGACCTAGAGGGCGCCTCCGGCCGTCTCCACAGGACAGTTGTGGACCATTTGTGACCGGAGTTGTCCACAGGGTTCCACAGCATGATCCGGATCTTGTGCATAGCGCGGGAACAACTGTGCCCCTTGTCCCTGAGCTGGGTTTTTCCAGTCGGGACAAGGGGCGTCCCGCCCCGGGGCGGGGGCGGCTGCAGTCACACCGGCGTCAACGGCCTGAGAGTTATCCACAGATCGTCTGACCTTTTCCCCCACCTGTGGATAACGCTGTGGGTAACTCAGGGCAGGGGTTGCGGAGCAGGGTCGGCGTGTGGTTCTACGCGGTCGCGTGGGCTATTTCCACTGGGTGGAGACGCCGAAGCCGCCGGCGATGAAACCGAAGCCGACGACGATGTTCCAGTTCCCCAGCGACTTCACCGGCAGATCGCCGTCGGTCACATAGAAAACGACGATCCAGGCCAGCCCGATGAGGAACAGCGCCAGCATCACGGGCGCCACCCAGCTACGGCTGGTCAGCTTTATGTTGGTCGCCTGCTTCGCCGGGGGCGGCGTGAAGTCGGCCTTCTTGCGGATCCGTGACTTCGGCACGAGGAACTCTCCTGTCGATGCGCTGCGTGACCGCGCAGGGAACTGTGGCTGGCGCCGGGGCGGGGCGCGAGGGGGAATGTGGCCTCCCCCGGGCGTCCGTTAGCGTAGTCCTTCCGTGGCACCGAAGGAGATAAGGGTACGTTGAGCAATTCTGCCGACTCTCCCCCCGGGCCGGTCCGCCGCACCTTCCGGCACCCGGCCAGAGTGCTCACGGCTGCCGTTTTCGCCCTTGCCGGACTCATCTTCGTGACCAGCGCGAATACGGCGAAGGGCACCAATATCCGGACCGACGCCTCACTGCTGAAGCTTTCCGACCTCATCCAGCAGCGCAGCGAGAAGAACGCCGCCCTGGAGGAGTCCGCCGCATCCGTGCGCGAGGACGTCGACAGCCTCGCCCAGCGCGACAACGGCAGCACCAGGGCGGAGGCCGCCAGGCTCAAGGCGCTGGAGCGGACCGCGGGCACCACCGAGCTGTCCGGCCCGGCCGTCTCCGTCACGCTCAACGACGCCCCGCCCAACGCCACCGCCAGCCCCGGCTACCCCGATCCGCAGCCCAACGACCTGGTCATCCACCAGCAGGACCTCCAGGCCGTCGTCAACGCCCTGTGGCAGGGCGGCGCCAAGGGCGTCAAGGTCATGGACCAGCGGCTGATCTCCACCAGCGCCGTGCGCTGCGTCGGCAACACCCTGATCCTCCAGGGCCGGGTCTACTCACCCCCGTACAAGATCACCGCGGTCGGCGACACCGCTGCGCTGCGGCGGGCGCTGGACGCCTCGCCGGCGATCCAGAACTACCTGCTGTACGTGAAGGCGTACGGGCTCGGCTGGAAGGTGGACGAGCAGGGGACCGCGACCCTCCCCGGCTACTCGGGCACCGTGGACCTGCACTACGCGGAGCCGGTGAAGTAGCAGACGGCGACAGGCGTCGCACAGCTTTCCACAGGCACCCCACGCCGGGCCCCGGGCCCTTTAGTCTGGACCCGGTACCGAATGGAGGGTCTGGATGTACAGCTGGATCTGGCGGCATCTGCCGGGCAACGTGTGGGTGCGTGCGTTCATTTCGCTCGTCCTCGCCCTGGCGGTCGTCTATGTGCTGTTCCAGTACGTCTTCCCGTGGGCGGAGCCGCTGCTTCCGTTCGGCGATGTGACGGTCGACGGAGCGAGCGCGCCGACGGGGGCCGCCCGGTGAGCGCCCGCATCCTGGTCGTGGACAACTACGACAGCTTCGTCTTCAACCTCGTCCAGTACCTCTACCAGCTCGGTGCCGAGTGCGAGGTGCTGCGCAACGACGAGGTGACCACGGCCCACGCGCAGGACGGCTTCGACGGCGTCCTGCTCTCCCCCGGCCCCGGCACCCCGGAGCACGCGGGCGTCTGCGTCGACATGGTGCGGCACTGCGCGGCGACCGGCGTCCCGGTCTTCGGGGTCTGCCTGGGCATGCAGTCCATGGCGGTGGCGTACGGCGGCGTCGTCGGCCGCGCCCCCGAGCTGCTGCACGGCAAGACCTCGGCGGTGCTCCACGAGGGCGCGGGCGTCTTCGCCGGACTGCCCTCGCCGTTCACCGCGACCCGCTACCACTCGCTCGCCGCCGAGCCGGACACCGTGCCCGACGAGCTGGAAGTCACCGCGCGGACCGCGGACGGCATCATCATGGGCCTCCGCCACCGCGAGCTGGCCGTCGAGGGCGTGCAGTTCCACCCGGAGTCGGTGCTCACCGAGCACGGCCACCTGATGCTGGCCAACTGGCTGGTGCGCTGCGGGGACACCGGAGCCGTCGAGAGGTCGGCGGGGCTCGCTCCGGTGGTGGGCAAGGCCGTCGCGTGACCCCACCCCGCCACGGAGCCGGGGCCGGGCAGGACGACCCGCACGATCCGCGGGCGTACGAGGACCCGGGCGCGTTCGAGGCGGCGGTCCACCGGCTGGCGGACCCGTTGAACGACCCGCTGCCGGGCCCGGAGCCCGTGGTCCCGGAGCCCGTGGTCCCGCAGCAGGCGCCCTACGAGCCACAGAGCCCTCAGCAGGCCCCGCAGGAGTGGTACGACCCCGATGGGTACCAACGGGACTGGTACGGCCACCAGGAGCCCGTACAGCCGCCTTCGGAGGCATCGCCGCCCGCGCCCGACCCGCACGTCCCGGGCCCCGCGGCCGTTCCGCAGCCCCCTGCCTCCGAGGCCGTGGAGCCGGCCACGGAGGTCCTCGGCCGAATAGACGCGGGCGACCCGGTCGTGCCGGCGCCCCGCCCGGAGCCGGAAGCGCTCACCGAGGCCGACGCGCCCGGAGGCGTACCCGACGCGCCCGGAGGAGCGCCTGACGCGCCCACGCCCCCGCCCACCGGCGGACGCGCCGAGCGCAGGCGTGCCGCCAAGGGGCGCGGCCGCCGGCGTCCCGCGCCGCGGCCCGGTCCCCAGAGCGCGGCCCCGGCGAAGCCCATGACGCGCATGGAGGCGCGCCGCGCGGCCAAGGCCGCCAAGGACAGCCCCGCGATCGTCATCAGCCGGGGCATCGGCGAGCTCTTCATCACCCTGGGCGTCCTGATGCTCCTGTTCGTCACCTACCAGCTCTGGTGGACGAATGTGCGCGCCGACCAGATCGCCGGCCGGGAGACGCACAAGATCCAGGACGACTGGGCCAAGAACGAGAAGACCCCTGAGAAGCAGGAAGCGTTCGAGCCGGGGCAGGGCTTCGCCATCATCCACATCCCCAAGCTGGACGTCGTCACGCCGATCGCGGAGGGCACCAGCAAGGAGAAGGTCCTCGACCGGGGCATGGTCGGCCACTACAGCGAGAAGCCGCTGAAGACGGCGATGCCCTCCGCCAAGGAGGGCAACTTCGCGCTGGCCGGCCACCGCAACACCCATGGCGAACCGTTCCGCTACATCAACCGCCTGAAGCCCGGCGACCCGATCGTGGTCGAGACCCGGGAGGCGTACTACACGTACGAGATGACGAGCGAGCTGGCGCAGACCTCGCCCTCCAACGTCTCCGTGATCGCGCCGGTGCCGGAGCAGTCCGGGTTCACCAAGCCCGGCCGGTACATCACCTTGACGACGTGTACGCCGGAATTCACGAGTACGTACCGTTTGATCGTCTGGGGCAAGATGGTCGACGAACGGCCGCGCAGCGAGGGGAAGCCCGACGTGCTCGCGGACTGAACGGGCCGGACGCCATGAAGACAGGGCGGTGCGATGACAGCGACGACCGAGGACCAGGAGCGGACCGACGAGTCCGCGCCACCTACGCGGAAGGGCGGCCGCCATCCCCTTGCGACCGCGGTCAGTGTCTTCGGTGAACTGCTCATCACCGCAGGTCTGGTGCTCGGCCTCTTCGTCGTCTACTCGCTGTGGTGGACGAACGTGCTCGCCGACCGCGAGGCCACCAAGCAGGGCCACACCGTCCGCGACAAGTGGGCCGACGGCCCCGGCGCGCTGGACACCAAGGACGGCATCGGCTTCCTCCACGTCCCGTCGATGAAGAACGGCGAGGTGCTCGTCAAGAAGGGCACCGACACCGACATCCTCAACGACGGTGTCGCCGGCTACTACACCGATCCGGTGAAATCCGCGCTCCCCTCCGCCAGGGAGGGCAACTTCTCGCTGGCCGCCCACCGGGACGGCCACGGGGCGAAGTTCCACAACATCGACAAGGTGCACACCGGGGACGCGATCGTCTTCGAGACGAAGGACACCTGGTACGTCTACAAGGTCTTCAGCGAGCTTCCGGAGACGTCCAAGTACAACGTCGACGTGCTGGGCCCCGTCCCGAAGGGCTCGGGCGCGAAGAAGGCCGGCCGCTACATCACGCTCACGACCTGCACCCCGGTCTACACGTCCAAGTACCGCTACATCGTCTGGGGCGAGCTGGTCCGCACGGAGAAGGTCGACCGCGACCGCACGAAGCCGGTGGAGCTGCGCTGACGGTTGTGCCGTGACGCCGGAGGGCCCCGGTCACCTTCGCGGTGACCGGGGCCCTCCGTTCGTACGGGGTGCGGAGCGGGTCAGTGACCCCTGCCGCCGTTCGGGCCGCCGAAGATGTTGCCACCGGCGTCGATGGTGTTCAGGGTGACCGTGCCGCCCTTGTCCACCTGCTGGTTCGGCCCGGGGGTGCTCATGACCACCTTGGCGTCCGGCTTGTCGACCGAACCGGGACCGAGTGCGACGACCAGGCCCATGCCTCCCAGCTGAGCCTTCGCGTCCTGGTACGACTTGCCGACGATGTCGTCCGGGACGGTCACCTTTTCCGGCTCGGCCGGGCCCTTGGAGACCTTCAGGATGATCGAGGTGTCCTTGCCGGCCTTCGTGTTCGGCTCGGGGTTCTGGCCGATCACCTCGTTCGCCGGCTTGTCGGAGTCCTCGTCCGACCTGCCGATGTTGGTGAAGCCGAGTCCCTTCAGCTGGTTCACCGCTTCGTCGTACGAGCGGGTGGACACGTTGGGTACCGTGAGCAGCTTCTCCGTGGCGACCTTGAGCGTGACCTCGGAGTTCTCCTCGGCCTTCGTGTCGCCCTTCGGGGACTGCTCCAGGACGGTGCCGGGATCGGCCTGGTCGGACTCGACCGATGTGACGTTGACGGTGAAGCCGCGCTTCTCAAGGATCTCGCGGGCGTTGTCCTCGGACTTCTCGGTGACGTCCGGAACCTCGACCTTCGGCGGGCCGC
Organism: Streptomyces sp. NBC_00523; assembly: GCF_036346615.1. Lineage (NCBI taxonomy): Bacteria > Bacillati > Actinomycetota > Actinomycetes > Kitasatosporales > Streptomycetaceae > Streptomyces > Streptomyces sp. NBC_00523. The sequence goes on along the minus strand of NZ_CP107836.1, from coordinate 3,651,673 downwards.
TGGAGACGAAGACCGTGACGGTCTCCTGCTCCTTCATCTGCCCGTCCTCCGGAGTCTGACGGCAGATCTTGCCCTTGGGCTGGTCCTTGCACTCTTCCTTCGGACCGACCTTGAGGACGATGTTCGTGTTGTCGGCCAGCTTCTGAGCGTCCTTGACCGTGATGCCGACCATGGTGGGCACGTCGAACGCGCCGTCGTCGCCACCGTCGCCGCCGAAGACCGCCTTGCCGATGAGGATCGCGCCGATCAGCACCAGGATGCCCGCGACGACCAGGAGGATCGTCGAGGTGTGGTTCTTCTTCTGCCTGCGGCGGTCGGGGCGGTCGTCGTAGCCGTAGCCCCCGTCGTCCGGGTTGACCGGTGGCAGCATCGACGTGCGCTCGCCGCTCTGGTCGGCGGCGCGCAGGGCGGTGGTGGGCTGGTCGTTGTCGTACCCGCCGGGGTAGCCGCCGCCGTAACCCGCCGCACCCATCGCGGCGGTCGCGGCGACCGGCTGGCCGTCGAGGCACGCCTCGATGTCGGCGCGCATCTCGTCGGCCGACTGATAGCGGTAGTCCGGGTCCTTGGTGAGGGCCTTCAGCACGATCGCGTCCATGGCGGGCGTGATCTCGGGATCGAAGTTGCTCGGCGGCTGCGGCTCTTCCCGTACGTGCTGGTACGCGACCGCCACCGGGGAGTCCCCGACGAACGGGGGCCGGACGGTCAGCAGCTCGTAGAGCAGGCAGCCGGTCGAGTAGAGGTCGGACCGCGCGTCGACCTGCTCGCCCTTGGCCTGCTCCGGGGAGAGGTACTGGGCGGTGCCGATGACGGCGGCGGTCTGGGTCATCGTCATGCCGGAGTCGCCCATGGCGCGGGCGATACCGAAGTCCATGACCTTGACCTGTCCGGTCCGGGTCAGCATGACGTTGGCCGGTTTGATGTCCCGGTGGACGATGCCCGCGCGGTGCGAGTACTCCAGCGCCTGGAGGATGCCGACCGTCATTTCGAGCGTCCGCTCGGGCAGCAGCCTGCGCCCGGAGTGCAGCAGCTCGCGGAGCGTCGAGCCGTCGACGTACTCCATGACGATGTACGGGATGGAGACCCCGTCGACGTAGTCCTCGCCGGTGTCGTACACCGCGACGATCGCCGGATGGTTGAGCGAGGCGGCGGACTGGGCCTCACGGCGGAACCGGGCCTGGAAGGACGGGTCGCGGGCGAGGTCCGCCCGGAGCGTCTTCACGGCGACGGTGCGGCCGAGCCGGGTGTCGTGGGCGAGGTAGACCTCGGCCATGCCACCACGGCCGAGCACCGAGCCCAGCTCGTACCGGCCGCCTAGGCGACGCGGCTCTTCCATAACTGTTCCAGCCCTCTCCGTCAGTCCTGACCGCACCGGTGTGCGGTCCGGCGGTGTGCTGTTCGCGCATACGCTACCGGCCGCGCATCAGCTGATCGGCCCGCAGGCAATACCTGATATCCGACCGGTATCCGCAGAGGCGCTTTCGCGGCCGGGTGTGAGCGGTCTCACTTCTCGCTGTCGATGACCGCCTTCATGACGGCCTTCGCGATCGGGGCGGCCAGGCCACCACCGGAGATGTTCTCGCGGGTGGCGCTGCTGTCCTCCACGACGACGGCCACCGCCACCGGCGAACCGTTGTCGGTCTTCGCGTACGAGATGAACCACGCGTACGGGTTGCCCTTGTTGTTCAGACCGTTCTGGGCGGTACCGGTCTTGCCGCCGACCGTGACGTTGGGGATCTGGGCGTTCGTGCCCGTGCCCTCCTTGACGACGGTCTCCATCATTTCCTGCAGCTTCTGGGCGTTCTCCGCCGAGAGGGGCCGGCTGAACTCTTCCTTCTCGTGCGTGTAGATCACGTCCAGGTTGGGCGCCTTGCGCTCGGCGACCATGTACGGCTGCATGAGCTTGCCGTCGTTGGCGACGGCGGAGGCGACCATCGCCATCTGGAGCGGGGTGGCGCGGTTGGACGCCTGGCCGATGCCGGCCATGGCGTTCTGAGGCCGGTTGTCCTCGGGGTACACGCTGGCGTTCGAGCGGACCGGGGTGAAGATCTCCTTGTTGAAGCCGAACTTGCCGGCCTCGTCGATCATCTTCTGGTTGCCCAGGTCATCGCTGATCTTGCCGAAGACGGTGTTGCAGGAGTACCGCAGCGCCTGGCGGAGCGAGGCGTTCTTGCACGGGATGCTGCCCTCGTTGGGCAGGTCGTCGGTCGACTGCGGCAGGCGCCAGGGCAGCGGCGACTTCGTGTCCTCGTCGATGTCGTCGTAGAGCCCGTTCTCCAGGGCGGCGGCCGCGGTGACGACCTTGAACGTCGAGCCGGGCGGGTAGGTCTCGCGCAGTGCCCGGTTGAGCATCGGCTTGTTCTTGTCGTCCTTCAGGGACTGCCACGCCTTGCTGTCGGACACGCCGTTGCCCGCGAAGGACGAGGGGTCGTACGAGGGGGTGCTGGCGAGCGCCAGGATGGCGCCGGTCCGCGGGTCGAGGGCGGCGACGGCGCCCTTCTTGTCGCCGAGGCCCTCGAAGGCGGCCTTCTGGGCCGCGCCGTTGAGCGTGGTGACGACGTTGCCGCCGGTCCTCTCCTCACCGGTGAACATCGACATCGTCCGGTTGAAGAACAGCTGGTCGTCGTTGCCGGTGAGGATGCCGTCCTCGAGGTTCTCCAGCTGGGTGGCGCCGAACGCCTGCGAGGAGTAGCCGGTCACGGGGGCCCACATGGGGCCGTCCTTCCAGACCCGCTTGTACTTGAAGTCGCTTCCCTTGGTCTCGGCGGACCCGGTGATCGACTTGCCGTCCACGATGATGTTGCCGCGCTCATGGGCGTACCGCTCGATGCGGACGCGGCGGTTCTCGTCGCGGGTGTTGAGGGCGTCGGCCTTCACGTACTGCAGGTAGTTGGTCCGCGCGAGCAGGGCGAAGATCAGGACGCCGCAGAAGATCGCGATCCGGCGCAGGGGCTTGTTCACGGGCGGACCACCTGGGTCATCTCGGCGTCGGTCGAGGGTGCGGGGGCGGGCGCGGGGCGGCGGGCGGTGTCGCTGATGCGGATGAGGATGCCGATCAGGGCCCAGTTGGCGATCACGGACGAACCACCGGCCGCGAGGAACGGCATCGTCATACCGGTGAGCGGGATCAGACCCATGACGCCGCCGGCGACGACGAAGACCTGGATCGCGAAGGCGCCGGAGAGGCCGATCGCGAGGAGCTTGCCGAACGGGTCGCGGGCGGCGAGCGCCGTGCGGACACCGCGTTCCACGATGAGGCCGTAGACCAGCAGGACGGCCATCATTCCGGCGAGGCCGAGCTCGTCACCGACGGTGGCGAGGATGAAGTCGGCGTTGGCGGCGAAGCCGATCAGGTCGGAGTGGCCCTGGCCCCAGCCGGAGCCGAGCGTGCCACCCGACCCGAAGGACATGATGGCGTTGCCGATCTGCTCGCAGGAGCCGTCCGTGTGGAAGCACTTGAACGGGTCCTTCCAGGCATTCACGCGGGCCTCGACGTGCGGCTCGAAGCTCGCGACACCCACGGCTCCCACAGCCGACATCAGGAGACCGAAGACGATCCAGCTGGTCCGCTCGGTGGCGACGTACAGCATGATCACGAAGAGGCCGAAGAACAGCAGCGACGTTCCGAGGTCGGTCTCGAAGACCAGGATCAGGATCGACAGCGCCCAGATGACCAGGATGGGGCCCAGGTCGCGCCCGCGCGGCAGGTACAGCCCCATGAAGCGGCGGCTGGCGAGCGCCAGCGCGTCCCGTTTGACCATGAGATACCCGGCGAAGAAGATCGCGATGATGATCTTCGCGAACTCCCCGGGCTGGATGGAGAATCCGGCGATGTTGATCCAGATCTTCGCGCCGAACTTGGCCGGAAAGAACATGGGAAGGATCAACAGGAACAGCGCGGCCACCATTGAGATGTACGTGTAGCGCTGCAGGATGCGGTGGTCCTTCAGCAGCAGGAGCACGCCGACGAACAGCGCCACACCGACCGCCGAGTACATCAGCTGCCGGGGAGCGGACGGGGTGAACACCCCGTAGTAGTTCTCGGCGTCCCTGATCAGCTTCGGCGACTGGTCGAGCCGCCAGATCAGCACCAGCCCCAGCCCATTGAGCAGAGTGGCCAGCGGCAGCAGCAGCGGGTCCGCGTACCGGGCGAACTTCCGCACCACGAGATGGGCGACACCGCCGAGCAGGACGAGCCCCGCCCCGTAGCCGAACATGCCGGACGGCAGCTTGCCGTCCATGGCCAGGCCCACGTTGGCGTAGGCGAACACCGAGATGGCGATGGCGAAGCCCATCATCATCAGTTCGGTGTTGCGCCTGCTCGGTGCGTCGATCGCGCCGATCGTGGTCGTGTTGGTGACAACGCTCATGGTGCTGAAGGCCCCCTACGGCTCTACTTCTTACCGCACTGCGGGACCAGCTTCTTCTCTTCCTCCGAGAGGCTGGGCCCAGGAGTGGGAGTCGTGGAAGTCTGCTCGGACTTGGTGTCGCCACCGGATGTCTTGGAGGACTTGGACGCCTTGGTGGCGTCGGTGTCCGTGCCCTGCGCCTGGCCCTCGTCCCCGTGCTCCTTCTCCGCGGCACGGCGCTGCTCGTCCTTCTTGCAGGCGGACGCCTGGGTGGAGAGCTCGGTGATCTTCTCGCGGGCGTCGGCGAGGCTGCCCTCGGCGATCGTCGCCTCGACCTTCTTGCGCTGGTAGGGCGGGAGGTACTTGAGTTCGATCTCGGGATGGTCGGTCTCGACCTTCGAGAGCGAGAGCCAGCCGAGTTCCTGGCTGATGCCCCGGTACAGCGCGACGTTGTCGTTCTTCGCGCCGACGTAGAACTGGGTCTGGGTCCAGCGGTAGCCGCCGTAGAGCCCGCCGCCGACGACGGCCAGCGCGAGCACCACGTACAGGGAGCGCTTGAGCCACTTGCGGCCGCCGCCCTGCTTGACGAAGTCGTCGTCGGAGTAGGACCCGAAGGACCCCTCGGGCATCCCGTCGTAGCCGGAGTCGTCGCCGCTGCCGGGCGGGCCGAAGCTGCCGGAGGGCGGCGGTACGGGACGGCCGAGGCCGGCCGCACGGCCCGCCGGCGTCTGCATCGCGCCGCCGTCGTTCAGCTGGGCCGCCTGGTTCTCGGCGACCGCGCCGACGACGACCGGGGTGTCATTGAGCTGCCCGGCCAGGGTGTCGTTGCTGTCGACGTCGAAGACATCGGCGACGATGCAGGTGATGTTGTCCGGTCCGCCGCCGCGCAGGGCGAGCTGGATCAGGTCCTGGATGGTCTCCTGCGGGCCCTGGTAACTGGCGAGCGTCTCCTCCATCGTCTGGTGGGAGACGACGCCGGAGAGCCCGTCGGAGCAGATCAGGTAGCGGTCGCCGGCCCGGACCTCACGGATGGAGAGGTCGGGTTCGACGTGGTCACCACTGCCCAGCGCGCGCATCAGCAGGGAGCGCTGCGGGTGGGTGGTGGCCTCCTCCTCGGTGATCCGGCCCTCGTCCACCAGCCGCTGGACCCAGGTGTGGTCCTGCGTGATCTGGGTGAGCACGCCGTCGCGCAGCAGGTACGCGCGCGAGTCGCCGACGTGCACCAGGCCGAGGCGCTGGCCGGTCCAGAGCAGGGCGGTGAGCGTGGTGCCCATGCCCTCCAGCTGAGGATCCTCCTCGACCATCATCCGCAGCTGGTCGTTGGCCCGCTGGACCGCCGTACCGAGCGAGGTGAGGATGTCGGAGCCCGGGACGTCGTCATCGAGCTGGACGAGGGTGGAGATCACCTCGGAACTGGCGACCTCACCGGCCGCCTGGCCGCCCATGCCGTCGGCGATCGCGAGGAGGCGGGGACCGGCGTAGCCGGAGTCCTCGTTGCCCTCCCGGATCATGCCCTTGTGCGACCCGGCGGCGAAGCGCAGGGACAGACTCATGCGCACCTCACCCGTCGGTTCGGGGTACAGCCGGTCTCGAGCCACACTGCCCACCCTCCGGTCGGGAGCCTGGCCGGGTCCGATGCCCGGACCCCCGCGGCTCGCTCGCTCCGCTCGCTCATTGTCGTACTACTTCCGCAGCTCGATGACGGTCTTGCCGATCCGGATCGGCGCGCCCAGCGGAACGGGCGTCGGGGTGGTGAGGCGGGTCCGGTCCAGGTACGTGCCGTTGGTGGACCCGAGATCCTCGACGATCCACTGGCCGTCACGGTCGGGGTAGATCCTGGCATGCCTGCTGGACGCGTAGTCGTCGTCCAGCACGATCGTTGAATCATGGGCCCGGCCGAGCGTGATGGTCTGCCCCTGGAGCGCCACCGTGGTGCCGGTGAGCGTGCCTTCGGAGACGACCAGCTTGGTCGGCGCACCGCGGCGCTGGCGGCCGGGCTGCTGGCGCTGCTGCGGCGGTGCCGCGTTCTGGCGTCCCTGGGGCGGACGCGCGTCGTTCGCGGTGCGGCGTGAGCCGCGCTGCGTGACACGCGTTCCGAACAGGTCGCTGCGGATGACCTGGACGGCCACGATCACGAACAGCCACAGAACAGCCAGGAAACCTAGCCGCATGACCGTCAGGGTCAGCTCTGACATTGCCCCCGCTTCACCCTTCGGCTTGCCGGTAAACGATGGTGGTGCTGCCCACGACGATCCGCGAGCCGTCGCGGAGCGTAGCGCGGGTGGTGTGCTGCCCGTCTACCACGATGCCGTTGGTAGACCCGAGATCCTGGATCGTCGAGGGCGTTCCGGTCCTGATCTCACAGTGCCGGCGGGAGACGCCGGGGTCGTCGATCCGCACATCGGCGTCGGTGCTGCGGCCCATGACCAGTGTCGGGCGGGAGATCTGGTGGCGGGTGCCGTTGATCTCGATCCAGCGCCGCACCTGCACGTTCGGCAGGGAGGTGGGGGTGGCCGGCGGACGCCGGTCGGAACCGCCGTGACGCCCTGCGCCCGGCGGCGGACCGGCGGGCATGGGCGGGGCGGAGGTGGGCGGGTAGCCGTAGCCACCGGGGGCCTGCGGAGCGGAACGGCCGGGGTACCCCTGGGGGGACTGGCCGCCGTAGCTCTGGCCCTGGCTCGGTGCCTGGCCGGGGCCCTGTCCTTGTCCCTGACCCTGTGACGAACTCGACGCCAGGGTGCGGCTGCGGACCCGGTAGAGGCCGGTGTCGAGATCCTCGGCCTTCTCCAGGTGGACCTTGATGGGGCCCATGAACGTGTACCGCTGCTGCTTGGCGTAGTCCCGGACGAGGCCGGAGAGCTCGTCGCCCAGCTGGCCGGAGTACGGGCTCAGGCGCTCGTAGTCGGGGGCGCTGAGCTCGACGATGAAGTCGTTGGGGACGACGGTGCGCTCACGGTTCCAGATGGTGGCGTTGTTGTCGCACTCCCGCTGGAGGGCACCCGCGATCTCGACCGGCTGGACCTCGGACTTGAAGACCTTGGCGAAAGTGCCGTTGACCAGACCTTCGAGACGCTGCTCGAAACGCTTCATCACTCCCACGGGGCACCTCCTCCGGTGTCATCGTCCCTGTACTGCTTACTGATCGTATCCACGCGTCGGGAAATCGGCTGGTTCCCCTTGTCTGCCCTGGGGGCGAGTGTCCCCCCTCACACGGATCGTAGAGGTGGCCTCCTCACAGTGTCCCGCACCTTGGACGCACTCAGGAGGAGTGGGGGCGACCTCTGGGGGTTCCCGGTTCCTTTCGGACGTTCTGCGCACGTCGGCCGAGCGTGCGGCGAGTGCCCGGTGATCGGGCGGCGAAACAACGGATGTGAATCCACCCTGTCCAGCGTGCTAATCTTCCGGATGTCGCCAGGCGATCGCACCGAAAAAGTGAGAGAGCCCGGAAGCACCACTCTTGCGCGAGTGGCGGAACGGCAGACGCGCTGGCTTCAGGTGCCAGTGTCCTTAGGGACGTGGGGGTTCAAATCCCCCCTCGCGCACAAGAAGGAAGCCCCCCAGGCATCAGCCCGGGGGGCTTCTTCCGTTCGGGGACGACCCCGCCCCTGCGTGCTTCCCTGTGTGTTTGGTTTCACGTGAAACGCCCGTTTTACGCGTGTGGGGCGTCACCCGTCGCGTTGTAGCGCAGGAGGTACGCGGCGAACCGGCCGAGGTCGTCCTCCGTCCAGTCCGCAAGGCGTTCCTGGTAGGCCGCGCGCCGGCTGGCCTGGGTGGCGGCGAGGGCCTGCGTTCCGGCCTCGGTGGGGTGCAGGACCTGGATGCGGTGGTCGTCCGGGTCGGGATGGCGCTCGACCAGGCCGAGCTTCTCCAGGGTGCCGATCTGCCGGCTGACCGTGGACTTGTCGAGCATGTAGTGCGCCGCCAGATCGGTCGCACGGCACCCCTGCTGGTCGTCGATGTGCGCCAGCAGCGTGTACGAGACGAGCGGCAGCTCGGGGTGGAGCTGGGCCGCGGCAGCCCGCGCGCGGCGGGCGAAGGCGGTCAGCTCGCGCTGGATGACGTCCAGCGACTCCTCGCGTTCTCCGGGGGTGCCTGACACGGGTTCGCCTTCCTCGAAAGTTCAGTTGTAGAGTACAACGGAATTGGAGTTGTAAAAGCCAACCAGTTGAGTTGTAAAAGCCAACTACCTGGCCGATCGTCTGGAGCCCCCATGTCCGCAGGCCCGAGCGCCGCCGCCGGCTCTCCGGCGGGCGCACTGCGTCACGTACTGAGCCACCTCGTCACCCCGCTGCTGATGTGCATCGGCATGGGCCTCGCCTACCTCGGCGCCTTCCACGCCCCGCAGCCGCACGACCTGCGGGTCGACGTGGTCGGCTCGGGGCCGTCCGCACAGGTGCTGGCGCAGACCCTCCAGGACAAGGGGAACGGGGCGCTGAGCGTGCGTACCGTCGCCGACCGAGCCACCGCCGCCGAGCACCTGCGCACGCAGGACAGCTACGGCGCCTACATCCCCGGCAGGGCCCCCGAACTGCTCGTCGCCTCCGCCTCCTCCGACACCAGCGCGACGGCGGTCGAGAAGGTCTTCACCCAGGTCGCGGCCGGCCAGGGCGCCCCGCTGAAGGTGACGGACACCGCGCCCACGGCCGACGGCGACCCGACCGGCCAGGGCATCTTCTTCCTGCTGGTCGCCGTGAGCATCGGCTCGTACGCCTCCGTCGCCGTGATCGGCGGCGCCGGAGCGGTCCTGCGGCTGGGGGTCCGGGCGGCACTGGCGCTGGGCGCCTCGCTGGTGGTCAGCGCCATCGGAGCGGTGTTCGCGGGGCCGCTGTTCGGTCTCGTGGACCACGGGCTAGGGGGGCTCTGGGCCATGGCGTGGCTCTACTCGGCGGGCATCCTGCTGATCGGTGTGGGCTTGCACACGTTCCTCAAGCGGTGGACCACGCTCGGCGTGATGGTGCTGTTCGTCATGCTCAATTTCACCAGCTCCGGCGGGATCTTCCGCCCCGAACTCCAGCCCGGCTTCTTCGGGGCGCTGCACTCCTTCTGGAACGGGGCGGGCTTCGTGGAGGGCGTGCGCGGCCATGTGTACTTCGGCGGCCACGCGCTGGGCGGGAATCTGCTGGTGCTGGCGCTCTGGTTCGTCGCGGGTGTGGCGCTGACGGGGCTCGCGGGCCTGGCCGAGGCGAGGCGGCGCCGGGCGGCCGCCCTTGCGGCCATCCCTCCTGCCGCCGCCTCCGCTGCCTCCGCCGGTCCGGTGCGGCCGTCGGGCGAGGAGGAGGAAGAGGAGATGGAGGAGGCGGTGGGGGTCTGAGCGGCTGACCAGCGGGGGAGAGCCCGGCCCCGGAGTTATCCACAGGGGCAGACGGCGATCGGTGTACGGCGGTACCGTCGGCGGCAGTTGATGTTGGGGCAGGTCCCGGCGGCTGCGCCGGGCGGGGGCGGGGGAGGCTGCGCGCCATGGAAAAGACCGGAACGGGACTGCCGCCGGTACGACTCGTTGAACTCGGCGGTGAGGCCGCGGTCGCGGGGGCGGTGCTCCCCGCGGCCGCGGGCGGGCCGCGCATACCGGCCGTGCCGGGGTTCGCCCACCGTACGGACGGGGCTGACGCGGAGGCCGGGGGCCGGCCGAAGGAGAAGGGCAAGGCGCTGCGGGCGCGGGTGCCCCGGTCCGCGCACGCGACGCTGGACCTGCCCGCCGGGCGGCCGGACGCGGTGCGCGCGGTCGAGGAGTCCAACCGGGGCCGGGTGGCGGAGCTGACGCCGATACGGGTGGGCCGGATGGCCGCCACACCCTTCGCCTTCCTGCGCGGCTCGGCCGGACTGATGGCCCATGACCTGAGGGGCACCCCCGTCACCGGGATCGCCGCCCAGCTCTGCGGCGACGCGCACGCGGCCAACTTCGGGCTGTACGGCGATGCGCGGGGCGGCCTCGTCATCGACCTGAACGACTTCGACGAGACCGTGGCCGGGCCCTGGGAGTGGGATCTCAAGCGCCTGGCGACCTCGCTGGTGCTCGCGGGCCGGGAGGCCGGTGCCGACGAGGACACCTGCCGCAAGGGCGCGTACGACACCGTGGGCGCCTACCGGCGGACGATGAGGCTGCTGGCCCGGATGCCCACGCTCGACGCGTGGAACGCCATCGCGGACGAGGACCTCGTCTCCCACACCGACGCGCGGGACCTGCTCGGCACCCTGGAGCGGGTCTCCGAGAAGGCCCGCAACAACACCGGTGCGCGCTTCGCGGCGAAGTCCACGGAGGACTCCGAGGACGGCGGCCGCCGCTTCGTGGACGCGCCGCCGGTGCTGCGCCGGGTCCCGGACGCGGAGGCCGCGGCCGTGGCGGCGGGACTGGGGGAGTATCTGGGGACCGTCTCCGAGGACCGGCTGCCGCTGCTGGCCCGGTACGCGATCCATGACGTGGCGTTCCGGGTGGTCGGCACCGGCAGCGTGGGCACCCGCTCCTACGTGGTGCTGTTGCTGGACCACCGGGGGGAGGCGCTGGTACTCCAGGTGAAGGAGGCCAGGCCCTCGGTGCTCGGGCCGCATCTGGCCGCCGTGGGGTTCGCGGTGCCGGAGGTCGCGCACGAGGGGCGGCGCGTGGTGCTCGGGCAGAAGCGGATGCAGGTCGTCAGTGACCATCTGCTGGGCTGGACGACGGTGGACGGCCGGCCCTTCCAGGTGCGCCAGTTCAGGAACCGCAAGGGGAGCGTCGACCCCGCCGCCCTGGCCGCCGACCAGGTGGACGACTACGGCCGGATGACCGGTGCGCTGCTGGCGCGGGCCCACGCACACAGCGCGGACCCGAGGCTGCTGGCGGGCTACTGCGGCAAGAACGACGAGCTGGACGAGGCGGTGGCGGCGTTCGCCGTGACCTACGCGGACCGCACGGAGGCGGACCACGGGGAGCTGGTGCGGGCGATCGGGGCGGGGCGGATCGCCGCGGAGCGGGGGGTGTGAGGGGCGGGCACGCCCGGCCGCCGGCAGGAGGCGTGAGGCCTGCCGGGGCCACCGCGGGTCCACGGGGGCGGGCCGGGGCCATACGCTGGACGGGTGACCCACGAAGCACCCGGGGTGCCGACCTCCCCGAATGACGATGACCTGCAGGACGAGGCCAGGCCGGCCGCCGGCCGCGAGGAGGCGGCGGAGACCGCGGGGCAGGAACGGCCCGAGGCGCGGCTCGCACAGGCGGTCCGGGTGGCCGAGCAGGCGCTGATCGAGTTCGAGATCGCGGTGGAGACGTTCCGGGTCGAGGTGGAGAACTTCTCCCGGCTGCACCATCAGCGGCTGGGTCCGATGTACGCGCGGCTGGACGAGCTCGACGCGCAGATCGCCGAGGCGCGGGCGGCGAAGACCGGTGACCCCGAGGACGTGCGCAAGGCCGAGGAGGCGCGGTCGGTCGTGATGCCCATGCCGGGCGTGGACGAGCTGTTCCACGACTGGATGGACTCCGAGGGCCTGTCCCCCGAGGCGTCGGCCATGCTGACCGATCAGAAGGTGCGCCCGCCCAAGCGGGTCCGCCCCACCGACGAGGCCCGCAAGCTGTACCGCGACCTGGTCCGCAAGGCGCACCCGGACCTGGCCCAGGACGAGGCGGAGCGGGCCAGGCGGGACGAGTTCATCGCGCGCGTCAACGCCGCCTACGGGCGCGGGGACGAGGCCCAGCTCAACGAACTGGCCGAGGAGTGGGCGGCGGGACCGGCAGCACCGCGCCAGGAGCTGGGCGAGGCCGACGAGCTCTACGCCCGGCTGGACTGGCTGACCCAGCGCAAGGAACTGCTGACCGAGTGGGCCCAGGAGCTGGAGGAGAGCGCGATCGGCGCCATGCTGCGGATGGCCCCGGACGACCCGGACCAGCTTCTGGAGGAGATCGCCGAACAGCTGCTGGGCGAGGTCTCGCAGCGGGAGGCGGAGCTCGCGGCTCTGGTGCAGTAGCGTTTTCGGTGGCCCCGAGCGCACTGATTCGGTGACCCCGAGCGCACTGACGAGAGCCCGAGCGCACTGACGAGAGAAGGCATGACCCATGAATTTCGGCCCGCTTCCCACGGTCGATGTCGCGTCCGTCCCGGCGGACGGCCTCGTCCTGGACGTCCGGGAGAACGACGAGTGGGTGGCCGGACACGTCGAGGGCGCCCTGCACATCCCCATGAGCGACTTCGTGGGCCGCTTCGGTGAGCTGACCGAGGCGGTGGAGGACGGCCGCCGGGTGCACGTGATGTGCCGGGTCGGCGGCCGTTCCGCCCAGGTCACCCAGTACCTGGTGCAGCAGGGGATCGACGCCGTCAACATCGACGGCGGCATGCTCGCCTGGGACGGCGCGGGCCGCCCGATGGTCACCGACAACGGCACCCCGGCCTTCGTCGCCTGACGCAACCCGCTCCGGTCGTCCGGCGCCGGGGTCGCCCGTCGCCGGGGTCGTCCGGCGCCGGGGTCGTCAGCGGTCGAAGTCGAGCTCCACTTCCTCGGTGACCGGACGGGACTGGCAGGCCAGCACGTAACCCGCGTCCGTCTCCTCCGGCTCCAGGGCGTAGTTGCGGTCCATCCGCACCTTGCCGGAGACCAGGAACGCCCGGCAGGTGCCGCAGACGCCACCCTTGCACGCGTACGGGGCGTCCGAGCGCCTGCGCAGCACCGTCTCCAGCAGCGACTCGCCCCCTTCGACCGGCCAGGTGCCGGAACGGCCGTCGAGCGTCGCCGTCAGGACACCGCCGACCGGCGTCTCGACCCGGGGCCCGGCGGGTGCGGCGGGGGTGTCCTCGACGTGGAAGATCTCCTGGTGGATGCGGGAGCGGTCCACGCCCAGCCCGTTCAGCGCGACCTCGGCGGCCCGGACGAGGCCCAGCGGCCCGCACAGGAACCAGCCGTCGATCTCCGCCACCGGCAGGAGCGCCGGCAGCAGTCCGGAGAGCCGCTCGCCGTCCAGCCGGCCCGAGGGTAGACCGGCCTGCTGCTCCTCCCGGGACAGGGCGGTGACCAGCTGGAACCGGTCCGGGTAGCGGTCCTTCAGGTCGGCGACCTCGTCCAGGAACATCGTCGAGGCGGCGGTCCGGTCGCTGCGGACCAGGCAGAACGTGGCGTTCGGCTCCCGGGCGAGCAGGGTGGCCGCCATGGACAGCACCGGGGTGATGCCGCTCCCGCCGACGATCGCCGCGAACTGCCCGGCGCGGGGCGTCAGGACGAAGCGCCCCATCGGGGGCATCGCCTCGATCGTGTCCCCGACCAGCAGCTCCTTGAGCGCGTACGTGGAGAACGCGCCGCCGTCCACGAGGCGGATGCCCACCCGCAGCGCCGGGCCGGCCGAGGGCTCGGGGGCCGGTGCGCAGATCGAGTACGAGCGCCGGACCTCCTCGCCGTCCACGGTGTAGCGGACGTTGAGGTGCTGGCCGGGCTTGTGCCGGAAGGTCTCGTGCAGGCCGGGCGGGACGGCGAGGGTGACGGCCACCGAATCGTCCGTGAGCCGCTCGATCCCGCTGACCCGGAGCGGATGGAACATCTACAACTCCTTGAAGTGGTCGAACGGCTCCTGGCAGGCCACGCAGCGCCGGAGCGCCTTGCACGCCGTGGAGGAGAACCGGCTCAGCAGCTCCGTCTCGGTGGAGCCGCAGTGCGGGCAGCGCACGGACAGGGCCAGCGGCACCGGACCGCCGGACGCGGTGTCGTGCGGCCGGGGCGGGGCTATGCCGAACTCCGCCAGCTTCCGGCGCCCTTCGGCGCTCATGTCGTCCGTCGACCAGGCGGGCGACAGGACCGTCTCCACGGACACCTCGGCCACGCCGTGGTCGTGCAGCACGCGCTCGATGTCCGCCGACATCGCCTCGATCGCCGGGCAGCCGGTGTACGTCGGCGTCAGCCTGACCGTGACATGGTCCGGGTCGTGCACCTCCACGCCCCGGACCACTCCCAGATCCTCCAGCGTCAGCACGGGGAGCTCCGGGTCCGGGACGGAGCCCGCGAGGCTCAGCAGCTCCTCCTCGACGGACGTCCAGGTCACCATGACGCCCCCGGGTGGCTGCGGTGCAGGTGCTGCATCTCGGCGAGCATCCGGCCGAAGGACTCCGTGTGGATGCCCTGCCGGCCCGCGCCCGCCGTCCAGGCGCCGGACTGCGGGCCCGTCGGCACGGTCAGGGTGGCCCGGCCGAGGACGTCGGTGACGGCCTCCAGCCAGCGGCTGTGCAGCGCCTGCCAGTCGGCGTCGACGCCCTCGACCGGCTGGAACAGCTCGCCGGTGAAGCGCCACAGCGCGTCCACCGCCCGCTGCATCCGCTCGTGACTCTCGTCCGTCCCGTCACCGAGGCGCAGGGTCCACTGCTCGGCGTGGTCCCGGTGGTAGGCGACCTCCTTGACCGCCTTGGCCGCGATCTCCGCGAACGGACCGTCCCCGGCGGCCAGCTGCTCGTACAGGCCCTGCTGGTGGACCGAGAAGTAGAGCTGCCGGGCGATGGTGTGGGCGAAGTCGCCGTTGGGCTGCTCGACCAGCTGGAGGTTGCGGAAGGCGCGTTCCTCGCGGAGGTAGGCCAGTTCGTCCTCGTCGCCCGCGAGGGAGAGCAGCAGCCGGGCCTGGCCCAGCAGGTCGAGGGCGATGTTGGCGAGGGCGACCTCCTCCTCCAGCACCGGGGCGTGGCCGGCCCACTCCCCCAGCCGGTGCGACAGCACCAGCGCGTCGTCGCCCAGGGCGAGGGCCGCGGTCACAGGTGCTTCACCCCGTCCGGGATCTCGTAGAACGTGGGGTGCCGGTAGGGCTTGTCACCGGCAGGCTCGAAGAAGGAGTCCTTCTCGTCCGGCGACGACGCCGTGATCTGGGCGGAGGGCACGACCCACAGCGAGACCCCCTCGGACCGGCGGGTGTAGAGGTCGCGCGCGTTGCGCAGGGCCATTTCGGCGTCCGGCGCGTGGAGGCTGCCGGCGTGGGTGTGGGAGAGCCCGCGCCGCGAGCGGACGAACACCTCCCACAGCGGCCAGTCCGTCGAGCTGTTCATGCTGTCGCCTTTCCGTTCCGTACGGCCGGGTCCGCGCCGGGCGTGTGCTTACTGGCGTATGCGGCGGCGGCCTCGCGGACCCAGGCGCCTTCCTGGTGCGCGCTGCGGCGCTGGGTGAGGCGCTGCTCGTTGCACGGGCCGTTGCCCTTCAGGACCTCCTGGAACTCCGTCCAGTCGATCGCGCCGAAGTCGTGCCTGCCGCGTTCCTCGTTCCACCGGAGGTCCGGGTCGGGGAGGGTCAGGCCGAGCGCCTCGGCCTGGGGGACGCAGATGTCCACGAACCGCTGCCGCAGCTCGTCGTTGGAGTGCCGCTTGATCTTCCAGGCCATCGACTGCGCGGAGTGGGCCGAGGCGTCGTCCGGCGGGCCGAACATCATCAGGGACGGCCACCACCAGCGGTTCACCGCGTCCTGGGCCATCTCGTGCTGGGTGGGGGTGCCGTTGCTCAGCGCGAGGAGCAGTTCGTACCCCTGGCGCTGGTGGAACGACTCCTCCTTGCAGATGCGGACCATCGCGCGGGCGTACGGGCCGTAGGAGCAGCGGCAGAGGGGCACCTGGTTGGTGATCGCGGCGCCGTCCACGAGCCAGCCGATGGCGCCGACGTCCGCCCAGGTCAGCGTGGGGTAGTTGAAGATCGAGGAATAGCGCTGGCGCCCCGCGTGGAGCTTGTCGAGCAGTTCCTCGCGGCCGGTGCCCAGGGTCTCGGCCGCGCTGTACAGATACAGGCCGTGCCCGGCCTCGTCCTGCACCTTGGCCATGAGGATCGCCTTGCGGCGCAGCGAGGGGGCGCGGGTGATCCAGTTGGCCTCCGGCTGCATGCCGATGATCTCGGAGTGGGCGTGCTGGGCCATCTGCCTGACCAGCGAGGCGCGGTACGCGTCGGGCATCCAGTCGCGCGGCTCGATGCGCTCGTCGGCCGCCACCGCCGCGTCGAAGGCGGCCTGGAGCGCCGCATCGGGCCCCGCTCCGTCGCCTGCTGCCGTCTGCGCTGTCTGGCTCGCAGTCACTGCCGCCATCCCGGACTCCCTACCGACCGATCGTTCGGTTCAATGTCTTCAATGGTGAGTCCGGGGCCCGTAGGGTGTCAACCCTGTGGATAACCGACGCGATCGGGGCGGGATGGATTCGGACGACGACAGGGTCGCCAGCGACGAGGGCGGACCCGTTCCCGCCGTCGAGGCGGCGCCCGCGGCGGCCGGCGGAATGGCCGGGCTCTCGTTTCCGTACCAGATCGTCGCCGCCGTGGCGCTCGCCGCCTTCGGGGTGCTCGCCTGCATGCAGCTGGCCATGATCTTCCTGCACGTCGCGCCCTCCAACACGCTCACCAAGCAGCACGGCGCGGCGGTGGACGACTGGGTGTACCCCGAGTTCGAACAGAACTGGAAGCTCTTCGCACCCAACCCCCTGCAGCAGAACGTGTCCGTTCAGGTGCGCACCGAGATAGCCGGGGCCGACGGCCCCCGCACGACGGCCTGGCGGGACCTCTCCGCCGAGGACGGCCGGGCGATACGCGGCAATCTGCTGCCCAGCCACGTCCAGCAGAACGAACTCCGCCGGGCCTGGGACTTCTACACCGGATCGCACGACGACAAGAACCGGGCCAACGGCCTGCGCGGCACCCTGTCCGAGAAGTACGTCCGCCGCCTCGTGATGCTGCGCGTCGGCGGCCGGGACGACGGCGAGACCGTCCTGAGGATCCAGGTCAGGTCCGAGATACGGTCCGTCGCGGCGCCCGAGTGGAGCGACGAGAAGATCAGCACCGGCCCGTCCTATCGCGTCCTGCCCTGGTGGACGGTCACCGCCGACGACCTGGGGGCGGCCCAGTGAGTACCCCGCATCCGAGCCGCGGTCTCGCCGGCTTCATCCACCGCATCACGGCCTCGGCCCTCGGCCCGTACCAGAGCGCAGTCATCCGCATCGGCTTCTCGGGCACCTTCCTGCTGTTCCTGCTCAGGGAGCTGCCCCACCGGCACGAGATGTACGGCCCCGACGCGCCTTGGCGCTGGGACCTGGCGCGGCAGCTGATATCCGGGAACCAGGCCTTCACGACCCTCATGTGGTCGGACAGCAACGTCTGGTTCGAGTCCGTCTACGCGCTGGCGCTGGTCTCGTCCCTCCTGCTGATGCTCGGCTGGCACACCCGCGCGGTCTCCGTGGTCTTCATGGCCGGAGTCCTCTCGTTGCAGAACCGCAGCATCTTCATGGGCGACGGCGGCGACAACGTCATCCATCTGATGGCCATCTACCTGACGCTGACCCGCTGCGGGCAGGTCTGGTCGCTGGACGCCCGACGGTCGCGGCGCCGCGAGTCGGCGGAGTACGCCGACCTGGCGGCCGGTGGGCGACGGGTGCCCGGGGAGGCCGCCGGGATCGTGCTGTGGGTGGTGCTCGGCGCCGTCCTGGTGGGCGCCTCGGTGGCGGGCGGTCTGGGCGGGACCGTGTGGCTGCCGCTCCTCCTGTGGTGCCTGTGGCTCGGCCAGGGCGCCTGGTGGGCCGTGAACCGGTACGCGCCGCGCAACGAGCTCCGTGCCCTTCTCGACGTCATCGCCAACCTCGCCCACAACGCCACCCTCGTCGTGATCATGGCCGAGGTCTGCCTGATCTACGCGACGGCCGGCTGGTACAAGATCCAGGGCTCGCGCTGGCAGGACGGCACCGCGCTGTACTACCCGCTGAAGCTGGAGTACTTCACTCCGTGGCCCGCCCTGTCGGACCTCCTGGCTTCCAGCGGAGTCATGGTCATGGTGCTGTCGTACGCCACGGTCATCGTGCAGGTGGCCTTCCCGTTCACCCTCTTCAACCGGCGCGTGAAGAACTTCCTGCTCGGCGCGATGATCTGCGAGCACGCGGGGATCGCGCTCCTGCTGGGGCTGCCGTTCTTCTCGATGGCCATGATCGCCGCGGACGCCGTCTTCCTGCCGACCGCCTTCCTGGTGTGGCTCGGCGCGCGGGTGGCGGCCGGGCGTCAGCGGGTGTTCCGGCGGCGGGTACGGGTACCGGCGCCGCGTGCCGTCGGCGGCGGCCCGGAGGCACCGGAGCCCGGCGGCGACGGGAGCCATACCCTCGTCGGGTGAGCAGTGAGACCGGCAGCACCGGTGAGACCAGCGGCGGCGGCGCGCCCGTGGGCGACGAGCCCGCGCAGTACGACGAGGGGTTCGGGACGGAGATCGGTGTCGGGCCGCATCCGCTGCCCTGGCCCGAGGACGAGCGGTACGACCCCGAGCTGCTGGCCGGTGGCGACCGGCGCAACGTGGGCGACGAGTACCGGTACTGGACCCGTGAGGCGATCGTCGCCGACCTCGATCTGCGCCGCCACGATTTCCACGTGGCCGTGGAGAACTGGGGCCACGACTTCAACATCGGGTCCGTGGTGCGGACCGCGAACGCGTTCCTGGCCAAGGAGGTGCACATCGTCGGGCGGCGGCGCTGGAACCGGCGCGGGGCGATGGTCACCGACCGCTACCAGCATGTCCGGCACCACCCCGACACCGCGAGCCTGACCGCCTGGGCGGCGGCCGAGGGGCTGCCGATCGTCGGGATCGACAACCTGCCGGGGGCGGTGCCGTTGGAGCGGACGGTGCTGCCTCGGCGGTGTGTCCTCCTGTTCGGGCAGGAGGGGCCCGGGCTGACGGAGGAGGCTCGGCGGTGTGCGGAGGTGGTGTGTTCCATTGCGCAGTTCGGGTCTACGCGGTCGATCAACGCGGGGGCGGCCGCCGCCATCGCTATGCATGCCTGGGTGGCTCGGTATGCGGTGATTCCTGGGTGAGGTGGGACTGGCGCGGGGCGGGGTGGGGCGTACGCCTGCGGCGGGCCCTTTCCCCTACCCGCCCCTTCCCGTAACCGGGGCTCCGCCCCGGACCCCGCGCCCCAAACGCCGGCGAGGCTGAAGTTCACGCCGGTGAGGGTGGGATTCGCGCGGCCTCAGTTCTGGCGGCGGACCTCGATCGTGCGGAAGCGGTTCGAGACGAAGGCGCCGTCGCAGAGGGCCGCGTTGGCCGCTGGGTTGCCGCCCGAGCCGTGGTAGTCGGAGAACGCCGCCGTCTGGTTGACGTACACGCCGCCGGTGAGGTTCAGGGAGAGCTGGGCGGACTCGTCCAGGCAGACGTCCTCCAGCGCGCGTTCCACCTCCGGGGACGTCGTGTACGCGCCGACCGTCATCGCGCCCTTCTCGCGGATCGTGCGGCGCAGCAGCTCCAGGGCGTCCGGCGTCGAGTCGACCGCGACCGCGAAGGAGACCGGGCCGAAGCACTCCGAGAGGTACGGGGCCTCGCCGTCCGTCTTGGCGGCGTCGAGCTTGACGATCACGGGGGTGCGGACGGTGGCGTCCGGGAAGTCCGGGTTGGTCACCTCGCGGGACGGGAGCGCGACCTCGCCCAGGTGGGCCGCCGACTCCAGTCGGGCCTTCACGTCCGGGTTGACCAGGGCGCCCAGCAGGCCGTTCGCCCTGGCGTCGTCGCCCAGGAGGCCGGTGACGGCGGCGGCGATGTCGCCGACCACGTCGTCGTACGACTTGTCGCCCGCGTCCGTGGTGATGCCGGAGCGGGGGATGAGGACGTTCTGCGGGGTGGTGCACATCTGGCCGCTGTACAGGGAGAACGAGAACGCCAGGTTGGCGAGCATGCCGCGGTAGTCGTCCGTGGAGTCCACGACGACCGTGTTGACGCCGGCCTTCTCCGTGTAGACCTGGGCCTGGCGGGCGTTGGCCTCCAGCCAGTCGCCGAACTCCGTGGAGCCCGTGTAGTCGATGATCTTGATCTCGGGGCGGACCGCCAGCGTCTTGGCGATGCCCTCGCCCGGGCGCTCGGCGGCCAGGGCGACGAGATTCGGGTCGAAACCGGCCTCCGCGAGCACCTCGCGCGCCAGCTGGACCGTGAGGGCCAGCGGGAGCACCGCGCGGGGGTGGGGCTTGACCAGGACCGGGTTGCCCGTGGCGAGGGAGGCGAAGAGGCCCGGGTATCCGTTCCACGTGGGGAAGGTGTTGCAGCCGATCAGCAGCGAGATGCCGCGGCCCGCCGGGATGAACGTCTTGTGCAGCGCGAGCGGGTCGCGCTTGCCCTGCGGCTTGGACCAGTCGGCCGTCCGGGGCGCGCGGAGCTGCTCCTCGTAGGCGTAGGCGACGGCTTCGAGGCCGCGGTCCTGGGCGTGCGGGCCGCCGGCCTGGAACGCCATCATGAAGGCCTGGCCGCTGGTGTGCATCACGGCGTGGGCGAACTCATGGGTGCGGGCGCTGATCCGGGCCAGGATCTCCAGGCAGACCAGGGCCCTGGTCTCGGGGCCCGCCTCGCGCCAGGCAGGGATGCCCGCCCGCATCGCCGGAAGCAGCACGTCCAAGTCCGCGTGCGGGTACTCGACGCCGAGCTCGGGGCCGTACGGAGAGACCTCCCCGCCCGTCCAGCCGTCGGTGCCCGGCTGGCCGAGGTCGAGGCGGCCGTGCAGCACGGCGTCGAAGGCGGCCTTGCCCTCGGCGGCGCCGAGGCTTCCCGGAGCGCCGCCCTCTCCGTACGCCTTCGGGTGTTCGGGGTGCGGGGACCAGTAGTCACGCGTACGGATCGCTTCGAGGGCCCGGTCCAGCGTGGAGCGGTGCCTCTCGGACAGCAGGTGCGGGGAGAGCTCGGCGGCCATGACGGACCAACTCCTCATCGAGCTGGGCAGGGGCGGGCGGACAGAGTTAGAGTAACCGAACGATCGGTCGGGACAAGAGGGCCCACGAAACCTGTGGACAACTCGTAGGGGAGGATCGCGGACATGACCACGGCCAAGCGGGACACGTACACACCGGAGACTCTGCTGACCGTCGCCGTCCGTGTGTTCAACGAGCGCGGCTACGACGGCACGTCCATGGAGCACCTGTCCAAGGCGGCCGGAATCTCCAAGTCCTCCATCTACCACCACGTCGCGGGCAAGGAGGAACTGCTGCGCCGTGCGGTCAGCCGGGCGCTCGACGGGCTGTTCGGGATCCTTGACGAGCCGGGTGCGACGCGGGGCCGCGCGATCGAGCGGGTCGAGTACGTCACGCGCCGTACCGTCGAGGTACTGATAGCCGAACTCCCCTACGTCACGCTGCTGCTGCGGGTGCGGGGCAACACGAAGACCGAGCGCTGGGCCCTGGAGCGGCGGCGCGAGTTCGACCAGCGGGTCGCCGAACTGCTGAAGGCGGCCGTCGCGGACGGCGATCTCCGCTCCGACGTGGACATACGGCTCGCGACGCGGCTGCTGTTCGGGATGGTCAACTCGCTCGTGGAGTGGTATCGGCCGCTGCCCGACGGCGGCGCGGACGGGGAACGCCTCGCCGACACGGTGGTGCGGCTCGCCCTCGACGGCATGAAGGCCGGTCCGGACCGCCGTTGACCACGGGCCTGCCCGTATCCGCTCAGGCGAGCTCGGTGGGGCGGTCCGGTCCCGGGTCCAGGTCCGTTTCCTCGAACACCAGCAGCGTGCGCGTGGAGAGCACTTCCGGAATGGCCTGAATACGGGTCAGCACCAGCTCGCGCAGCGTCCGGTTGTCCGGTGTGTGCACCAGGAGCAGGACGTCGAAGTCGCCGCTGACCAGCGCGATATGGGTGGCTCCCGGCAGCGCCTGGAGCTGTTCCCGGACGGTCCGCCAGGAGTTCTGGACGATCTTGAGCGTGATGTACGCGGAGGCGCCCTGCCCCGCCCGCTCGTGGTTCACCCGTGCGCCGAAGCCCCGGATCACCCCGTCCTCGATGAGCCGGTTGATCCGGGCGTACGCGTTCGCGCGCGATACGTGGACGCGGTCGGCCACCGACCGTATCGAGGCGCGGCCGTCCGTCTGGAGCAGTCGCAGGATGGCGTGGTCGATGGAATCGAGCGGGCGTGCCGGTGGAACCTGGCCCGGCCCCTCGGCCCCGTCGGCCATTTGTTCAGCTGGCATGTTCCCGCGCCTCCCCGTCCTGGACGACCTGCCCCTATCCCAGGCTGTGGAAAACCGTTTGTCCACAGGCTGGCGGTGCCTGTAGCCAAAATGCGCTCGCGACCGAACAATCGGTAGGTGAGGCACGCCACACCTGTGCTTCACGCTGTTTTCGATATATCACCATATGTCGACACCCCTCGATGCTCGGAGGTGCCTGTCATGACGGTCCAAGAGCTGCCCGGTGCGGCCGCCTACCGGCCCACGCCGCCCCCGGCCTGGAAGCCTCTGACCGATCCCGCGCCGCTGCTCCCGGACCCGGAGCCGTACCGGGTCCTCGGTACGGACGCGGTGGCCGACGCCGATCCCGAGCTGCTGCTGCGGCTCTACGCGGAGCTGGTGCGCGGGCGGCGGTACAACGCCCAGGCGACGGCCCTGACGAAGCAGGGCCGGCTGGCGGTCTACCCGTCGAGCACGGGCCAGGAGGCGTGCGAGATCGCGGCCGCCCTGGTGCTGGAGGAGCGGGACTGGCTCTTCCCCAGCTACCGCGACACGCTCGCGGCGGTGGCCCGGGGTCTCGACCCGGTCGAGGCGCTGACGCTGCTGCGGGGTGACCGGCACACCGGCTACGACCCGCGCACGCACCGCATCGCGCCGCTCTGCACCCCGCTCGCCACCCAGTTGCCGCATGCCGTGGGCCTGGCCCACGCGGCGCGGCTGAAGGGCGACGACGTGGTCGCGCTGGCGATGGTCGGTGACGGCGGCACCAGTGAGGGCGATTTCCACGAGGCGCTGAACTTCGCGGCGGTCTGGAAGGCCCCGGTGGTCTTCCTCGTGCAGAACAACGGCTTCGCCATCTCCGTACCGCTGGCCAAGCAGACGGCCGCGCCCTCCCTGGCCCACAAGGCGGTGGGGTACGGCATGCCCGGCCGGCTGGTCGACGGAAACGACGCGGCCGCGGTGCACCAGGTGCTCTCCGAGGCGGTCGCCCGGGCCCGGAGCGGTGGCGGTCCGACCCTGGTCGAGGCGGTCACGTACCGGATGGACGCCCATACGAACGCGGATGACGCGACCCGCTACCGCGGCGACAGCGAGGTCGAGGCGTGGCGGGACCACGACCCCGTCCAGCTCATGGAGCGCGAGCTGACCGGGCGCGGCCTGCTCGACGACGAGGGCGTGGAAGAGGCGCGGGCGGCCGCCGAGCGGATGGCGGCCGCGCTCCGGGAACGGATGAACGCGGACCCGGAGCTCGACCCGATGGACCTCTTCACCCATGTGTACGCGGAGCAGACGGCGCAGTTGCGGGAGCAGGCGGCCCGGCTGCGCCAGGAGCTGGCCGCGGAGAACGACCAGCACGGCACGGAAGACGGGGGAACGGCGCGATGACCACGGCAGCGGTGACGGCCGGGGAGCGGACGGCCAAGGCCAAGCCCGCCACCATGGCGCAGGCGCTGGGGCGCGCGCTGCGCGACTCGATGGCCGAGGACCCCACGGTGCACGTGCTCGGGGAGGACGTCGGGACGCTCGGCGGGGTCTTCCGGATCACCGACGGCCTGGCGAAGGAGTTCGGCGACGAGCGCTGCACGGACACCCCGCTCGCCGAGGCGGGCATCCTCGGGGCCGCGGTCGGCATGGCGATGTACGGCCTGCGGCCCGTGGTCGAGATGCAGTTCGACGCGTTCGCGTACCCGGCGTTCGAGCAGCTGATCAGCCACGTCGCCAAGATGCGGAACCGGACCGGGGGCGCGATGCCGCTCCCGATCACCGTCCGGGTGCCCTACGGCGGCGGCATCGGAGGCGTCGAGCACCACAGCGACTCCTCGGAGGCGTACTACATGGCGACCCCCGGTCTCCATGTCGTCACCCCGGCCACGGTCGAGGACGCGTACGGGCTGCTGCGGGCCTCGATCGCCTCGGACGACCCCGTGGTCTTCCTGGAGCCGAAGCGGCTGTACTGGTCGAAGGCCGACTGGTCGCCGGAGCACCCCACCGCCGTGGAGCCCATCGGCCGCGCCGTCGTGCGCCGACCCGGCCGCAGCGCGACCCTGATCACCTACGGGCCGTCCCTGCCGGTCTGCATGGAGGCCGCTCAGGCGGCGGTCGAAGAGGGCTGGGACCTCGAAGTGGTCGACCTGCGCTCGCTGGTCCCGTTCGACGACGAGACCGTCGCCGCCTCCGTCCGCCGCACCGGGCGCGCGGTCGTCGTCCACGAGTCCACCGGCTTCGGCGGGCCCGGCGGCGAGATCGCGGCCCGGATCACCGAGCAGTGCTTCCACCACCTGGAGGCGCCGGTGCTGCGGGTCGCCGGGTTCGACATCCCGTACCCGCCGCCGATGCAGGAGCGGCACCACCTTCCCGGTGTGGACCGGGTGCTCGACGCCGTCGCGCGGCTCCAGTGGGAGGCGGACAACTGATGGCTCAGGTTCTTGAGTTCAGGCTTCCGGATCTCGGCGAGGGGCTGACCGAGGCGGAGATCGTGCGCTGGCTGGTGGAGGTCGGGGACGTCGTCGCCATCGACCAGCCGGTGGTGGAGGTGGAGACCGCCAAGGCGATGGTGGAGGTGCCCTGCCCGTACGGGGGTGTGGTGACCGCCCGCTTCGGCGACGAGGGCGCCGAGCTTCCGGTGGGGGCGCCGCTGCTGACCGTGGCCGTCGGATCGCCCGTGGAATCAGCCGGGGGAGGTGCGGACGCGGATTCCGGTACGGATTCCGGGTCCGGGAACGTGCTGGTGGGGTACGGGACCGGGGCGCCGCCGGTGCGGCGTCGGCGGGTCCGGCCGGAGGGGCTGAAGGCGGCGGTCGCCGTGTCCGTGGCGCCCGCCGAGGCTGCGGCCCCGGCCCCCACGCCCGAGCCCGCCCCCGCGCTCGGGCCGGTCGCGGTCGTGTCCCCGCTGGTCCGCAGGCTCGCGCGGCAGCACGATCTGGACCTGCGCCGGCTCGCCGGGTCGGGGCCCGACGGGCTGATCCTGCGCGCCGACGTCGAGTCCGCGATCCGGTCGGCCGCCGAGGCGCCCGTCCCGGAGCCCGCCGCTTCCTCCTCCTCCCCCGCCGGTGAGCGGGTCGCGCTGCGCGGCGTACGGGGAGCGGTCGCCGACAAGCTGTCCCGCAGCCGACGGGAGATCCCCGACGCCACCTGCTGGGTCGACGCCGATGCGACCGAGCTGATGGCGGTGCGCGCCGCGATGAACGGCGCCGCCGGGGCCGGTGCGCCCAAGGTGTCGGTGCTCGCCCTTCTCGCCCGCATCTGCACGGCGGCCCTGGCCCGTTACCCGGAGCTGAACTCCACGGTGGACCAGGAGGCGCGCGAGATCGTCCGGCTGCCGCAGGTCCACCTCGGATTCGCGGCGCAGACCGACCGGGGCCTGGTGGTCCCCGTCGTCCGGGACGCTCACGCCCGCACCACGGAGTCGATCGGCGCCGAGATCGCCCGGCTGACCGAGGCGGCCAGAACGGGCGCGCTGACGCCGGCCGAGCTGACCGGCGGCACGTTCACGCTCAACAACTACGGGGTCTTCGGGGTCGACGGCTCGACGCCGATCATCAACCACCCCGAGGCCGCGATGCTGGGTGTCGGCCGGATTGTTCCCAAGCCATGGGTGCACGAGGGCGAGCTCGCCGTGCGTCAGGTCGTCCAGCTGTCCCTGACCTTCGATCACCGGGTCTGCGACGGCGGTACCGCCGGGGGCTTCCTGCGGTACGTGGCGGACTGCGTGGAACAGCCGGCGCTGCTGCTCCGAAGCGTGTAGGCGGGCACCCGCCGGTGCGGGGCCTGGCCGTCCGGGGCGTCGGCCGGGCCCGCATACTCGGGGCATGACCGCCTACGACGCCATCGTTCTCGCCGGAGGAGCCGCCAAGCGGCTGGGCGGTGCCGACAAGCCCGCCGTGCGGGTGGGCGGCCGTCCGCTCCTCGACCGGGTCCTCGCCGCCTGCCCCGGCGCCGGGACCACCGTGGTGGTGGGGGACCGGCGGCCCACCGCGCGGGCCGTGACCTGGGCGCGCGAAGTCCCGCCCGGCGGCGGTCCGTTGGCCGCCCTGGGCGCCGGGGTCCGGCACACCTCGGCGGAGCGGGTGCTCGTGCTCTCCGCCGATCTGCCCTTCCTGGGCGCTGATACGATCGCCGCCCTGCTGACCGCCTCGGAGCGGGACGGCGTCGAGGGTGCCCTGTGCTCCGACGAGGGCGGGCGCGACCAGCCGCTCGTCGCCGTCTACCGGGGCGAGCCGCTCCGGCGCGAACTGGCCTGCCTCGCCGCCGAGCACGGGAGCCTGGGCGGGCTGCCGCTGAGGCTGCTCACGCAGGAGCTGACGCTGTGCCGGGTGGCGGCGGGCCCCCTCGCCTCGTTCGACTGCGACACCTGGGAGGACATCGCTTCGGCCCGGGCCCGGATCAGAGAACATGGGACGGTGCTGGACGAATGGATCACCGCAGTCAAGGAAGAACTCGGCATCGACCTCGACGTCGACACCGGCCTCCTGCTCGACCTCGCCCGTGACGCCGCCCACGGCGTCGCCCGGCCCGCCGCGCCCCTGACGACCTTCCTGGTCGGCTACGCGGCGGCGAAGGCGAGCGGCGACGGCGGAGGGCCCGAGGCCGTGGCGGAGGCCGCCCGCAAGGCGGCCGCGCTCGCGCTCCGGTGGGCGGACGAGAACGAGACGCCGTGACGGGGTCCGGGGGACCCGGGGGCCTCGGGGAGCCCGCGGACTCCGGCGCCCTCGGCGGCGGTGCCGCTCACGCCTCCGGGGCAAAGGCGCAGGCCGATGAGGACCGGGCCGTCGCCCAGGCCCTGGCCCTCGTGAGCCGGCCGTCGCCCCGCGACGCGGAGCCCGCGCCGGTGGACGCGCCGTCCGACTGGCTCACCAGCCTCCACGACGACTGGCCGGACGCCCCGGCCCCCGGTAGGCGGAGCACCCCTGCCGCGCAGGCCGACGGCACTCCCCGGCTGCCCGGCGAGCCGGGCAGCCGCCCCGCCGCGTCGTCGGAGCCCGGGCACGGCGGCGACCCGCTGAGCGACGCCGAGTGCACGGACCAGCCGGAACGTCACGGCTCCGACGCGGCCTCCTCCCGGCCCGGCGTCTCCCCCGCCGGGGACCGGCCCGGCCCCCGGCCCCGCGCCCCCCGGCACACAGCGCTCCCCTGGCCCGCGGCCCGGGGCATCGCCACCCGGGCCGGGCAGCGTGGTGCCGTGCGTACCGAATGGCTCGGGCTCGGCATGGTGCTGGGCCGGGTCCTGGGCGAGCCGTTGGCCGCGCTCACCGACCTGCCGTCCTTCGATACCTCGGCCATGGACGGGTGGGCCGTTGCCGGGCCCGGGCCCTGGCGCATCCAGGACGGCGGCGGCATCCTCGCCGGGCACGGCGCGCCCGCCCCGCTGCCCGACGGGGAGGCCGTGCGGATCGCCACGGGCGCCCGTATCCCCGCCGAGGGCACCGCCGTCATCCGCAGCGAGCACGCACACGCCGACGAGGCCAAGGGGCTGCTGTACGCGGAGCGGTCCGTGAGCCAGGGGCAGGACATCCGGCCGCGCGGCCAGGAGTGCCGGTCGGGGGAGATCCTGCTTCCCGCCGGCACGGTCGTCACGCCCGCAGTGCTCGGACTGGCCGCAGCCGCCGGGTACGACGAGCTGCCCGTCCGCGCCCGGCCGCGCGTCGACGTCCTGGTGCTCGGCGATGAACTGCTCACCGCCGGGCTGCCGCACGACGGGCTGATCCGCGATGCGCTGGGCCCCATGATCGGGCCCTGGGTGCACGCGCTGGGCGCCGAGGTCACTCCGCCGCGGCGCCTCGGGGATGATGCGGAGGCCCTGGAGAAGGCGCTCACCAGCTCCGAGGCCGACCTGATCATCACGACCGGAGGCACCGCCGCCGGGCCCGTCGACCACGTCCACCGCGTCCTCGGCCGGATCGGGGCCGA
Organism: Streptomyces sp. NBC_00523; assembly: GCF_036346615.1. Lineage (NCBI taxonomy): Bacteria > Bacillati > Actinomycetota > Actinomycetes > Kitasatosporales > Streptomycetaceae > Streptomyces > Streptomyces sp. NBC_00523. The sequence goes on along the minus strand of NZ_CP107836.1, from coordinate 3,623,576 downwards.
GCTCCTGGTCGACGGGGTCGCCGTGCGTCCCGGCCATCCGATGCTGCTGGCCCGGCTCCCCTCCGACGGGCCCTGGCTCGTCGGGCTGCCCGGCAACCCCCTGGCCGCCGTCTCCGGACTGCTCACCCTCGCCGGGCCGCTCCTCGGCGGACTGGCCGGACGTACCCCCGATGATCCCTACCGGGTGGCCGTGCGCGACGATGTGCACGGGCATCCGCGCGACACCCGGCTGGTGCCCGTGGTCCACCGGGCGGCCGGAGAACCCGGAACCGCAGGCGGGGCGGAGCACGTCGTACCACTGCACTACAACGGTCCCGCCATGCTGCGCGGGATCGCCGCCGCGGACGGGTTGGCCGTCGTGGAGCCGGGCGGGGTACGGTCCGGCACCGAGGTGGAGATCCTCGATCTACCGTGGGCCCCGGCGACGCCGTGGACTGAAGGGTGTTTCACGTGAAACTTCCCGGCCAAGACGCGATGGCCAGGCGGGCGGACGAACAGGTCGTCCCCACCCGCGTGATGCTTCCGCGCAGGGTCGTGGACGGACCGGCCCGCCAGGTCGCCAAGCGGCTGATGATGGCTCTGATGGTGCTGGCCATCACGGTGTTCATCGTCTGGATCGACCGGGTCGGCTACCACGATGCCGCCGACGGCAAGGTCGACCTGCTGGACTCGGTCTACTACGCGACGGTCACCCTCTCCACCACCGGATACGGCGACATCACCCCGTACAGCGACGGGGCCCGTCTCATCAATGTGGTGCTCGTGACACCGCTGCGCGTGCTTTTCCTCATCATCCTGGTCGGCACCACCCTTGAGGTCCTCACGGAGCGGACCCGGGAGGACTTCCGGCTGAAGCGTTGGAGAACCAACTTGCGTGACCACACTGTCGTCGTCGGGTTCGGAACGAAGGGCCGCTCGGCCATCCAGACCCTGTGCGCCACCGGGCTGAGCAAGGAACAGATCGTCATTGTCGACCCGCAGTCCAAGGTGATCGAGATCGCCACCGCCGAGGGCTTCACGGGTGTCATCGGGGATGCCACGCGCAGCGATGTACTGCTGCGGGCCGAGCTTCAGAAGGCCCGTCAGGTCATCATCGCCACCCAGCGCGACGACACCGCGGTGCTGGTCGCACTGACCGCCCGCCAGCTCAACCGGGGCGCGAAGATCGTGGCCGCGGTCCGTGAGGAGGAGAACGCCCCGCTGCTGCGGCAGTCCGGTGCTGACGCCGTCATCACCAGCGCCAGTGCGGCGGGCCGGCTGCTCGGCCTCTCCGTGCTCAGCCCCAGCGCGGGCACGGTCATGGAGGACCTCATCCAGCAGGGCAGCGGCCTCGATCTGGTCGAACGGCCGGTGATAAAGAGCGAGGTGGGCAAGAGCGTGCGGGAGACCGACGATCTCGTCGTCAACGTGCTGCGGGGCCACCGGCTCCTCGGCTACGACGACCCGGCGGCGAGCCCCTTGCAGCTGACGGACCGCCTGATCACCATCGTCCGCGCTTCGAACGAGCCTCCCAGCTACCCGCCGCACCAGGGCATCCCGCGTTCCTGAGACCGCCCCGCCCACGGAGTAGCCTCGCGGCCATGCATGCGATCACGATCCCCGAACCCGGTGGCCCCGAGGCGCTCGTGTGGGCCGAGGTGCCCGATCCCGTTCCCGGCGACGGCGAGGTCCTCGTCGACGTCGCGGCCAGTGCGGTCAACCGGGCCGATGTGCTCCAGCGCCAGGGCTTCTACGACCCGCCGCCGGGAGCGTCCCCCTACCCGGGCCTGGAATGCTCCGGCCGCGTCTCGGCCCTCGGGCCCGGGGTCACCGGCTGGGCCGTCGGCGACGAGGTGTGTGCGCTCCTCGCGGGCGGCGGTTACGCGGAGAAGGTCGCCGTTCCGGCGGGCCAGCTCCTCCCCGTACCCAAGGGGCTGGACCTCGTACGGGCCGCGGCGCTGCCCGAGGTGACGGCCACGGTCTGGTCCAACGTGTTCATGGTGGCCCACCTCCGGCCCGCCGAGACCCTGTTGGTGCACGGCGGGTCCAGCGGCATCGGCACGATGGCGATCCAGCTCGCCAAGGCCGTCGGCGCACGGGTCGCCGTGACGGCCGGCAGCCCCGACAAGCTGGCGCGCTGCGCCGAGCTGGGGGCGGACATCCTGATCGACTACCACGAGCAGGACTTCGTGGAGGAGATCCGCGAGACCACGGCCGGGGCGGGCGCGGACGTCATCCTCGACATCATGGGCGCGAAGTACCTCGACCGGAACGTGCAGGCGCTCGCCGTCAACGGCCGGCTCGCGATCATCGGGCTCCAGGGCGGCGCCAAGGGCGAGCTGAACCTCGGCATGCTGCTCAACAAGCGGGCGGCCGTCACCGCGACCTCGCTGCGCGGGCGCCCGCTCGCCGAGAAGGCGGCGATCGTCGCGGCCGTCCGCGAGCACGTCTGGCCGCTCATCGAGGAGGGCGTCGTGCAGCCGGTGGTCGACCGCACGGTGCCGATGCGGGACGCGGCCGAGGGCCACCGGGTCATGGAGTCCAGCACCCACATCGGCAAGGTGCTGCTCCAGCCGCCGACGACCGCCTGAGCGCACGCGTACGAAAGGGGCCCGGCACACCGTTTGTGTGCCGGGCCCCTCGTGCGTGGTCGGTTACAGGTACGGCCCCGAGCGGACCGGGCCGTGCGGGTCGATGCCGCCGTCCTCCTCCGGGCCGCTGCCGGGCGGCAGGGCCCGGCGCATCTGCTCCAGCTGGGCGCGGGCCGCCATCTGCTGGGCGAACAGCGCGGTCTGGATGCCGTGGAACAGGCCCTCCAGCCAGCCCACCAGCTGGGCCTGGGCGATCCGCAGCTCCGCCTCGGAGGGGACCGAGTCCTCGGTGAACGGCAGGGACAGCCGCTCCAGCTCCTCCACCAGCTCCGGCGCGAGGCCGTCCTCCAGCTCCTTCACGGAGCCGGCGTGGATCTCCTTGAGCCGCACCCGGCTCGCCTCGTCGAGAGGAGCGGCCCTCACCTCCTCCAGGAGCTGCTTGATCATGCTGCCGATCCGCATGACCTTCGCGGGCTGCTCGACCATCTCCGTCACCGGGACCTCCCGCGACTCGTCGTCCGTGCCACCGCCGCCGATCGCCATTCCGTCCTGCCCCACTACGAGGACCTGGGGGTGCTCCTGCGACCGTTCATTCCTCGGCATCTCCATGCCGCCATTGTCTCGCACACACGGTGTTCAACACTGTGGTGCCCCCGGAAACGGCTGATCCACCGCATCCAGGGGCACCGAACGGTCCTACGGCTCAGCCGGCCCGCCTCGCCAGGGCCACCCGCGAACGGGTGAAGACCGCCGCGAGGCCGCCCGCCAGCAGCGGGACCGCCACGGCCAGCAGGCCGATGGTCGCCCAGGGCAGCACGATCGGCGTGTACGCGGACTCCATGGGGTCCTCCCGCATGTACTCCATCGCCTCGCGCAGATCGACCAGCCGCAGGGCCACCGCGGGCACCAGACCCGCCGCCGTCCCGAGCAGCACCCCGGTCAGCGCCACCACCAGGCACTGGAATCCGGAGAGCGACCGCCGCACGCGCGGGGCCGCGCCGATCGCGCTGAGCGTGGTGAGGTCGGCCTCCGCGTCCGCCTTGGCCAGACCGGTCGTGATCGCGGCCGCGCCCACCGTCACCACCCCGGCGAACAGGGTGAGGATCAGCAGGATCGTGCTGCCCCGGTCGTTGGGCCCGGAGTTGCTCTGCACCCAGAGACCGCCCCCGGCCTGGTCGATGGCCGCGGTGACCCGCTGGTTCTCCGCGTCCGTGGGCTCGTGGCCGACGGCGTACACACTGCCGAACGGCTTCGTGTGCAGGCCGAGGCGTTCGGCGGTGCGCTGCGGGAGGATCATGCGGATGCCGGGCGTCGTGGCGTACTCGGCCTTCGCGATGTACACCTTCAGCCGGTCCGTCGTCTTCCGGGCGGGCCCGGGGTGCAGCTTGC